>CAYZJR010000001.1:0-21871 GCA_964478655.1 uncultured Candidatus Obscuribacterales bacterium
TGGCATTGATGCTGTTGGCATTGGTGCCGTTGGCATTGGTGTCGGCGTCGCAACTGATGGTGAAGCCGCTTTGGGTGACACCGTATCTGGTGGCGGCGGAGGTGGAGCACTTGCCGCCGGAGGAGGTGGTGGTGGTGCCGCTACCGCTGGAGGAGGCGGTGGGGGCGGAGCGCCGCCCGGCATTGGAGTAGCGGAAGGAAAAGGTGTCGCTGCCTTTGGAGGGGCCGCAGGCGCCTTGTTCTGCGAGTCATCAGAACCCAGAGGCGAAACAATCTGAGAAAGCGGTGCAGGCTTGCCACCCTCCGGAAACACGGACGCCTCACCTTCACGCCGTCTTCCGCCAAGGTGCATTTTCGGCTTAGAAGAGGTCGGGTCGGCGGGGGCTGCAGGTTCAGACGGAGTCGGCGGAGCCGCTGGTGCGGCCGGAGCCGCTTGCGCCGGCGGAGGTGTTGGCTTTTCGGCTGGGGCCGACGGTTGAGAGTCCTCTTGCAAAGCCTGATGTTTAGACGAAGACGACGTTTCGCCCAATCCTCTGCAAGTGCATCTGCCGCCAGGAAAAATCCAGCCCTGCATGGAGCGGCGTTGTGGACCCAACACCGGCTTCCCGCACATGGAACAGATTATTTTGGTCGCCTCGCTGCTCACCACACCAAAAACCCCTACCCCCCAAGCATGGCATTCCCCGCGAAGGGTTAACTTCAACAATATCTTTCCCAAAAATCACAATTTAAAAATACAAGACATATAAAGTCGTCTTTGGGCTACAAAAACGATACGCGCCTGAGAACTCGAGCTCTCAGGCGCATAAAGTTATCTGCCGCTAGACGATTTATTCGTCGCCTTTGTCTTCTTCGTTTGCTCCTACAGCAGCTGTATCACTGGGAGGAACCAGTTTGAGCTGATCGTACGAGTCGGATTGTTCCGATTGGGAGGAACCGTATTGGTTGTAGCCACCCTGTTCGGACTCTTCATCGGATTCGTCCGACTCCGAATCATCAGAATCTTCGGCACTTGCGTTGCCGCTATCTTCATCCGAATCTTCCGAGGTTTTGTTCCACCATTGCTGCTGAGACTGTTCGGAATGTTGTTCGGAGCTTCCTTCGTTTCCATGATGAGAGTGGTTCTCTTCTGAGTCACCATGCGACTCTCCGTCATTTGCATTTTCACTGTGCAAACGCTCGTAAGGTTGAAACTCGACATTCGAAGCTGATTCCTCTTGTGGCATTGGAGTTCTGGCCTTGAGTCTGTATGTGCCGGTTTCCTCGTCGAATTCAGCCTCGAAAGGGCTGCTGGAAACCGGGTCTGGCTGTGGCTCTTCCACAACATCAATCACCGATTCTTCGGTCACTGAAAGTGCAGGTTCTTCAGTTCGATTTGGGTACGAGCCGATTTCCTCAAACACTTGAGCAACAGCGGAGATGTTCTCCGTCAGCTCATCGTGGAGCCCACCGCTTTCATCTTCATCTTCGCTGAAGTTTTCTTCGACAATCGTTGTTTGAGGTGCGTAGGATTCTGCGCGAACTTCAATGACATCGTCTTCGCTTTCGACTTCCAGATCACCGCCACCATCTCCCTCCTCAAAGGGTTGGTTCAGTTTTCCGCCGACACGAGAATCCAACAATTCGTCGGGCATTTGAGCCAAAATTTCTTCCGGCACATCTTCGAATTCTTCTTCTTGAACCGTTGGAACGATTCGCCCATTACTTGCTGACGCTGCTTTCAAAAGACCTGCTGCTGGACGCGCCGAACTGCGCTTTCCCGCGGGTCCACCGGAGCGCCTGAGAGCCTGCTCTTCATCCTTCGCTTTGAATGTAATGACGCGGCGATTATCAGCCGGTCCTAATTCCAGAGTTGGAATCACACCCAATCCGGTGCAGCTATTGCACTTATGAGTGAATAACTCTCTCAAGCTCTGTCCTTGTCTTCTGCGAGTGAGCTCGACCAATCCGAGATCGGAAAGCTGACCGATCTGCGGTTTTGCTCTATCCTCTTCTAGCGATCTCTGGAATACTTCAAGCACCTGCTGTTGGTCTTTGCGGCTATCCATGTCGATGAAGTCGACAATAACCATGCCGCCGATGTTGCGCAATCTGAGCTGCCTTGGAATCTCCTGAGCGGCTTCAAGATTGGTTCTTCTTACTGTTTCGGCTTGAGTTCTCGAGCTTGTGAAACGACCCGAGTTGACGTCAATCACTGTGAGCGCTTCAGTTGGTTGAATGTTCAAGTGACCGCCGCTTGGAAGTTCTGCACGATCGGACAAGGCTGCTTCGATTTCTCTGTCGACGTTTTTCGAAATCAAAATCGAATCTTCTCCCGTGTGGAACGTCACACGAGTTTGTTTGCCTGCCCAACCGCTGAGATACTCTTGGGCTCGACGTTGACCGTCCGGCGTGTCGACGATGATTTCGGAAACATCATGAGAGAACGCATCGCGAATTACGCGATAGAGCAGGTCCTGATCTCTGTATATAAGGGTCGGTCCAATCGACGCTTCTGCGTCTGACACGATGCCTTGCCAGCGATCCCACAATTGCTCGAAGTCTTCGAACAACTCCTGCTCGCCTTGACCTTTGGCTTCGGTTCGAATTATCAGTCCCACACCTGGTGGTTTGATCAAGTTGACGACTGACTTGAGTCTGGCACGCTCTCTAGCTTCGCTGATGCGTCTGGAAATTGAGACTCCGCGCTCTTCCGGAACGAGAACCAAGAATCGTCCCGGCAAACTTATTGCTGTCGAGACTCGTGGTCCTTTGTGTCCTGTTGGCTCTTTTGTGATCTGCACAAGCAGTTTTTGCTTCGGCACGAGGCGCTCTTTGAGCGGACCTTGTCCAGGAACATCATTGGCGTGCAGGAATCCCATTTTGTCTTTTCCGAGATTCACAAACGCCGCATCGATACCCGGCAAGATGTTTTCCACCGTGCAGGTATAGATATCACCGAGCAACAGCTCGCCGCGATTGACAAAGAATTCAACTACGCGGTCGTTTTCCAGAAGCGCAGCAATATTATCTTGCTCTGAAATAAGTAACGACTTCTTCATATGGCTCCTCTAATTAAGAATGGGCTCTCTGTGTACTTTTACGTCGCCATCTGCAGTCGCGATATGTGCTCGCCCGGCATCAAATAACTTTTCACCGGTCTGAGTTCGCAACTCCAGGCGGGTCACTCTAAAGCTCACACCGGGGTGGATCTGTTCGAGCAGCTCGCTTGGCTTGACGTGAAACTGTGGACTTGTGACCAGCTCGAATTGGAAGACTTCGTGGTCTTCATCGCTGATCGAGATTGACATGATGCCGGGTCTGATATCGCGAACCTTTTGGTTTGCGTTGTTATCTTTGCCACCACCATGCGCGGTGCTTGCGCCGTCTTCTTGAGAAGCATTGGGCTCCGCAGGGCTGCCGTCCGCAGATGGAACGCTGATTACAGGTTGGTTTCCGCGAGCGGCTTGAATCAAAACTTCTTTGCGATTCAGAACATCCTGAATCTTTTCTGGCAGCTGCGCAATGAGCTGCTCTCTGTTATCTGCACCTTGAGGAATTCGCGCCTCATAAGTGGCACTAGCCACGAGGTGATTCAATGCTTGTTTGTTCTTCTCAACAACACGTGCACGTATGATTTGAACTTCTACAGGCAGTTGCTCGTTCAATCGTGCGACAAACTCTTCGGCGGATATTGCTTCTGAGAGTTCGACCTCACCGACTTCACCACGACTCTCTTGGAACAACGGCAAAGACACTGCCAGTTGCAGTCTGGGAGAGGGGTTGAACCCTTGGCTGTATGAAAGCCTCATGCCCGTGCGTCGAATTGCTCTGGCAAGCAAGTGTTGCAAATCGAGGTGCGAGATGAACCGCAACGCTCCAAGTTTGTGAATTTCAAACAGAATCTTCGTCCGCGTATCATCACTCGGTTTTTCAGGAGGCTTCGTGAAGAACAGCGAGGGATGACCGTCTTCATCGTTGTTGGCAGACAACTCTTTGACGAATGGATTACGCTTCATTACTTCAGGTTTTGGATTAGCCAAAACGTGTGTGGTATCAAGCTCGGTGCAAATGCCGCAGGCATGGCAAAGATTTTCAGAACAGGGTGCGGTCTCTTTCACCGCCATCGCCTTTTCCCATTCCTTGACCAACCACCAGTCCATAAGACCAACGTGAATGACATCCCAGGGTTGATGCGAGCCAACTTCTCTTTGCGTACACGCCTCAGCCTCTAATGAAATTCCCATTTCATTGGCTGCGTTGTTCCACAACTCGTACTTGAAGTGTTCGTCCCACGCATCAAACTTCGCGCCCGACTTCCATGTGCGGTAGATGACTTCGGAGATTCGGCGGTCGCCCCGCGAGATGACTGCCTCAAGAAGACTGATTTTGGGATCAGTAAAATTCAACACGACATTTTTCAGTTTCGACTCTTTCAACTTGTTTCTCAAAACGTGTTGCTTGCGAATAGTCTCGCGAGGGTCGACTTGCCCGAACCATTGGAACGGTGTAAATGGCTTAGGAACGGTGTTTGAGATGGTGCAAGTAAACTCGATAAACTTCGAATACTTAGCAGGATCATTCTTACGAATCACACGACAATGATGTGTTGCCTCTTTCAAAATCTCGACGATGCCCGCCAGATCTTCATCAGTTTCCGTCGGCAAGCAACACATGAAGTAGAGCTTCACGCTTGTCCAGCCGGACTTATACGCTGCTTCAATTGCAGAAATAATTTGCTGATGCGACAGTCCCTTGTTAATCACCATGCGCATGCGCTCGGTCCCGGCTTCCGGAGCCAGAGTAATGCCACTCTTGCGAACAACTTTCAGTTCTTCAGCAAGATCCAAGTTCATGCGATCTGCTCGTTGACTCGGAAATGATAGAGACGAGCGCTTTTCACTGTGCTCACGATTGAGTGCTCGCACCGAATCGTGAAGGCTGGTGTAATCGCTAACACACAGCGACAACAGCGAGTATTCCTCGTGACCGCTGTGTTCAAGAGCAGCACTCGAAAGTTTCACCAGATCATCGGAAGAGCGCTCTCTGACCGGGAGGAACGTATAACCGGGTTGGCAAAAACGACAGCCGCGATCGCAGCCTCGTCTTACTTCAAGAACTTCTCTGTCATGCACCAAATTCAGGTATGGAACAATATTGTTTGTCGGTTGGTTCTCATCGGACAGTGGCACCACCTGTCTCAAGACTCGCTCAGGAAGCGGCGGAAACTCAGCATTGCCCTCTGCGAAGTCACCAAAAATTTCTTTTGCACTCAATGGTTTCGGCTTCAGACTGCCTTCCTTGACTGCATAGAACTTAGGGACATACACGCCTGGCACTTCGGTCGCAAGCTTGTATAGGAGCCGATCTCTCGATGTTCCATCCAAATTCTCAGAATTCGACTTCTTGAACTCATCGACGATTTTCATAACACTGACAATCGCTTCTTCTCCATCACCGATGAGGAAGAAATCCATGAAAAGCGCCATGGGTTCTGGGTTTACCGCAGAGGGTCCACCGCCAAAAACAAGTGGGAATATTGACTTGCGTTCTGCTGCCTTGACGGGAATCTGAGCGAGGTCGATAAGATTGAGCACATTGGTATACGTCAGCTCGTACTGCAAAGAGAAACCGATCAACTCAAACTGGTTGAGCGGTCGGCGCGATTCCCATGCCCACAATGGCACCGAGCGTTCACGCATTAAGAGCTCCATGTCCGCGCCAGGAGCGTAGGCTCTGTCGACAAGAAATCCGTCTTCACGGTTGCCGATCTGATAAAGAATTTTCAGACCAAAATTGGAAAGACCCAATTCGTAAACATCCGGAAAGGTCAAGGCAAGACGCACCCGTGCCTCATCAAACGGCTTGCGAATGGCGCCCCACTCATTGCCGAGATATTGACCCGGACGAAAAACGCGTTCGAGAAGGTCGTTCTCGAGAAGGTTCGAGAACTCTGAATTTTGTTCGCTCGTCGTGCTTGCGCCCGTATTTTTGCGAGGTTGGCGGTTCGCAGCGGTCGATAAGTTAATTAGTCTCGTGCTCCACAATCAATTCTGAGTGTTTTTTTTGAGCCTTCGCAACTACGCGAGACGCGCTGAACGAGCGGCTCCGGTGATAGCCAAACGGCTGAAATGATTTGACTTCTCGCGAAGTCTAGGCCGAATCGTCTGTGTTTGAGGACTACAAATTTCTTTATCAGGAGGCCCCATCGGCGAGGGCGAGCCGGAGTCAGACAAGTCTTGTTTGAAAAAGCTTCTTGAGCCTGATAGTCCTCAAGTGCCATTCATTATAACGCCTTATATATGTCTTTGAAAACCGACGTATTACAAAGGGAAACCTTAATTTATGCCCATGATCGACCGATAAATGCGGAGCGCCCTGCTCGGTCTAGGTGGGCGGTTTCATCCTATACAATGGAAGTATTGAACCATACACCTTCTTTCCAGGGCATTCTTCGTGATCCTCGAAGCTTTCGCACAATATTTGCAATCGGCAGAGCCAACAACGCCTGCGCCGGAAGTGCTAGTGCGATGGCTCTGGGAAAAGCTAAGCGTTCCGCCTGAAAACAACGTAGACAAAGTCATTCATACCGAAATCGGCTACTTCGTCGCGTCCCGCAAGAAAGGCGCCGGCGCGGCGCTGCTGCCTGAGCTGACCCGGCACAAGTTTGACAAAGGGGCATTCGGTGAGATGGGTGCCACATATATATTCAAGAGCAATTCTCCATCTGGGAAACGTCTGCTTAAAAGCCTCTACGAGTACAGCCTCAGCTTTGAGCAGCAGCGATGGGCGCGCTGGATTCACGGTTTGAAAGCTTCCGATTTCAACAGGGAATCGTGATAGTTTATTGCCGGGAACACTGTTTGAGGAGCAGCCGTCTCTTCATTGCAGTTCCTTTGGGAAGCGAAATTCAGTTGGAACTTTACACCCTTCGAATTGCACAGAAATATGGACACGCATCACAAATTTGAAACCCCGGTAAATGGACGCAAGTATCGGACTATCTCGTTTTTGGCACTCGCACTTTCAGCACTCTCGATCGCCGCGATTGTCAAACCGACTTACGCAGCCGAAGATTTGGAGCTGCGCAAAGGCGTTTCATTTGTCCAAGACATTGACTCCGGCTTTCCCATCGTCGCAAGCAAATTCGATGACGCCACAACCGAAAACGGAAAAGCCACTTTGATTTTCTACGGCGCGTCAGGAGACTTGAATACAAACCGCCAAGCCAAAAGAGTAGTTGATGTGTACAAGAGAATGCGAAATCGCCCAATCAAATTCATTCTTATTGACGTCGACCACCCAGGATCTACTAAAGCTTTGGAGCTGGTAAAGAAACACTATAAGGGATACATCCCGTTTCAAGTGATTCTTGGAACCGACGAGAAAGTGTCATGGAGCCAAGTCGGCGAAACTGAATCGAACATTTTAGAAGCACAAATAAACAAAGTAGCTCCCGAAACCCGTTAAAGCGCAACCGGACAACTACTCACAAACGGTCACAATCCGATAAATACCAGCCAATCCGGGTATGAAGGATTGGGCTGGGAGAGTATTTGTATGGCGGAATTACAACTGTCCGTTCGTTACACCACACTGCCGATGAAGATCGGGTTTGGTGTCATGTGCGCATTGGTACCAGTGTGGGCACTGCTCGCGCCGATTCTACTGGGTCTTTTTATCGGTTATGTGACCCGATACCCACAGGTAATTAGTTCGTGGACCACGTCCTTCATCTGTTTTACTTTGCTCGGCACCTATATCGGTGGCGTGCTGCTCACGGCAATTACCGAAGATGACAGACTCTTCGTATCAAAAGATGGAATTGCATTTCCACTTTTTCTCTTGCCTTTTTTGAAGTTTCGCAGAAATCGAAACTGGACCGAATTGCGTCAGGCTGAACTAGAAGGTTCGGCCGGCAACGAAAAGCTCCTTCTCACTTTTGATGGAACTGCATCAGTGCCGATCGCGCTTTCTGGCGTAAGCGCAACCGACAAAGAACAGCTCATGATGGCAATCGAGCTCTGGGGAATCAATTGCCAACGAACGCCCCAACTCATCGAATATCAGAATTGCTTGCAAAACGAGATTCGCGGAATCAGCCAAGTCAGCTATACCAAAATGTGGGAAGAAGAGCTCAGCAGGCGCTTCAACGCAACCTCATTCGTTCCACTGGAGCCCGATGCATCGCTCAAAGGCGGCAAACTAAAAATCTCAAAACAACTGGCGTTCGGTGGACTTTCTGCAATCTACCTGGCTCAACTCAACGAACTCGATCGCGTCGTCGT
This sequence comes from uncultured Candidatus Obscuribacterales bacterium, assembly GCA_964478655.1. GTDB lineage: Bacteria > Cyanobacteriota > Vampirovibrionia > Obscuribacterales > Obscuribacteraceae > CAYZJR01. The sequence continues at coordinate 8,267 of CAYZJR010000001.1, forward strand.
CAAAGAAGCCGTGATTCCTGCGAATGCCGAAGCTGACGTGCGCCGCCACGCAGAAGAGCGAATTCAGAGAGAGGCGATGTTGCTCATGAAGTTGAAGCATCCAAACATCGCAGGCGTCCTCGATCACTTCGTTGAAGAAGGCAGACACTATTTGCTTCTCGAGTACATTCACGGACAAGACTTGCGTCAATACATCAAGCAAAACGGTCCGCAATCGGAAGAAACCGTATTGGGTTGGGCGAAACAGATAGCCAGCATATTGCAATATCTCCACTCTCAAGACCCGCCGATCATTCACCGAGATCTCACACCGGACAACCTCGTATTGAAAAATGATGGAACGGTCACACTAATCGACTTCGGCGCTGCAAATGAGTTCATAGGACAAGCGACGGGAACTCTGGTTGGCAAACAAGCCTACATGTCGCCCGAACAGCTACGAGGCAAGGCTGGAACCCAGAGCGATTTGTACTCATTTGGCGGATCACTCTTCTACTTCCTGACTGGACGAGACCCGACACCACTGTCGGTATCACATCCAAAAGCCGTTCTACCGGCCGTGTCAGACCAGCTAGATCAGATCATCGCAAAACTAACGGCGTTCGAACCGGAAGAGCGCTTCGAATCGGCATCTGAAGCAATGGAACAGCTCGGACCGGCAGAAGAAGGCGATGGTCACAAGATCGAATTGGCAAAAGAAGAAATCGAAGTAAAAGTCGGAGTGGCCAATGAACGCACATAAAGACGACGAACGCCCACTAAAACTTGACGAGAAAACACCACATCCTACACTAAAGGTAGATGACGATACTCGCTGCAACACAGGATCTGAGAATAAAACTCATGACTCAAAATCAGAAACCACGGAATCAGCACTAACCTGCGAAAGCAAAACTGCAGACGTAATCCGCACCTCTAATGACAGCGCAGCGACTCCTCTCACCGAGAGCGGTGCACATGAGGCGCTTGAAACTCTATTTGCCGATGCTAAATCCGGTGCCCAGAAACAAAGTAAGTCCGAGGCATACGCAACAGAAAAAATACTGAAAGGTCTGCCTAGATTGTGGTCGGTGCCCGCAATCTTACTTGTCTGCACATTCGGGATGTACTCCGCATTCGGAATCACCTTCATGTTCGGCTACTTCTATTGGATCTTCTCAGTTTTCAAAACGGCATTCACAACTAAGAAACTGTTCAACAATGTCATGAATCCATGGGTTCCCGCAGGAGCATCGCTCTTGCCGCTTGTGACTATTGCGATTCTCGGAAATTTGATAGACATACCGTCTCGTTTCGGTACGTTCCCAACCCGTGATGTCATCATTTACTTTGGCGGAGTGGCTCTAAGTACGCTGATTACCTTTGCCATCCAAGGTTTTTGGATGTATAAAACTTCTCGCGAACTTGCCAAACGATATCAGGGCGACTCCGCAAATGAAAAAGAAACTAAGCGCTCTGCGCTTCTTCATACACTGGCATACTGCCTTCCTTTGCCATTGTATTTGTTCGTAGTTTACAACGCAGCAAACGTTGTGCCATCAATAATCGGTTGGTCGCAGTACAACGAGTTTCGCATAGCGTACTTCCCGATACTTCAACCGCTTCTGGCTGCGGGTCTTCTGGCAAGTCAATTCGGCGGCTTGTGGCTCTTCAAGAAACGAGTCAAAGAAGTGGCCAGAAGACAATCCAGTGCATCTATCGCGAAGAACGCGAAACCGCCTCTTTCAGATGATGACTATGTTATTCCATACCATCCATTCGAAGAACTAGAACGATGGTTCAAACAGCGCACCAGCCAACGCAGCACGAAGAAATTGCTTTATGTACTGGTGCTGGTTCTGATCTTTATGGCAGTAGGTGCCCCTCAATGGACATTGGACCTACTTACGAGTCTGGCGCGAGAAACCGGAGCGCAAACCGAAGTTGCAGCTTTGAAAAGTGCAAACCTCTTCATCATCAATGCCGTCCAACTTGCGATATGGGCTGTTATGTTTCTCGGAGTCGTTATCTTCAACAGCAAACCTACTCACATTGGCATGAGCAAAAAGGGAGTTAGATTTCTTTGGCGGCACATGTTGTTCACCAAAGATGGTGCGTACTTCGATTGGTATTTCATGAATCGCATATCGCTGATTATGCCTCGAGGCAAAACGGCACCGACCGATCAACAGATCGTTTTCGAAAATCGCGACAAGGGACCTCTTCACTTGCGTGTCGGTTCGATTATGGAGACGGAACAGCGCGCGCGTGTCTTAAAGGCTATTGAGAAGTTTGCCCCAGAGGTGCATCGAGACGCGGCAGTGCTGCAGGCGTTGGAACCACCAGCAGATCATAGCTACACTGAACTCTGGCTTCAAGCTCTCACTGCTCCTCCGAAACGTGAGCGATTTAAGCCGCTAACGGAAGGCTCGAAATTGCACGAGCAGCGATTTGAAATCAAACGTCAACTCGGCGTCGGAGGACAGGGCACTGCTTATCTTGCAACTGATACCGAAAGCGGTGAAGACATCGTGCTAAAGGAATTCATCCTGCCGGTTTACGTCGACGTCTCTGTTAGACGCCAATCACTGGAACGCTTCGAAAATGAGGCACGAATTCTCAAGCAGTTGAATCACGATCAAATCGTGAAGCTAAAAGACTTCTTTGTGGAAGACCATCGAAGCTACTTGGTGCTTGAACACATCGACGGTCAGTCTCTTAAGGAAATTGTCGACAGGGATGGTCCGTTGCCCGAGTCCCGAGTCAGAGAACTCGGCAAACAAATGTGCGACATCCTCCACTACCTCCACGGGCTAGAACCGCCGGTGGTGCATAGAGATTTCACACCAGACAATTTGATTTTGCGAAAAGACGGAACATTGAAGCTGGTGGATTTCAACGTTGCGCAACAAACTGAATCAACTGCAACAGGCACTGTTGTAGGTAAGCACGCGTATCTTCCGCCCGAGCAGTTTAGAGGAACCCCCGGCACTCGCAGCGATATTTATGCGATGGGGGCAACGCTGCATTTCCTTTTGACTGGAAAAGAGCCGGAACCAATCAGCGTCTCTCACCCCAAACGCATCAATCCCGAAGTTTCGGAACAGTTGAATGTAACCGTCGAGGTAGCAACTGCGCTCTCAGAGGAGGCGCGCTACAACAATGCCATGGAAGTGAAATCGGCATTGGAGTAGCTCACCGATGATGCCAGGTTGAGACCTAAGCCAATTGCTTTCTAAACTTGGCAGAACTCGCCGCAAGCAAGATAACCGCAAATGTCAATAACGCTAAAACACTCGGCCAAATCGCTTCGAGTCCAACACCTTTTAGCATAATGGCTTTCACGCAAGTGACGTAGTATCGCAGCGGATCAAACAAAGATACGTACTGCCAAAATTCAGGCATGCTCTCCACCGGAGACAATGCGCCGGAAAGCTGAATCACAGGAAGGTTGATAAAGAAAGAAGTCAAAAGTGACTGACGCTGGTTTGCGGCAAAGGCAGCCAAAGCAATTCCTATCGAGATTCCCACAATTATAGAAAGAAGAGAAACGGCGAGAAATAGAAACAGGTTTCCTCTGAATGGAACTCCAAATAGAAATACAGCAACACATAAACTGATAATTACATTGATCATCAAAACCATCGAAAGCGGAATCACCTTAGCAGCCAGAATTTGAGCCGCTGTCGCAGGAGCCATGAGCAGCTGTTCGAGAGTTCCTGTGTCTTTCTCACGAATTACCGCCGCACTCGACACTAGGGTGCTCACCAGATTCAGTACCAACGCTAGCACACCAGGAACGAAAAACCATCGACTCTCCAAACCGGGATTGTACGCGAATGAAACCTGCGGTTGAACTTGAAGCTTCGGATACTGCGAGCCGGTAGTCAAATTCCTATTGAACGCGTTGAGAATTTGGTTGAGATAACTCGCAGCGATGCCCGCCGTATTTGCATCCACGCCGTCTAGAAATATTTGAATACTTGTGGCTCTTTCACTCTTAATCGATCGTTCAAAATCGGGTGGTATCACCAAACCCGCGTCGAGCTTTCCGCCACGCACCAGCGAAGATAGTTGCTCGGCATCCGTGCCACTGTAACCTAAATCGAAAACTTGATTCTGCAAGATGCTCGCTTCCAGTTCGCGGCTTGTCGATGTGTTTGCATAGTCGATAATGCCCAGGCGCAGGTGATCTACTTCCGGACTCAACGCGAAACTGTATAGAGTGATTTGCATTACAGGCATGACAATAAGCATAAAAAGCAACTCGCGGTCACGCAAAATTTGCCGAAGCTCCTTTTTGATCAGAGCTCTCAGTTGCACAAAGTAATCCAACGAATTGTTTGCGTTCAACGGCATCTCAATCACCTATCTGCATACGATGCAACACGCGAGATGCGCCAAGAAAAATGAGTGCAGCAGCCAAACCCAATGCAAAGAGAATGTGCGTCTGACTAATGAAGTCAGCACCTCGGACGAAGAAATTTCGGCTCGCTTCAACGAAATATCGAGCAGGAATAATTGCAGACAGATAATCGAGTGGAAATGAAATGTTTCGCAGAGGATAGAGAAATCCTGACAGAAGCAGTGACGTGGTAAACCCGGCAGTCGCAACGAGTTGCACGGCTGCGCTCTGACTGCTGACGCGGCTGCCACCCAGTAGCCCGAAACAAACAGAACACGCAAGGTAAAGAAGCAATGCCCACATATATGCCGCGAGATTTCCGACAAAGGACAAATCGAATAGGAATGTGGATGAGGCGATCAAAACGATTGCTTGAGTAATGCCAATCAACCAGTAAGCAAGAGCTTTTCCGGCAATCAGTTCGAGCGAGGAAATGCTCGATGCGTAGAGTTGAAGCATTGTGCCCTGTTCTTTTTCGCGAGCAATCGCAAGCGTTGCAAGAAGACAAGGAAAGATCCACAAAAATACTGCGATAGAACCCGGCGCGATAAACAGTGATTCCTTTCGACCGGGATTAAACCAGAGTCTGATTTGAGGAACAATCAACCGTTGCTCCTCAAACAGCTTTTGGCTCATCAAGAAATATTGGGTTGTCGCAAGGCAACTGTTTTTGATGACGCGAGCATTGTTTACATCGGTTGCATCGACAATTACTTGAACTGTGCTCTGCCTCCTCGATTTGATGTCACGCGAAAAATCCGGGGGAATTATCACCACAGCCTTGGCCAATCCGCGGTCTAAAGACTTCATGGCGTTTTCTTTGCCAGGAGCAGATTGATGCAGTTGCGGTAACGATTGCTGCAATGGTGTTGATTCAAGGGGGCTCGACTCCTTGGGAGCGGGCATCAGTTGTCCGTTTTGAAAGAGTGCAGCAATGTATTCTCTGCTTAGAATTCCTACATCATAATTAATTACTGAAATGGGAATGTTCTTCGCTTCCAGGCGAGTGGCAAATCCATATAGAACAATCGCAACGGTTGGAAGCACGTATGCAAGCGCCACCGTAAGCTTGTCTCGCCGAAACTGTGCTAGTTCTTTGGAACATTGCGCCAGGATTCGCCTCATACAGTCACCTCGTTTTTCGATGAGGTGCGTTTGACGATTCCTATAAACGCATCTTCTAAACTAAACGGGATTGGACGCTGCGACTGACAATGCAGGCTGTTTTCCTGAGCCAACGAGAGCGCCTTTTGAAGGTCTATGTCAGGCGATTCCAACACCAAATGGACAGAGTCGGCAAACATCGACACACGCCATGATTCGAAATTTTGTTTCAGCAGATCATACGCCGATTGATTGTCATTGAACCTCATCTCCACGAGTTGCCCTGGCTGAGCCGATTTTATGGCACTGGGCGATCCCTCGGCAACAACTTCACCTGCAACCATAAATCCGAGCTTGCTGCAATGTTCGGCTTCTTCAAGAAAGTGCGTGGTGACCAGCACTGCTGTTCCCTTTGCGGCAAATTCTCTGATGAGCTTCCACATTTCCCTGCGTGCCAGTGGATCGACACCTGATGTCGGCTCATCCAAAAATAAAACTTCCGGTTGGTGCATCACGGCGGCACCAAATGCGAGGCGCTGTTTCCAGCCGCCAGGCAATCTTCCGGTTAGCATTTTCTCTTGGCCTTGCAGACCGGTGTTTTCTAGAACCCAGTCAATACGCTGCTTTCGATACTTTTCGGAAACACAATAGACCCCGCAATAAAACTCCAAATTCTCGATGATTGTCAGGTCGTCGTACAAGGTAAACTTCTGGCTCATATAACCGAGTCGCCTGCGAAGTTTCTCACTTCGGAGGTTTCCGCGCTCTCCGCACAGCATCATGTCACCGCCACTGGGCGCTATGAGCCCGCACAGCATCTTGATTGTAGTCGTTTTTCCCGCACCGTTTGCGCCCAATAGACCATAGATCTGTCCGTATGACACAGACAGGTTTACGCCTTTAACGGCTTGGAATGATCCGAAGTTCTTGCTAATGTCTTTGGCATAAATCGCGCCGCCACTTACGCTCAGCTGCTCCACCTCAACTGTGCTGCCATTAAACGGAAATGGCTTGTCTTCCGGCTTTGCAGCAGTATTCATGATTCGATTGACAAACACATTTTCGAGAGTGGGTTCTTGTCGTTCAATATGAAGGTCATTCACTGAATTCTCGCGAGCTATCTCACGAAGCACCGCTTCTGCCACCACTACGTCACTGGAAAGAACATCCAGCCGATCGCCAAAACGCTGCACGTCTGAGACCGCAGCGCTGTTAGCCGAGGTGAGTTGACGAGACAAACTCTCTAGCGACTCGCTTCGCACTTCGAGCCTATGCAGCTTCAATTTCTCCTTCAGTTCTTCCGGCGAACCAGTGTCTTGCTCGACTCCTTCATGCATGAGGATGAGACGGCTGCAGCGCTCGGCTTCGTCCAGGTATGGCGTCGCGACCGCAACAGTGACACCCTCTTTTGTGATGGTGGCAAGTAAATCCCAAAACTCTCTTCGGGAAACCGGGTCGACTCCTGTGGTTGGCTCATCAAGAAGAAGCAGCTTTGGACGGGCAATGAGCGCGCAGCACAACGCCAACTTCTGCTTCATGCCACCAGACAATTGTCCTGCGAGCCGACTCGAAAATCGGTCAAGATCCATCAATTTGAGATACTTCTCTTTGCGTTCCAAAAAATCTTTGTCATTGACTTCGCGTAATCCGGCAATGTATCGCATGTTCTCTTCGATGCTCAAGTCGAGATAGAGCGAGAATTGCTGAGTGAGATATCCAATCTCCAGGCGTGCATCTCGAGGCTTCTGACCGAGAACGCTCACATCGCCTGATGTCTGCTCTAGGATGCCTCCAAGGATGTGAAACGTGGTGGTTTTGCCTGCACCATCCGGTCCGATAAGTCCAAATATTTCTCCAGGAAAGATCTCGAAACTCAGTTGTTTTACAGCTTCGGTCGCGCCATACGATTTGCACAAAGTGCGCACTTGCACAAGCGGTTCTCCGTTGGGGAGAACCGTTTGCGATGATGGTTGTTGCTCAATCATTGTCCTGGCTTGGTCGAAGCGTCAAGAACTATCTCAGCATCTGCGGGCATACCGGGTTTGGCAAAGCCGCTTGGTTGGTGAATGGCGATCTTGATGCCGAATACTTGCTTTACTCTATCTTCTTTGAAGTAAATGTTTTCAGGTGTGAAGGAACCTTCAGGATCTATCTGAATAACCTTTCCAGTGAACGGTTCGTTTGGGTTGGAGTCAAGAGTTACTTTGACGTTTTGTCCAACTCTCACAAGACCAATCTTTCCTTCAGGAACATATCCACGTAGGTAGACGGTATCTAAATTGATGATCGACATCAAGGTCTGTCCCGGCGTCACCACGGCGCCTGGTTCGACTGAACGAGCAGTCACGACGCCAGAGATGGGGCTCTTCACGTTTAAATAGTTGATATTGGCTTGAATCTCATCTCTTGCAGCTTTCGCGTTTGCGACATCATGCTGCGATGTCTTTACTTTGTGCTGAGCTTGAATGAGTTGCTTTTGCAATGCGACTAATTGCGCAGAGAAGATATTAGGGTTCATCTTCCAGCTCTTCGCTTGCGCAAGCGCTGCCTCAGCTCGTTGCAACTCTTTGCGAGCGGCTTTCAAGGAGTTTTCTCTTGCCGTAACAACCGCAACTGCAGTATCGCGAGTGGTGGCTACTCGATCGTTTTCATCAGCAGAGATCGCTCCGTCATTTCGCAACATTTGATATCTGCTCTTTCTCGTATCGGCAAGACTCAACTCCGACTTAGCTTGAGCTACTGCAGCTTCTGTCTCACCAACCTTTGCTGTTGCCTGTGCCACGTTGGACTCGGCCTGGGCAACCTGTGCAGTGGTTTCATCCTTCGACTGTTCAATCTTGATCTTGGCTTCGTCGATTTGGCTATTGATTACATCGAGTTGATAGTTTGCGTTTTCAACTTGTTCTTCAGCCATCAAGATTCTGGCCTTGGCACCGCGCAACTGGGCCTGCACATCGTCATCACTAATTTTGATTATTGTCTGTCCGACCTTCACCAGTTCGCCTTCCCGGGCTGCAACGTAGTCGACGCGACCACCGATTTTGGGGCCGATGTTTGTTTCGTAACCTTCAATGCGCCCACTGACGTGCAATCCGCCGGTTTCTTTAGGTTGATTGGTGAAGTTCCAATACCCGATGCCACCTGCGATTGCGGCGATAAGCAACAAGGCTATCACTCTGGGTCTCGCGCTGTGCCCAGTCTTTCTAGGGCTTTCCGGCTTTCTGGCATTCACAGGCTGTTTAGAATCGCTTACCGTGCGGGCGTTTCCGGCTGCAGAACCACTCGTCGCGCTACCAATCGGCATTTGACTTCTTTCTACAACGGCATCCATGGCGTACTCCTTCGGAGAGGACTCTTGCAGCTCTCCGTGTCACCTCTCGGCGTTTCCTTGTACAATTATCATACCAACCGGTATGTATAATAGTCAATGGGTGGGAACATTAAAACCGCGAATGCCTCAATAAGCAATCAGGTGCTTTTCGGAACTGCAAGAAGACCGGTCGAATCGAAGGAACGTTCCAAAACTGGAGGATCGAGTGAACAACTCACAGCACCAGGAACTCAAGTTCTCAATTTCACGAAAAAAGAGAACTCTAGTTCCTAGCCTCGCCAGAAAGGAGAACTGCGGTTCTCAATTTCGCGAGAAAAGAGAACTCAGGTTCCTCCTCAGTAAAAAGCACCCGCTAACCGCTTACTATTTATAGGGACAACGAGCGCAACCATGACAGACGCAATTAAAGAAGAAGAAGAGCCCAGACGCCGCGGGCGCCCGGTGAGCAAGAAGGAAGATATTATTCGAGCCGCCGTAAAGGTGTTTCTTGAAAACGGCTACGCAGGCACGAGCGTCAACCGAGTAGCCGCAGAAGCGGGGGTGATTAAGGCTACGATATATAGTCATTTCAAGGACAAAGAGTCTTTGTTCACAGCAATCATTGAAGAGATCACAGTCAAAAAGATGGCAGTGGATTTTCCGCGCATCGAGGCGCTCATTCCGTCATTAGGTCCAGAACAATTCATCGACATGATCTACGAAAAGTTTTCCAAGCTCGAGGAAGACCAAGAATATTGCAGACTAGTGCGCATTTTGATTGGAGAGTCAGAACGATTTCCCGAGTTGCCGGAACTGTATTTGCGTGTCGTTTTGCGTCCAGGCATGGGGCTTGCCCGCACGTATTTTGAGAAGCATCCGGAACTTGGAATTGAAGACTCCTTTGCTGCCGGTCACATCATGGCTGGTGCCTTTTGGTCATTGTTGGTGTGGCAAAGACTTCTCGGCGGCGTGCGAGAAACTCCGTTGAGATCTGACCGAGTAAAAGCCGTGCTCAAGGACTTCTTGCTAAGTAAGAAAAAGTTGACCGCTATCGAACAGCAAAGTTAGTCGCGGCAGCTAACCGTAGACCAGCTATTTAATCCAGTGCACCTTGCCGGTTTGAATGTTTCTGATTGCACCAACGATTTTTAGCTTGTTGCTTTGAACAAGCTCACGCAACACAGTGCTTCCTTTCATCAATTGATTGATTGTTTGTCTGCAATTACTTTCAATAGCTTCATTGAGCAACTCTTCGTCCTTTAGATTCGGATGCTTGCGTTTGGCCGATTCGACTGCAGGCTCAATCATTGAAACGAGCTTGGGCAGGCTGCCTTCGAGCTCCGCGCCTTTGAGCGTTGCATCGACAGCACCACATTTGGAGTGACCGAGAACGACGAGCAGTTGAGTTCCCAAATACTTCGTACCGTATTCAGCAGAAGCCAGCTCAGATTCGCCGCAAACATTTCCAGCTACACGAATGACGAAGAGCTCAGCAAATCCCTGATCGAAAACCACCTCTGGTGGCACGCGCGCATCGGAACATCCCAACACGGTCGCATAAGGTTTTTGACCCAGCTCCGCAGTCTCCATTCGTCGCTGAGCATCAAATCTGGAATGAACGCTTCGGTCGTTTAGGTAGCGGAGATTGCCTGCCTGCAGGCGCTTTAGGACTGCGTCGGCAGTGCGTTCGGGATCAGGCTTAGATGATTCTGCTTTTTTGTCTTCCGATTTCTTATCAGTTTTCTTATCAGTTGTCTTATCAGTTTTCTTTTCAGTTTTGTTCTCAGTTTTCTTGTCAGCTTTCTTTTCAGCCGATCGTTCGGGCTTCGACTTCTTTGTAGTCTTTTCTTTTACCGGCGTCGCGCTCGACTCTTTTGATTCTTTAGTCGCTCCACTTGCTTCCACTGGAGCTGAGCTCTCAGTAGGAGTTGGCTCACCTTTCGGGGGTTTTGCCAATACACCCTCGCTTCCTACGAACTGAATCAACATTGCCACCATTAGTGCTAGGAGAGCTGTTGGTTTCATTTTCAAAGGTTCCTTCCCTTTCCTGGTGATCTTGAGTCGCTTCACGCCACTGTCTTATTCAAATTGCGCACAACTTCTTTCGGAATTGAGATCGACCCCATGGTGGATTGATATCCCTCGTAAGGTCCATGACAGTCAGAACCGCCCGTCACAATCAAACCATTACGATGTGCGAATCTTAGATAGCTTCTGACAGTGTCGCCTGAATGTACTCGGTGATAGGCCTCGACGGATTGCATTCCGTGTTCTTTCAATTCGAGAATCAGCGATCGGATCTTTTCACCTTTACCCGGATGCGCAATTGATGCGACGCCACCGGACTGAACGATTGCAGCGACAGCTTCGAACGGATTTACACTACGACGCTGCGCATAATATGGCGAACCCCTGACCATGAAGCGTTCATATGCTTCGTGAATGTCTACGGCACCACCCACATTAACGATTGCTTTTGTAATGTGCGCTTTTCCGATGGCTCCAGCACCAGCGAACTCCTGCACCTTTTCTCGGGTCAGTGGAACTCCGGCACCGGCAATGAGCTTTATGCACTCTTCGAGATGATCGACTCTTGCTTGTCTTTGTCGCTTCAAAACTTCCTTGAGGTGTTCATTTTCCACATCGATGTAATAGCCCAGGATATGCACATCTTGGACGTTGCCGTCTCCATCGTTCCAAATTGTATTGATTTCAATTCCTGGAATGACTTCGACTCTTCCAGCCGCGGCATCAAGAGCTTCTTGCACACCGTTAGTGGTGTCATGGTCGGTCAGTGCAATCACTTTCATTTTCAACTTAACAGCGTGCTCGACGAGATCTGAGGGTGCCCAAGTTCCATCAGAATGGTGAGAATGCAAATGAAGATCAATGCTCATGATTCCTTCGCATCCTCTTCGGTTTCACTGTGCTGAACACGTGTAATGCTTAAGCCCTTACCAGTTTTCACGTCAATTTCGATGACAACACCATTTAATTGCGCTGGTCCCGTAGCCACATCAAGTCGAGTTGGAAGTTGTTTAACCATCCGTCGAAGAGCGGCATCGCGATCCATTCCAATGACACCGTTGATTGGTCCACAGCATCCAGCATCAGTGAGAAAGGCGGTTCCACCTGGAAGGATGCGTTCATCGGCTGTTTGAACATGTGTGTGCGTTCCCACCACTGCTGAGACTCGACCATCGAGATAGTGACCCAGTGCAATTTTTTCGGCAGTTGCTTCAGCGTGAATATCAACGAAAATCAGATTCGTTTCTTCGCTAATTTTCGCCACTAATTCTTCGGCGATGAGAAAGGGAGATGAAAGTGGTTCCATATACACGCGCCCCATCACATTTATGATGCCGAGCTTGTGTCCGTTAACTTCATAGATGCCCCAACCGGCTCCCGGTGTTCCTTCCGGGTAGTTTGCTGGTCTCAACAACAGTTTGTTTTTTTCGATATATTCAAGAGTTTCTTTGCGATCGAACGTGTGATTGCCACCAGTAAAAACGCCCACACCAGCTTCTTTCAGCTCTGTAATGTTGCTTTCTGTAATGCCATAACCGTGCGATGCGTTTTCAGCATTTGCGATGACAAGGTCAGGCATATCACCGGATTTGGCGCGCGCGCTGAGATAATTTTTCACAACTCTTCGCCCGGGCTTGCCTACTATGTCGCCCAAAAACAGTATCTTGATGCTACGCTGAGAACTCATAGGGAGAGCATACACCACAAGAGTTTCGCGAGGTGAATGATGCTGAAAAGTGTAAGGAGAAGATCACAGAGATTCAAAGCACGCGCAGTAGCGGCTTTGGTGCTTTGTGCTGCCTTATCGATGCCCTGCGCGATGGCTCAGGACAAGCAGAAGGGTCAAGTCGCGCAAAAGCCGCAACCGGCGACGCTTGCGCCACCAATGAGCGCCAAGATTGACCAAAGAGCCGGTGCGGTGCAGGCTGCAACGCCCGCAAAGCCTGTGACGGTCACAACAACCAACCAAAAGACGACGACGGTCAAGCAAACGACGGACGTCAAGACACCGGCAGCGCAGGCGCCAGATGCGGCAAAAGCTGCAGTCGCAAAGCCGGGCGATGATGGCAAGAAGCCAGTCGAGGACAAGAAAGCGACAGGCTCGACCAAGTCGACTGACAACAAAGTAGTGACTACGAAAACCACAACAACTAAGAAAACTTCGACAAAGAAAGTAGTGGCGAAAAAATCGCGATCGAGTTCGATGATTCCGCCGCCGCCGCCGGAGATGCCGACGATTATGCCGACGACAGACCCGCAGTTGCTGTCGATCTCAGGGCTTCCACTCGAATACTTGACGGGTGAAGCGTTGAGAGAAAGGCAAAAGGATTTGAAATCGCAACTGAAAGAAATCAGAGATGATTTGGCGATGCGAGAAAGAAACTGCACCGATAAAATTCAGCGCGCAGAACAGTTTGAGTCGCTGTATCAAGAAGGCGTCGTAAGCAGACGCGAATTGGAAACGGCACAGATGGAAGCGAAAGACTGCGAACAGACCATGAGTCGGGTTAAACTGAAGATAAGCGAACTCGACACTCTGCTTAAGAAGGTTGATGAACGCGTGGCTAAACAGCCAGGAAACAAGGCGACACCTAAGGCATCAGAAAAGAAGAAACGTTCCAAGTAGCCTGCATCCGAATGCGTATATTGTTATCAGTTGTAGGCTGTCTTGTTTTTGCACTGCCGAGTGTTGCGCAGAGCACTGAGTTGAGCAGATTTCAGGTCTTTGCTGGAGCTGCTGAGAATGAGCACTTGAGCGGACTCGGAATAGCTCGCGACT
>CAYZJR010000001.1:21971-39745 GCA_964478655.1 uncultured Candidatus Obscuribacterales bacterium
TTTGATGAGAATGGTTTGAATGAAATAGAATACGAAAAGACAGAACACTTTTCGATTACTCGCGATTCCTGAACAACTATCCCAAGCGGTTGGAGCAGTTGTTTGATTCTTGAACCATAGAGGTTCCTTATGAGCCGTTATTCGATTCTTGTGTGCATGGCATTGTCATTCTGCATGTCTAATACGGCATTGGCACAATCTGACCAAAACGAGAATCTTCACTCACAAGACATCATCAGGTCCTACGGTAACTCACAAATCTCGAAGCTTCGGAGCGGATGGAGTAACTCACATCTTTTGAAGTGGCCGGAACCTTCTGATTACGTTCTCGGTGAAATGAATCTAGTTCGACCAGAGCGATCGACTGGAGGTGTTCCAATTATTCGAAACAAGCGGACTGGAGAAGTAAGAATAACTGGCTATCCCAGAATCTGGGTACTACTTCAATCCTCAGTAAAATGCCAGAGAATCCTTCCCCGAATCGAATTTACGACTGAAATTGATCAGTTCAGGTCTGGTCGTCGTGATCGCTTCAGCGGAATTGACCTCGAAAGCGACAAGCCATCGATGAAGCCTTCGGCTCTTCGACCAGCCGACAGTGGCATGGCTGGGCGATTCAACTATGGAGAGGCATTTAATGGCAATTCAAACTATGCATTCTTGGAAGAGACTAGTGTGAATTTGCTTCAAGACGTCTCCGTGGACAACTCGCCACTTCCGAGTGGTTCGTTTACTTATGGGTTTAACACGAGTACACCACCATCAGTTCCATACATGGGCGTCAGAAATTCTCGCCAATTCCCTTCCTTTGGTGGCAACTTACCTCGTGGTATCAGTGATGGTATCCTGCTTCTAAGAAATGGAGACAAGTACTACAACTTGGACGATGCACATGACGCTACTCTATTGCGCCTCATGGGCGAGTAACTTTGATGTCCTCGATCTGCGCACTGTTTTTTGAACACTTTGCAGACTCGTGTTTCAGCCATATAAATGGAACTCAAATCGGTCATGTATATACTCCAGTACAGACCGCCTCTTTGCATCGCCAAATTGTATTGTGGTGCTCGCTCGAAAGCCTTACCAGGTCATGAGTCGCCTTGTAAAAATGCGGGTTTTGGGACACAAGGGCGCAAAATTAGTTCCCGAATTTTTTTCATTAACTCAGACTCGAAGTGAATGTCTTGTGCATACAAATTCCATAGGCAAAGGGACTTTCATGTCTCCCCCTTAATTGGAAACGCCTCTATCCATGAGATTCTCCTAAGGCTGAGCTACATGACAAAGTCCGGGAAGTCAATCGCTTAGAGGGCTTTAAGGTAGCAAAGGGGAAAGCTGATCTGATCGTGAAAAACGGCTCATACTGCCATTTTGACGGGTACTATGAATGCATCGAATCCGCAGCGACATCACAAAAGCCGCACCAAGACTTAGCTTGGAGCGATTTTGATGTGCGCAACGCGAGTAAAAGACATCTCTTAGGAGGAGAAATCCGATGCTGTATACCAGAACATTGAAAGAATTCCAAACCAGAAGAATGATGCGTCAAAACTTCGAATACAGAAATCAATTTGGTTTCGAAAATCTTTCCAACAACTGGAACTGGGAAAACCTTCACTACGTAACACCAGAAACCGACATCCTCGAACTCGATGAACAGTATGTTCTCGAAATCGCTCTTCCGGGCGTAGTTCTGGACGATGTCGAACTCAAAATCGAAGACAACTTCTTGACCGTCGTTGCGAAGCGCACACCAGCTTTGTTCGAAGAAAAAGCAGCTATCCTCCGCAAAGAACTTCCCTCGGGCTTCTACGTCCGCGAATTCGAATTCGAAACCGAAATCTGCGTAGACAGCATCGAAGCTCGCTTGGATCGCGGCATTTTGTTCGTCTCCGTTCCGAAAATCGAAGTCGCCCAAAGAATTCCAGTTTCTGCAGGCACAATCGAAACACATCTTCCCGGAATGAAGACCCGCGTTCACAAGTCCGACATGCGCAAAGAAGTCACCATCAAGTAAGAGTGACATCTAATCGCACCAGTTATGGTGGATGAATGAAGACGAGAGGGAAGCAGAAATGCTTCCCTCTTTCTATACTGGAGCTATAGACTCCACTGTTCCTCCAAGAGTTAAAACCCATGTCACGACCAAATAATTGGATTTTCCTTGCATTGATGCTTGTTCTAGCAACTGGGCAGAAATCGTCTGCAGAAGACCTTTTCACGCAGGTAACAAAATCAACAGCACAAATCAAACAGCAACTTGCAGAAGCAAAATCTCAAATTGACAGCGGAAACAAGAAAGGCGCATTGCAAACTCTTACCTCTGCCAGCGAGCGCGTCGACAAGCTTCCACTAGGGCGCACTTCAGGGATCTTCACTGGTGTGACTGGTGGTCAACTTCGAATGTTCCGCACGCAAATTGGCAAGCTCTTGCTTGGTCTCGACGACAAACGTGCCGAATCAGAATTCAAAAAGGCAATTGCTGTGCCAGAAGTCTTTGGTGATATACAAGGCTTATCCGAGGCGCAAAGCGCCCTTGCAGATCTTCACTTGAAACAAGGAAAATCATCAAACTCGCAGACACTGAAAACGCAATCACTGTTGACAGAAAAACTAGCTGCGGCAGAGAGCGCAGAGACTGCAGTGGAAAAAGAGAAGTTCGCAAAGGAGGCGATTGCAGCTGGCTTGAAGCTGCCCACACCGAATGCTGCATTACTCAAAGCCTATCGCTGGCTCGGACGCGCATTAGAAGAGCAAAACAAGTTTCAAGATGCAGAATCACCATTTAAGGATCGACTCGCGCTAGCGGAAAAAATGAATCGTCCTTTTGATGCAGCAGACTCCGTCCTCGACTTAGGCATGCTGGGCGAAGCCAACGGCGATTATGATGCGGCTGAAAAGTTGATGCGGGATGCAGTCGCAAGATACGAAAAGCTCGGTGAGAAGAACAGCTATGCACATCAGCGACTATCCTATTTTTTGAGCTACAAGAAGGAAGGAACCCTCGACGCTCGGAAGTTCGCAAATAGAGGCATACATCTGCAATTAGCAAAACGTTATGAGGAAGCAAACTCGGAGTTCGAGAAAGCGCTCAAATCGGCAGAACAAGCCAAAAGCTTGGACCTGGTGAATGCGGCACTGGATAGACTCAAGTATGTGAACAGGTGTCTCAACAGACTCGATGTTGTCGCCGAGTACGAAAAGCAGCAAGCATCGCTGAAAACCAAAGCCCAATAACGCACATCGTGAGAAGCAGTTAGCAGACGAATCTAGTCAAGAAGCTAGAATTAGCGGCTTGTTGGAAGCCGAACGCATGCTCAGAAACAACACTCTAGTCGCACCAGGCCCAGAACTCGAACTGGCAGAACTCGAGCTCGAAACTCTCGATGAGAAAGCGCTCGATGCCGCAGCGCTGGATATTGACGCGTCCGACACCGCTTCGGAAAAGAAATTCTGCCGCAATCGACTTACATGGCTCGGTTATATCACTCATGGCTATTGGTCGTATGTTTGGGCAGCATTTGGTGCATTTGTTCCATTCTTGCGCACCGAATTCAACATCGACTACTCGACCGCTGCGTTGCATTTCAGCGCCCTGGCACTCGGTCCGTTTCTTGCCGGCTTCATCGGAGACAAAGTCATTCACAGGTTTGGCTTGACCAGAACGATCTCGTGCGGCTTGGCAGTTGTTCTTATCGGTCTAGCTTCTGTGTTGATTGGGTGGCTCCCGGCATTCACCATCGGTGGTGCCTGGTTGATTGGATTCGGCGGCAGCCTGATGGGGCAGTCTATTAACACATCGATGGCAGCAAGGTTTGGCGAGCAAAGAGCGATTGGCTTTACCGAGCTGCAGATATTTGGAACATTGAGCAGCTTGATGGCACCATTAACGGTGTGCGCCATTGCAAAAGCTGGATTCGGTTGGCGCTCGGCGTTGATGGTTTCGGTTGCGCTTATTGCAGTTGTTTTGTTGACGAACATCAATACCCTTAAGAGCTATGGGCACGCACCGCAAACCAAAGCATCCAGCGCCGCAACAAACCTCTCACCTACATACTGGCTTTATTTCTTCGTCATCTTCTTTAGCGTCGCAAGCGAATGGACAGTGGCTTTCTGGAGTCCTGAGTTCGTTGCCAAAGTCTGCCACCTACCGAAGGAAGAAGCCGCAATTGGAATGAGTGCATTTCTTTTTGCGATGCTTAGCGGACGCATACTCGGAGTAACTGTACTCAAGAAACTGAATTCATCAGTGGTTCTCATTGCGTCTGCCTGGCTGGCAGCGATGGGATTCATCGTTTTCTGGACCTCTCGCGAACTCTACCTCTGCGTTGCCGGGCTGCTTCTTATGGGCTTAGGTGAAGCAAACGTCTACCCACTATGTTTCGCCCGCGCGATTGCTGCCGTAGTCGGCGCACCAGGAAAGGCAGCGGCAAGAATGTCAGTCAGCACTGGCGGCGCCATTCTTCTTGCACCATTGTTTCTGGGAATGCTGGCAGACAAAATCGGAATCTGCCAATCGTACGGAATCGTCGCAGCGTTTCTGATTACTGCTGCAATCGCAATTTCATGCTTGGGCAAAAAATCAAACGCATTCTAAATTCACTCTGGAATAACCGGACCAATCGTCGGCATGGTCATCTTCTGAATCTCGCATCTCACTGGGTTTTCGAAGTATGCCCTGATATGCAGTCTCAGTTTGGGAGTATTCGCCATTAGATTAGGATCTTTATGAATGATAGGTTCAAAATCTGTAGTATCAATTGAACTGAGTGCATTTTGGTCGTAGGCTTGAATGCCACTGGATTTGGTGAGCTCGACATCTGAGGCCATGCCGTACTCAGCCAAGACAAAGTCCACCGCTACTGGTTTGGAACCTTTCGCCGGCTCTACCCATTTAGGCTTTTTAAAATCCTTGCGTGGACCGTGCATATAACTGAACTGATCTGAGAACTCTTGATCAGTCATCTTTTCGAATTCACGAAACTCATCTCTATTCGTCTTCCATGCATTCGAAATTTCCTGACTGATTGCAGGCATAAGAGACTCGTACTTCTCAGTACCCGGCTGCGGCTTCGAGACAACCGTCGACATCAAAGGAATGTTTAGTTTAAGTACTTTCGACTTCCACACCGTCGGTGCCACCAAGTTGGGATCGTCCGGTTTCTGCGCTCGATACTTCAGCGCAATTTTTCGATTCATTAGGCGCATGGAGAGACTATCAGTGTTGTGCAGTGAGAAGCCGTTCTCGCTCTGATAAAGCCGCTTTCCATCGTTGATCAACACGAAAAGATGTGTGTATGTTCCCGTACCGCCGCCGTTGTAGCTGATGACGACAGCCGCATCCATCAAGCCATCGCCATTGAGATCGCCAATTTTTGCATCATCCAAGTGAACCGAAGAGCGTCCGATGCACGACCAACCATCCTTCAGCGTGTAGAACAAATAGTCCTTCGGCCCCGGCGTTCTATAGGTGCGATTCTTGAGCGATGCCACGGTGGGTGTGTAAACGCTTCCTTTTGTCGTCGCTACAGGTCCGGACTTTGCAGGCGCCGTGTTAGCAGGCGCTGAAATCGCGAGCCCAGTGAATGTCGACAACGCTGACACCGAAAGAACTACTGCGCCGAAAAACGCTCTGAAAAAACTTTGCATATTGCTGATCTCACTGAAGGACCGGTACTCTGATACTACGCCTGGATTGTAAAGGCTTCATTTGCCGGCGGATCATGTTTTGCAACAGCAGTTTTAAGACTCAGGCTTTTGAGGTTTTTAAGCCTTCTCAGATTTTTCACTAGCCAGTCGTTCGTGAATCGTTTCGACAAGTGTGGTCAAAGGCGTTGGGTCGCCCACTCCTAGATAAGCTTGGCACTGCAAATAGTGCCGCTTTAGGAGCGCATCCCACTCAGCCGCCTGCAATGGGTCGGCTTGAACACCAAGCCACGCAAACTTGCCCACCAAAAATTGCGAATAGGGAGGCAGATTATCGACAAGGACCCAGCGCTTCGGAATGACTATGGAATGTGCATTGTCGTAGCCACGAATGTCGTGCAGCAAATCGTGCAGCCCATGCGTTTCGAGCACCTGAGCCTGAAAGTCAGAACGCCCCGCGGACAACAAACAGACTTGATACTGTTCTTTCAGCTCAGACAAAAACTTATGCGCGCTCGGTCGCGGCATCGAATCGAAGGTGTGACCTTTGAATTGCACGCGCCGCCCATGCTTAGGCGTGCGCCACCAGAAAGCTGCCTTCGTCGAAACCAGCGTCTCATCGCAATCTACAAAAACAGTCGGCAGCTCCGGATTGAGTTCGACGACACCCCCACGCTGTCTGCGCGAGCTCTTCGAAGACGCTTTTAGGAAGTCGAACCAAGCCAATTGAAGATTCCTTTTGGGAAGCCTATAGGCCGATCATATCAAAACCCTGTTACTCTGGAAAATTAACCAGTTGGTGCAGATGGTTTGTCCGGCGGCGAGTCTTGCGAAGAGTCCGGAGGTGGCAAGAGAGTTTCTGGAGGAACAGTATCGTCCAGACCCAGAACCGATTCAGGTGGAACGGTATCATCCAAAGACTCGCTCGGTTTTGGTGTGGAACTCGGCGCAGCCACCGCTTCAACTGTCGGCGCACCGGCTCCTATGGGAACATGGACGTGTTGCCGATAACCATACATAAAGTACACCACCATCCCGGCAGCCATCCAAACCACAAATCTAATCCATGTAACTACCGGCAGACTAAGCATCAGTATGAAGCACGAGATAATCCCCAAGAGCGGAACCCACGGCACTGCCGGACACTTGAATGGTCGATGGTGCGTGTCGTGAGTCTTTCGAAGGAAGATTACTCCGGCGCAGACAATGATGAACGCTGCAAGAGTACCGATGTTTGTTAGTTCAGCCGCTTGACCAATGTCTATGAAAAGCGACGCACCCCCAACGAGCACTCCAGTTAGAATCGTCGGTACGAAAGGTGTTCGGTACTTCGGATGGAGCGTTCCAAAAAACTTTGGCAATAGCCGATCGCGTGCCATCGCCATGAAAATTCTGGGCTGCCCAAGTTGAAAAACGAGAAGCACCGAAGTCATTCCGGCGAGGGCGCCCACACTCACAACGACGTGCGCCCATCCTTGTCCCGTGGAAGCTAGCGCAGATGCAACCGGCGCGGCATCATTTGCGTATTTGCTGTAGGGAAGAATTCCTGTCAGCACAAGCGATACTCCGGCATAGAGAATCGTACAGATCGCAAGGCTTCCAATCATTCCGATTGGCATATCCCGCTGAGGGTTTTTAGTTTCTTCCGCAGTTGAACTCACTGCGTCAAATCCGATGAAACTGAAAAATACGATCGCTGCACCACCCATAATGCCGGCGAAACCGCCTGGCGCAAACGGAACCCAATTCTCTGCCTTCACAAAACCAGCGCCATAAATGATGAAGAAAAGAACTACGATAACCTTTACGGCGACTGCCATAGTGTTGACGATAGCGCTTTCTTGTATGCCGACGACAAGCACCCAAGTGACGAGCGCAACAATTACTGCGGCAGGAACATTCATTGCAAATGGATGACCGAAAAGCATCGGCAGATCCAAACTTGAATAGAAGGCCGTTTGCGGATTGTCTGGTGTCAACAGCGCCAGACGCGTGAGGGCAGTACCTGAGTCAGTCGTAAGCCACAGGGGGAGCTTTGCTCCACATATTCCGTGTATGAAGTGCAAGAAGTGATCGGACCAACTAACGGCGACTGCAATGTTTCCCACTGCATATTCCAGCATCAAGTCCCAGCCGATAATCCATGCCACTACTTCACCGAGTGCGGCATACGCAAAGGTGTATGCCGAGCCGGAAACGGGGATCATTGCTGCAAGTTCTGCATAACACATTGCGGCGAAACCGCATGCAATGGCTGCAATCATAAAAGAAATTACAATTGCAGGTCCGGCACCATCGCGGCCAATCGGAGTACCAAGCACAAAGTTGATGATTGGTGTCGTAATCCAGTCCTTCGCTGTGGAGACCTGCCCGGCAGCAGCGGTTCCTGTTAAAGCAAAAATGCCGGAGCCTATTGTTGCTCCGACACCGAATGCTATCAAGTCAAAAACTGACAGCGTCTTTTTCATTTGACGATGTGGCTCGTACGCCTCGTCAACCAGTGATTGGGGAGACTTGGTACGAAACATTCTTCCTGTTTGCACGATTACTTCGCCTTTCTGCCAGTGTGCGAAACTACTGAGATTGTGCGGGTTTGTGAGTTGCCCGCGCGATCCCAAACTTGGACTTCCAGTTTATGCGTTCCCTTAGGAACGGGGAAACCTTCCGCTCCCAAAACAACCTTTTGGCTATCTGCGAGCGTTCCTTCAATTGGTACCAATGCCCATGGTTCTTCAGTTCCCACATTGAATGTTGCATTAGCGATTTGTGTTGAGTCTTCGGCAACTACGCGCAAGACCCACTTGCCATCAACTTCTTTGCAGTCGACGGAGCCTATTGTTGGTTTGCTGTTGTCTACGATGATCGATTTATACGAATAGGTTTTCGCATCGTCGACCCCGTTCGATGGTTGGTCCGTAACAATAAATCTCAGCAAGTAAGCTCCGTCTTTTTGTTTAGACGTGTCCCAGGTCCAGGTGAATTTCTCAGATGTCGGCACACCGTCCGTCTTCGTGTTAGTGCTCGAAAGTATCTGGAGCAACTTGTTTTTCGCAGCAGCCTCTTTTTCGGTCTTCTCTGCATTCTTATCAGTGGTCTTGTCCGGCTTGGAAGTTTCACCTTTGGACTCTGGCTTCTTCGTCTTATCCTGCGGTTTTGCCTCTTCCTTTCTGCCGTTTTGATCCTTGGACTCGTCCTTGGTCTTATCGTCTTTCTTTTCTTCTTTGCTCTTATCTTGTTCTTTTTCCTTTTCTTCCGGCTTCTTATCCTCTTTCGAATCGTCCTTAGACTTGTTGCCGTCCTTTTCTTTCTTTCGCAAAGCCGGACTCGACTCTAGGTAGTCGAATGCGGCACTCCCCTCATTCGCGTACATCGTATTGAGGCTTCGAGACTGAATTTTATCCGGGTCGGGCGGCACGTCCTGACCATCTTGAGACTTGTCTGTAGGGTCTCCTGGCTCAGGTGGTTTCGTCTCATTGGATTTCACTTCTTCGGAAGATGTACTCGAGTCAGAAGCCTTTGCATCACCGTCCTTGGTATCAGTCTTTTTACCGGAGTCAGTGTCTTTATCGCTGGTGCTTTCTTGTTTCTTGTCGTCTTCCTTCTTCGAGTGCTTGGGGCGCACGTTGGCTGCAAGTGCTCTCCAGGTGCTGCCACGATCGGTGGAAATATCTAACCGAAGATCCAAGTTGTCGTGATCGGGGTCGCTTGCCGTCACAGTAAATTCGTGTTTGCCTGAAAGCACGGTTCCTGAAATCGGAAGAACGGACGCGATCTTTGGTGTCTGATTCATTCCGAGATACGTGACTTCAAGTCTGTGAATGCATGAACTCTTTTCCCATGCGGTGCGAGTGTCTGGACCCAAGCCAGAGTCTGCATCACTCTTCGCGCCACTTGCGGCGTCGATCTTTTCCGACAGAGCTTTTCGATTCCAAGACAATCGATACTGAAAATAGCGCCCATTAGGTGATGCGATTGCAAAGCCATCACTGGTGTACGGGCACTCTTTCCAGGCGGACCAGCTTGAATCCGGCTGAGATGATTCTCCAGTGCGGGTTTCAACTCGCACAGTTTTGTTCAACATATTGAACGTATCGTTGTACAAACCAAAGAGTCTTACATGCATCCACTTTGTTAGGCGTTCACCATCTTTGATTTGCGAAACATAAGTTGGTTGCGTGTCCAATCCGGTTTCAACTTCGAACGCCATTACAGACGGCAAGTTTGCACTTGTTGCTAGCAACTGCCCGTTGGGTCGATTGAGAGCTACCGAGGTGACAGCTTCTTGTTCGGTGTGAAAGACAGGTACGAGGTAAGGTACACCACTAAGCGGCTCCACTCTTGCCTGCGTGATATCGCCTTCGGCATCACCGGTGTAAACGCAGTCATCTTTCTCGTCGTAAACCAAAGTGTAAAATGCCTGGCTCGTCGCAAGCAACTGCATCTCACCCTTAGCGTTTAGCCGCATGAGTCGACCACTTCCAGCGGTGGCGACATATAATGAGCCACTGCGATCGCGCGCAATTCCAGTTACGATGTGTTCGGAAGATTGATACTCGGTCTTCAAACTGCCATCAGGTTGAACGCTGAAAACGCATCCCTTTTCGCCGGTGCCAATGTAGAGCTTTTTCTCCTTTTGATTGAACCAAAGGCAAGTCACGTGAGCTTGTCCTGAATCGACAAGCATGGTTCCACCGTGTCCTTTCTCAACTTTATACACTTTGCCGCTGCCTGCCGCACCAACATACAAAGTTCCGTTGTTGTCGATCTCCATGCTTGCAATTACGGGATCAGGACATTGGAAAACAACTTGCTGCGAGAACTTACCCTTGTTACCTGAAATCGCAACGACGCGTCCTGATGGAACGCAAGCCGCATAAACCACCCCGTTCGAGTCAGCCACCAGTGAAGGAATGGCAATACCGCCAAGTTCTACTACCAGCTCCGGTTTGTCCATACCAGGCTTCCATCGCAAAATGCGATCTGAGGCTGCTATATACAGGTAGCCTTCGCTATAAACAGAAGACCAAATCCTTGTGTCATCCGCGAGGCGACTTTGTTCGAGCTTCTTGAAACCAGGCAAGAGGCGTCCCCAACTGTCGAGAGTGACTGCCTCGCACTTGCCCTGACGGAACGCCGATTCTGACTCCTGTCTCCAAAGTTGTGTCAGTCTGGAGTGCGGATACTCTTTCGGTGTAAACCAAGGAATTAGTGGCGTGTCCGGTTTCGCCGGAGCTACGGTATTGAGTGTGGTATCAATCTTTTTTGCAGCTTCCAAGACTTTTCTTGCTTGATCTGTGACAAAAATCCCATCAAGCGGTGCCTGAGAGCCGCTGATTGCACCAGAGAACGGCGCAGCTTTCGCCAGTTCTTTATCAGGGCTTTTCACCTCAACCGAAATGATGTGGCTTCCATCGAGAAGATAATCTGTATCTGCTGATGCGCGTTCTTCACCTTTTACAAGAATCGGTCCGCGCGTGTATCGATCAGAGAAAAAGAGTCTGTTCCAATGAGCCGGCGGACCGGGCAAAACCATTGAACCGACATGAATTGAATGATCCGGTAGAGCAACAACCGCGCACAATGCGTTGGCACTGCCCTTGGTGTTAATTCGAGTTATGGTTTCACTCAAAGTATCAGGAATCGGGTCGACAATTCCGAGACGCTTTCGCACAACATCCAAGTCGTCACCACTTGTGACACCAACCAAAAGATCGCCATCAGGTATATCCCGTGGCACTGGAAGGCTCAACTGCATGACCTTCTCGGGCTCGTTGAACGGCTTCACTACACAGTTGATCGTAACGTTGTCTCCAGGGGCGACGACAGACTTGTCCAAATACACGCGTTCGACCCTAGCGGTTTTTCTTCCATCTTCCAATACAATATCCAGCTTCACACGTTTGATTTTTGCGGATTCAAACGTGTTGTTCATTATCTTGTTGGTCGAGTTAAGCACCGATGAACCAACTGGATCTAACACCGAGCGAAACTTTAAACCGGATGCACTAAAAGTGTGCGCAGAAAAGTTGCTGGAGAAGCGATCGCTGCGATGAATTGCCGCGTGCCCTTCGACCTCTATTGTTGAATTGACTTTTGCAATGTACGGCGCAGTAGATTGGTGGGTTGCGTCTACCGCCGACATGGCAGTGGCTGACAATAAATCAGGAGTCAAGTCAGGGTGATCGACTATTGCACAGTCGTACTTGCGGCGAAGCTGACGCGTCTCGTCGGTGACCGTAAAAGTTGCGGGAATCATACGCGATGTTCGCCCGGTGACGCCGCCGACCGACCAAGGACGGTCTGAAACCATCGAACCAACTACATTTATAGGTGACGCTAGCTTGAAAGAAACGGCGAGACTGGGAAGAATCTCGTGCACGAATGCAGTTGCCATCGGAAACTCAACTGGTCCAGCTGAGAGAAACGAGTGACCAAACGCAAGAATTTTTCCATTGAAGTTTTGCGTGGCGGTGCCTGTTGCTTGCGACGAAAAGTCGCCTGTGGAGAGCAATACACTGATGGCACCGCCGGGAGCGATTGCGGAAGTGGGTGTAGCCGAAGCGATTTTTCTTGCAGGAACAGTTTTTGCATATTGTGCCAAGCTTGGGTCGAGCCCGCCTGCAGAGCCGGAATTGACGAGCAACCCGAAGCGTCCCAACCGTTCACTCAAAAAACTCTCCGCTTGTGGGGAGAACCCGGAAAGTGCGACAGGCGACATGAGCGGCACCATTCGTGGTGCACCGCCCGATACTCCACGAGGCTGAATTGCATCAGGAGTTTCAGAATTCATCGCAGTAGGCACAAGCGGAATGCGCCCAATGTGCGTCTTGCGAAGGTGCTCAGGCAAATCAAGCTGAGCCATGGAGTCGAGCATGTCGACGATGGGAGTTACACCGGCAATTGGTTCTTTCGAAAAATCAAAACCGAAAGACAGAGCGCCCACCAATTTGTTGTTGACATAGATTGGGCTTCCGGACATGCCGCGAATGACATTGTTCTTCCCCATTGATTCAGTTGCAATTCGAATCAAAATGGCATTGCGACCGTTGATCACATTTTTGAGAACGCCGATGATCTTGACTGGAAACTTCTCGACGGTCGTCCCATGAAAAACTGACAGACCGTAGCCATCCATGCCTGGCTTAAGCTCAGTCTCCAGCATGTACTCGCCAGGCCGCAAATACTTGTGCACGAATGAAGTGTCGGTGGAGTTGCCATAGACAACCGCCTTACCCTGAGTTTTCACCGCCAGCTCCGCAGCGCTGACAGGTGCCAAACAAGTCGAACTGAAAACAGCCAAAAGCGCAAGCGCTTTGACCTTGTTGGGGGCACACCACCTGACTGCCATCAAAAATCACCAAATATCAAACGGCGCGCACATTACAGCGAACTAACCGCTCGGCACGGTGCCTTTTTTGCGCGTAATCAATCATCCTAACACAGCTAGAGGACACTAGGAGTCTGGTAGAATCAGCTTCGTCTGGCATCCGAAGTTGGCTCCCCGGCTAGGCGAACGAAGACGGTCGCTCGAGTCGTGCGAAATTCTTGAAATCATGCAAAAAACTCTATTCAAAACTATGTCCGCGCTGGTGACCGTATGCGCTTTTGCCAGCAGCGTCAATCTAGTGTGTGCGCAATCCGGTTCTCCGTTGCCTGGTGGTGGAGCGTCCTCAAACGCGGCTCCGACGCCGGGTACGTCTAATGGCTCGTCCGGCTGGTCGGGTGCAAATCAATCGCGCAGATCGGCACAAACTACAACTGGCGGTTTCGGATCACCAGCGCCGGGCGCATTTGTGCAAGATCAATCAGTCGGTCAGCAGAGTCGCTATCGGCAGCTACCTCTAACGGTCAATGACGCAAAGCTGCGTCTTGAAGAGCTACGCAATCTTTTGGCAATAAGCAGACCGCAAGAAGTTCAAGACAGTGTTTTCACTCTTTGTGAGTGGCTCCAAGAGATGGCGGATGCGCATTGGAAGATGTCGGTTTCATTCGGAAAGAACGACGGCACCAAACTGCAAAGCCAACAAGAGCGGCAGACCGCTCTCAAGATCGGCCAAATCAAGCATCAAGCAATGCTCTTGAAGGCAGACGTGTTGATCAAGCAAAAGCGTTTTCCTGAAGCGTTGAGTCCACTCGTCGACATCGTCGTGGCGGAACCCCGCTCAACAACAGGACAAGCGGCCTACCAGAGACTGCAAGAACTTGGATTCTCTGAAGAGATAACGCAACCATCTTTCACGGCCGAAGATGCGGCCTGTCTACCGACAGCCACAGCAAATCTTCAGGTCAAGCCGGGCGCTATCAAGAAACACTAGTATCGTCGGCGATACCGTGCTTATCTGGCGGAAACTTCCTGCGCTTTGACAAAGCTCGGGCCAACGCGCGCTTTGTTTACTTCAACCTTTTTCCAGACGCCACCGGTCATGTACGGCTCGACCTTCAACCATTGATCTAAAGCCTCTCGCGACGAAAAATCGCAAATCATGGCAGACCCAATCATCTTGTCCGAATCATCAAGAATGGCTGCCGCATACAACAATGTTCCTTCGGCCTTCATCTTATCGCCTAAGGCCAAATGAGCTTCGCGCGCAGCCATGCGGCGCTCAAGCGCTTTTTCATCGGTGCCGTCATAACCCAAAACAAGAAACTGCATCGTGTCCTCCAACTGCAGGGAGTTCGATCCTACCTTAATTCGGCAAGCGCGAGCCACGCGCGCGGTCGCTCCCGGATGAAATCGCAATTTCAATAAATAAAATCCAGTTAAATTTGATGAAAAGCATTAGAATGAGGAGGACGGTTTATAGGTACAGGACTCTGAGGAGAAAGCCCAATGTTGAAGACCGCCCGCTCTTTTACCGTTTTTATTTCCGTAGCGGCGGCAGTTTTGACTCCCCTAGCCGCGTCCAGCGAACCCCTAAAGGGTGGCGTCTCCGAAACAGGTACCATGCAAGCGCCGCCCAGCGACTATGGTGCATACGGGTACCCACCGCCGCAAATGGTTCAACCGGCGAAACCACTACAAGGGCAAATCGACCAGCAGCAGCGCCCTCCGCAACGAAAGCTCAAGCTTCAGGGTGGGGCCCGCGATCAGGGACCACCGCCACCTCAGCGCCCACCTATTCAGATGGGAGTTCAGCAATCGGTCGAGCTGCCGCCTCAATTCATGGGTGCATGGCTGGTTCGAGGATTGAGAACCAAGGTTGAAGCCCTTCCTCAATATCAGGACGGCATTCAAAACATCTTCGCAATGAACACACAAAACATCTGGCGCATCTCTGGAAGCCCGCAGATGGGCTATCAGCTTGGTTCTGACACTGGCGCCTCGATGCCGCTGCAGGTCGTAGAGTGCAATGGCGCGACTGCGACGATTCGTTATCAACATCCGATGAAAAACACGATGATTCAAGAAGCCGTGGTGATGCAGCTCGTCAACGGCGGAGCGCAATTTAATGGTTTTGAACGTCTATCTGTCGTAAAACCTGGGGAAGGACCGCCTCGCGCTAAGGTAACCTATCAACTGCAGGGGCAACGCCAAAGATAGGCGGCCCATGTCATGAGCCCTTACCCATCACGGACTCGTGGTGACGGTGATGCATTGACCGTTGAATCATGGAAACCCGAATATGCTCGCAATAATTCCTAGATCTCGAATGCTCGTTTCTGCATTGCTGAGTGCAGTGTTGAGTTGTTCTGCACTGGCAGCAAATGCTCAGGCGGAACAGCAAAGCGAGGCGCCGTTAAAGCCTCCAATCACGCAGCCACCCACGCAGACAGTGTCTCCTGCGTCGCAAACAACCTCGCCAGACCCGCAGCCACAGCCGCAATCAGGGTCGCGACAATCGAAGAAAGCAGCGAAAAATAAAAATGGAACGGAGCCACAAGATGGCGACACCATTGATGATCCGCAAGAAAAGTCGCTCCCCGCGACGGCAACGCTAAATGCTCTTGCCGAAACTTCTGGTGTGGAAGGAGAAGCGAAGAGGCTGCCAGGTTGCCCTTTGTCTAACTATAAGGGTAAGCCGCTCGAGTTTATGGAATTGAAAATCAAGAACAACAGCAACCAACCCATCATTGTTCTTGGAAATTTAGTATTGGCGCGACTTGACGGACCCACCGACGGCAATGCTGTGCCCGCTGCTGCACCCGAAGCTGAGAAGTCTTTGGAGAAGAACTCAATACCGAAACTGACCAAAGGTGGAAAGTTTGCTGTTGCAGCGGTTTCAGTGGGAAGCCTTGGGCTTGCCGGTCCCGTCTTTCATGAGATGTTGATGCCGAAGCAAAACAGGAAACGCGATCTGGGCGTGGCGCTTGGTCGCGATGGTCCTCGCCATGAAATCGAAGGCGAACGCTTTACTCGAAGGTTAATCATGCCTGGCGATGAGACTTCCGGATGGTTTGGATTTGACGTGCCGCCGCAGTCGAAGATAAGTGATGTGAGAGTTCCTGTTCTGTTCGCTCCTTTTGACCTGCCTTCCGGCGCACTGGTCTTGTCGGTGAAGGGTGTCAAGGTAAGTACAGGCGCCCCACAACCTGCGCCTTAGCATCATGCGCCAATCGGCTTGCAAGGCTCATCGAACAAAAAAACGATGATTGACCTTCGCTCGATACCAAGCTGCTAAAATTAGAACTTCGTCACAGTCAAATAGGAGTTGCAAGGATGATCAGCAGATTGTCTGTCAAAACAACGGCGATATCACTTTTGGTGGCATTCGTTTCAATGTTCTTTGTTGCCACGGAAAGCATGGCTGCTCCCAAGAAAGCCGCTTCAGCAGGTAATGACCCAGTCGTTGTCATTGAAACACCAAGAGGAACTATCAAAGTTCAAATCTACAAAAACGACGCGCCGATCACTGCGGCAAACTTCCTCGATCTAGTAGGCAAGGGCTTCTACAACGGCCTCTCATTCCACAGAGTCGAACCGAATTTCTGCGTGCAAGGTGGAGATCCACAAGGCAATGGAACCGGTGGTTACATCGACCCCGCTACCAAGGCCCGTCGCACAATTCCACTGGAAACAAAGCCTCAACTCACACACGACACAGGCGTAATTGCGATGGCTAGATCTAGTGCGCCAAATTCTGCAAGTTGCCAGTTCTACTTCACACTCTCACCGCAACACGGTCTTGATGGCAGCTATGCCGTATTCGGCAAAGTTATAGAAGGCATGAACGTCGTTCAATCGATTCAAATCGGCGACAAAATGACGAAAGTGTACTTGGCCAAGTAACACGGAAAAAGTAACTCGGAAACAGTCAACAATACTCAGTCGAGGAGATAATTCAACATGAATCCAAGCGACCCTATTGTGGTAATGGAAACAACCAAGGGTAAAATCAAAGTTCAAATTTATAAATCCGAAGTGCCGGCGACCGCAGACAACTTCCTTGACCTAGTGACCAAGGGCTTCTACAACGGTCTTATCTTCCACAGATACGAACCTGGATTCTGCATTCAAGGCGGCTGCCCTGAAGGCACCGGATACGGTGGCTACAAAGACCCCGCAACCAACAAAGAAAGAAACATTCCACTTGAAGTAAAGCCAAACTTGAAGCACAGCGAAGCAGGTGTCATCGCAATGGCCCGCGCCAACGACCCGAACTCGGCAAGCTCGCAGTTTTACTTCACGCTGGGACCTGCCAACTTCCTGGATATGCAGTATGCAGTGTTCGGCAAGGCAATCGAAGGACAAGACGTAGTCATGCAGCTCCGCAAAGGAGACAAGATGGTCAGCGTTTCCGTCCTCGAGCCGGCTCCTCGCTAACTCTTGATGTTGAGCAGGCGCGTTAACCCCGTGCCTGCAGCAAATCTGATTTCATTTCGCGCAATCGTTTAGATCGTTCAATCTAGCTAGCGGTTGCGCGATTTGCTTTTTACGACGCTTGACAAACCCCGGCTAAACATTGCAGTTGGTGCTCAATTTTTTTGCTGGTGTTTTCCCTTGGGAGGTTCGGTATGTGCACAAAACCGAGACTGGTATAGCTTGCTGGCACTGCGTTTACGGACAGAAAAATCTGCACATACCGAATCCGTACAGGCAAACCAGCCTTCAGAAAAAAGACTACACGCCTTCAGAAAAAACTACTCGCCTTCAGGAAAAACTACTCGCCTTCAGGAAAAGACCACATCTG
>CAYZJR010000001.1:39845-223510 GCA_964478655.1 uncultured Candidatus Obscuribacterales bacterium
AAAAACTACTCGCCTTCAGGAAAAACTACTCGCCTTCAGGAAAAGACCACATCTGGGCCGAAAATCATCGAGCCGAAATCATCACGAGTTTCGAGGAAGTTGAATAAGTTCAGCAGTGACAGCGTGAAAACTGTAATGCTAGATCTTGATGTATCGACCGGACGTCCAGGCGCCGCCGCCGGCTCCGACAGCGAGTCCAAGAGACAGCAAGACAAGGAATGTTTGTTGCAATCCGAATGCGAGATTCTTTGGAAGGAACGGCGCAATGCTCAAGAGTTGCTCTTGAATGTATGGGTCGATGTACCAACCTATCAATCCAAGGACTCCGATTGCCAGAATTGCGGCGAATGCGCCATAGGCAGCGCCCTGCAAGACGAACGGGCACTTGATATAGAAATGTCCGACACCCATAAGGCTGAGAATCTCAATTTCTCGATGTCGAGCTTGAATCACAAGATGAATGGTATTGCCAATGACGGTGAGAGTGGCAAAAGTTAGAGCGCCGGTCACGACAATGCCTGCGAGTTCGAGGAAGTGTCGAATGTCGTTGATTTTTTTAGCGACCTTCAAAGGATATCGAATGTTCTCAATGCCACTAAGCAACTTCAACTTGGGCGCAACAACTTCCACTTGATCGGCGCTTACGAGACGGACGTGCAGAGTATTAGGCAACGGGTTGGAAATTGCGGCGACCTTGAAAGTGTGCTGCATCTCTTGCCATGCGACTTCCTTCGGCACAATTTCAACCAACTGCACTTGCGGGAATTGACTGACCTCTTTGGCAATTTTCTTCGGGTCGGCATCTTCCTGCAGATACGCAGAGATTTCCAGTTGAGAACCCCATGCGGTGACCAGATTTTTCAGCGACATGGTCAACATCAAAACGCCACCGAATATTGTCAAAGCAATCGCCAGAATGCTGACGACCAGCCAGTTTGACCAACCGCTGTGTTTGAGACCCAATAGAGTTTCAATCACTATTCTGAACATGATGCGAATTTGGCGCATAACCTAGATTATCTTCTCCAAGTCGAATGTTCCACTCTCGTAAACTTCACTGCCCTGGTCGTAAACACCGCTGTTAACGTCGGCAATAATCTCACCGTCGCGCAAGCCGATGACTCGGCGCTTGAGCGCGTTGACGATCGGTTGATCGTGAGTTGAGATCAAAACAGTTGTGCCGCGCTGGCTAATGCGTTCTAGCAGTTGAACGATTTCCAGTGAGGTCGCAGGGTCCAGGTTGCCGGTCGGTTCATCAGCGAGAAGAACCGGCGGTCCATTAACAATAGCTCTGGCGATGCCGACTCTCTGCTGTTCTCCACCAGACAACTCTGCTGGGTAGGCAGTAGCTTTGTGTTCGAGGTTCACCACATTCAGTGCGCTTAAGACACGTCGCGAAACATCAGCCTCTGCTACGCCGAGCGCACGCAGAATGTAGGCAACGTTGTTGAATACCGTCTGGCGCGGCAGCAACTTGTAGTCTTGAAACACAATGCCGAGACGCCTTCTCAATAGTGGAATCTGGCGAGCATGCAGCCGGTTGAGGTTGACGCCGCCGATATACACGTTGCCCGAGCAAGGGGTTTCTTCACGATACAAGAGCCGCATGAGCGTGGACTTTCCGGCACCTGAAGGACCAACGAGAAACGCAAACTCGCCCATGCTGATGTGCAAGTCTATGTTGTTTAGAGCGGGTCTGCCGCCATAGTTCTTGGAAACGTTCTGAAGTCGAATCATTGTCGCCTTAGAATCTGAAGAATTCACCGTAAACTGTCGGTCTGTCTGCGCTGACGGGATCAGTAGTGAAGACCGGAATCATAACACAGTAGTCAGAAGGAAGCCTTGAAAAGCTCAAATCTTCGATTCTGTTAAAAATCATGTAGATACTTCTTCGATATAACAAAGGGAGCATTGTCGTTTGTCGCCAAAGAAACGCGCAGTAAGCGTGCCGCACCTTTCGCACGAAGGACAACCATTTGACATTTTCCAACGACGAAGTCTTAACTCTCTTTCAAACACGCTGAGAATTCGCTCAGGTGATGCAGCCTGCATTTCTTGCCGCACGGTCGATTCTGGCAAATCGTTCATTTTTAAATGCGCGCCCAACTCTTCCAACTCTTTTAAGTCTTCTTCGGTGAGCACTATGCTTCGCAACTCCGACTCTTGCGGTTCGGGAATTCCTGGGCGCTTATCATCAGGAATTGTTGCCGGCTCAGGTGGTTTGCCGTAGTGTTTCAAATCAAAACGCAAACCTGAAATCTCCACACCCACGCTCTTTCCAGCCAGCTTGAGCTTCTTTAAGATTTCCAATTTGTAAAGGCTGAGTTCTTGACCCACTGATGCGTCTTTGACCGCCACCACGAGGTTCTTCTCGCTATCAATAAATAAAGGTCGCGACCTGCTTCCAAAAACGTCACCCACAATCGCCGGCCACAGGCTCATGAAAGTGTGTTCCTTCAACCGTTTATCCAAACCCAACTTGGATATGACTGTATTGAGAACAGTTGAAACCGTAGAAAAGTTCTTGCGTTTCGCCGGGCGCCAGTCTGTCAAATTGCTGCTGTGACTCGTTTTCGAACTCGAGTGACCGGGCGTTTTCGAATCGTCTGCGCTGCCTTTCATCAATATTTACTCTTGCGGCGAACTCTAGAACATGACTCTACCGCGACTCGACACCGCCATCAGAGAGAATTTCCTCATAATACATTTAGTAAGTCTTCTGGTTAGAGTTTCAATCATCTGCGTTATAATCAGCCTTCTTAGCCAGCCTTGGACAACAGACAGACGACAAATCCAAGCGCAACGAGGATATTCACTTGCTCACGAACAACACTATTGACGAGCTTCGTAAGAGATTCAAGCCGGAAGCCGCTCGCAATCTTTCAGCTACCTATCTCTTCACGATTAAAGGACAAGGCGGAGGTTCGTGGCTCACTCGTATCTCTGACGGCACCTGTGAATTCATTCAGCAAGACAACCCCGCCGAAAGCAAAGCCGACTGCACGATTTCAGTCGACGTAGAAGACTTCGAATTGATTCTTGCAGGAAAAATGTCTGCAATGACTGCCGCTTTGGCAGGGATTCTAGCGATTGATGGCGAACTCGGCCTGGCAATGCAATTAGTGCCGATCTTCTTTGAAGGTCAGGCACCGTTCATTTAAGATGCGTTTTCTTAGTAATACGGTCTGCCTGCTTCTGCTCTTGATTAGCACGGCGACGTCTTCTCGCGCGATCGCGGGCACACCTTCGACCATTTACGAAGGGAAGTCAGCCGGCTTCACATTGAAGTGGACTAGCGCCGACATAGTCGCAACAGACAGCAACGGCAAGATCGTCTTCTCGGCCAAGAAGCAGGCAGAAAGCGACTTTCGTGCGCTGATCAAAGATCGAGAAAAAGGTATGGATTACTCATACGAGCAGCACTATCAAGTGCTGTCTCTAGTTGGTCCTATTCTCAGTCTTCGCATTAGCGACTTCGAAACAGGCACACTCAACAACCAGCCAGCCGAAGCGCATCCTGGTGGCGAGACACGTTACGTCGCATTGGACCTGAGATCGCCGGAGTCTCTGGGTGGAAAGATGCAAGATGGCGGTTTGTCTTACGAGCCCCAAACACGACGCGCAAAAATGTTTGTCCTCAATAAGATGTTTTCTGAAAAGCCGCTGTTGAAGGCGCTTGCCGCTGACAAAGTAATCAAGCAAGCTGCTGAAGATTCACTCGATACGACATCAGTGAAGGCATTTCTCGAAAGTATTGATGGAAAGCCGTT
The DNA here is from genome assembly GCA_964478655.1 of uncultured Candidatus Obscuribacterales bacterium. Classification (GTDB taxonomy): domain Bacteria; phylum Cyanobacteriota; class Vampirovibrionia; order Obscuribacterales; family Obscuribacteraceae; genus CAYZJR01. The sequence continues at coordinate 43,616 of CAYZJR010000001.1, forward strand.
ATTGGGCGATGGACAATGCGGCACGCTGGATGCTGTTTTATTGAATGCATTTGCCTTCCATCACTTGGAGAAAGGTGGCGTTGCAATTCGGCTTGGGGTCTCAGGTGCAGGACCCTGTCGCTACAATCTCACGCAACTTGGTCTGCTCCTGGCTGTTCCGGCACAATACAAAACATGGTTTGACAATGCAGCGCAAAAGAAAGAAGGCATCATGATGCGCGACCTGCACAAGCTGTCTGTTGATCGGCAAACCGACTTCGAATTCACGACCAAGAATTTGAAGAAGTGAGTTTTTTTCTAGTTGAATACTTTTTAGATGCTGCTAGTATCTCTACGGAATTGCTCATAGAAGCAAGCGTTTCTTTATGAACCTCGCCGCCTGAAAAGGACGCGAGGTTCTGCTTTTTAGAGAGAACGGCCTGTTGCAGCCAACAACGCATCTTTCATGATCTGTGCCGGGGGCTCATGTCCAGTCCAGAATTGAAAAGCTTCCACTGCCTGATAGACCAACATGTCCAGTCCATCAAATGCGCCGAGACCTTGTGCTCGAGCCTTCTCAACTATCGGCGTCGGTTTCGACCCTTTGCTGTACACCAGATCAAAGACGATACTTTTTGGAGACAGGCTTTCGAGAAGTTGCACAAGCCAGTCCGGGAGCACATCATCGACTTGACCAATCGGAGCGCAATTTACTATCAGTGAAATTTCTGCGAGTTGTTTCACCCAAAAGAGATCTGTCTCGCTTATGCCAATCGCAGTGAGATGGGGCGTTTCGACTTGGTAGTGTTCAGTCAGCTCAGGCAACATCTCGGCGAACTCTTTGACTAGTTCCTCACTCTTTTCTTTGTTGCGTGCCGCCACCAAAATCTTCTTGTAGCCTAACGCAACAAGTCCATTGAGAGCCGCTCTTGAAGCGCCTCCGGCACCGATCACACATGCGGTTTCCGTCGCTACTTTTCCAGCACTGACAAGACTGTCAAAATCCTGCTTCAGTAAATCGGAAGTATCCATGGCGCATGCGGCTTCCGTATCAGGTGCATAGAGCCGTCGCAAACCAAGGCACAATGCAGCGATCAGACCACCGATGTCCGTGTTGTGTCCAATCAATCTGCGACCGGAAAGAACCTTTGCAGTATTCACCGCCCTTGCACGCAATGCTTCGGGAGTGCGCCGATCGACAAGCGCATACACGCGAGTTTTGTGCGGAATGGTTACGTTGAAACCGTTGATGCCTTCATCAATGATGCAATCTACTTCTGTTCTGAGATCTGCCGGAGCAACGCTTCTCAGCGAGTAATCACCGGTGAAGTTGAAGTACGCGAGCGCCGCCTCATGCATAGCCGGCGACAGAGAGTGCGACACCGGGTATCCCAGCAGTGCGAGCCGATAGTGATTCAACACACCTAGTAGTTAGATTGCTGGACTGTCGCCACGCGCATTCTCTTAACGCCTGCAGTCGAGCAAGCGGTCATGATGCTGACGACATCTTTTTGCTTGCAGTCACCATCTGCATTGACGGTGACCGGTACTTCTTTCTGTCCAAACTTCGTCAACAAGTCTTTCACAACGACTGTGATGCTTTCAGCGTCGGTCTTTTCCATAAACTTACCGTTTATAGCGATCTGCCCGTCTTTATCGATGTCGATGTGAATGCCTTTGCTGGCTTCGTCTTTCTTGGCGTTCTTAGTTTCCGGAGGTTTGATTTTGAGATCGGATTTGTCGATGAGTGGCGCGATCAAGATCATGATTACGAGCAACACAAGAAACACATCCGTCAATGGCGTAACGTTGATTTCGGTGAAGGAATCACCGACAGCTCCCATTGACATTGAACATCACCTCCAGCCGGCCAATTTGCTGCTGACCGTTGCCCTTGCGGGCGAGAACGAACGCATCAGATCTACACCAATTATCTAGCGTGAGTCGGGGCTTCGCTGCTGACGAAGCTGAGGAACAACAGCTTCAAAAGCAAAAAGTCATCGTTGAAACGCTTCACCGTGTTGGTGTAGGTGTTGTTGAAGATAACAGCCAAGATGGCGACGATTAGACCATAACCTGTCGCGATGAGAGCTTTCGCAACACCGGTGACGACCGCAGGGGTACCACCACCAGCGGTGCCGAGTTGGTCTAGTGTGAATACGACGCCGACCACTGTTCCGAACAATCCAAGGAAGGGGCAGGTAGCGCCGATCGTTCCTAGAATTGCCAGGTTCTTTTCGAGTTTACGGGTTACGAGACCGACAGTAATGTCGAATGCTTTCGAGAAGTCTTCTTTCTGTTCTGCCATCAAGCGAACGCCTTCTTCAGCGACTTCGCCGACCACGCCTCCAAGCCTGCTGCAGGTAGCCTGGGCCTTTTGCAGGTTATTGGATTCCAACTCGCGTTGAAGCTGGTGGATGAACGATGTCACATCTCGACGATTCTGTTGGTAGTAGAGGTATCTTTCTATCACCACGCCTACCGTCAAGATAGAGCATATTGTGATGGGAATGCTGGCGAACCAGTCATTGATCATGAACTCCATGAAGTAGGTGAAAAATTTACTTTCCATTTGCTCTCCTGCTGCTCCAAATAAACATGATCATTCGCCCTGCCAAGTCTATCAGAATTGGCGGAACACACCCCGGCCTCCGCCGGCAAACACGTTGTAGTCGAAGGTAAATTGGATATCAACATCATCAGGTGCCCCAGGTGGCAGCGGCCTGAATGGCGCAGCGTTTTCGACCGCTTTAAGGGCAGCCTGGTCCGCTATCGCTAAACCTGAAGATTTATCAAGGCGCAGGTTAGACATTTGTCCGTCCCTGTGAATCTTGAATACAACTGAAACGCGTTTGGACTCGTTTCCTTTAGGCGGAAACCATGCGCGCTTGATACGGCGTTGCAGGTCTGCCATGTAAGGACCGAAATCGACATCTGCTTGGGCTCCGCGGTTTGGTGCGCCCGGTTTACCATCGGTGTTGCCCTTGGCTCCGTCGCCTGCTCCACCTGATGGAGCGCCGGACGAGCCGCCACCTTTGGGTACGCTTGGTGCTACCGCGAGTGCTGGACCACCGCCGCCACCGCCGCCGCCGCCAGTTCTAGACGACTTGCTGGGAGCCGGTGCGGGTGCTGGTCCGGTTCCGCCGCCTCGGTTTGGAGAGCCTCCGCCGGACACAGGCACGATCGATGGCGCACCGCCGCCGCCAGTGTTGGCGGATGCAATTGCGACAGGTGCCGGTGCCGCACCAGCTGCGGCGCTAGGGCCGCCGCCCGCGCCGATTCTCGGTGCTGGGGCTGGTGAAGGAGATCCTATGGCTTTCGAGATATTCACGGGAGCCGGGGAAGGAGACGGTGTTGGTGAAGGATTGGCTGTAGGAGCCGCGAAAGGATTCGGCAGCGCCATCGGTTTCGCCACCGGTACTGGAGATGGGCTCGGCGAGGGTGACGGCGTCGGAGTAGGACGCGGGCTCGGCGAAGGTGACGGCGATGGGTGCGGGCTCGGAGACGGAGACGGGCTCGGTCTCGGAGATGGCGTCGGTGTCGGACGCGGACTTGGAGAAGGCTGCGGCGAGGGCTTCGCTACCGGCTGAGGAGTCGGATGCGGAGTCGGTGCAGGCTTATTTTCGGAAGGCTTGCTTTGCTTGGCTGGAGCCGGCGAAGGGGTTTGAATCTCCTTCTTGGGATCTTTCTTGCCTCGTTCTTCAGAATTGTGTTGTGCCTTAACTCGGCTGATTATCTTCTTTTCAGTCTTCTCTTGGTTTTGAATAAATTCAATGTCGGTCACCTGACTTCTAGGCGGAGGTGGAACGAGAAAGAAGAAAGCAAGAATGAAGCAAGCGAGCATCATCGAAATATGGAAGATGTACGAACCGCTTGTTGCTTCGGTCATCTCCAAAACACATTCGGGATACAGCGTCTTGCGATGCACCATGACCGCATGATCGTATGCATCGCGCATAGCAAACGCGATATACAACACGAACATCCCAACGATCATCAACGACGCAGGACTTCCTATATGCATCTGCCTGAGCGCGGTGACGAGCTCGACGTTCGGTCTCATGTGGGCCGATTTTCCGAACTCCATGAGGCTGTTGAGGATTGGATCGGACATCACAAGCATGATAAGCACGACTAAATTGATGGCCGATACAACCAAGAAAAGTGCGCCTTTGCGCGACTCGCCGTTGTAGAGCTGACCCAACCCCGGCAAGATGGACATCATCGCTGCCATGTTGGGATCTTTGGTGCTTCTATGAGTTGCTGAAGTCATTTAGTGGTGCGCTCGCTTCGTCGTCGTTTTAACTGAACTGAACCTTGGATTGGACCTCTATTCGCGGTAGCGCCGATGGCACTGAACTTCGACTTCGGGCATCTGATAATTGGCGGGGAACTAGTAATGCCAGATCTGAACTGACTCTGAGCTTATTAACAACTGGTTAAGTATAACATGTTATCGGCTCAATTACTCGCTCTTTGCCTGACCTGTAGGCTGTTTCGAAGAGTTTTCTTCTGACATCATCGGTCGCCAAAGCCTAATTCCCAATATATAGTTCTCCTACCCAAATTTGTAAGCGCTTTTGACAGGTTCACTTACGTGGGTTAACCCGGTTCGATTCCCAGGGTTTACCCCAGTACCCGAACTCGCATGCAACTCTGTCGACGATGCGAAGCGAAACATGTTTCTGCAAGATGATGTCGTTGGTGCATGTTCACTTTGAGCGTGGCGAAATCAACTCAAGAACCTTCGGCTCGATTCTCACTGCCGAGTCAACACCACGAAAGGTGCATTCGACAATTGCTGACTCGCAATTTAAGCGGTCGAAATAGAAATTCAAGTCTCGGCTCTGTCCTCCAATAAGAACCGGTTCCCAAAACCGTCCATTGATAATGGCAGTGCTGGCCGCACGCTCACACAGAATATTGTTCGACGTTCCGCACAAGACAACATTCGAGACTTGACCTCCACTTCCAATAACAAACTTGTATTCCACCCAATCGTTGTTACTGGGAGCGCTCCACACCCATTTAAGCCTCTCGCTGATGAACTGCGCTAATTCACTCACGTTTGCATTCTTCTGATCGGCAGCCTTCGCTCGACCCCGATCGCCAAGACTGTGAGGATTCACCTGCACCATACTCTTGCGTTCAAGCAAGCAATTGAAATCGAACGTAAATTCGATATCTACTGTGCTTGGCGTGTCTGCAGGGAGTGGTTTAAAAGGTGCGGCATTCTCGACAGCTTTCAGCGCGGCAGAGTCAAAAATCTGAATACCCGAACCTTTGTACATCCTGAGTTTCTTCAACGTACCATCCCCGTCGATACTGAAGTGAACAACAGTCTTTGGAACCGATGTGCAAATCTTTGGTGGATACCAATGCCGCTTGATGCGACGCTGAAGGTCTGTCATGTATGCCTCAAAAGACGGATAGAGGCACCTTGTTCTGTTCTCATCGCGAATCGGTTCGCTCCCACTCGGAACATCAGGCGTCGACATCGCCGAATAATCATTGGCATTGCTAACGCGGTGTGGATCTGGTGGCACCATTGAAACCGCGACGCCCCTGCGCCTTCTGGCAAGCATCGGAAGTCCTCCGGCATCAACGCAAATATCCCGCACCATGCCTGGCTCGATCATCGAATACTTTTGCTCTGAAAGTTCTTCAAGGCATTCCTCGAAATTCTCATCAGCAATGGAGTGCCTGCTGATGATTCCAAATGCATCTCCGGACGGTAAGGAACTGGTGAGATACAAACTTTGGTCGAATCCCATCGAGTCAACTTCATTAGATGATTCGACGGTCTGATCGATCACAGAATCAAGTTCGCTCGCCTGCCGCGATGGAACATAGACTGAACTACTCGGCGATATTGGATTATTCTCAAGCAAAAGATCAAAGTTCGGAACAATAAATGATCTTGGGCGAGCCATAGCCGTAACGAATGGCAAGGTTGTGGCTGCCGTTTCCGGTGCGGGTACCGAGACCGTTGCTTCTTCGGCTTCTGCCGTTGAATCCTTCTTATCTGAAGATGGTCCAATGGTGGCAGAGTTATCAACATTTTGCTCAGCAGATTCCACCCTAGGCGCCACCACCTGCGATGCTTCAGACTCAACAACCGCGACCTTCGGCTTTTCCGTTTTCGATGTTAAAACCTTCGCTGTAATGCGTTCCCTCTGCTGAATTCGTGCGGCAGAACTTATGGTTGCCATTTTGGAATTCCATCCGACGTGTCTCTTTCTGGACAGATTTTTTGCGACGACTTTGCCAACCTTCTTCCCAGAAGTGTTGGCCGCGTTGTCCGTCATCTCGGACGGTGTCAATTCAATCAATATACCAGGCGAGGGATCAACCGCGACTCTTCTGGAAACGATGCCAATCACACAGATAAAAATCAAGACGACAGCGTGCAGAGCGTATGAGAAGTGTGTTGCTTCACTGAGCTCAAAACTCGAATCTTTTGGCTCAGTCCCTATCGCCCGTTTGCGAATACCAAAGAGGATACAGGCAAGAAATCCCAGTACGCCAATCGCCGCAATACTGACTGAAAATCCTGCGCGTGCAATTGCACAGATTTTTGCGGCTTCCGGGTTGATATAAATTCTGAGCTTGCTGATGACTTCCGGCGCCGTACTTCCTATTTGAATTAGCCCAACAATAGCTAAACTAAGCACTAACACGGCGCATCCTAAAATGACCCCGCGCTGCTTCATTGAATTCAAACTGATTGCAAGCTTCACCATTCAGCTGTTCGCCGTTTAGGGTAACCACACATCTGCTTCGCGACCGCATTAAATTCGATCGCAAATTGGATATCAACGCTTTCCGGAGCGCACTTCGGAAGGACTTGAAACGGTGCCGCAAGCTGCACGGCACGCAAGCAGTCGTTGTCGTATTTAACTTGCCCGGATGATCTGACAAGCTTGATTTTAGAGACCTCACCTCGTCTCGACACAGAGAATGTCACTACTGAACGCGCTATAAGAGTCGTGCGAAGAAGCGGCATGCACTGATACACACGCTTTCGCAAGTCTTGCATGAAGGGGATATAGTGACCACATTGGTCGAGTTCTCGTGGTGGAGGCCCCGTGCAGGTGATATCGTGGTCAAGGTCATTCTGCGGCACCTCAGCTGCCACCATATTGAATTTTTGATGGTTGCTCACACTGTGAGGGCTTGGTGGGGTCATATCCAACGAAATTCCCTGTCGCGACGGAAGGCGCACCCGATCTGCATCCCTCTTCGCTTCAATTGAGAATGATTCGAGATAATGGGGATCAAATGTGGCAAATCTCGGCGGCGACTGATTAGGCTCCATCTCATCGTCAACGCTTTCACCGAAAGCATCTTCAGTGGACCCATCCTTGCTGATCAACCCACAGCCTTCGCCGGATTCGAACGTTGCAGCGAGGTCATCGCTTGGTGAGCCAAGTTTCGGACTCTCGATAGCGCAATCAACAGAAGAGTCTCGAACGGCGACAGCAGGCTGGACAAAAGCAGAGGAATACATTGAATTGGATGAAGGTGGCGGTGTTGGTAAACTCGCATAAGGTGAGTAGGGAATTTCTGAGGTGATGACAGATGTGAGCGGCGGCGGAATCATTCTCATGAAACTTCGCGAACTTGAAGGCTTTTCAGTCGTCACTACATGCGATACCGTAGACACTTTCCTATGTGGTTCGTTCTTGCTTGACGTACTTACCAATTGACCCGCTCGGCGATTAACGGCTGAAAATTGCTCCGCAACTAGTGAATCGGGCTTGGCAAACTCAATTACTAGGCTTTTGCTCGTATAGAAGGCATGCGGTTTTGAAACGATTCCCATCAAACAAATGAACGCAAGTATGGTGGCATGTATCAAGTAAGACCAATGCGTTGACTCCTGTAGTTCCAAAAGACTCTCGCGCTTGTTTTTCGTCTTTCGAGCCTCGCGGAACGCGAGAATCAAACACGTGACGCATCCCGCAAATCCGGCGACCGCCACGCATGGAGCAAACCATAATCGCGCCAAACTGCAAACACGCGCAGATTCCGGGCTCACATACAACCGCAGCTTCGTGATGAATTCGGGAGTGGTGCTCGCGATATGCACGAGCACCACTACAATAGAGCTCAAAAGAAGTACCGCACCACCCAGAATCACCTGCCGTCTGGCCTCCGGGTCATAAACCCAGGCAGTCAAACGAACTGACGAACCTTGATGCATGCGGCACCTCACATCTGTAGTTAGAAGCGGCCACCCATAACGTTGTAGTCGAATGTAAACTCGATATCGACTTCAGATGGTGACCCTGCAGGCAGCGGTCGGAAAGGGGCAGAGGTTTCAATTGCCCTTAGTGCAGCTTGATCTGAAATAGACTCTCCTGACGATTTGAATATTTTGAGACCAGCCAATTGTCCTTCACGAGTGATTTGGAAGTGAACTTTCACTTGCTTTGTTTGCGGTCCTCTCGGTGGAAACCAGGCACGCTTGATTCGCCTCTGGAGCCAGTTCATGTATTCTGCAAAATTGGGAGATTTAACAGCGCTATCAGTGGTGGTTCCAACCGGTGTATTTATAGGTGCGGCTGCAGAACCCATCCCAGGCTGAGCGCTAGCAGTCTTTTGGGTACCTCCAGGTGAAGTCGCATACGATCCAACAGGAGAAGCTATCGGTCCGATCACATCCCTGTTACTCGGATTGTTTCCGACTTTGTTTGGTCCGGGTGTCGGTGCGTCTTTATCGCCACGATGCGTTCCCACTCTACCTTGCCCAGGGGTTTCAATCATCGGCGCAACTGCGCTGCTAGTATCGGTTTTCATCGACACCGGAGAAGGACCCGTCACTGCAGGTCCGGCCGACGCTGCTCTCGCGACCGCCAGAGGTCCGGGCACCGCAGACAGTGCGCTTGCAGTCTTAACAGCAACAGGAGCAACATTAGGCGTCGCGCTGGCAGATTGCTGCGGTGCGTTAGGAATAAATGGGAGGTTTGGAACCTTCGGCAACATCGCAACCTGCTGAGGAGTTGGCACTGGGTTCGGTGCCCTCGTCACAGGCGAGGGAGGAGTGAAGATTGGCTTCGGCACCTCGAAGCTCTTTATCGCCATAGGATTCAGGGTCGGCATTGGTCTTACTTCAGCCACTTTCTTGACGACAGGAGTCGGCGGAGCATCCGCACTCTTCGATACCGCAGGCGGTGTCGGAGTAGGTAATTTCTCCGGTTGACTTTTCTTGGCTTCTTTTGGAAGTTCTTGCGTCATTTTCATTTGCGAGGAAATTGATGCACTTTGCTTCACACGATCCACTTTCTGACGTTGTACATTCATTTCAGCTGCGGCCACGGAATCTCTGACCGAGCGTTTTTTCTCTTCCTTGGGCCGAACCTTCGACTCAACAGGTTGTTCTTCAATAAACTCGATATCTGTGACTTGAGTTCTAGGCGCGGGCGGAAGAATGAAGAAGAACGCAAGAATGGCACATGTGGTCATCATCGCGAAGTGAAACATGTACGATCCACTGGCCGCTTCCGTGATTTCCATAGTCGCATCGGGATAAAGCGTTTTGCGTTTCGCAGTGTTTGCATGGTCATAAGCATCTCGTGCGGCATACGCCACAAACATGAAAATCGCAGCAGCGAGCACCAACGAAGCTGGACTGCCCAATTGGGCATTGTGCAAAGACTCAAGCAACGCGGGATTTGGACTCATGTGAGTCATGTGTCCCAACTCAGTCACTGCATTAGAAATTGGAATTGCGAGTGCGAGAGTTCCAAGCAACACCACATTTATAGCGGTGGCTCCGAGGAAAAAATATGCCTTGCGGGTCTCGCCGTTGTACAACTGCCCAAGCCCAGCAACGACAGAAAGCGCAGCTGCCATATTTGGGTCACGATATGCAGCTTGAGATGCGCCCTCAGCTGCGAACTGTCTTCTCATACACCAAAGCCTCACAAAATTGGGGACTATACATAAGTTGGTGGGCAGCAAGCGGACATGCATCCATTTCTAAAAGATGCCAATACAAGCACCAAGCCAGTATTGCCACCACCTATCATGCGATTTGCAAGACGTTTTTGTAACGCGCATTAGCTGGATACGCGCACAGGGATTGCACTGTCGTTTTCTCAGGGTTTTTCCCAGTATGAGCAAGAACGACTTTGTGCTCCCACAGCCCGGGGCGCATATTAAGAGCCTGTCATTAAGAGCCTGTCGACGGACCTTTGATGTTCCGCTCAGTGCACTCTCATTCTATGTAGATGTTGAATTGAAGAAATCCGTCGAAGAACGCGACTACATCATTGGCATGCGTAGATCTTCGGCGAGTTCAATCTTGAGTTCATCGCCTGGGCGCACATCAACTTTCTTGCCTTTCTTAGCAAGAAGCACCGCAACGCCAACCGCGATACCGACACCCGCACCAATTACGGCACCACCGCCACGTCCAATCGAACTGCTGCTGCCGCTTGATCCACTGCCGCCAGCCAGAAGACCAATACCCAAACCGGCCAAGGTCGGGAGCATTACAGTACCAGTATCGAGAGCTATATCCTTCATGCCGCGACGGGCATGGACGACGCCACCTCTTGCAACGAGGTTGGCGACCAGTGGGATTTGTCGGTTGTCCGGAGTAGTTACGGTGTCAAATTTAAGAGCGACGGAACCGGAGCGATTGAGTGCGCGCGGTGAATTCAGTTGAGCGATACGACCTCTGATGATTGAACCTGCAGGAACCACGGTCGAACCATCTATGGTCAAATCTTCTGCTGTCCTCGCCGAGAATTCATCGCCTTCTTGGCTGGTGTCGCTATCGACTGCAGTATCCATGATGATTGGAACTTTGGTCCCGGTAGGTACGACACGAATGTAACCTTGCAGAACTTTTCCTTCTTTTTTGGTCGTTCCTTCATCTGATGAAGAAGCACTAGATGTGGTGCTAGAAGAAGAGTCTGTTGAAGCTGAGGATTCCGATGATGTCGAAGAATCAGTAGAAGTTGCAGTGGAATCTGAGGAAGTCGATGCCGAAGATTCGGAGGTCGCAGAAGTCGACGACTCGGTCGACGTTCTTGTATCGGCAACGGGAGTTTCTTTCTGCAGAGACTCACTGCTTGCCGAATCTGAACTCTTATCTTCTTGTGCAGAAGAATCAGTAGAAAGCGGTCCGTTTGGACTGTATATCTTGAAATTGAGTTGCGGCTCGTCAGCCATCGCCATGGTTGCAGGGCCTACTGTCAAAAGCATGGCCATTAGAACCGAAACAACTTTGCGACTTCCTGTCATCGATTAACTCCAATCTGCCTGTCTGTGCGTGGCACACGCAATGCGCTCGATAGCAGTCAAGCGGATGCGAACCGTCAGTCTATCACCTCCATCCTGACAAACAAATTAGTGAGTTCTGAGAATTACAAGTAGTACAAACCAGAGCCAGGCGGCAGCTGATTCGTTAAGACTAGCCAAGAGCATCTCCGCGAACCGCATAAATATGGATTAAACTAGGAAAGGTATCTCGCACATAGCTGATAGGTGGCACTTTCTTCAAAGGATGAGAAACCGCAAAGCTACTGGAACTGGTCAGGCGATAGAGTTTGACCGAGCGGTATAGAAAAATCCCAGGTCTATTGACAATCCCCGAGAGGGAAGAGGTAAGAAGAAGTGATCCAGTGCCCCATTTGCCAGGTTATGAATGATGATTCTGCGCACTTCTGCGCCGAATGCGGGCAGAGATTTACGCCACCTGCGCCGCCACAGCAGGCTCAAGAACCACCCCAGCAGTATCCGGGGCCGCCGGAGCCGAAGCGTCCCAAACTGCACTCTCCGATCCTCGGCGGTGGAGACGATGATGAGCCGGAAGAGGACTATGGGCGTCCGGCGAAAGGAAAGAAAGGCGGTTTGCGCTCACCATTATTGAAAGGTGTCGAAGGAGATGACGATGACGAACCACCCGCGCCCTCAAGGGGCGGCGGCAAGTTGCGCTCGCCTCTTCTAAAAGGAGACGATGACGAACCACCGGCAGGCGGTCGCGGCAGAGGCGGCGGTGGGGGCGGAGGATTTCCGCATAGAAGCCGACCACAACAGCATCAAGATGATGACGACGATGACGCGCCGCGTTCGCGAGGTGGCGGACTGAGATCGCCGCTTTTGGGTGGCGGAGATGATGAACCCGAACCGTCTGGGCGAGGAGGTTTCCCGCATCGAAGCCGTGGCGGCGGTGACCACCAAGACCAAGATCAGGGTCGCACTGGAGGAAGACCGTTGCGCTCGCCGCTGTTAGGCGGCGAAGATGAAGGTCCACGTCAGACCGGGGGTCGTCCGAAGCTGCGTTCATCACTGCTTGGCGGCGGCGACGACTACATTGATGACGATGACGGCGATTATGAAGAAGACGATGATCCGAACCTTCTTAGATCACCGCTTCTTGCAGCCAAGCGCAGAGCCAAACCCCAAGATCAAACCGGCGGGCTGCCGGCGCAGGGTCAGGCACCGCCGCAAGGGCAGCAGCCTCCACAACAATATGGGCAACCGCCGCAGCAACCACAGCAACAATACGGTCAACAACAGCAGTACGGACAGCCCCCGCAGCAACAACAGCAGTATGGGCAACCCGCACCACAACAGTACCAACAGCAACAGCAGCCAGGCTACGCTCCTTCAGAGCCTTACGGCTACAATCAAGGACCCGATCCGACAGCACCAGGCTTTGGTCAGGCACCGGGTTACCAGTACGGACAGCCCGGAGGCGCGCCTCCACAGCCTTCGGCGCCACCTCAACCTGCTGCACCACCGGCGCCACCACAACCTGAACCGTTCCAAATAGTGCCACCACTGCCGACTCCACAGCCGGCACCGGCCGCGGCACCAGTTACTGCGACACCGCCAGCGATATTGAACCCAAATACGGTGGTATCGCAATCGGACTCAAGAACTTCAAACAAACCTTTGCGTGGGCGGGTTAGCGACGACGACTTAGATGAAGTGGGTCCTCGCGATCGCAGAACAACAGATAGACGAACCGGTGGAAGAGATCGCCGAAGCGTCTTGCTCGATGACGAACCTCCTGCATATGCCCCCAAGGGTGGTGGCATATCTCCTGGCGCATGTCAGATACTCATGATCGGAAGCATCATGGGATTGTTGATGAAGGGTTATTACCTTGCAGACGTCATTATGGCGGGCAGATTTGCCGGCGCAGGACTCTCAATTCAAATGGGAGAGCTGAGCCAGATAGTTGTCATGGTGGTGCTAATAATTTTTGCTGCATCTGCTTCATCTAAAAACTAACCTAGATTCAACATAGGGCGCTATGTCCCCGAGGGGCGCAGACGCGAGGTTTAACATGGGTGAAGCGCACGCTGAGATTGATAAAAGGTAACTTTCAAAGAGATAGCACCGTGTTATAGTTGCCTCGGCAGGTCATGGGGCGCTCGCGCCAATTTTCGAATGGCATATCAACCGTATCTAGAGCACACCCATAACAAAGCACGAAAGGTACACCGTTCAATGTCACAACGAATAGTTTCTGCTTCAAGCACAACAAGCAGGCGCATTTTTGCAGCCACCCTCGCACTCTCTCTTGTTGGTTCGCTTCTGTCCGGGCCCGCAGTACTAGCCCTTTCTAATAAGAAAGCCGGCTTCCAACTTCCTACGTGTCAAAAGTTAGGCGATGCCGCCGGTCCTAGCACCGCTGCAGAACCCGCACTCAAACCTACAAAAATTGATTTGACGCCACTCACACTCGATAGCGGAAATCAGACGGCTGCTGCACAACCGCAGGAATCGCAAGGCGATCAAGGCGCAAACGCTGCAGATGCGGGCGTAATGAAGGCCGTGATTTCAACGACGACATTTGTTCCCAAAGGACCAGCCAGCCCAACTTCCAGACCAGATTTGAAGTCGACCAGCATTGCTAGACCGAGCACTTCCGGTATCAATGACAAACAACAAGAGAAGGGCGCAACTGCATATCAGCAAGTCAACGTCATGCCATTGGCATTGATTCCGACTGAAGACGAAACACAAAAGCAGTTGGATACAGTTCAAGAAGCTGAGAAAACTCAACTGACAGAACTTTGGGAAAGCACCCTCACGCGCTCTCCTGACATTCAATTCGTAGTGCAAAAGTTGATGCCGACCTCTAACAGAGGTCACGCCACCACGATCATGATGCGCATGCTAAGCAGTGCATTGTTCGGCGCTATGGGTGCGGCACAAATGATTGCACCGAACCAAGGAACATACATGCTCAACAGCATGGGCGCGCAAATGATTTCTCAATTGCTCGGTATGCAAGAGTCTAAACATGCGAAGGCGCAGCGCTTGAGCCAAACTGAAGCAATTATGTTGTACGACTTGGTTCGCCGCAACGCGGACAAGTTGGTGGAACAGTATCGCCAATACAAGACAAACATCAAGATGCTCGACCACGCCGCAACAGACTTTCAAGATCTGCAAAACATTTTGACTGATGCGCGTAAAACCACTACAAAACCGCAAGAAATCATGGAGATGGAATACACTCTGCGCAAGATGCAACGCGATGTCGAGAAAGTTCAAGACGAACTTAAACGATTCCGTCAATGCTTAGTGGATCTGGCTGGCGCCGATGCTGTAGCGAAGTTAGACGCTCACCTGCAAGAAGAGAAGGGCCAACTTCAAGAGCTTCCGCAAGTAGCATCACCTGCAGTACCAACACCAGCAGAAATCTCACCGCCTAGCTCTGAGACCACAATGCCGCCAGAGCAATTGGCTGGACAGAATAAACCACAACTCTAATAAGCGTTACAAATCATGACTGCTCAAAAAAACTACAGATGGGTCGTCTGGGTCATTCTTGCGTTGTGCGCAATTGCTGTTCCAGTCGGAATACTTACCAAGGATCTAAGCACCACATCCGGTGACGGTTCCACCAGTGACTATCTGATCAAATACAAAGATCGCATTCAGGTGATTCGACTCACCGGAATGATCGCAGACAAAGTCGACTCGTCACCATTGCTTTCCTCTTCTACCGGTTCGGCGCCGAGCGTGGTTAAGAAGCTGCGCAAGGCAATCAAGAATGAGAAGATCAAAGGCATTCTTTTGCGCATCAACTCACCAGGTGGAACGGTATCAACATCGCAAGAATTGTATGAAGCTGTTGAAGCAGTCAGAGCGAAGGGTATACCCGTTGTGTGTTCAATGGGCGATATGGCTGCATCCGGAGGCTATTACACCGCCTGCATTTGCGACAAGATTTACGCGCAACCGGGGACACTCACAGGCTCTATCGGTGTGATCATGAACATGCCGAACGTCAAAGGACTCGCCGACAAACTCGGCATTCAATCAGTCGTTATCAAATCCGGCAAGTTCAAAGACATTGCATCTATGTATAGACCGATGACACCGGAAGAAGAAGTGATTTTGAAGAAGCTGATTGATGACTCGTATGAACAGTTCACTAATGCCATCGCAAAGGGCAGAAAGATGAATATCGAGGACGTCAAAAAGCTCGCTGACGGTCGCATCTACTCTGGTCAGCAAGCAAAACAACTTGGTCTGATCGATGAGCTTGGTGGCTATGATGATGCGCTTGCGGGGCTTCAAACAATGCTGAAAGACAAGCTCAAACTCAAAGCTGAACTGGCTGTTGATGACAGCTCCTCGGAAAGCATTTTGAGCACCATACTCTCGATGTCATCACCGATAGACAAAAATATCGGATTGAACATCACTGAAGAACTGGTACCCGAGTGGCTGACGGCAAAGTACTTCAAACAACCGCTTTGGGTGTTGCAGTAAGTCATGACGGAAAGCGCTGTATCTTCCAGTTTTTGGCAACGCTGGGCTGATACCTTCTATGGTGTCATCACCGCACCTATAAGCACATTTGATCGCCTTGCCGACACCGACAATGACCAAACTAAAACCGGCTTCCTTGGCGCATTCATGTGTGTGGCAATCGGTATGGGTTTGACTGCATTCATTCGATTCAATCCGCACGATCAATCAAGCATTCTAAATGTCGCGGGCTTCTTTTTTGGCGGATTGACCAATTGGTTGTTTCTTTCCTACATTCTTGTTCTCGCGTCGGCAGTTCTCAACCGACGCATCAAGTTCTCAACCGCGCTGACTGTCACTGGTTGGGGCTTTCTGCCTTTCGTATTTTTTCCGCCGCTCGGGTTGTTCAAACACGTCAAAGTCCTGTTTATTCTGCTTGCCACGCTGCCGGCATTTTGGCTTTTGTTTTTGCAGTGGCAAGCATTCAAATCAAGTCTCAAACTGAGCGCACCTAAGCTGATAGCCCTTATTATCATTGTTCCGCCCATACTGTTTTTCGTCTATGTCTTTTGGGTCGGTCTTGCGCTTGGAATACTTGTTGCAGAATTTTTGGTGTGAGCGACTCGAATAAACTCGTGCTTGCAATCGTCGGACCCACCTGCACAGGGAAAACGGCTCTCAGTCTAACTTTGGGGCGACAGCTCGATGGAGAAATCATTGCCTGCGATTCGCGCACAATCTATCGAGAGATGGATATCGGAACAGCAAAACCATCACGGGAAGAACAGGAAACGATCGCCCACCATATGCTCGATGTGGCAGACCCCAACGAGGTTTTCACTGTCGCGCAATACAAAGAGCAAGCAACATCTGCTATTGACGATATTCATTCTCGCAACAAGCTGCCGATAGTTGTTGGAGGCACCGGCTTCTATGCACGCGCTCTGCTTGAGGGACTTTCGATGCCGAATGTCGCGCCAAACGAAGAGTTTAGGCAACAGTTGAAAGAGACCGCGGCTCGCGATGGCACACCATCATTACACCAAAAACTGCAATCGATCGATCCGGAGTCCGCATCGAAAATTGGTGTCAACGATCAGTTTCGTATCATCCGAGCGCTCGAAGTTTTTGAGACGCTTGGGGTGCCGTTTTCAGAGGCGGCAACAAGGGTTGACCCTCCATGGAAAACTGTTTGGATCGGTTTGACGTTTCATGACAGAACGCTTCTCAAGAAACTCATCGGTGAAAGAGTTCAGGCGCAACTCGATGCGGGACTCTTGCACGAAATCAAGGCGCTTCTGAGCAAGTATGGGGAAACGCAAGCAATTCAAAATGGTGTTGCGTACAAAGAGTATCTTCCGTATTTGAAGGGCGAAAGCACTCTAGAACAGTGCATTGAGACTTGCATACAGAACAACTATCAGCTTGCGAGGCGACAATTGATTTGGTTCCGAGCAAACAATTCAATTCATTGGTTTAACGTCGATCAGCTCAACAAAGAGCATCTGCCTCAATTGGTGATCGACGTCCTCAATGTGTCATGATTGCTTCCAGCGCTTCACGATTTGATTCTAGCGATTTGCTTCTCTTGGGCGAACCCATGAAGTAAACGAAACTCTCGGTTGCGAGTTTGCGCTGAAGTCAATCTGCGCGGGTCCGACTTGCACGCTGAAGTCGAAATTATTGAGGTTGCCATTGCGTGGTGGGAAAACTGGCGGTGCTTGGGGTGTGGCGGTGGTCCCGGCTTGGCTCCACTCGCCGCCTGCAGATATGAATTCGTCGTTACCCCAAGCATTGGGCAGCCAGCTTCCGTGTCCGGTGGTAAGTCCTGCGTCACGAATATCGTGAATGCCGCGTTCGATGCGATGGTCTTCAGTGAACTCCATGTATGGAGGTGGAGATTGGAAACCCTCGTCACCATAGATAAACTCAGCATTTTCACGGGCTTCGTGGACGAAGCTATCTGTCATGCACGGTGGCAACGAGTTTCGAACCGTCGGCGGAGTCGCAGGGATGCGAGAAATTCCGTTGAGTGCGAGGGGCTCTTCCGGCTGGGTTTCGCGCTGAGGGGTCTCCATCGATTGGCGACCACCCATTTCCCGGCGGGTCTGACGGCGAGGTGGAGGAATTCTGCCAAAGCCGCGTGTGAGTTGTCCGACAATACTTTGCGCGTGAGCCGGTTGGCAATCGACCAGTCCGATTAGGAACTGAACTCCAAAGACCACTACCAAAGTCCATATCCACATAGGCGGTTGGGGTGGTTGGGGGCTTTGTCCAGTCTGAATACTCTTCAGCATCCTGTGTTCCTCATTTTTTAAAAGCTGCGACTAAGCGCCGTCAATCTGCGCCTAGCTTACGCAGGCGAAGTTGCACGACGGTTACTGACGATACTGGTTGGATCCTTGAAAAATCCTGAGGACCAAATCCGTGAAGAACGAACACGTGGTTAAACACGTGGTAAACCGATCACTCGGTCAAGCGTGCTCTCAGCTCAGATTCAATGCGAAACTTTTTAGCGGCGACGTCCGCGAGCGAACGAGACTACTTTGTCGGGGTTTGGAGTCGGTGCCTTCATGCGATTTTCGATCGCTTCGACCCAGCCGCTCAGTAGTTCAAGATGCTGCAATCCGCGTTCGCCGAGTCGTTCGCGAAACAGTTTGAGCTGCCTGTAGTACTTCAATAATGTGGTGAACAACCGAAATACTGCTTCCGGTTCTGACTCACCGTAGCAGCGCAGTCCAAGCTCAGGAACCCCAACAACGGTCTTGCCGCCAGCTTTCCAGAGTCTTGCAGAGAGTAGCCCCTCACTCCAGGGCAATGCCACTTCTCTCACTTCAAATGATTTGACCCGCTTCATCTAGCCTCTAAGTGCAGGGTTACAGCAGCCTCGGCGATTCATTGTCGTGATCGACATTTTGTTGTGGACAAATTCTAAGAATCGTAAGGAGGTGTCGAAGCTCTTACCAGTATAACGCCAAAACACTTGGCGTCCAGTAATTTTCGACACAACAAACTCGCTCGTTACACAATCACGCATAAATTTCGTGATAACGATATCTTGTTTTAACGCGTCAATGTGGCTTGGTGTGGGTCTTTCGAAAATTCACCGGCCAACACATGTGCGATTGAATGAATTTCTAAAAAATCACTTTCCTGTGCAACTGCTCTTGGATGGCTGTCCGTGCAGACAATTTTTGAAAATAGATTCGAGTCTTGCAA
Organism: uncultured Candidatus Obscuribacterales bacterium; assembly: GCA_964478655.1. GTDB lineage: Bacteria > Cyanobacteriota > Vampirovibrionia > Obscuribacterales > Obscuribacteraceae > CAYZJR01. The sequence continues at coordinate 62,546 of CAYZJR010000001.1, forward strand.
TCTCTGCAATGAATCTCCTGCAAGAACACCATGAGTTGCAATCGCGGAAATCTTTGATGCACCTGCATTTTTATATGCTTCGGCGGCCATTATCAAAGATCCACCTGTGCGAATCATATCGTCATAGATAATGACGAATCTGCCATCAACGTGAGCGCTAACTGCGACGAGATCTGTTTGCGTTCCACTTATTCTTCTTTTGAGAACGATCGATGCCGACACACCAATTTCGTGAGCCAGTGATTCAACCCACTTTGCGCGACCTGCGTCGGTGCATGCCAAAACGAAATCGTTTGATCCCATTTTCTTAGCAGCGGCGATTGTCACACTCTTTGCTGAAAGTTGTCGCGTTGTGAGAGATCCCTCGAAATAATAAGGTAACCCGGTTGAGTGAAGGTCTACGAAAAAGGCTCTGTTTCCTTGTTTTGCCGATGGAATAACAGACAATAGTCTGGCACGCGTTTTGCCGGTTACGACTTCGCCAGGTTTGTCTGCCCGTTCCATTGTCGAATACCCGAAGTATGGAACAACGAGAGTCAAACTCTGACAGCCATATTTAACGACCGCGCTTGCAAGGTCATAGAGTTCGAGTGTGTCTGAGTCTGAGATTGTTCCGCCCAGCACAATCACTTCGCGACCGTTTACTTCAGTCTCGATTCTGCGGTAGCGCTCGCCGTCCGGAAAAGTTTTGCATTCAACGATGCCGTCATCAAATTCACCGAATTTGTGCATCCGTTCTTTCAAATATGAGTATCCAACGGTGCTGAAGATGATCGGTTTGAGATGCTCATGATGCGACATCGACGTCCTCCCTTTGTCTGGATTCTCTGTCTTTGAGCACCAGCTCTACCTTTAGCTGGTTCAATGAGTACTCGAGTCCGACAGGATATTGGTGCGGGTTGAGCATCCGTTTCGTGGACGGATGCAGGCATGACAGCTGTTTTATCGCGTACTGTTTGATCGCATCCAGAGGCGGGCTGTTGTACACGAGTTTGCCTTTTTTGAAGATTGGAACCAGGAGATCTTGATACGGAGTGCGTTTTGGAATTACTTTGCGACGCGTGTAGTCGACAGGGTCGACGATTGTTTGCGAGCCTGCCGGCGGTGTTTCGACGTCGTAAATCATGTCGGCGAGGAACGTTCCTGAATCATCGATGAAGCGTCGAATCTGCTGCACCCCAGGAGTCGAGGTCTTAATCGCCTGTTCGGAAACTTTCACGCGGTATTGCCAATTTTCGCCCGGCTCGCGCACGGCGGCAAGTTTGTACACACCGCCCAGTGCAGGCTGATCGTATGCAGTGACGAGTTTCGTGCCGACGCCCCAAACATTTATCTTCGCTCCTTGATCGTTGAGCGAACTGATGATGCGTTCATCCAAGTCATTAGATGCAAAAATGGTCGCATGCGGAAAGCCGCCGGCATCGAGCAGCTTTCGTGACTCGATGCTCAAATAGGCAAGGTCGCCTGAATCGAGTCTTATACCTTGCAGCTCGTGCCCTGTCTCTCTGAGCCACTTTCCAATTTCGATGGCGTGACGCACACCTTCCAACGTGTCATATGTGTCCACGAGGAAGACGCAGTTATTCGGCATCGCCTCAGCGTAGTTCTTGAATGCATCTCGCTCGTCATCGTGCGACATTACCCAGCTGTGTGCGTGGGTTCCTTTAACCGGAATACCGAAAAGCTTTCCGGCAAGGACGTTTGAAGACGCGTCGACACCGCCGACATATGATGCCCAACTGGCGGACAACGACCCGTCTATGCCTTGTGCGCGCCTGAGTCCGAACTCCAAAACAGGCTGCCCGCCGGTTGCAATCTTCACCCTGGCCGCCTTTGTCGCGACCAGCGTTTGAAAGTTGATGATGTTTAAAAGAATGGTTTCGAGCAACTGGCAGTGAATTATCGGACCTTCGACACGCAGCATCGGCTCGTGGGCGAACACAAGCGTTCCTTCAGGAACGGCGTCGATATTGACCTCGAGCTTCAGATTCGAGAGGTAAGTCAAGAATTCCTTGTCGAACAAAGGTTTGCCGTCGGAGCCCAAAAGGGTTGCCAGGTAAGCCAAATCGTCCGGCTGGAACGATACGTTATTGACGTAATCAATCACATAGTTCAACCCGCATGCGACCGCAAACCCGCCCTGAAAAGGATTCTTGCGAAAGAAGACATGAAAAACCGCTTCTTTGCTCGCGCTGCCGGTTTTCCAGTGGCTGTATGCCATAGTCAGCTGATAGAGGTCTGTGACAAGGCTCAGCGAATGCTTGTACAGGTTTGAAAGAGGTCCGGACATTATGGCTCCAACTATTTATGGCCTTGTAAGCCCCTTATTTTAATCAAGTTTCGCCCTGATGAAATTTGATCGCTGCACCCACTTTTTCTTCCAAAACGTTGAACTTTTCTGCCTTCTCAAACGTTGTACTAATAGGCACGATTTTGAAGAGGAACTGAAAGATGTACCGGCAAGCCTCAAACCCCATGAAAAATCGCATCGCCATGTGCATTGCCCTGGGCTTTTCGACAATTTTTACCGTTCCTTCCACAGCACTTGCCGACGAGCCCAAAATCTCGACTCCAGAACCCATAATCCGCTATGGGGTCGAACAACCCTTGGAACAGGCAGAATCGCGACTCATCGCCAGCCGCTATTACAAATACATAGGCAATGGCTTCTCCGGGAAATTTCATCGCCCATCTTGTCCTTTCGCCAAAGTCATGGGGCGTTCCCACCGAATATTTTTCCGATTTCGCCGCGACGCGATTGAGAGCACGTTTGTGCCGTGTCGATACTGCCTTCCGCCTACTTGGAAAAGCGTGAGTTGCAAGTTGCTGAGTGTCGAATCGCGCAAGGACGTTGCTGATAAATCTGCCGAACAACTTCATGCAACTAAAGAACTTCAACCACAGCCACGCATTCCAGATGCACAACCGGCGCCGGCGCCAAACTTTGGTCAATAATGTTGTCTATGTAAGGGACCACTTAATTCATAGTGGTTAGAGTAATAAAGGGTGGTATAAGACCTCGGGGATGCTTTTTAGGGGCTTGGTGCTGGTATATGAGTTTTCAAAATCTTGAGCAGGAGATGGCCAATGCGACTGGCTTCGTTCTTGATAGAACGATTTCGCCGCCGAAGGTCCTGGGCCTGTGCTTTTTGATTTCGCGAAGCCGTGCGGTCTGCTGTGCGAGCAACGTTTTTCACTATGTTGATGCACCATGGGCGCTCAACATTCATTTCCCACACCCCGACGTCACCGTCAGCATCAAAAGCGTCAGCCTTCACAACGAGTTTGACAAGCCAACCGCTCGACAAGACTATTTGAAGCAGACAGGCTCGCCCGCCGAACAATTCATGTCGCCACCAAACGACATTGCGATGTTGGTCATTGACGCAGGCATTCCTGATTTGCAAAGCGAGCGCGTTGCCGAACTGAATCGCGCTCTCTCACTGCCTTTCAACAGCTCCGGAGTGGAAGCGTCAGGCAACGTTCACGGTCACGAGTTTCTCAACGTTATCAACAACTGCTTGGAGAACCAACGCAAGGGACTTCTCACACTTTTCGATCAACGAAATATTCCGCTTGCTCGAGTCGAACTGGTTCCTGGTGGCATTCAGCGTGTCTTTTTCCAGCAACCTATGGCTCCGGAAATGGCATTTTGCGAACTTGTGTACCGCAAGCCAATCTGGGGATTTGCCTTTGAACCGACTGGTGCCTTCGATTGGGCCAGTCTTCCAAACGTATCAACGCCAGCCGATCGCCTCATATGGGAAGCGATGCGACGAGCCAATGAAATTCCTAAACTCTTTGCGCAATTGGGAGGAACGGAAGCACGCTATCAGAAAGTCGTGCAGAGTTTTGACCCTACGTCTGCCAGTGACGAAATTCAGTGGATGGTGGAACGTTTATGGAACTCGCTCGATGGTTATTTAACCATCGACAAAATGCCGGAGCGTTTAGGTACAGATACTTACACGGTCTTGGTGGCGGTTAGAGAACTCGTCAATCGTGGCGTAATTTCGCAGATCAACCGCAAGACACCGTTCCACTGTTCTGGTCAAATGCCGAATCCATTGACGTCACACACCGACATGGAAGTGAACAATTGGGACCCGCTTCAGTTGTTCTATTTAGACAATCTTTCCGGAAAACCATGCTGGCTTCAAGGAAACTATTTCGGAGTAGTCAGCGCGTTGCAACCTAAGAATATGTTGCACACGATTCAAGCGCCGCCGAACACACAAGGCGCATTGATCTTGAAAGACTACAAATTGATTGGTGTGCACAGCGGACCTCAACAGATAAAGGCCGGTCAACCAGCACCGCCGGTTAAATGCTGTCAGTTTATGTGGATGGGGGCACTACTCGATCTGCAGATCAAAAAGATGCGCACTTCTACGGAATCGACGGAAGAAGGCGAACAAACTGTAGGCACACTGAGAAAGAACCTCGATGCCACAGAGACCGTCGCCGCTATGGCGGGCGAGAAGATTCTCTGCCCGACGTGCTTTGCGACGAACCCCGAATATGGAACGTGCGTCAATTGTGGTGGCAAGATTGAGCCACCACCGGAAGAACCAGAACCGACAAATCCGATTCTGAAGAGCAAGCCTGTAAAAGAACTGCGCAAGTTGCAGAAAAAATACGGCCTTACCGACATGCAATTGAAGCTTGTTGGAATTCCAATGGGCATCATGATTCTCTTCTCTTTCTGCGGAATGGTTGGAAGCCTTATGAAGCCGCCTCCTAAACCGGCTGCGAGTCAGACCCAAACTCCTGCTGAAGAAAAGCATGGAGACTCGGAGAAGGCAGTGAAGGTAGCTGTGGCATTCGGCGGATTCAAGGCGACGTCATTGCCGACATGGTGGTTTGAAGATACCAGCGAAATCACCAAGCCGATGCAGTCGTTCGGCTTGTACTCGAAAACTGCGAATCAAAAAGTGATTTTCACGATTTACGATGATATGTCTCCGGCAACAAACATCGACAGTTTCTTGCCGAAGCCGCCATTTGCAAACGTAAACGCATCAACGGATTGGAAAGATAAGAGCATCACTCGGGCAACCAAGATCTTGGGTGATGGCGAGTTGAGCTGGGCCACGTTGCGCTATCCCGCAATTGAACCCAAAGGCAAGATGGTGCAAGTTCTTGTAGGCGGCTACCCATCCAAGGTCAAAGGCAAGGCTGTTTTAGTTGTCGGCAAGGCGCTTGACGACAACGCAGGAACTTACGACTTCAAAACCTCACTCGACATGATCGAACATATGGCAGAGCAGTGGACGTCGCAAGGAAACGTCAATCGCGGTGTCAAAGTCGACGAGAATGTAACGAGTCCTACTAAGGCACCCGATGCAACCGGGTCTGATGAGGAAGAAGATGAAGACACCGAAAAGGCTGAACCAAATGCCACATCGGCCGAAATCGCTACTTACTTAAAGGACATCGAGTCGAAGATTCAAGAGAAGCTCTCCATGCCGGATGATGCTCTTGAACAATTGAACAAAGACGCAGAAGAAAAACGCAAGAAACCACGCAAGTGGAAACTGAAATTGAAAGTCGGTTTCGACGCGGACGGAAACGTGAAGAAGTTGGAATGGTCGAAAGCACCAACTGAAGATCTGCAGAAGTTGGCGAGCGCTCTCGAAGGCGCAGTGAATGCTAACTCACCATATCCGAAACCACCGAAGACCAGCGATCTGTTCTTCAAATTCCAGGTCGTCATCATCGGTGACAAGGTGAAAGTGGATAAACCAGATCTGAAGGCTGATGGAGCGGCGCCTGATGCAGCTGCCACCAAAGACGCCACTAAGGGCGCTGCCAAAGACGCGGCCGCGCAACCAGATCCGGATGCTGAGTAGAGAGCCAGGATAGTGAACGCTACTTTCGTTTTCGCGGACTTTGATTCCGTTTGCTGCGGACTAGTCTCTTCGATGACTTCGATGACTTGCTCGTCTTTTTCTTCTTGGTGATTATAGGCAAAGTCTTGTCCAGTTCTTTCGCCTCATCGAGCTTTCCAGATTTGTTCAAAACATCGACGAGATAGCGCTTATTCTCAATTACGATGGGATTGCTTGCACCGACACTCGCTTCGAAAATTGGAATTGCCTTCTTGTAGTATTTTTCGGCATCCGACAAGATGCCCCTTCTATGCTGCAGAGATGCCAATGCCGCGGCTGACTGCGCCACACGCACATCGTCCTTTCCTTCATCTGTTTCGGCCATGGTGATCGCGTATTTATAGATTTCCACCGCTTTATCAGGATTGTTATTGAAATTGGCTTTGCGTGCCATGTCCATGCATTCGTCCCAATTTTCTGGTTGAACGTCATACCAATGCTTGACCTCATTGATGTCCCAAGATTTGGATGAACAGCCGACCAGCACCGTTCCCGCAAGAATGGTTCCAAAAAATGCGTTGCGCAGAAAAGAAAGGTTCATTACTCTTGCGAGCAACTACTCATCCTTTTTCTCTTCTTTTTTCTTTTTCTTCTTCTTTTTCTTCTTCTCTGGATCAGAACCTTCGGACTTCTTCTTGCTCAAGGATTCTTCGTCGAGACCGTATTCTTTGAGCTTGTCCTGCACAACCGAGTAGTCCGCTTTGAACTGCTTCGTTTCTGCACCATCCGGATCGATTTTCTCTTTGATTTCGATCAGTCTCTTATAAGTTTGACCTGCAAGTCTCCAGTCTTGGCGTGCTTTATACATAGCAGCAAGATATCCCAAACAAATTGCAGCTTGCGGCGATTCAGGACCGTACTTTTTCTCGGTAATTTCAAGCGCCTTCGTGTACAGCTCTTCGCAATGTTGCGCTGTCGACACATATTTGTCTGGCTTGATTGGTCTTGCGAGAGTGTCGGTCGCTTCTTTGACTAAATCTTCCCACTTCGCTTCGCCCGATTGATTGAAGCTTAGGGGGCTTATATCCTTACAACCAGCACAAATCAACGATGTTGCAAGAACCATCACCATCAGTGAGCAATTGCAATACGACCTAACCGACTTCAACCCCATGTACCGCTCCGTTTGTCGCAAGCGCACTTGGCGCTGCGTGATTCCTGACAATTGTGCCGCTCATGCTCTCCATTGGAGATCACCTGGGACGAACCACTGGCAGATCTCTAAGGCGATTATATATTGGCCGGTCGATGCGTGGCGGTTATATTTTCGGCGCGCGTTTCAACCGACTGCATTTCACAGCGATGCAATCACACGGTTGCAATCAAAGCGCCTTGAAAATAGTGATTGAGAATTTGTTGGTAAGTGTGCCCCTGCTTAGCAAAACCTTGCGCGCCTGTCTGCTGCATGCCGACGCCGTGCCCCCAACCGAGTCCTCGAATGGTCACGCGAGAAATCAAGCCGAGCCGATCTGTTGAGAGGTCGAAGTACAGCCTGGCGCTTTTCAGCCGACTAATCTTTGCTTCGCTATTCTTGAAAACACTTCGAATGACAAGTTCCTTTCTTATATACCAATCACCGGCTGACGTGGCGATGCGGAGGGTAATTGCTGTTCCTGCAGCACCTCTTTCTTGCACCTCGAATGTTTTCACGTGTCCAAACTTCCCGCTTTTTGGTGCCACTATAAACGGTGCCACCGTGTGATCCTTCTGCATCGTTTGAATCACATGATGCATTTGTGATTCGATCTGATTTCCAGTCAGATTCACCGCCCATTTGAAGTGCGGGGACCAGGCATCAGCTGTGGCTGGATTGGGCATTTGCCAAAGTGTTCTCAGATATTGTTCCGTCCCTGGATTCGGCGGCACCTTCCCTTCTGCAACACCTCTGAGATAGGGCAATGGTGGCATGGGAAACTGCCCGGTAATCGGGTCGGAAAAACAAGCTTCAAAATTTTCAGTGTGACCCCCGGCGCACGAACTAAAGAGTGCAAGTATCGGTTTATCGGCAAAAGTCAAGACCTTACCGGTGGTGGCATCTATTGCACGTCGATGTTTCTCGCTAATTGCAATTGCACCAGCAAAATACTGGCAGCAAAGATACGAATCGCAGACATTGGATGAATCCTTTTCGTGAGAAATCCGCGGATTGAGGGCATACGTGCGAGCGGCAACGGCTTGCGCTTTGATCGCCTCCAAACCATAACTGGAGGGAATTTCCGATTGCAGCACACCTTTGACGTACTCTTCGAGCGTTGTAATCAAAACAAGCCGAAGACTGTTGCCACCATCGACAAAAATTTCTAATTTCCCGTTGTATGAGGGAGAACCACCGGCGGTTCCATTTGCGCGACTGAGAGAAGTCACTCTGAATGCAGATGGTGAACTGAGCAGTAGCTTTTCGCCGGGAAGCAGTGACTGCCCTGACACTTCAACCGCACCGCCCGCGACTCTCAAGTGCACAAGTTGCTTTGATGCAAGCGCAGCCGGGACTCCGGATTGCTGTGCACCCTCGATCTTAAAAGCACTGATCGCTCTGTCCGATGCGATGGATAATTTCTTGTGATTCAGAGTGGTAAGGTCGGTGGTTGTTATCCCAACTCGAATCTGCATCTGCGGTAATCACTTCATAGAGGAAATAGTGGATTTGATTCTACAGTATGGGAAGATTCCCCGATTTTCGACTTCAGTGTGGTGGTTTCCCCCTATATATACGGAGTATTAAAGATAAAAATGGCTGCATGAGTGAGCAGTCCGCCTTAGATAACCCCTTACACAGCAAGCGTTTACAGCCGAACGAAGAAAAATCGTCAGGACTGGCGGATTGGGTTGCCGACAATATTTTGAAACCAGCCGCCAATGCAGGCGGAATCGAACCATACAACGCCGTCAGCAATGCCGTGAGCATGGTAACGGACGATGCTGTAAATCTGCCGAAAGCCACCCCTTACGAAATCAAGGAAGCGTCGCTGCTCTCGCCGACTTGGTTTGCCCAGAGCATCTCCGGCGGGCTGGCAATGGTCGTACCCTACGCATTGGCTGGAAAAGCCGCCGGCGCATCGATGCGCGGATTCGGCTCGACAATGCAGATACAAGGTGAGGCGGCGCTGTTTCTCAAAAGTGAGCAAGCAGCATCGATTATCGGAGCCGCAGCCTACGACGGCATGCGTGACTTGCGCCCAGGCGAAACGCGAGCAGGCAACGCGCTGGGCGGTGCCTCCGCCTTTTTCATCTTCGAGAAAGGCAACGCATTAGCGCGCACCATGCCACTCATTTCCAGAATGACGACACGCGCAGCCACAGGCGCAGTTGGCGGAACCATCCAGCTCTCCAGTTCCCGCCTCTACAGCACCGGCGAAATGCCGACTTCCGCCGAAATGTATCACTCAGCTGTCGGCGGCGCCGCGATGAACATTGCCTTGCCGGCGGCGCAACGGGGCATTGCTGTGGCGGCAGAGCGCATAAACATGGCGAGCGGTCGCGGTGTGTTGGCAGATGTGTACCTAAACACTCGCCTGGTCGACGAAAACGGAAGGTCACCGATAAGCAAGTCGGCAACACTGGCGCTGGCGGCTGAAAAGGCGCCATGGGTGCGCATTGTCGACAATCAAAGCGAAACCGCATACCTGACGAAGCCGCAAAAGATTTTGTTGGAAACAGGCGCAGCAGCGCAGAAGGTTGGACATGAACTGACTCATCATGGACAAAAACTGAATCTGACCGAAGCCAAAACGCTTTTGGAAGCCGGAGATCAAGAAGGAGCTTGGCAAAGTTTCAGGAAGGAACGGCTGAGAGTAGAGACCGAAGCCGGAATCAACGAATCAAAAATTGCAGCAGAGTTGGGCGTACAACCCAAGACCGAAGCACAAATCGCCGATTCAATTCCGAATGCGCAAGCATCGAACGGCAGAACCTACGAACAGAACTGGCGCCAAGAATTCGAACAGTTCAAAGTCCACAGTAAAAACCAAACCGACTTCACGCCCGAAGTCGAATACGCGCAAAATCGCGCACTCACGCCGATCGAATGGCAGCGCCGCGCATCGGGTTGGAGGGGACTTCTCGAGAAAGAAAAACTCGCAACTTTGAAGATACTAGCCGACGCGCCACAATCCACCAAGATGGAGATCTGGCAGAAGGCTGCGCAAGACTCAAATCAAGCGATCAGATTCCAGGCAGTTGAAAAACTCCCGGCGCTTGAGCCCAATCGAAGAGTAGAAGCATGGAAGCAATTGCTCAACCACGAAGACTACTTCGTCAAGTTGCTCGCCCTGTCTAGAATTGCAGATTTGCCCTCGAATACTCGCGAAGATGCAATCAAGTTTGCGATGCGCACCAAGTCGGTTCTGTCGCGCCCCACCCGCGAGGTGACACGAGGCAAACGCACCACTGAAGAAGAGCATACGCCACTACCTCCGGACTGGGTTGACAAAGGCAAAAAAGATCTTCTTTGGAAAAACCCGGCAGAAATTTTGATCGATCAAATCGCGACAGTTCCCGGAAATAACCGAAGAACAGATCTGTGGATGCGAGCGCTGGAAGACTCTCGTACAACCGATGCAGCCGGGAAGAACATCAAGGGTCTGCCGCCAAATGAAGCGTACGCCTGTTGGACTGCAGCTTGGAACAAACTAAAGAGCAAAACAGGCTATGACAGTTCAAAAGACGGGTTGGTCGAACAGATAGAAAATCTGCCACTCGAAGAACGAAGAAACGCTGTGGCTGTGGTTCTTGAGGACGGGCTCGACGTCTCCGGTCATGCCATGGGTAAGGCGCTCAAGAGCGTCGACGAAGCATCACGGATTTTGCTGTGGAACAACATGTTCGAAACAGCCAGACAAAACAAAGAAGCACGCGAAAGAATTGCAGAGCCGGGTTCATACGACTACTGGACACGTGTGAGAGACACCGGTGTTCGCGGCTACATCGACATGCGTCGCAACACACGACTGCCGGAGGGACTCGCCGCATCGATCGAAGCTTTGCCTGAAGGCATGCGAAACCAAGCGTGGCAGGACACCGCCGCACTGGATCACACAAAATACGGCAGAGATCTAATCAACCAGATTCAGCACTTGCCCGAACAAAACCGTCTGGCGGCGATAGAGACGGCCATTCAGAAATTCCCGTTGGACAACTTGGAGTGGAGCCTGCACAATGTGCCGCTCAAAGATCTCTCAGGCTTGGCGAAGATCATTTTCGAGGTGCCTGACGACGCGCAAAGAACGAAACTAATTCGCCAGTTGCCGACCTGGCACCACCGCGAAGCTACACCTGAAGCCAAAGCGCAGGCTATGCTCGAACTGTTCGACACGGCTTCAAAACATGCAAAAGAATCGGACGTAAACGAACTGCGCAGATGGTGGCTTTCACTTCCCGAACCAGAAAGCATGGACTACCCGCCACCACGCCCGGTGCAACAGCATTTGGCGACTGTGATGGAACCGCACCAACTCGGACGACTATTATTCAACAAAGCCGATTGGGCCTACGCTGATAAATTGGCGCAAGAGAACCCTGAACTCGTGCGCAAGTTAGCCGCGAAGATCGATACGGATACAGACCCGGAAGTTCCGCTGAGCGTCGAAGCAGAACACATGGGCAACGCCCTCAAAGAGTACTACCGCTCGGGTAACTTGGGGCGGGCCGCTCGAATCGCATCGCGACCGACAGAAAGCGCAGCCGAGCCTTGGGCGACTCACGATCTGATCTCCGACATGCTAGGCGGGCTGGCTAAAGACGCGCCGCCTGAACAAAGACAAGCAGCACTAGGCTCGCTGAAAGATCTTTTGTTGACCGGCAGAACCCACGACACTGAAATTGCAGACACGCCAAAAGCACGGGCACACATCCGACTGACCTTAGAAATCGCAGCCAAGATAGGCGAGACCAACTCCGAGCAATTCCGCAGAGAGTTTGTAGAGCCGATTGACTCTGCATTGAACGATTCAAGCAACGACTACACCTGGCGTATGTCCGTAGCCAGAGAACTAGCCGCATTGCAACGCAACGACAAACTGAACGATGTCGCCATTCGCATGCCGGACTTGAGAATGCCGGAAGTAGGAAACCTCACTTCCCTTCAAAAATACGAACTGCGCACGAAAGCGGAAACAGCATTGCACGACAGCCCAAGCGCGATGCACAAAATGATGGGTGAGGGTGAGCTGGGCAAGTTGTTCCCGACCATCTTCGGGCATCATTCGCAAGGCGGCATCGTCGGGCGTCCTCAGCATGGAGGCCATGAATACCCACTTCATGCCCACACACTGCTGGTGGTGCAGCGAGTAAGAAACCATCCGGAGTTCTCGCATCTCTCCGAAAAAGAACAAACCAACGTGCTCTGGGCGGCCCTGCTGCACGATGTAGGCAAGCGCCCTGGTAAGTCAGACCCCGGACACGAATGGGCGTCTGCAAACCTCGCCTGGGGCGTTTTGAGAACGATGGGATATCCAGTTACGAGAATTCAGCGCATCGCCGACCTGATTCATCGTCACTCCGATATGAGCTTCAACCCTTACGAATTGACCTCGACCCGCATGAACAGCAACGAGGGCGTACTCAACGATTTAGCCACCTATTACCGCCACCCCTCGGCTGTGAAATCACTGGCAATTCTCAACGAGTCAGACATCAAATCGATCGATGCACACTCCAAACATTGGACGCCCGCCGTCCAAACAGAACTGCGCAACATCTCGCGCACAACTCAAGAACGACTGCGCACACTAAACAGCCACATGCTGCCAATCCTCACAACCGAGCTGCCAACACAATTCCAACTGGTCGAATTGCGCGGTTCTTATGCGCTCATGGCCCACGCATCATCGCACTTGGACAACTCATTCCTCAAACAGCTCTCGCTAATCGAATCACCAGAATATTCAATCTCTGCATCATTGATCACGCCCGAACACAAACGCTTCTATCACCATGAACCATCAGTGGTGGCACTCGTTGCCGGACCGTTCGAACACATCTCCCAGGCGTACCGCGGCAACCTCGGCACCGGAACATCAGTCGACTGGAAGGGTCACGTCGATCTCGCAACCAAGTGGAGCGATTCATACAACGCAGGCAAATTTATACCTGAAGTGGAAAATGCCGTTCGCTCTGCAGGAGTGCCGCGCGCGCAAGGACAATTCGGGTCGCTGGAAGCCTTGAGAAGACGCCTATCCCAATATGACTCTCTCGACGAATTGATCGCCAGAGAAGGTCAAGGAAGCCCCTATGTCAGCGGTCAAAGAGCAATCTTCAAGAGCCTCACGACAACAGAAAATGGTCAGCCTCTGAAGGAACACAACGAAATCAAGCTCAACAACCCGACCATCGTAGGACTCGGCATCATCAGGCGCGGCAAACCGGTGGTTTTAGAAAACATGGGCTCCGGCTCCAACGCGGCTCACGTGCAAACGTTGCTCGGTGGTCGAGTGAAGCCATCATGGCTAGTCACAGACAACACGTCTAGCCGGGGAGCCGGAGGTGCCGTCGTCGGCGGCATTGGAAGCGGTGCTGACAAGAGCGCCGTAGTCATTCCCGAAACGACATGGAAAGAAGTCGTCAAACGGCGCTTGCCGCTCGTCGTACTCGATTAATGTAGTTGTACGGAGCAGGAGGGACTCGAACCCCCAACCCCTTTCAGGGCAGCCGCTTTCAAGGCGGTGTCTTCATCCAGCCAGGTCTGCTCCATGGCCTCATGCGATAAATAATGCCATAGAATCGTGGTAACTGATCACCCACTGCATCAAACGTTAACTTGGCAATTCGTCTTTCCCGATTCCTCTCGAAATGCGACACTTTCAACCGGCACGCATCCCAGGCGGAACAGGCAAAACAGACTTAACATGGCTGAAAAGAAGAAGCGACGACTTGACGTCGCAGCCCAAGAAATTGGGTTGTTTGAGAGTCGACAAGCAGCTCAAACAGCCATTATCAATGGCGACGTCTTGGTCGACGGACAAAAAGTAACCAAACCCGGAACCCCAGTTTCCGCCAATTCCACCGTCGAATTACGTCCTGGTTTCGTAACGCAAAAATTCGTCAGCAGAGGCGGACTAAAACTAGAAAAAGCCTTAGATGAGTTCGGCATTCGTGTAACCGATCGAGTCTGCCTAGACATCGGAGCATCTACCGGAGGCTTCACTGACTGCCTCCTCAAACGAGGAGCAGCAAAAGTCTTCGCAATCGATGTCGGTTACGGACAACTAGATTGGTCATTGCGCACGAATGCAAAAGTCGTCGTGGTGGAGCGCACAAATGTTCGCTACTTAACTAAAGAGCAGTTGTACGGTGCAAATGAAAGTGTCGCCGTCGAAGCTGCCGCACCCACAGAAGTCTTACTTGAATCCACAGCCCATGCGACTCTCGCCACCATTGATTGCTCATTCATCTCACTTGCAAAAGTTTTGCCCGCGACCGTTTCACTGCTGTCAGATATTGAAAGCATCGAGATCATTTGTCTAGTAAAACCACAATTTGAAGTTGGGAAGGGACAAGTTGGAAAAGGTGGTGTAGTAAAAGACCCGCAGCTACACATCAAAGTCTTAGAGTCTGTAATAAACGGGGCGAAAGATCTTGGTCTGAATTGTTTTGCTATGACCTATTCACCAATAAAAGGGCCTAAAGGGAACATTGAGTATTTGGCTGCACTGTCAAAAAATACATTTTTGCAGCATGGTGCCCCAGGTGCGGTGCCAGAGCTCGTCGTCAAGTCGGCGTTTGAGCAACTTTCCGGTGATCAGTCTTCGGAATCGAATGATGATCTGATTGAATGAGTGCATTTTTTGCTCGCGGTTGCAAAGAGAAGAGAGAGAGCTATCGACCTCTCGTGCCCCCTCAAATTTCGAGGCTCGAGGTTGGCGGAATAATGTACCTAAGCGCATTGATTCGCTCGCGAATTCCTTTGCCCTGTCTGGATTTGTACGAGCTCAATTGAACGCTTAGGTACATTATTCAGCAAACAAAAGAGCAAATTTTCAAGCACCATCCGATGTCGAAAATCGGAAATTTTATCTGGAAGTTTCACTTTCATTTGAACTTTTTGTCCATCTCAAACGTTTTGAAAATAGCGGTCTAAAAAAATCACAACCAACCACCACAAAAGGAGGTCGGCAATGGAACCTATTTTCGAACTGTACAACCCAATTTTTGACTTCCTCGCACGACTGGAAGAACCAATTAAGTGCAATGAGTTAATTTACGAAGTACGATGGCCTGCGGGATTTGTCTGCCCTAGATGCAGCAACAGGGATTTCTACAAACTAAAGCACGGACTCCTATTTCAGTGCAAAAACAAGGTCTGTCGATATCAATGCTCCCTAACATCTGGAACAGTATTTCACGGAACCAAAGTACCAATGAACAAATGGTTTATGGCTCTCTACTACATGTGCAATACGCAAGGCGGTATTTCAGCAGAAGCCCTGAGAAAGCTGATTTTCGTTAGCTACAAAACTGCACGAAAGATGCTTATGAAACTGAGGAGAGTGATGCTTGATGCGAATCAAAAGTCATTTCTTTCAGCTCTGTTCTACAAGATCAAATATTTGATTGCACCGAAAGGAATTCCCACCGCAAAGGCAGCAGTACTTGTGATGGAAGAAGCAAATGCCGTGCGGAAGGTCACATTTCTGAGTCCAGAAGGTTTTCCAGAGACAACGCAAACTAGTGAGCAAGAAGAAGACCCATCGATCAAAACTCTTGTTGCTAGCGCGATTTCACACATTCGGAGATTCTTTATCGGCACATACCACAGATACTGCCAAAAGAATTTCCCGTTATATGTTGCCGAATTCGTCTACAAATTCAACGAACCAAGCCCACAAAGGATGATAAGGAAGTTACTCGCAGATTGCCTCTGCGTGCCCTTCAACGAGAGCGACGGTGAGATCAAAACTTGGTAGTTTGATTGATGATCGGCTTAACTTGTGTGCGTTCGCGACTATTTAGGTTTTGTAGTTGTCGACGTGCTCTTGGTTGTCGTCGTCGTCGATTTCGCTGGTGCGACAGTAGACGTTGATGTTGTCTTTGTCGTGGTCTTAACTGTAGTTGACTTAGCAGGCTCTGTCTTGGATGGCTCAGTAGACTTTGCGGAAGCCGTGGTCTTTGCGGGAGCCGTGGTCTTTGCGGGAGCTGCAGTCTTTGCCGGGGCTGCAGTCTTTGCCGGGGCTGCACCACCGGCGGCGCCGGCATCATTGCGGAACGCACTCACAGCCACAGTCACAATGACCGTGTCCGCTAACTTCTGGAAGACGATTTCCGGCCTCTTAATGTCGTGATCTTTGAATGGAACATTGAACGTGGCTCTGATTTGAAGCACATCGCAGTTATCAAACTTCGAAGGGCATCTCTTCATGTAAGTGACGTCAACGGGCACTGTCTTCTTTACAGTCTTTCCGTGAAGAGTAAAGTCGCCGACTGCTTGAACTTTCGTTTTAACTCCGTCTTTCAAAACAACTGGAGCACCAACGCTGGTGAGCTTAAAAACCGCCTTCGAACCAAATTCAGGTTTGTTGGTTTGCAAGAAGTTATCGCGCATGTGTTCATTGCGAAGTGGAATACCTGTATCTATGCTGTTTAAATCGACTTCAATCGTTCCTTCCAAAGGCTTCTTCGAAAGATCCAATGAATCGTCGATGGTCACAGTACCAGAGATGCCATTAGTGTTTCCGACGATTAGTTCGACAGGTGCATCGGAAGTGAAACTGACGACGTCGCGCTTTTTGTCATCACCAATCTTGAACGAGGCTGAGGCTGCGTACGATGGCAAGGTCGTCGCTTCGAGAGTGGCTCCGATAGTTCCTGCAACGCAAAGCAAGCTTGTGCCAGAGGCAAGAAGTTTCGCAATTTTCTTATTCATTTCTTTAACGCTTCTCCGTTTCCGTTCCAACTAGTGCACCAAGACTCTGAAGCTTTTCGATAAGCGCCAGGAAGTCATTCAATGTGTCCTGGGGCGCCTGTTTTGGTGTCAATGAAACGGCGAGCTTCGCTAAATCTGCGAAAGTCGCTCGCGGATTGTCCATGGCGTGCTGCAACACCGCTGCTGCCACATCACCCAACTCTAAGAACTTACAATCTAGTGTTTCCGGATTACGGAAGATCGCAATGTAGCCTGGTTCAGCTTTGACTCTGCGGGGAAGCTTGGCGTCCTTTTCCAACCAATCGACCAGCTTGGTGATGGGGTACTTATAGTGTCTCAAAACCAAAACCGGATTTACGACGGGGCGTAAATTCAAAACTTGTTCGGGGCTTGAGAGATCGACGCAAATACCGGTGCGTGCTTGACGCCTGTCTTCCAAAAGTTCGAGCTCCAGCCATTCATAATCGGCGAGTTCGGCGATGAATGCATGCTTCTTCAGATTTCCGTGCTCTGCAAGATACTGCGAGAATCTTTGCGCAAGCCGATTGAAGTTGTAATGATCTGGCGGATAGACCCGCAAATAGTCTTCGACCGTCGCCCGCCAATGTTTTCCAATAACCTTCTGGCAGCCGGGATATACCGAGGCCATTAACTCATGGTGACCATAGGTAATGAGTCCACCGTAAAGGGCAACGCCTTTGCGGTCGATTTTTGAAAGGAGTTCTTTCAAAGAATCAGAACCAGTCGCTGAACCTGAACTAGAACCTGAACCTGAACTAGAACCTGAACCCGAACCTGCATCAGCACCAGAACCTGCATCAGCACCTGCATCAGCACCAGAACCTGCATCAGCACCAGCGGCAATACCATTCGAAGCTTCGGCCGTTCCGCTCAGAAACTCTTCGCGCGCAGTGCGGTTAGTCCACAAAGTAGAGAGGGTCTGTTCGATTTCTTTCAAAGTGTATGTGGGCATAACTCTCTCCCGCATCTCTCAGCAGAGATGCTATGCGCAAGGGGTCAGCTTTGTCGCGCTGACTTTTTCCTTCACTTTCGCTTCGCTGATTTTGGCGGAGCTCACGGTGGCTTCTGCAAGAACTTTGTTGGCTGCGCGTGTGGTTTGTTCCAGCCGGGTCTTGGCTCCGGATAAGAGTTCCGGTTGAACATGACGTGCAATTGTTCGTACTTGATTCAATTCGCCAATAATTTCCGAGAATGCAGGATAATTCTGATCTCTTTCGAGCATCACTGCTTTAACTTCGGTTCTTCTCAAAATATATTCGAGCAACTCGTAAACAGGCTCAATGACTGGCGCGCCGTGAGTATCGATGATCATTTCGTCGCCATACGCGTGACCGGCGAGGTGCATCTGAACCGTTCGTTCAATTGGAATCGAATCCAGAAACTTATACGGGTCGAAATTATGATTTATGGAATTGACGTATACGTTGTTGACGTCGAGCAATAGCCCGCAATCAGCTTGTTCGAGAATCTCGCTGATAAATTGAGCCTCGGTCATTTCGTTGCCGGGCATGTACATATAAAAGGAAATGTTTTCGATCAGAAGCGGACGACCGACAAATTCTTGCGCGGCGCGAATTCGTCTTGCCAGATGCTTGACGGCTTCTTTTGAAAACGGAAGCGGCAGGAGATCGTGCATGTACGCGCCGTTCACGCTGGTGAAGCACAGGTGATCGCTCCACCATGGAGCGTCGATCAAATCGAGAAGCGCTTTGATCTCTTTCAGATAAGTAGGATTGAGTTCGTCTGTCGAACCCAAGGAAAGATTGACCCCATGAGTAACGAGGGGAAACAAAGACCTAGCTCTTTCAAGCCGAACCTCTGCTTTCCCCCCGAGACCCATATAGTTTTCGGGAACGAGTTCTAACCAATCAATCGAAGCCGTATGTTCGAAGGTCTCACCGGCAAGTTCACGACGCAATCCAAGCCCAACCCCAAGTGTGGGGAGATCTCTTTTTACATCGAGAAATTGCTCCATATTGAGCCCCTCATTACGACTATCGACTGTTGGTAGAACGCGATCGAAAAGGTGAAATAGGTAACTATTCAGCCTTTTCTTTGCTCTTGCAGGAGCTTTCTTTGCCCTTGCAGGAGCTTTCCTTGCCCTTGCAGGAGCCTTCTTTACCCTTGCAGGAGCCTTCTTTACCCTTGCAGGAGCCTTCTTTGCCCTTGCATGAGCCTTCTTTGCCCTTTTCTTTACCCTTGCAGGCGCCTTCTTTGCCCTTACATGAGCCTTCTTTGCCCTTGCAGGAGCCTTCTTCACCCTTTTCTGTCTTGTCCTTCTTAGCGAGCTTCAAAGACTTTTTGGCTTCGATTTTCGAAGGAGCTTGCTTTTCGCTTGCGCCGAGTTGGTTTTCGGTCGCGTTTTCGGCGCGAGCAGCACCTTGAAGAGCAAATCCGAGGACTGCTACCAGAGCTGCTGCTAGTTGTGGTTTTTGCATCGTTGACCTCCTGAACAGGTTAACTTAGATTGCGTGTGAAGATAGCCCAACGACGAATGAGAGAAATTCCCATTCAGCCTGAGCGAGATAGGGCCCATCCTAGTACGCAACCATTAAGATTACCCAATACCAACGTTATGTGTATGTAAAATCATCAGGCTCATCATCAGATTGAGAGTGGTCAACAGCTGCCGAAAGCTAGTCAAAGTAATCACGGAATCGCTAAACAAAAACAAAACCCAAACGAAGATGCGGCGTAGCCGGGTGATTAACAGTTCTTAAAACTTCGACTTCAGTCGATGTCTACTTTATATTCGACGAACACATCCGACGGTTTGCCGAATTCTGGGGGCTCAGAGTTTTTCACCTGATGACAAGCAAACTTTGGATTGGGCTGGGTGGCTCGTTCCAAAGTTTGCATTTGTTTTTTATTGTCGAAAAATGCATTCAAGAAGTTCTTCAAGAAGTTCTTCGAATTCTTGGTATAGTCAGCGACTCGAAGGTCACCAAAGAATCGACGCTCTAGAACAATCGTTGTAGAAATCGTTGTAGAAGCGTTCTAGAAATCTGTGAATCGCTTCTCAAATCCTTCCAGGAATGCATCCGAAGGCGTGCAACTACTTAGCGTCTTTCTTCAGTTCAGTCTTCTGTTCGACCTTCGTTTCGGTCTTCTGTTCTTTTTTCTCTACTGGCTTTCCATCGGTCTTTTTCTCGACTTTTGCTTCAGTCTTTTTCTCTTCCTTCTTCTCGCCAGGTTTCGATTCAGACTTCTTCTCTACCTTTGATTCAGCCTTCTCTTCTTTCTTTTCTCCAGTCTTCGATTCAGACTTCTTCTCTACTTTCTTCTCGGTCTTTGTTTCTTTCTTTGTTGCTTTATCCTTGGCAGCTTTCGCGCCTTTCTCGTCTGTTCCACATGAGCCTTCGCCACATGCAGATTCAGAACCTTTTGCCTTGGTGCTTTGCTTTTCGGCAATCTTCAGACCACTTTCCTTCTTGGGAGGATCTAAAGCGATTGCTGCGGTGCTTGCACCAAGTCCGATAATAGCGAGCAGTGCGGCTACTGTACTTTTGCGGTCCATTAGTAACTCCAGTCCCGGTGTCTTCCGGAGAGTGTAAGTGAAGACAATGAAGAAGATCATATCCGCTTAGTAAAAAGAATGGTGTTACACGTCGCAAGTAGGTGTGTGACAGCGCGACAAATAGAGTTGATCTCGCGTATATTAAATGGGCGGGAGCGATTCAACAGAATTGAGCTTTCGCAACCTATATATAGGTAGATATGGCTGTTTTGCTTGACAGCCCGGGGAAAAGAGGAATGACCGAAGGTTCGATACCTAATTCGTTTACCAAACTTGTTGAGGATTGGGTATTCAGAAATATAACTCCTGACAAGGCTGTCGAGGCTTGTACACCGGCGTTCACTCATCGCCTGGGCATCGAGCCGTCAGAATTCAGTTTCGAGAGGTACATTCACTCATCCGAAACTCCGGAGTGGTGTTTGAGAACACTCGATTTTCCGGAAACTCTTGAAGGTTCTTTTTACTTGTATGTTCCGGCCAATTGGTCGAAGTCGACACAGTTGAAAGACATGTGCCAGCTCAACGATGGTGATGTTACTCGTCAATCGATTTTTTTGACGGAACGCAATGCATGGGCGCAATCACTGCAGCAATTTTATGGGCAAGGAGAAATTTGCGCGTTCGCTTACTATCCCGTGATGCCGCCGCACTACCACCAGTGGCTAGTCTGCATGCAGAGCGCAGGATTGATTTGGAACTTCGCGTTCTATAGCGGCGGGCCATGGTTGTTGATCACGAAAGGCGATGCGAATGGTCGCAATTCTTTGGAGACCCAACTAACATCTCTGATCAATTCGAGACCATGGTACGCATGGATCAAGAACGCGTCTTAACGATTTAGGTCTGCTCGCTTGTCGGCGATGAAGCCGACGCGAAGTCGACGATGAAGAGAACGCATGAAGAAAAATCCTGTTGTTGTTTATTTGCATGGATTTGCATCCGCGCCGAGTTCTACAAAAGCGCAGTTCTTCAAGCGAAAATTGTCATCGTTGGGTATTGAGACCCATATTCCTGATCTCAATCACCCGAATTTCGAAACTCTGACTCTGTCGAGTCAGCTGTCAGTCGTAAACGAAACGATAGAACTTGCATCACACGGCGATGATCGACCGCTGTTGCTTTTTGGATCGAGCATGGGTGGATTACTGGCGACTATGTCGTCGCAAAGTTTGTCGCATGTGTCGGCTCTTGTACTTCTTGCGCCTGGTTTTGGACTTCCACGCAGGTGGAGCGAGATGTTAGGCACAGATGGACTGGAAGATTGGAAACGCACCGGTTCGAGAACTGTGTTTCATCACGGTGCATCGAAAGAACTTCAACTTCAATACGACTTCATCACGGATGCAATGCAATATCAAACCGATGAGTTTACTGTGACACGTCCGACGCTAGTTTTTCATGGAACCAAGGATGATATCGTCCCCGTTTCTGAAAGTAAGCGATTCGCAGAAATAAATCCGGACACTGTGACGTTGCATTTGCTGGATGACGGACACGAGTTGATCGAACCGCTGGAACATATGTGGTCCGTTACCGATAAATTCCTCAAATCGTTGAATCTATGACGTTGAATCTATGACGTTGAATCTATGATGCGGAATAAATAGAAGTTCAAAATCAAAAACCCTGGGCGAACCCAGGGTTTTTGTAATTGCTTCATTGCTATTGCAAATTAGCCTTCGCCACCTTCTCCGCCGCCGTTGCCCATTGCTGGGGCTGCTTTTTTGGCGCGAGTAGTTTTTTTCTTCTTCGCACCGGCTCTCGCTGGGGCTCTCTTAGCGGCTTTTTTAGGAGCTGCTTTTTTGGCGCCAGTCTTCTTAGCAGTAGTCTTTTTGGCTGCTGCTTTTTTCGCGGCTGGTTTTCTCGTAGTCTTCTTCGCAGCGGCTTTCTTAGGAGCAGCTTTCTTCGCAGTAGACTTCTTAGCGGTTGTGCGCTTCGCCGGCTTTCTTGCAGTCGCCTTCTTGGCTACTGTCTTTTTGGCGGCTTTCTTCGGAGCAGCTTTTTTGGCAGCAGCTTTTTTAGGAGCGGCTTTTTTGGCTGTGCTCTTCTTGGCGGTGGACTTTTTGGCTGTGGTCTTCTTAGCGGCTTTTTTGGGAGCAGCTTTCTTTCCAGCGGCCTTTTTGGTTGTTGCTTTCTTAGCGGTCGACTTTTTGGCAGCGGACTTCTTAGCAGTACCGGCCTTGCGAGTCGCTTTCTTCTTCGGTTTGGCAGCCGGCGCTGCTGCGCCTTCCGCTTCGTCCGCTACGGCGGCCGCAGGATTCATGCGCCGCGTAGTTTTTTTCTTTCTTGGTTTAGTTGCCATTATTTTCCTCCCAATGTTCCGGCACGCGAAATAGGCTCAAGCAATCGCGAGAGGACCCCCTCTCTTAGACTTGTTGTAGCTTGAGTTACTGCCTACCGTTTCTAGTAAGAGCAATATTTGCTCTATACGATCACACCACACAAAAAATAGAGTACTTTCTATTTAGAGAAATTGCAATATATGGATCAAGCACCAAATTTTGGTTCCGGACGCAAAACAGATCGTGTTTGTGAAAAATGCGATTTTTGAAATTGAGTGTACAAGCCACTTTCAACACAATCATCGCGCGCGGTGCCCCTCTATTGAAGTGTCATTTATCGTGAAGAAATTGATCAAAAAAATTTTTTGACGGACAGATTTTTAGACTCACGTTCCGAACATGACCTTTTTCCAACTTGCACCCCAATCGACCTTGCTCAGTCCGGTCGGAGACGCAATGCCTTGTGCTGCAAAGGTTTGCGGGTTCGAACCCAACCCAATGTCCAGCATGCCACCACAAGTGCCCGACAGGTATTGTCTCGAAGGAGTTTTGGGTCAAATTCAAATTTCGGGTCCGACCAGTCGAAAATTTTCGCTTCTCGGATATGCGATCAAACATGTGTGTAAACGTTACACGACATGCAATACAAAGTGACTATTCATGCGGCTTCTAGATGAATCACTTCATAAGATAGACAATTTCGGAATCCGCAATGACAAATTATCCGCAACGACGGTTTGAGCCTGTATTTGAAGCACTGAAGCAACTCGAACGCATCGATAATTGAGGAGTCGAACGTGACTCACATGAAGCAGTTGAATAATCGCAGCAGAAGCAGTGTTCATCAGGGTTTCCACAATCATTTCGCAATCAGAGACACCTTGGTCGTACTACCCTCATCCCAAAGTCCAAAACTTAAGATACCGCGGTAAATTGTCCGAACCCTTCCGGGACAATCTAGCAAGTTCGAGCATGTTGGGAAGTGTCTTCAGTTCATTACGAACGACGCATGAAGATCAAGTATTCATGCCGCTTTCATCGACAAGAAAGCGATGTGAGCATATGTCATACGTTCGTCGGGTTCGAGACCTCGAAAAACTGCGAAAACGCAATGTGGAGAATAGATAAACGAATTGGCAAACCTTATAGCAAGGTAACAATCCTGGTTAGCGTCACCGCACATGGTATCGACAGTTTTCAAGCCCGTAAAAGCTAGCTGGTAGTATGTTTTACGGATTTTAGTCATGCCGTTTGCTCGGCTGAATGAAAGAGCAACTGTCGGAGCAGAAAACTCTTGCTACGGTGCAATCGGGAGCTGTGCAATCGAAGTTCACAATCTCGAATAATCGACAATGAGTTTCTTCAAACATCACCGGTTCTCGCGCAAAAATCACGCGAAAATGCGCACGCCTAAGCCATTCACACTAAAAGAGACGCACTCGATCGTGCGTTCGGCAAACTTAGTTTCGACCAGACCCTACGAAACCAAATGCAGATCGGAAGGCCTCGTTTTGCAGTTGCTTCAACTCGTCGAAATCAATCACATCGGCATCAATGAGGCGCTCGTACTCGCCTGGAAGGGTGCACGGGGCTGGGTTTCGTCCAGGATTATCCGTGCAAACCGCAATTGTCACACCAGCCTTCTTACAGCGCTCAAATACAGTTCGCAGTGAAGAGAATTCATTGAGTACTCCGGTCTGTCGATAGCTTGTCGGACAAACCTCCAGAGTGATTTGCCTGCGAGATAACTCCTTGAGCATCTCTGGCTTGACCAGCGGTATGTGAATTCCATGTCCGATTCGATCGAGCACTGGAAAAAATGCAGGATTCACATTATCAATTCCGGTTTCGCCCAAATGGCAAGTTGTTTTCAAACCTGCAGCTCTGGCCTTCGCCATCAACTGAATCCACTCTTCCGAACGCTCTGTATTTATCTCAGGTCCAGCAAGATCGACCCCTACAACAGGCCCGATATTGTCGATAGCAACTTTCAGAATCGCCTCATTGATTTTGGCCGGCAATCTTCGATCGAAGCACAGAATTTGTTTTACGACGATCGGATACTCGGCGGGTCGAACATTGGCCGTAATTACCTCAACAAGCCCTTGCATCTCACCCAATCGAATCTCTTCTGTTTTTTTGTGATCGGTTCGGAAATACGGGTTGTATCGAATCTCCAGATACTGAAGATTTTCAAATGTGTACGCACCTCGACAAAGACGCAAGCAAAAATACGGAAGATGCTCGGCGCTCTGCAGCTCTTCAACAAGAGTGTGTATCTTCACAAACTCTTCGAGCGTTCTGCAAGGACGCGTAAACCAATTGTAGAAACCATCGTAATCAGGAAAGTAATGCAGCACCTGATGATCTTGTCGCTGCAAAAATTTGTAGATGATTCTAGGATGGAGTGCACCACCAAGATGCCTGTGAAGGTCTGCGTATAAGGTCATTCGGACACCAATTACTAACTATGAAGATTCCAGCTATTCATACGTCTCATTCTCGCACTTTTGGCAAAATGGGTGAAATCCTTGCCAAGCGAATCACCTTTCTTTGTACTATATATAAGGATGCAATTTGAACCCCCTGATGGAACAGATGCAATGAACTTCACGAAGAAATTAATAGCAGCAGGACTCTCAGCCACAGCGCTATGGATTGGTTCTACACTTCAAAATGGAGAACTGTCCAATCAAAACTCAGTGCAAGCACAAGGTGATCCGGTGGTGGCCCTTTCAACCAATCGCGGAACCATTTTCATCCGCGTATTCCTCGGTGGCGCTCCGAATACTGCGCGAAACTTCTTGGATCTCGTGCAGCGTGGATTCTATGGCGGCAAGATTTTCCATCGCGTCGAACGCATGCTGATTCAAGGTGGAGATCCAAACGGCAACGGATCAGGCAATTTCATCGATCCTGATACGGGTAGACCACGATTCATTCCGTTGGAGTGCAATCCGAATCTTCGACACAACCAGGGCGCTGTCGCGATGGCGAGATCACAAGACCGCAATTCGGCGAGTTGCCAGTTCTACATTACGAAAGAACGCATTCCTTACCTTGATGGAAACTATGCAGTTTTCGGCACAGTTGTCGATGGAATGAACTCCGTTTTTGCCATCCAGAGAGGCGACAGAATTCTCGGCGCGGAAATCGTCCAAGGCAGAGGGGGTGGGGGTTCTGGCGGAAGTGCCTCGATGCCCAGAGGCGGAGGCAGAGGCTCAACAACAACAAGCGCACCCAATATTCCGGCCGGTGCAGAAAGCGGCTTCTAGTAAAAGCTGGGCAGCGTTTTAAGGTTCCGCCAAATTCGCAAGGCACCATATTTAGTGCCATTTTCTCTGTTCAATTGACCGAAACTTTTGCGAGATCCATCACATAACTCGCATCACCAGCCACTTTCGTCAGCTTTCCATCATTCATCAAACCGGTCTTTTCCAACCACCGCTCGAACTCCGGTGCCGGGCGTAGATTCATCAATTCACGCAGTGATGCGACATCATGAAAACTCGTGGTTTGATACGACAACATCACATCATCACCCATGGGCACACCCATGAAATAATTCACACCCGCAGCAGCCAGCAAGACTGACAGGTTTTCGAGATCGTTTTGATCGGCATCAGTGTGATTGGTGTAGCAAGCATCAATGCCCATAGGTACACCGGTGAGCTTACCCATGAAGTGATCTTCCAAACCAGCGCGGGTCATTTGTTTTCCATCGGCAAGATATTCGGGTCCAATGAACCCGACCACGTCATTCACAAGAAACGGTTTGAATAATCGCGCAAGTGTATAGCATCGCGCTTCCAATGTGACTTGATCGGACTGGAAATGAGTGTTGGACGATAATTCGGAACCTTGTCCGGTCTCAAAATACATGACGTAATCACTGCCTGTGTTTGAACGCGCCAAACCAAGCTCCAGCGCTTCTTTCAGCATCGCCAAATCAATTCCGAAGGCGCGATTTCCTGCCTCGCTTCCTGCGATGCTTTGAAAAATCAAACCGAACGGAGCGCCCCGTTCGATTGCCTTCATTTGAGTTGTGACATGAGACAAAATGCAATTCTGAGTCGGAATGCCCAGCCGCTCAATGACTTCGTTGGTCATGTTGAGCAACTTTCCAACCGTGTCGGCCGTATCGTAAACCGGATTGATTCCGATGACGGCGTCGCCTATGCCGTAAGACAATCCCTCGTATATGGATGCCTTGATTCCTTCGATTGCATCAGCCGGATGATTCGGCTGCAAACGCGCACCCAGCACGCCAGGCAAGCCCAAAGTCGTACGTGCGGTTGCAACAACAGTGAATTTTTTGCCGGCACGAATGAGTTCCATGTTCGACATCAACTTCGTAACGGCAGCAACCATTTCTCCGGTCAGTCCGTTTTGAATGGCAGCAATCTCTTCAGCCCCGGTTGACTGGTCGAGAAGAAACTCCCGCAGTTGCGAAACACTCCAATTTTTCACTTTCGCATATGCGTCTTGATCCAATGCATCATCGACCGCTCGAGTAACTTCATCGACCTCGGCATCGATGATTGGATTGTTCCTCAGCGTTTCCATCGAGATGTCGCTCAATACTTGCTTTGCAGCCACTCGCTCCTGTTCCGATTCGGCTGCGACACCTGCGAGCACATCACCCGACTTCAGCTCATTTGCCTTTGCCAAAATCTCCTTAATCGATTGAAAGGAGAATCGACGCCCCCCGCAAACGCTGGAATATGACATGCTTAAACCTCACTCGGGCGCCGATTTCAATCGACTCCGACGCATACACAATACGAGGGCATAGTGTACTCTATATCGGTTCAATAGGTTCAGAGTACCCGCGGCGGAGCGACACGACTGTGCTGGTTCCCAACCCCAAACGTGAGTCACAACTGAAAGAAGCGATGGAGTCTACGCCCGCGCGCATCGCAGTATGGCGAGCCGGAACCAGACCCTTGACCTCCGTGTGGCTAAAGTTTCGAGGCGATCACGCGGCCGCTCGCGACGCAGTTCACTCAGAGTTGTCGAATCAATTTCTGGATCGGTTCAAAGACACGGCAAAGATCGTCCAAAGCACAGCAACTGACCGCCATGAGTACATTCTGTTCCCCCCAAAAGGAAAAAAAGTCAATGACGAAACAGCACGATTGTTAGCCGAGTCGTGCAAGCATGATTGCGATGTACAAATCGTAATTAGCGATGGACTCTCCGCCACTGCTGTCGAGCACAACATCCCGGATCTTTTGCCGATGATTGAAGACGGACTGCAGCTGGAGGGAATTTCGTATGGAACGATTGTGATTGTTCGTCTTGGTCGAGTGGCAGTCGCAGATCAAATTTCGCATGCGCTTGGTGCGAAGGTGGCGTTGAATTTGATCGGTGAGCGCCCTGGGTTATCCAGCGCCGTCGGATTGAGCGCCTATATTACCTACAATCCAGGTCCTGACACGATTAGCTCCGACCGCACAGTCGTGTCAAACATACATGACGGTGGCACGCCACCCGCTGAAGCTGGGGCATTTATTGTGCAGCTGATAAAGAAGATTCTGGATCTCAAAGTGTCCGGCGTGAAACTTCAGCAACTGGGATGATGCAAGACGACTCGATTCTCTCAGTCGGCATCGACGTCGGGACCACCTCCACTCACATGACCGTGAGTCGACTCTTTTTGGCAAACTCTTCTGTGATCAATCAAACGCCACGAGCGGTGATCTCGAATCGACAGATAATTTACCAGAGCGACATTCACCTCACGCCGCTCGCTGACGGCGGAATCATTGATGCACAGGCGGTTGCGAGCATCTTGGAGAGTGAGTTTCAAAAATCCGAAATAACTCCCTCGATGATCAAAACAGGAGCAGCGATCATAACCGGAGAAACTGCACGGCTACGAAACGCCAGAGAGGTCATAAAGTCGCTGGCGCATCTCGCCGGAGAGCTGGTGGTAGAGAGCGCCGGTCCGCACCTCGAAGGCGTGTTGGCTGCCCGCGGAGCGGGCGCAGATCGCGCTTCGAAAACGAACGGCATAACAATATTCAATGCCGATATCGGAGGTGGAACGACAAACATTGCCGTCTACCATAACGGCATCTTGAAAGGCAGCTGCTGTCTGAATATCGGCGGCAGGTTTTTGAAGTTCAGTGCCGATGGAACGATTGAAGCAATCACCTCACGCGGAAAGAAATTTCTCGACACTTTGGGAACGCCCCTTAATGTCGCAGACAAACCTGAGGCCAGCGAACTAGAAAAGGTCGCAAACGCCTTAGCCGACTGCATTATCGGATTTCTGTCGAGAGGAACAATCGACGACCGCATCGAGTGCCTGGTCGACGATCTAGTCGAACTGGAGTTCATTGGCTCAGGTAGTCGCTCAGACAGAAACAGTGCACCAGAAAAACTCGCCGCGGACGAACTTTGGTTTAGCGGTGGAGTCGCCCAACTGATGCTCTTTGACCCCCCCGATGTTTTTCAATTCAATGACATGGGAGTTCTTCTTGCCAGAGGGCTAAAAAACGCACTCTCAACCAGCGCGATCACCTTTCATGTTCCTCACCAAGCAATCAGAGCAACCGTAATCGGTGCAAGCATGCACACTTTGAAGCTCAGTGGTTCCACAATCGGGCTGCATCAAGAAAATTTGCCATTGCGCAATCTGAAAACCATCGCAGTCGTTCCCGACAAAATTTCAGATGCTCTCAAGAACTTTGACCTCGATTGGTCGGCAAGCACCGTCGCATTAGCAATGAGTATCGAAAGCAAATATGACTCTATAAAGGCAACAGCTGCAGACATTGCCGAAGCCTTCAAGCGCGAGGGAGGTAGAGAACCACTCGTGATACTGCTCAAAGAGGACTGTGGCATGGCTCTGGGTCAGATGTTGCGCAGACACCTGCCAAACTCAAGCATCGTCGTTGTCGACGGCATTACACTCGATGACGGCGACCATATCGACATCGGACAGCCATTAGCAACGAACACCGGATGCACAGCTACGCTTCCGGTGATCGTAAAGACACTGGTATTTCCGGATTTGGATTAACCCCGGTCAACCTGTTTGATTTTCTTGCAGCGGTAAATGTCGTGCGGTTATTTGCCGACCATTTTCTTCATGCCATTGCCCATTGCTTTGCACCCTTGCCAAAGCTTTTTTGGACCCCACATGATGCCTTTGCCGATAGCCTTCGCGCCAGAAGCGAGCTTGCTTTCTTCAGCAAGACATGGATTCGCAATCGCACTCAACATAACGAATGCTGCTGCAGTTGCAAGTGTGACTCTTTTCATTTCTTGAACTCCAATAAAAGATACCTGGTCTTTACATAGCACGATAGCACGGATTTTCTTTCATCTAGCTTTTCTCAACGCAACACGTTATTTAATCGAACTGGCAGTTAAGCAAAAGCGCACGGTTGAGCCTGATTAGGTACTCGTCCCGAGAGATGGTTGTTGCATTGAATTTCGCTAAGTGTGTGGTCATGTATTGTGTGTCGAGCAGTATGTAACCACGAGATTTCAGCCGCTCGACTAAATAGACTAAACAGATTTTCGAGGCGTCCGTTTCGATATGAAACATCGACTCGCCCATAAAGGCGCCTCCAATGCTGACGCCATAGAGCCCACCGGCAAGTTGTCCGTCTTTGTAGGCTTCGACTGTGTGTGCGTATCCGAGCATGTGCAATTGACCGTACACGCGCATGATGTCATCAGTGATCCATGTACTGTCCCGCGCGGCGCATTCATGAATGACTCGATCCCAATCGCGGTTGACGCAGAGTTCGAAGGTTCCTTGCCTGAATGTGCGAGCCAGTCGCTTAGGAACGTGGAAGTTATCGAGTTCAAAAACGCAGCGAGGATCTGGTGCGTACCATCGAATACTTCCGTCGTAGTGCCCCATTGGAAAAACACCCTGGAGATACGCCGTCATAACGAGCTCAGGAGTGAAGTCTTTGTTCATTCACTTTTAGTTGAACCAGGCGTGAGACTGCGAATATAGCTAATCAAGTCTTCCAATTCGTCGTCTGTAATTTCGCTTTTGTCGAATGAAGGCATACCGTTTGGTGCTCCGGAACGCACGCGATTTTCAATCGATTTGTCATCAGGATATTTGCGCACGAACTCCGCACCTTTCAATGGTTTTGTTGGATCGCTGGAATTGTCGCCACCCGGATGACAGCCGGCGCATGTTGCGCGCTGAAAAATCTCGCGCCCTCTGTCGACTGAGTCAGGGTCGAGTGCCGCGGATTTTACCGTAACTTTTGTAGAACCGCTTTGTGCATCGCCGCCTTTTCGTGTGCAGCCCGCAGCAAAAATCGAAGTCAGAGTCAAAATTGCCGCGCACAGACGCATAGATGCAACTTTGTCTTTGCTGACGCGACTCGCATTGATAGTTCCATCCATCGATCTTCGTCCAACCTCCAGACTTAAACGATCTGATAAATCTTGAAGCTGTACTCCACACCGTTTTCTTTCTGAATCTCTGAAGAAGAAACCAGGTTGAAGATTTTTTTGAAGTCAGGCAAAAATGCGTCGCACTCGAAGGTTGAGCGCACTTCGGTGACATAGAGCAGGTTGCATCGCGAGTGCTCCATCGCCTGTCGATAAACCTCCGCGCCGCCTATAATGAAGCACCGATCGACTGGACCGGTTTCGAGATAGGAAAACGCCGAATCGAGATCAGGAAACTTGAACACGCCAGGTGGAACCTGATAATTCGGATTGCGCGTCAACACGACATTGTAGCGGTCCGACAAGGGACGCATGTTCGGCGGAATCGACTCCCACGTTTTGCGACCCATTACTACTGCGTTGTAGAGATCGGGTGACGCAGAAGATGACGTCAACTCCTTGAAATACTTCATGTCACCAGGGATGCGCCATGGCAATGCATTGTCTTTTCCAATGCCTCGATTAAGGTCACATGCGACAACAAGATCGATAGTTGGTCTCACCTGCGCCCTCGCATCAGATTCCTAAGTTCCTTTCTTTATCAACTTACACAGAGACAGCAAACTTGATGAAACCCTGATGGGCATAATCAATCAGCTTGAAGTCGTCATACTCAAGTTCGAAAAATGGTTTATCGGCGATTTCAACGCGCGGCAGCTTGCCCGGAGCTCTCTGCAGTTGCATCTTCAAGCCGTCGATATGATTGTTGTAAATGTGCGCATCGCCCATAGTGTGCGTAAACACACCAGCAGTAAGTCCGCATTCTTTTGCAATCATCATCATCAAGAGTGCATAACTTGCAATATTGAAGGGAACGCCAAGGGCAATGTCGCAAGAGCGTTGATACAGTTGACAGTCCAGACGCCCATTGATGACATAGAACTGGAACATCATGTGACAAGGCGGCAGAGCCATTTGATCGAGATCGGCGACGTTCCATGCATTGACGATTAGTCTTCTGGAGGTCGGGTTGGTCTTAATCTGTTGAATCACTTCAGCAATTTGATCGACGTGACCCTTTTTGTACAGACCAGTCTTTTCATCCAGAGTGTATTTCGGCCAATTTCTCCATTGATATCCGTAGATTGGTCCCAACTCACCTTCGGGATTTGCCCACGCATCCCAAATCGGCGTATGTTGGGTCAGGTCATCATTTATGTTTGTAGAGCCGCGCAAAAACCAGAGAAGTTCTCTCAATACACCCGTGAAATTTACCTTCTTGGTTGTTAGTAAGGGAAAGCCTTCGCGCAAGTCATATTTGGTCTGCAAACCGAACATTGAGAGAGTGCCTGTTCCTGTTCTGTCATCGCGAGCTTCGCCGTGTTCGAGAACATTAGCCACGAGGTCAAGATATTGCTTCATATCTGTGTAGTACTCCCTCTTGTCGCATACCGCGATCTATTTACAGATATAGATCGGGCGATGAAATTTATTGAGAATCGAGTCAGTTTGCCGTTTTTCAGGGACTGCGCACCGCATCCTCGATTGAAGAATATCACACTTGGCAGCCCTGGTTGAGGTTTGCGGAATTCTTTAAAGAACGTTGATCACTTCAAGCTCTAGTTATATATCGGGTTACCCTATTGTAGATGTCCCGATCTCGGACGCGCAGTCGTCCGGTCACGGATGTATTGCCGTCACGACGCAACGCCGTCCTGACACCTAAGTCACGTAATGGAGTGCAGCCATGCTAACAGAGTATCGCAACGAGCCTTTCACAGATTTCTCAGTGCCTGCAAACGAAAAGGCTATGAAGGCAGCCTTGGAAAAAGTGAAAAAACAACTCGGTCGCAAGTACCCTCTTGTTATCGGCGGCGAGCATATCAACACAAATGACGAACTAGTGTCGACAAATCCAAGCAACCCGAAAGAAGAACTTGGTCGTTTCTCCAAAGCAAATACCGAACTTGCCGAAAAGGCAATGCAGTCGGCTCTCAAAGCATTCGAAAGTTGGAAGAAAGTCGCTCCGCATGAGCGCGCACGCTATCTATTCAGAGCCGGCGCAATCATGCGCAGAAGAAAGTACGAACTGGCTGCTTGGTTGATTTTGGAAATTGGAAAGAACTGGGCCGAGGCTGATGCAGATGTTGCCGAAGCAATCGATTTCTGTGAGTTCTACGGACGCGAAATGATTCGTTTGAGCCAACCACAACCGCTCACTTCAGTGCAAGGTGAAGAAAACGAACTCGAATACATTCCGCTGGGAGTCGGTGTGGTTGTTCCACCATGGAATTTCCCGCTTGCAATTCTCGTCGGCATGTCGACTGCATCCATCGTTGCAGGCAACACAGTGGTACTGAAACCATCCAGCGAAACACCGGCAATTGCATTCCAATTCGTCGAAATCATGGAAGAAGCGGGACTTCCTCCAGGTGTACTCAACTTCCTTCCAGGTCCCGGCGCAACGGTTGGTGACTATGTCGTAACGCACCCGAAGACTCGTTTCATTGCCTTCACAGGTTCGAAAGAAGTCGGTCTGCGTATAAACGAGCTGGCAGCAAAGCCACAAAAAGGCCAACTCTGGATTAAACGCGTAATCGCCGAAATGGGCGGTAAAGACTCGATCATTGTCGACGAAGATGCAGATGTCGAAGAAGCCGCAGAAGGCGTCGTCGCAGCAGCCTTCGGCTTCCAAGGTCAAAAGTGTTCAGCATGTTCGCGACTTATTGCACACAAAAACATTTACGATGAACTGCTCAAGAAGATCACTGAAAAAACCAAGAAGCTGACTCTCGGACCAACAGAAAGCAGAGACAACTTCATGGGTCCTGTTGCATCGAGATCGGCATACGAGAGCATTCTCAAGTACATCGAAATCGGAAAAGGCGAAGGACGTGTCATGACAGGCACGACCGTTGAAAGCAAAAACGGTGGGGGCTTCTTCATCGAGCCCACAATCATCGCCGATGTCGCAAGCGGCGCAAGAATCGCACAAGAAGAAATCTTCGGACCTGTTTTAGCAGTCATCAAAGCAGACAGCTGGGAAGATGCACTCAATAAAGCAAACGACACAGAATTCGGTCTTACTGGCGCCGTCTACTCGAAGAACCGCACACACTTAGAGCAAGCGAGAAAAGAATTCCACGTAGGCAATCTCTATCTCAATCGCAAGTGCACCGGTGCATTGGTCGGCGTTCATCCGTTCGGCGGTTTCAACATGAGCGGAACCGACTCGAAAGCAGGCGGCAAAGATTATCTGCTCCTGTTCACGCAAGCGAAGTCGGTCGCAGAACGCTATTAATAATAGCTACGAGTTTGCTTGATCGAGAGCTGTCGTTAGTGTTTTGATTGCCTTCTCAAGATCACCTTTGAGATGCGCACGCAACGCCCGGCGATCGCGCGAACTCAAGGCGACGAAATCACCCAATGATTGCGCCTGCTTGAGAGTTCCAAACGAGAATTTCTCGCCAGGTATACTCACCTCTTTTGCATCATCGGATGTGATTTGGAGGAACACACCAGAGTTTGGACCGCCTTTATGGAGTTGTCCGGTCGAGTGCAGAAATCTCGGACCAAAGCCGAAGGTGGTCGCGACTTTGCGTTTGTCGCGAACTTTCATGCGCGATGATTCAATCATTCCCTGCAACACATCGCAGTATTGAATGTATGCGGTAGTTGCGAAGTAATCGCCGGCCTCCAACCTGTCAATATGCGCCTTCAAATAGTCCTTGATCGATTTCCCTTTTGCGACCTTTTCCAAAGCTTCTTTGTTAGCTGCATCTGCGTAGAGATCTACTTCATCGCTCTGGAAAACGAGAACGTCTTCCGGTAATGAACCAGTCTCTTCATACTGTTTCAAAAAGCGCTTGGTGAAGTCTTTGCTCTCTTGAACGTTCGGTTGATCGAATGGATTGATTCCGAGAATAGAACCGGCAACAGCTGTCGCAAATTCCCAACGATAAAACTCACCGCCGAGAGAATACGGATCATCCAAGTCAATGCAGATCACGGGATGCCCTGCTTTCTCAAGTTCTTCAACTTTACCGTCCAACTCGCGATCGGCATCACCCTCCAATCGCAAATAAACAAAAACTCTGTCGTCACCGTAGTTCTGCGGCGTTCCGACCGTCTCTCCATCGATCGGAACAATTCCAAGTCCTTGTTTGCCGGTACTTTCGGCGATCAACTGTTCGAGCCACGTTCCAAACGAAGCGATTTTCGGAGTCGGAATCAACGTGACCTTGTCTCTTCCTTCCTTTGCACAGATTCCCAGAATCGAGCCTAACACCAAACCTGGATTGTTCTGAGCGGGCACTCCAGCAGAGCAGTTCTTCACCATCGACTGCGCACTTTCCAGCAACTGAGCCAAGTCCATGCCCATCACCGCCGCCGGTACCGTTCCAAAATGGGAAAGAACAGAATAGCGTCCACCAATTGAAGGTTCACCAGCAAAGGTCTTGCGGAACTTCAATTTGAGCGCCGTCGCTTCCATCGAAGATCCAGGATCCGTAACTGCAACAAAATGTTTTCCAGCCTTATCGCCGACTGCTTTCTTCGTCACATCATAAAAATATTGGCAGAGCACATTTGGTTCTGTCGTACTGCCGGATTTGGTAGCAACGATAAAGAGAGTGTGTTCGATCTCAATTTCCTTTTCGACCCACAACACTTGAGCAGGCACAACCGAATCGAGCACATGTAGCTTCGGGCAACGAGGAAAATCGCCGAACGTCTTGCGGAAAACTTCTGCGCACAAACTGCTTCCACCCATGCCAAGCAGAACTGCGTGCTTGAAGCCTTCTTTTGCAATCTCCTTTGCAAAAGCTTTTAGCGCATCTCGTTCTCTAAACTGCTGCTCGACGATTCCAAGCCAACCCAACCATTTGTTTTCGTCTTGAGAAGTCCAAAGATCGGTATCGCCATTCCAAAGACGTGCGACGAATTCGTTTTCTTCGAAATGTGCCAAAATCGACTTCAGTGTCGTTTCGAGCTGACCGATTTCATATCGAAAGCCACACGCTTGTTTTGTGTCTACCATTACCAATCCTCGAGTTATCTCTAGGAGAGCAATTGTATATAATTTCGTGGATACGCTCGGCTTTGCGACGCGAGGAAAGTGGATGAAATCATTCACAGAAACATATTTAATCCTAGCCTCAGTGCTGGTTCTCAACATCCTGATTCCGCCTTGTGCTCTGGCCGCATCCGAAACAGAGTACGCACTAGGTTTGGCTTTGTACCAAAAGAAAAGTTACGCCGAGGCAACAGCTCATTTTGAGAAGTATCTGGCTGGCAATACGCCTACTGCTCGTTCAGTTCTATACGCCGCTTTGTCCAATTTGCAGAGCAACAAAGGTGCCCGCGCAAAACAGTTGTTCGAATACTTGGTGCAAAACTTTCCAAGTTCAAAAGAAGCTGAGTTGGGCGCGACAGCGCTTGCAAACAGTTTTGGGGTAGTCGGAACTCAAAGAGCCAAGTCCGCCGGGAGTCATAGCAATAGTGAGCCTGAGCCGGGTGAGATGGCCAGACTTCCGGATACCGCAGAAATCAAGTTCAACTCAGGCGAAAGCGGACACATGGAAGTTAACGCATACATAAACGGGAAACTCATCAAATGCTGGTTTGATACCGGTGCCGATGAGATTCTCAGCGCCGATCATTTGCGCGAAATAGGAATTGAAGCACCATCCGGCAAACCGGACTCTTACTCGATTGGTTGGGCTGGAACGCAGGTGCCTATTTGGTATAAAGAGGTCACATTAAAGGTCGGACCGTTAACCAGGACGCTACCAATTGCGGTATCAAAGGAAGCAAGCGACTTGCCTCCGTTGATTGGCCAAGGCTTCGTCAAAGGTTACCAATATGCAATCGACAATGCTGCAGGCAGAATGCTGCTAACGAAAAAGTCTTCTTCTTCCAGAGCGAGCACGTCTCAAAACAAACTCTACGATATCCCGTGTATCGTCGAGGGAGACAGAGAATACGTCACAATCTCAGTAAACGGAAAGACTTGCAAAAATGTATTGATTGATACAGGTGCAGCTTGCACTATCTTATCGAAAGAGGCGGCTAATGAATTGGGACTCGACCTGTCCGATGCTCAGGTTGTTGCCGGTCAAGGAGTAGGTGGAATTGTCGAATTTCGCGAAGTCGATGTAGACATTCAACTCGGCCCGATCAAAAAAATGAATTTTTCCGTCAAGGTTGGGGGCATGGGCACAAGCGCTATTGGGCAAGATTTCATGTCAGGTTGGCGTTTTACCGTCGATCGCGAAGCCAAGCTCTTGCGATTCTTCCACTAACATCAAACTTCGTACGCCGTGAATGTCTTGAGCAAAACCAACGACAGTTTATGTTGCACCGAATACGGTGTTCTGAGTTCTGCTCTGTATCACACGCTTTTCATCTATGACGCGTTCTTCTTTTCCTGTTCTTCGGATTGCGCTTTGTCCGCTCTCATGGTCTCCAACATCTTGACTGAGAATTCTTGCGTTTCTCCAATCTGCATTACTTGAGAGCGAAGATGTCCTATTTCCAACTCCATCGCCGCCATCCGACTTTTCAAATTTTTTAGCTCATCAGAGCTGCCTTTCTTACCTGCGATACGATCGGAGATCGACTTGACCAGAGGAAAGAAGAGCAAAACAGGCGATATCAGGACTATTGCAACCGCAAGAACTATCCACGCCACTAGAGGATCCATGATCAAGCCTCTCACCATACCTCTTTGATTGTCGCAGATGCTGCAACTGACGGCAACTTGAATGGTTTATGACAACTTTATGTCAAGGGAATTGCCGCATTAACCACGGGCTGTCATTCTGGTACACTACATAGAAGCTTGGTTAGGAGGTCTAGATGGTCGAGTCCATTCAACTCATGCGACAGATTGCAGTGAGGGCAATTGTCACTGAGAACTTCAAGAACCAGGTGGGTGCTGAAATAAATCGCAATCTTCAACAAATCGATGCTGAACTTCAGCAGCTGGAGTTTCGGGGCAAGCGCGCGATTGCTGACATCGAAAAGAGAACTGGCGGAATTGCTTCAGCAGAAGCAAAGATGCAAGTCGAATCGATCAGATCGCAGATTGAATCTGAAAAGATGCGCCTTTTGCAACTGAAAGAAGAGATGCAAGGTCAAGGACAAGCCTTGGCTGAACTGCCTTTGGGCAGCGTCATCACACAATTCACAGTGGAAAATCCGGTTGAAGTCAGAATCGGCGAAAACATTTTTCAACGCCTAGAGGGCGGAGAAATTCTAGTCAAAGACGGCGTCATTCAAGAGATACGCGTCTAAGTTACCAAGTTACGACGATAGAACTCAGAGTCTGACTTATTCTTCCAAGTAGTCTTTCAGGCGAGAGCTTACTTTTGATTGGCGCAAGAATCTCAGCGCTTTCAACTCTATCTGTCTTGTCCGCTCGCGCGTGATTCCGACTAGCTTTCCGACTTGCTCCAAAGTTCTCTGCTTTCCATCATTAAGACCAAAGCGCAGAATCAATACTTCGCGCTCGCGCGGAGTCAACATAGAAAGCACGCCGCGAACATCATCAGACAATAATGATGCTGTCGTAGAATCTTCGGGTCTCGTAGAATTTTCGTCTTCAACCAATTCGGCTAACGAGTTATCTTCATCTTCACCATATGGGGTATCAAGTGACAGGGGCGACCGATTTGCCGCCAGCACCTCTTTCACCTTCGAAACAGTTACTCCCATTCCTTTTGCAAGCTCGTCGATCGTTGGTCTGCGATCTAACTCTTGTGAAAGCTTGCGCGTTACTTTTCGCAGATTGTTGATCGTTTCGACCATGTGCACAGGAACGCGAATCGTTCTCGATTTGTCTGCCAGAGCGCGTGTAATTCCTTGACGAATCCACCAAGTCGCATAGGTTGAAAACTTGTATCCTTTCTCGGCATCAAACTTTTCAGCTGCGCGAATCAATCCCAGATTTCCTTCTTGAATCAAATCAAGAAACGGCAAACCGCGACCTTGATACTTCTTCGCGACACTGACGACTAAACGAAGATTCGATTGCACCAATCTTTTCTTCGCAACCATATCGCCTTTTGCAATTCGTCGCGCTAGTTCAATTTCTTCAGGAGCAGACAACAACTTTATTCTTCCGATTGCTCTCAAATAGAACTGCACAGGATCTTCGCTTACTCCTGTTCGTCTTGTTCCATCCAGATCGTGAAGTTCTTCGGCATCATCGTCAGAGGCTTCTTCGTCTTCGTTTTGGAAAGCAAGTCCGGAAAATCCCGGAAGAAAATCATCCAGGCTCACATCGTCTAGTTGAGGGTAGTTACGCATTGTTCTTCGCATGTTTTACTCCGGCTTATGCCGTTTTACAGAGATCCGAATTAGATAGCCACTCTCTTTCGAATCTTGGGGAGTTTCCACTAAGAGGGTAAATTTCCCGCCTTGTTAACTGGCGGTTAACTCACTTCAGTCCACGTCACTCATCGACGCCCTCCCCTATTAAAATGTTCCAAGAGTTCGCTGATAACCGGGTTAACCCTAGATCTCAAGTACCGCCAGGGCTGCGCCCTGCGACGGACTCAGCAAGATTGAACGTGAGCGACTTCAAGCAGATCCTTTCGGATCGCTTTCAACTCAAATTACAACTGAAAGATGAAAGAAAAGTGAAAACGCGAGCGTTAAATCTTGTGGAGATCAGACACGATGCTCGATTTGAATTTTCCGTAGCTATGCAAGCCACCAAAGCCCAGTGAATTGAACCCTAAGTAAGTAAGCAACGTAATCAGCAATCCAATTACTGCCACCAAGGCAAGTTTTTCACGCGACATTTCGCGGTGAACTCTCAAGTGAATGTATGCTGCATAACTCAACCAAGTCACAAGTGCCATAGACTCTTTCGGGTCCCAAGACCAATACGTTCCCCATGCATGATTGGCCCAAAGACCACCTGTGATAATTCCGATTGTAAGAAGCGGAAATCCAATTGCGATGCAGCGATAGCCGACATCATCATATAAAGAAGCTTTCGGCTCATCGACTTGGTCTGATTTGTTTTTGAGACCAAACCAGGAAAATGCCATACCGACAATGCTTCCGCCAACAAACATGAGCTGCAATCCGAATGTGTCGGTTTCCGTATATGTTCCTAAAGCAATCGCAAGTCCGGCAAGAGCAA
This sequence comes from uncultured Candidatus Obscuribacterales bacterium, assembly GCA_964478655.1. Taxonomy (GTDB): domain Bacteria; phylum Cyanobacteriota; class Vampirovibrionia; order Obscuribacterales; family Obscuribacteraceae; genus CAYZJR01. The sequence continues at coordinate 102,639 of CAYZJR010000001.1, forward strand.
TAGTCGCAATCGAGACAATACAAGAAAACTTTCTGCCGTCGCTGAAAAGCTGCAACAGACCAGCCAAACCTGCCAATCCGAACATCGCATAAGAGACAATCAATGGCGGAACATGAATTTGTCGCCAGTAGCTAACCAATGCAGGCACCAAAGGCGTAATCTGGTGCTGGCTTGATGGAAGCCAGCTGCCATAGAGAAACATCGTGGCAGCTAATAAACTCGCAAGCCATCCTAGTGAAGATATCGGGTATGTGCGCGACATGAACAAGAACCCGCCCATCGTTGCCCAGGCAAACCAAAGCAGCGATTCATAAAGATTCGCCAGTGGAAAGCGCTGCGCCTCAAAACCACGCGCCACTATGGCTACGGTCAACGAAAGAAAACCGACGACCATTACCAAGAAAGCGATTTGAATCATGGTGTTGCGCCATCGCCTGACACCGTTCGAGGCAACAAATACCCAAAACGACATCACAGAAGAGATTCCTGCGGTGTTGGTTAGGGCGATTTGGAAATCAGACATTCACTTCCTCACTTAGCCGCCATAGCGAGTCGGCTTTTTTCGGTCGCAGCTTCCAGCGATTGCGCGCTCGGGTCATCGGGTGGGTCTTTTGCGTCAGCTTCAACGACAGAACCTAACTCTTGCGCAGTCTTCAAAAGCGATCGCTCGAAGGCCGTTCGAGCCTTCACCGAACGCCCACCAATATAAAGGATGACCGGCTCGTCGTCCCTGAACTCAGTTTGAGAATCGGTGGCACACGCCCAGACTTGCTTGAATGGGACTGCTGCCATCATCACTCCCAAAGTGATGAAGCCAAAGGCCGTGTATGTCCACGCCAGTGCCGGGTCACACTTGTATTGCAGCCCTGATACAGGCAAGACCTGCTTGAATCCGACCTCTACGCCACCCATATTCACCGATTTGCCCAAAGGCACCTGCGCAATTAGCTTCGGGGCCTTCCATTCGGGAATTTTGGCGGAGATACGCAATGGAGATGCCTGGTCTCGAACCGACATAATTAGGATGGTCGTTTCATTTAATGGCAGGAACGCGGCATAAAGTTTTCCCATTGGCCTCAACTGCAGCAGCTTTTCGGTGCCGCCGAAGGTCAGAAGTAACTTATCGAGTCCCCAGCTGGATTGATAGATATCGACGCCATCATAAGACAGCGGATTGTTTACCGATATCTGCTGGCTTACGACCTCTTTGCCTTTCTCGTCGATAACAGTCAGATCGCTGTACCACTGCTTCGCTTCACCGGAATCATAATTTTCACGCCTCGTTGCATCTACACGGACGCGCCACTTGGGCAATTTGCCGATCCAGAGTTTTGAGTGTTCCGACTGCTCGAATGAGAGGCTTTTTCCTAAAAGCACCGGCTGAAACCCGGAGAATCCTGTCCACGAGGTAACAGTGACTGCTGCCAGCAAAAGGAGAAGCCCAATGTGCGTTACCGTGGCAGCGAGTCTTCCATATTTGCCGGATTCGGCAACCAACATGTTTTGCGAGAGTTTTACCTTGTAGCCGCCTTTTTTCAGCAACGCTTCAAGCTCTGCCAAAGCAGTTTCGTGAGTCTGTGCTTGTGACTTGACCACGACATTGAAAGGCATTTTGCCGATTGCTGCAGCCTTCAACCACGGCATCGGCAACTTCAAAAGTTTCACTTTTGGAAAGACCCTCTGCACGCTGCATGCCACCATATTTACAGTCAGAAGGCCAATCAATGCCAGAAACCACGGCGAGTGGAATATGTCTGTGATTCCCAGTTGCGTCAGCGTCACAGCCATGTCCGGTCCAAACATTTCGATCACTTTGTCTTGACCGACTTGGCTTTCTTGCGGGCACCAGGCTCCTACGAGAACGGTAATTGCAATGAGCGACATCGAGACGATTGTCAGCTTCACCGATGCAAAAACTGCCAGCTGCGATCGGCTGCCGGTTGGGGCAGACGCGACATCATCAGTATGGCTGGCATGCAATTGCATATGGTTTAACCTGCAGCCGTTCCTTCGGCATGGGCTTCTTCAGCCTCGAGCTTGGTATCAGATATAGTGGCGTCCAGTATTGAGGTTGCTTCTTCGAAGTTTCCTCGTTGAATAGCAGAATAGAGTTCGGCGGAGTCCGCAAGAACGCGCACAACCTTTTGGCGCATTCTCGACTCCAGCCGACCAAATCGGTCAGCGACCAAGTTAGCAAACAAAACGTGTCGGTCGATCTCGGTAACTAAAGATGCTTCGATTCGATGTAGCAACGCTTGCTCCAACGATGGGCAGATTCCATCGCTTGAAACACCGATTTTCAAGTGCCCGCGCTTGAAGATCGCAGGAATCAAAAAAGATGACGATTCAATCTGATCCGGTCCGTAACAAAGAACACCGGCATCACTGGCTGCTTTGAGAATGCGAACGTTTTCGTTGGCTCGATTGTTCAAAGCCAAAACCAAGAGGTAGTCTGAGACTTTGATCTTGCCGCCGAGCAGCTCATCCACTCTTCCGCGAACTACTTTCAATCGATGTCCGTGCGTGATTGCGAGTTCTTGAATCTCTGACATCACATTCGGTGCCACGACATCCACGACTGCTCCGAACTCCAAAAGCCTCGTTATTTCAGGCAACGCGTATCGCCCACCGCCTGCGACAAGTACACGCTCGCCGCTTACTTTCAAACCGATGGGGTAATACACCGCATCTGCCATACGCTAGCTCGACCTGGTCAACATGTGATCGCACAGTACTTCGAGAGAGTCGCGATAGATTGAGTCAGGAACACGCACTAATCCATCTTTGCTCTTTCTTGCGAACTTGGCTGCAAGTTCTTCCGTCATCTCGATGCCACCATGTTCGCGAATCAGCACAAGCGCTTCTTCCAATCCATCTTCACCTGCCACAGCTCTTGTCTTGATGAGCTTTTCGAGCTTCTGGCCAATTGCATCGTTCCTTTCCAAAATAAAGAGCGCAGGCGCCGTGACAATTCCACTCTTCAAATCACCACCAACCGCTTTGCCGGTTTTTGCGGCGTTTCCTGTAATATCCAAAAGGTCGTCCACAATCTGGAAACAAATTCCTAGATTCAGTCCATAGTCTTTGAGATCGGCAATTACTTTGTTGCCCGATGCATTCAAAATTGCTCCGCTGTGGCTTCCTGCTGCAAAAAGGCAGGCAGTTTTGCTGATGGATTTTTGAATGTATCCGTCCCAATCGACGGTGGTGTTGAACTGTTGCCGCATCTGGCGAATTTCACCGGCGCAAAGATCGCCCAGCACCTGTCCATAGATTCCGACGATCACTGGGTTCATCAAACGCGCCAAGCAAATCGATGCTTGTGCAAAGAGAAGATCGCCCAGAAGAACTGCCAATTTGTCGTTGAACTTGCGATTTACGGTCTCCTGCCCGCGGCGCAGTGAGGCGCTGTCGATGACATCATCGTGGACTAGACTCGCCGTGTGGATGAGCTCGGTGAGAACTGCAAGGATAATGTGGAGGCGACCGACGGTTCCTGTTGGGGAGGTTGCTTTGGAGGCAAGCAGCACGATTGCCGGGCGAATTCGCTTGCCGCCGGCCTTGAATATTTGTGCCAATAACTCTTCGACAAACGGGCTGTCATCAATCAAGTTGCTCGCCAACCAGCGGTCGACGATGGCAATCTCAGGTGCGACCGGCTCCAAGATTGTTGCCAGATCGGTTGATCGAGTTTCAGATGTTGCTGAGCCAGAACTCATGCTGTCACAGGTTGTCATTTGGTCAGTAAAGCTTTCCACACAAGACCTTCCTAGTCAATCGCGACACCCGTTTCTCATAACAAACTAAGAAAAGAACTACCAAACTTCTATCTCGCTACTTCGTCGATGATGAAGCGCAGCTCAGCTTGGGTCGCAAGCGTCAATTATGTCAGGCGGATACCACCTTGTTTCACACATGAACGGCGAATTTAGGAGCCCGAAGCGCCTTTATTTTGCAGGCATCGCACAAGCTGCCCAGTAGTACTCGCACACGGGATGGATTAATGCATACACTAAAATATAGTCAGACGTAATATACTCAAACAATTGCATTGGTATCGCACCGTGGAGATGGGGGAATCGTGTTTCAAGAGCTGAAGAAAAAACTCCTTGCCGGGGAGACAACCTTTACCATCGCCCTACCACAGGCGCTGCCGGCGCTTCGCGGAAAGATTACGGACGACAAACTGGTCTGGTTGGCAAGTGAGCTGCAAGGCTATTCAAATGCCATGGACTACTACAACGACCCGAAGAATGATTTGCCGAAGTATCGAATCGTCAGGGGTTCAATCTGCATGATGAAACCCGATGGCAGCATGCACCCCGTGCAACATCCGATGGCAAATCGCCAAGAGTATTTCCTCGGCGCACCGATTTCTTGGATTGAAGAGTTTGCAACGTTTCCCGGAGACACTTCTCTTGTGGAACTGCCTGAGCTCTCGGCGTTCACAGCAAAGCAAGGCGGCGGCGTCGTATGTCAGTGCCAAAAGTCTGAGTTGAGAAGAATCATCGCCCAATTCAGAAACGACTTCATCAAGCTGCTCGATCAAGTGGTCGCTTCAAGCCCTTCGCAATAAAACCAAGGCGAATACTCAGAATCAAAAATGACAGACAAACTGCAACACCAGATCGATCGATTCCTTTCTGCAGATCGTTTTGGAGTGGTCGGCGCCAGCGAAGATTCGCGCAAGTACGGACATAAAGTGTTCAAGTGTTACTTGCAGCACGAACGCGTCGCCTATCCGATCAATCCAACTATTCAGTCTGTTCTCGGTCACCAAACTTATCCAAACCTTTCGAGCGTTCCAGAAAAGACCGAGAGCATCTCGATTATTACGCCACCGGCGGTAACTGAGAAAGTAGTCGAAGATGCAATTGCTTCGGGCGTCTCCAACATTTGGATGCAACCAGGCGCAGAAAGTCGCAAAGCCATCGAACGCGCGGAAAGCGCAGGAATCAATGTAATCTACGGTGGTCCGTGCTTGCTTGTTGTAATGGGCTATCACGAATCTTATTGATTGCGGTCAACGCAAACGATGCACTGAGGCGAGATGCAAAAGACGGCAACTACCATCAAAGACTCAGATCGGCTGGTTGACGCGACCATGATGGCACCTCGCTCCGTCGGCGATGTTATTAGTGCGGCGGTAAGAGTTTGCAGACGCAACGTTCCACTTTTGATTCGCTTTCTTTTCTGGCCTGCGATCGCTTCTGCCGTCACGCAAGTGTTTGCATTGTTTGGCTTGATCCGCATGGAATCAGCGATTTCAGATGATGGACAGAACATTACGAGTTGGTCGGCTTTGCTGGATGGTCTTGGAATCTTAGTCGCGGGGCTGCTTTTCGCGGTGCCTGCACATGTGGTTCTCGTCTTGAGGCAACTGGCAGTGTTGCGCGTGGTCATTCGCTTCTCGGATACCGTGAAAGATGCCGACAAATATCTATGGAAGAACTTTTGGAAACTCGTTCTCGTCGGGCTTCTCTATTACGGCTTGATTACTGTCTGGGTGATCGTTTGGGCAATTCTAATCGTGTTGGTTAGCGTTGTCGGCGTGATGATTTCTCCTATCATGGTTGTAGTGTTGCTTCTTCTCACGCTTCTTTTGGCGTGTTTTTCATGCTTGGTGTTGTTGGTTCCGTTGGCGGTTGTCGCGCCCGCCGTTGCATGCGAAAACCGAGGTTTGTGGGCGGTGATTCAAGACGGTACAAACCTGTCCTTCCGTCACTTCTGGCGCACCAGTGGTTTCTGTACGCTTCTGATGATGACTGTTTGGGCTCTAGGTACGGTTCTTGGTCTTCCCGGACAAATAATGTATTTGGTCGAGTACATCAGGTCGGCGATTACTACCGGTACTTTCCCCAAAAGCTCCGACATTCCCTTCTATGCACAGGCCTTCACCACGGCATGGCACTCGGTAGTCAATATCTTCCTGGGTCCTGTAGTGACCATAGGCGCCGGGCTCTACTACTTCGATCTGCGCGTTCGCGAGCAAGGATTGGACATTCTCAGAATAGTTCAAAACCCAGAGTTGAGCGACAACACGACGCGGTAGAATTTGGTAGAGGAACATCATCATGACTGCCAAAGCACCATCTAAAAACACAGCAATTGACATCAGCGCGATGCAACAAGCATTGAAGCAAAACGCGCTTGACGGCTGGCTCTTTTATTACTTCAAAGACAATGACCCGATTGCTCTTCGCATCTTGGGGCTACAGAGCGATCACTTCGTGTCGCGCCGATGGCTCTACTATGTTCCAGCCAATGGGTCGCCCATTAAACTAGTGCATCGCATCGAGTCAGACGTGCTCGACGATCTGCCGGGCGAGCGACGCATATATGTAGGTTGGCGGCAATTGGAACAAGAGATCGGTCACCTCCTCAAGGGTTCGCCGAAAGTTGCAATGCAGTACTCGCAGCGCAATTCGATACCGTATGTTTCACGCGTTGATGCGGGCATGGTTGAGCTGGTTCGTTCGACCGGCTGTGAAGTGGTCTCATCGTGCGATCTCGTACAACTGTTTGAAGCGACCTGGACAGCAGCGCAGCTCGACTCGCACGTCGAAGCTGTCGAAGGTCTCAAGAAAATCGTTTTTCTCGCCTTCGATGAAGTGAAGCGTTGCATAAATTCGGAAGAACCAATCGATGAACACAAGCTTCAACAGTTCATCATCAAGTGTTTCCGCAGCAATGGGCTCATCACAAACTCACCGCCCATAGTTGCAGTCAATGAACACAGCGGCAGTCCCCACTACCTGCCGACAGCCGACCATAAGAGCCCGATCAAAGAAGGGGACTTGCTTTTGTTGGACATTTGGGCAAGAAAAACTTCCGAACCGGAAAACGTTTACGGCGACATAACGTGGACGGGATTTGTCGGTAAGGAAGTTCCAAAGAAACACGACGAGATCTTTCAGATCGTTCGCGGTGCAAGAGATGCGGCGCTCAACTTTGTGAAAGAGTCGGTGAAAAACAAGAAAGAACTTTACGGCTGGCAAGTCGATGACGTAGCGCGCACCTACATAACCGAACGTGGCTACGGCGATTATTTCGTTCATAGAACCGGGCACTCAATCGGCACCGAAGTGCATGGAAATGGCGCCAACATCGATAACCTCGAAACCAAGGACGAACGCCGCTTGATACCTTGCACGGCATTTTCAATCGAGCCGGGCATTTACTTGAAGGAGTTCGGCATCAGAAGCGAAATCGATGTCTACATCTCCGAAAACGACGTAATTGTCGCCGGTGAACCGATTCAAACCGAAATCATTCCGATTTTGAAATAGTCGAACTCAGCAGCAGTCTTTTGCGTCAGTTCTCAGGTTTAATAAGCATCTTGGGCGAGGTCTTGCTAGACTTGTCGCCATAAGCATTAGGTCTGGAACATGGAGACGTGCATGCGTAAAAAATTGATGATTGCCGGTGCAGTAGTTATGCTGGCCGCTAGTTTGTCGATAGCTTCAAAAGCGAGCCCAGAGACTTGGACCAAGCACGTAAACGACGGCGAAGCTGCGTATAAGAAGAAGGATTTTCAAGAGGCTGAGAAGCAATACTTGGAGGCGTTGAAGGACGCTGAAGAATTAGGTGAAGCAGACCCCAAACTGTCCAAGACACTCAACGATCTTGGCACCGTATATGAAGCCGAGAAAAAATTCAAAGAAGCGGAAGAGTCATATCTTCGCGCGTTGAAATTGCGCGAAAAGGCGACAAGTGAAAACGATCAATCTCTGATTTCTCCTTTGAACAACCTCGGTCACTTGTATCGCGTGTGGCGCCAGTACGATAAGGCTGAGACCTATTACAAGCGCTCTCTCGACATCAATGAGAAAGTGCTGAAACCTGAAGATCCGAACCTCTCGGTGGCGCTCAATAATTTGGCTTTGATTTACAGGGAACAGCAACAATTTGAGAAGGCGTTGCCGCTGCTCAAGCGTTCTCTAGAAATCGTAGACAAAGCCTACGGTGCAAAAACAGAGCCAGCAGCACAGGGCGCGATTGCGATTGCCATCAATAACGTTGCTGTAGTCTATCGCGCACTGGGCAAACACAGCGACGCAAAGGCGCTGTACGAGCGCGCGCTGGCTATCAGAGAAAGGGCTTTCGGACCGGAAAGCGCTGATGTCGCAGCCAGCTTGACCAACCTCGCTCGGCTCTATCGCGAGACCGGAGAGTTTGAGAAAGCGGAACCTCTTTTGAAGCGCGCAGTTGAGATTGTGGAGAAGAAACAACCTAACTCTAACCAGCTAGCAATCGCGCTGAAGAACTTAGGAATGGTTCTGCGCGAAGAAGGCAAACCGGCGGAAGCAGAACCGCAGTATCGCAAAGCTTTGCAAATCAAAGAACAAATCTTCGGTGCAGACAACCCGGACATCGTGCACGAAATCAACAAAGTAGCGATTGTCTGTTTGGAACAGGAAAAATACGAAGACGCATTGAAGCTGTATGAACGCTCGCTGGCGATGATGCAAAAGGCAAGCGGTGACAATCAAGCCGAGATCGCCAAAATCATGGCTCACCTGGAAAATCTCTATCGCGTGCAAGGAAAGTTTCCTGAAGCTGAAAAATACATCAAGCAGTCAATTGAAGTAACCGAAAAAGACGCGGGAACCGATTCACCAGAGCTCGCGTCAAGGCTCAACGATCTCGCACTTCTATATGTTGAACAAGAGAAAAGAGACGAAGCCGAGTCGATGTTTAAGAAGGCGCTCTCCATTCGCGAAAAGGCTTACGGTGGCGGCTCAAAAGAAGTCGCGATCTTGCTGAACAACCTTGCGCGACTCTATCGAGATGAAGGGAAGTTTGACGAGGCGGAGAAGTTGTACAAACGCTCTGTCTCGAATCTTGAAGCAGCAGACAGCAAAGAGATGCTAGCTGCAACTCTAAGGAACTATGCAGCGGTTATGACGATGGCAAAGAAAGATGCGGAAGCTGCACAGTTGTCGAAACGAGCACAAACAATCGAAGATGCGATGCCGCCATCAACAGACGTTGTCGAACCACCGGAAGAAAGCGAAGGGGAGCAATAAAAAATGGAAAAGAACATCAATAAAATTGCATTCGCTTTCATTGTGTCAGCTGTCGGCATGGTTCTCGCCGCACAGATTGCGTCAGCAGATGAATCGGCTTCGGCTTCGCGAAATACAGGTAAGCTTGGATCAACGGGAACAGTCGCAATTTCAGAAATGTCCAACGATGTATCCAGTGATTTGCCTGCACTTTCGTATGACTTCGAGAATACTCCAAGTTCTTCGTCGGTGCACGATGGCGTAAAAATTGCGGCATCCAGCAGATTCAAGAAAATTCCTCCGGTTTCTACAGAAGGCACTAGATTCAGTGGCAACGTCTCGTGGTATGGTCCCGGCTTCAACGGAAAGTTGACTGCATCCGGCAAGAAGTTCGATATGAATCAACTTGTTTGCGCGCACAAGACTTTGCCTTTCTACACAAAGGTATTGGTCGAGAATCCGAAGAATGGAAAGTCGGTCACTATTGATGTGCTCGATAGAGGACCATTCGTTGGGGACCGCATAATCGACCTTTCTCGTGAAGCTGCTCGACGGTTGGGTACGCTAACCGGTGGAGTCGCCTTCGTCGAATGTTTGATCGTGCAAGAAGGCGGCAAGAAATAAACTTGTGGCGCGCTGCTTTTGCTGCGCTCGCACTGACTTCCATGCGGGTTGCGAAATTGGGGTTTTCGCAGACGGCACCGAATGGCGCTTGTGGCGAATTTGGGCGAATTCTGATACTTGAATAGGTCCAAATTTTTTGGGTCTTTGTCTTCGGAGTGATGTACCTAAGCGCTCGCACTCTAGTCGCCAAAGGCAAGCCGGGCTTGCGTTTGGACCACTTTTTCTTATCGCTTAGGTACATTACTCCGAAGGAATTGCCGACCGAATTTGGGACCATGGGCACAGGCGAAAATGGTCTTGAAATCCCCAAGGCATGACTGAGCTAAGATATCCTCGGCGTTTGCTTCGAGGTGCTCATGTCTTCGTCAAAACTGTCTTCATCGAAACTCTTTGAATTGTTGACCCGGCGTCACTACACGATGCTACTCGGCACACTTTTGTTCTTCTTGCTTGCTTATCCGTATTTCGAAGGGTATGGCTCAGTGAAAGAATGGCTATTGCAGAGCGTTTTCCTTGCCACGCTGGTTTTGGCGATCGATAAATTGAATCATGGCAAGTGGGATGTGATCATCGGTTCGATATTCGCCATTACGATCTGGCTTATCGAACTGTGTTTGACATTCAAGGTAAATTTGTTCGGACCGTCGACTGCACTAGTTCAGACGATACTGACGTTGTTGTTCTATACAGCGGGTTCTCTGGCCGCTCTGATTTACGTAATGCGCCCAAAGCATGTTACGAGTGAAACATTTGCCGCATGCGCGTTCGTTTATTTGATGTTGGGAGTAACGTGGGGTCAAGGATTTCAATTGATACATCTGACTATTCCGAATTCCTTTCATGAAAGTGGAGCAGAGCTGGGAAAAGTTCTTACGTGGACAGACTTCCTTTACTTCAGCTATGCAACGATGACTTCCACCGGATATGGTGACTTGACGCCAGTGTCTTCACAGGCGCGTTCTATTGCGTCGTTAGAGGCTTTGGTCGGCCAATTCTATTTAGCCATTGTAGTTGCCAGGTTAGTCGGGCTCGACAGGAAACCACCAACAGACGCCGCCATTATTCCTCCGGCAGATTCATCCGCACTTCCGCCAGCTACGAGTACTTAGGTTTCGCCGCCGTCGAGGCGGCAGAACCTTAGAAGGCTAGAAGTTATTCACCGAGCAGGAGATGCATGATAGTATCGGGCGGCATCGGCGCCAAGTGGAGCCTTCGATAGCATGACAATTTCAACCAACGCCGTTTCAGACGAACCACTCAATCTCAACGAGCTGGAAGCACTCGCCAAGAAGAAGTTGTCGCAAATGGCTTATGACTATTATTCCAGTGGCGCGATGGACGAGATCACGTTGCGCGAAAACATCTCGTCCTATCAACGACTGCGTCTGCTCCCGCGAATGCTTGTTGATGTTAGCAACCGTGACATGACGACCGAAGTGCTTGGCACGAAAATGAGCATGCCGGTTATAGTCAGCCCGACCGCATTTCATGGGCTCGCGCATGCAGAGGCGGAAGCAGCGACCGCGAAGGCTGCTGGACAAGCGGGCGTGTGCTTTGTTCAAAGCACCTTGTCCAACTGTTCCGTCGAGGAAGTCGCGGCTGCTTCGACTGGTCCATTGTGGTTCCAACTTTACGTATACAAAGATCGCGGCATAACTCGCAATTTGCTTACCCGGGCGAAAGAAGCGGGTTTCAAGGCTGTTGTGATTACAGTAGATTCGCCAAGACTCGGTCGAAGAGAGCGCGACGAACGAAACAATTTCACGTTGCCAGATGCCTTGAGTTTGAAGAATTTGGCGGCGTTGAATTTGGATAAGTTTCCAAACGACAAAGGGTCTGGGCTTCGAGCATACATTGCATCGCTGTACGATCCGGCGCTAACATGGTGCGACTTCGAGTGGATAGTAAATGAGTCACCACTGCCGGTGCTCGTAAAAGGTCTCCTGCGGGCGGATGATGCATTGAAGGCAATTCGTCATGGGGCGCAGGGAATAGTAGTTTCCAATCATGGTGGGCGCCAGCTGGACACGGCAATTTCAACGATTGATGCACTTCCTGCAATAGTTGAGGCGGTAGCGGATGAGGTTCCCATATTGGTCGATGGCGGCGTGCGACGCGGAACCGACGTAATGAAAGCTCTGGCTTTAGGTGCAAAGGCAGTTGGAATTGGCAGACCAATACTTTGGGGACTGGCAATAAACGGAAGCGAAGGTGTAGAGATGGTTCTCAGTTTGATTCGCGCAGAACTAGATCTGGCAATGACTCTGGCTGGCTGCTCCGACATCGCATCTATTACCCGAGATTTGGTGCAGCACGCTTAGTGAGGGATTTAGCTCAGAAGTTATGACGAGAATTGTTTCGCTGATTGCAAGTTCCACAGAAATCATTCACGTGCTTGGAATGGGTGAGTACATGGTGGGTCGCTCACACGAATGCGATTTCCCCTCTGACGTGAAGAAGCTGCCGGTGTGCACGGCTCCGAAGTTCCAACCGGATGGGACCAGCTACGAAATCGACCAACGCGTGAAGGCGATACTTCAAGAATCGCTGAGTGTTTACAGAGTGGATGCCGAATTGCTCGACTCTCTCAAGCCGACGCACATAATCACACAGGCGCAGTGCGAGGTGTGCGCGGTAAGCCTGAAGGATGTCGAGGAAGCGGCTTGCAAAATAATCAGCACGCAACCGCAGATAGTATCGTTGCAACCTGACTCTTTAGAAGATATCTGGCAGGACGTGCGAAGGGTGGGGGCGGCATTGGATGTTGATGCGCGTGCCGAAGACTGGATTGGTACCGCAAAGAAACGGATAAAGCAGATAGAAGATGACGCTCGGCAGCACTTGAAAGAAACCGGCAAAGCGCCGCCCAGGGTTGCTGTGGTCGAGTGGATAGAACCGCTTATGGCTGCAGGAAACTGGATGCCGGAATTGGTCGAGTTGGCGGCAGGCGAGAATTTGTTCGGTGAAGCAGGAAAGCACTCACCCTGGATGAAGTTCGAAGATCTGATCGCGAAAAATCCTGACGTGATCATCGTCACGCCATGCGGCTTCGACAATGCAAGAACGCTTCAGGAAATGCATCTTCTGAAGGAACATCCAGGATATGAAGGTCTGAAAGCAGTGAAGAATAATCGAGTCAATGTCGCGGATGGAAACCAATATTTCAATCGCCCAGGACCTAGAGTCGTCGAGTCATTGGAGATGATGGCGGAGATGCTGCATCCTGAGAAGTTCAACTTCGGGCATCAGGGCGAAGCCTGGATTGTCTATTCGGGCAAGTAGCGTCCACCGGCTACGGCATGTCCTTGATTTTGGTGAGGTTCTCAACGTCGTTCTTACCAACGTCTTGCCAGGAATCCGGTCCAACATCGTCATGTGCGTACTTTGCCTTTTCGAAATTGGCAGCCATATAGAGAACCATCGCGCGTTCTTCTGCGTTTTTGGCGTTGGTAAGTGCATCGCCGAGATCATTTGCGCTGATGCCACCGTCGCCTTTACTAATCTTGTCGAAATTGTCATCGAAATACTTCTGAACCTGTTCGACGGTTGTGTGTTCGAGCGCCTTCTTCGCATCGTTGATTTCATTTTGTCTCAGTGTTGCAAGAGCCTCGCCGACCCGCTTTTCGGCGGTCGTCATCTCGCCTCCCTTTTGAAGTCCATCGACCCAATTCACTTCTTCTTCGCCTCTGTAGTCATCACGCTGCCAGGGCTTCGGCTTCTCGCCAGCGCGATCGGTCTTTTCGTCTTCCATGCCGACAATCTGCAGGTCTGGAAAACCTTCCGGCATCTTGCCTGCCGACTGAAATTTGACTGGTTCCATCAGGAGTTCTTGCAGTTGAGAGCTGGCGCCTTGAAAGCCACGTTCTGATTTGTCGGTTGGTGCCAGACTGGTGTCCACATCGTGGTTTTTCATTTTGACCTCACATTGCCTTGTTGGGGGTTGGGTGCCGCTTCGAACGCGTTGCTGTGGCGGTTGTGAGCAATCTACCGGGCAATTTTGAAAAAGTTTTGAAGGCAAGTGGAGGCGAAAGTTCGAAGGACCAGAAAATGGAGTAGGATTCTAGTGTTGCTTCACCCAGTCAGCAATATCTTTGATGACCTGATCGCTAACGTTGCCGGTTTTGGTCAGATACTCCTCGGGTGTGGCGACGCCCTCGCCCACAACGAATATGTGATTCAGTTTGGGATAGATTTTGAACGTGCAGTTTGATTTTCCTTTGAGAGCCTCCTGCCATTTCCGGAAATCACCAGAAGCGGTGACTTGATAGTCGCGACCTCCTTGCAGGAAAAGGACCGGTTTGGCGACGGACTTCATTGCTTCAGCTGGATCGTAAGAGCGCAGGTCAAGCCAATAGGCGGCAGGTACACCCATCAAATCTTTAGCTGGTGTAGACTCTGACAAAGCAGGGTCTTTGATTCTTGCGACTTGTTGCTTGATTGCCGGCAGCTGCTTCTTCACGGCTGCGCCATTCTCTGCACTGGTCGTGGCGATGTATTCCATTTGTTCCACCAACAGATCTGTGAGGGGTCTGGCGTTGCCGGCCAAGCTGATGAATCCGGCGATTTCTGAGTCTCCTTGCGCAATCCTCGGAAGTAACATGCCGCCAAGACTGTGCCCAAGAACATAGATTCTTTGCTTGTCGGAATTCGCAAACTCTCTGGCAACGCGCACCGCGGATAGTGCATCGTCGATAGTTTCTTCTTTGACTGTGAGCTTGTTGAGATCGACTCCCAGATTGGTAGGGTTCTGCTTCGTGCGTTTCTCGTAGCGAAGAACGGCAATGCCATTTGACGCCAGGCCATGTGCCAGGTCTCGGAACGGTTTGTTGGCACCAATTGACTCATCTCTGTCTTGCGGACCGGAACCGTGCACAAGAACTACAACAGGATACACCCCTTCCTTGCTAGGAACGGACCATGTTGCACCAAGACTGCCAACAGCGCTCGGGATACTGGTCGATTGCTCGACAAAGGCGGTTGATACTGCATATGGTGCCTCGACATATCCCTTCTTCGCAACGTGGGGCACAATGAAAAAGCCCGCAATTTTCTGAGCAACCACGACGATCTTGAGGTCAAGTGTGGTCGTGCCGAAGACACAAGGAACATAGACAATATCGGTGTTCCCGAGTTCATCGACTGTTGGTGGTAATGACTGTGTGCACGAACCCGCCTTGACTGTGAGTGACTGCCAAATCTGCTGGAGTTGCTGAGGCGAAACGGCCGCCTTCATCGTAGGGTCGAAACGCTGTGCGGCCTCAGTGAACTTCTGAGCCTTCAGCTGTGACACAAATTGTGAGGCAATCTGAGTTGAAGTGATTGTTGACCTATTCGCAGTAGGCTTGGTCGGCCTTGGTGGGGGTGTTGCAAACATCGCACTGGAGGGAATAGTAACGAGGGCAATCGCCAAGATGCCTGATATAGATGCCTTTTGCATGATTTTTTCCATTATTGGCGCAGTTGAGTGAATAGCGATGATGTTCAAAGGTCCGAAAAGGAGATTTTCGCGCAGGTTGCGGGTAAAAAGATTAAAAGCCACCTGAATCGATCCATCTTGTTGGACCAAGGTGACATCCAGAAAAAATCGCAATGAAAGTTCAACAAGGCGAAAAACACAAGCAAGTGGAGTTGAGAGCCACCTGCGCCGCGTGCAATCTGCCGATTCGCCACAACACGAAGGGGTCGATCACTTCATGGTTGTTCGGGGCGCGATGTACATGTAAATCGCATGGAAGCGGTACGCAAACAGCGCTCGAAGACGCATCGGGTATCGACACGAATGTAGATAGTGACGGCGGTCAAGAACATGCAGCAGAGAGTCATCCAAACTTGGGCGAGCAATATGAGGTGCTCGAATTTCTGAAAGAAGGAGGCATGGGCAGAGTCTACAAAGTGCGAGACAGAAAGCTCAATGTCATTCTTGCAATAAAAGTACTGCGGAAAGAATTGCAGCTAGAGAAAGGAGCACTCAAACGGTTCGAGCAAGAAGTTAGCATTCTGCAAAAACTTACGCACATCAATATCGCTCCAGTGTATGGCGTAGGCACCACAGACAATGGCGTCCCTTTTGTGGCAATGGAGTATTTAGATGGTGAGAGTCTCGAAGATGTGTTAGTTCGAGAAAAGCATTTATCGGTTGAAAGAACGTTCGATTTGGCGATTCAAATATGCGAAGCCCTTTCGCATGCACACGCCAAGGGCGTTGTTCACAGGGACCTCAAACCGAGCAACATCATCATCACCAAAACAGGCAGCGGTGCCGAAATTGCGCACATTATCGACTTCGGCGTTGCAAGACTTCAGGCAGTCGATGTGCGTCAATCACAAAATTTGACAAGAACGGGCGACGTCTTCGGAAGTCCCATGTACATGAGTCCTGAACAATGTCTCGGTATTGCTCAAGACGAGCGTTCGGACGTCTATTCGCTCGGATGCATCTTGTTTGAGATGATCACCGGAAATCCGCCGTTTCAAGGTTCGAACGCAGTACAAACCATCGTGCAGCACCTAAACGAATCTCCAACATGGAAAGCTGGAAATGCTGATGTTCAGGCGATTGTGAATAAGTGCTTGCAAAAGGTTCCAGACGATCGATATCAGAGCGTTGAAGAACTCCAGCGCGATCTTTCAAGCATACAAACCGGCGTTCCGGTACAAAAGAGAATTGGAAAACCCAAGGTTCTCTCATGGCAGAAGCCACTACTTATCGCTGTTTTCATCATGGCCTATACAGCATTCGGAATCAGTGCGTGGAACTTCACAACAAACATCAACCAGGCATCTCAGTCCCAGCTGCGCATGGCCAACATTGAGGGACTAGTACACAAGATTGAGAAAGAAACACAGGCACTCGAGTATGCAACAGTGGCTTTTCCGGTAATGGACAAGGAGTCCAAAAACAAGTGGAAGGGCGCGTATCAAGCCTTAGCCAGCGAAGTTCAAGACGACTGCTCTTACCTCATCAAAACTGCAACCGCGGATAGCACAACAGTTTCAAAAAATGAGCTAGCGGACACATCTGCTGAGTATTCGAGGCGAGCGCGAATGGTTTCTGAAGAAGGTTGGGTAATTTACAAAAAACCAAATGAAATTGAATACAAACTATCCGAGCACTTCGACAACGCAAGCCCGGTCAAGGAGACAAAAGAGGAGGCATCCAAGCCGGAGTCCATTGAAGGTATCGACTCAATTACAGGGCCGGAGGATGCGGAGTACCAAGCGAGAAAACGGATTATAAGTCAGTCTCGCAGTATGAGAGGTGAGGCAGATCACGACGCATTCACTAGTTTGATGAGGGAAATGGCAAGATGGAATGAACCAAGCGCCAGGGCGTTCGTTGTTTACAAGTCCGTTGGGTTGGATGAACTAAACAGAGAATTAGTGAGGCTCGGCGATCTCATTCGGGCCAAGTCGAGAGATATCTACAATCTGGAAAGGCAAGAAGTGGATTCTTCGATCAGTCCCAAATCCTTGAAAGAATCCATGGCTGTCAGCTGCCTGCTATTTCTGTTCCTTCATCTATCAGCACTTGTTTGTTATGTGCTGCGACTGAAGAAGCATAGATGACATTCGCGCATGGCAGACAGCGATCGCAATAGCATCTGAAGCATCATCTGGTCGAATGATTTCGGCTAGCCCAAAGAGCCGTGCAACTCCATGCTGAACATCCAGCTTTTGCGCCTTGCCATAGCCTGTGAGAGTCTGTTTAACTTGCATGGGCGTGTATTCCGAGACATCGACTTCAAGATGCGCTGCCGCCTCCAAGATCACACCGCGCGCCTGTGCAACGGGAACCAGCGTTTTTGCGTTCTTGAAAAAGAATATAGATTCGATAGCCAAGACGTCGGGACGGTACTGCTCGATGAGCGTAATAATATCTGCCCGGATAATTCCAAGACGCTGACCCGGCGGCAATGTCTTGGGAGTTTGGATGATGCCGGAGGCTATGTACTCAAGCGTATTTTTGTCGATACGGTCGAGGACACCGAAGCCGACAGTGGCGGTTCCTGGGTCGATACCTAGTATGCGTTGAAGCGTCATCTTATGATCAAGCAGTCGTTTGCAAGTGTAACATTGTCTTTGTCACAGGCAAACCATGAACGTGCAAAGCCAGGGCCTATACATCAGCAATACTTCGACCAGCATGGCGCCAGGCATACTGGATAGACAACCGTGGTCGATCAAGCTGCCCGCAGCATTTTTCTTCGGCACGATACTTGGACTTTCGAGCGCCGGATTCGATATCTGGTGGCTAGCTTGGATTGGCTTGGCACCGCTTCTGGTGCTGGCGAGAACCAGCCAGGGCAAGCTCGAAGCGGCACTGGTAGGGCTGGTTTTCGGCATGGGCTATTACATGGTGGCGATGAGCTGGTATCTCGGGCTCGTGCCGATGCAGTGGCTCGGACTGGCGGATTGGCTTGCAATACAGGCAGCGGTTATCGTTTGGGTTCTTGAATCGTTCCACCAAGCTATTCTCTTTGCAGGCTTCGCGCTGATGGTGCATTGGGTTCCTCTAAGGCCCGGGTTTGTGCCTCATCCACTGAGACGCCCATTCTTTTCATACCTTTTTTCGGTACCTCTTTTGTGGATCTTCTTTCAGTGGGTGATCGCACCGCAGGAGTTCTTCATCGGCATTCCCATCTGCCAGCTCGCATATTCTCAGTACAAGCAGCTGCCTGTAATTCAAATTGCCTCAATCGGTGGAAGCGGGCTTCTAGACTTCATTATCGTGATGGCAAATGCGGCGGTTGCCAATTTGATCATCGAAAACACAAAGCTCGCGACCAGGCTTGGTGAGCGCGCCGACGGCATTCGCACACGTGTGGGTAGTTGGGTCGATGCCTCGATCATTTCTCTTGCTATCGGGCTGCTGGCGTTTTGGGGTCAAGCACAAGTTGAAGAGGCGAGCCGTTTTACTCAGCTCGACCGCGCGACAGAACTAAATCCACAAGCACCTCCGGTGCCGGTCACTGTGGTGCAAGGCAACGTCACGATTGAAGAAGATAGGCTCCACACCACGACTCCAAGCGAAATCGCGGCGCGGTATGCCAACCTCAGCAACGGTCACGGCTCCGCCATACTGTTCCTTCCAGAGGGCGTGATCAATACTGCACAAATGGCTCCGGGGATGCTTTTGGGGCGCCTCAAGGAGATTTGCAATAAAGAAAAGAAGGAAACCGTGGTGGGCTCGATTGAAGTGCTTGGCAAGGAGAAGTTAAACGCCGGGCGAATCATCGGCTTGCATCCGGTGCAAGACAATATGTACATAAAGCACCGTCTGGTGCCGTTTGGCGAGTTTGCCCCGCTTGGCGCATTCGGTGAGCGCATTCCTGAAAACGTGATGGAACGCATACCCGGCACCCGCGAGAGCTTCTTGAAAGCGCAGAAGACGCAGCTTTTGGGAAGCATCTGGGGCAAAATCGGCATGTCAATATGCGTCGAGGTAATTTATCCTCGCCTCATTGCTGATGAGGTGCGGCGCGGCGCTACACTACTGGTGAACGTCTCGAATCTCGGATGGTTTCACGGCTCGTCATTGAATCGGCAGATTGTTGCAGCGGCGGCAATGCGCGCAGTTGAAAATGGGCGCTATTTAGTTTTGGCGACCAATACAGGAACGTCTGCAGTGATCGACCCCTCAGGCATGGTGACGAGCATGTCATTGCCAGGAAGAAGGGGCGTGCTCGTCGACACTGTACAATTTAGCTGGAAGAAGACTCCGTATACCAGAATGTGGTGGCTATGAACCGCTTGCAAATGTCCTTTACCCGCGCGGCACTCAGTGTTCTTTTGTGCTGCGGCATGTTTCAAATGAGCTGCAACGCAGCAGACGCAAAAATGCCGATTGCAAAATTCGGAAAGAACGAAGTGAAGCTCGAAGTCGCGTCATCGAGCGAAGAGATCACACGCGGCTTGATGTTTCGCACTTCGATGCCTGAGAATCAGGGCATGGTGTTTTTGTTTCAACCGCCTCGTCCTGTGAAGTTCTGGATGTTCAATTGTTTTATGTCATTGGATATGGTGTTCATCAAGGACGGCAAGATCATCAAAATTGCCGAGAATGTCCCCCCCTGCAAGTCGAAAGATCCCAAAGAGTGTCCAACTTATCCGGAAGAAGAAGTCACGGTTTCTGAGGTGGTGGAACTGAATGCAGGTTATTGCAAGGCGCACGAAGTAAAAGAAGGTGACACGGTGACATTTGAGATGCCGGAAGACAAGTAACCATGATGGAATTTGCACTCGAACTAGTTCCTGAAATCAAAGACGGCATCGGCTTTATCAAGCTCAATCGTCCGCAATTGAAGAACGCCATTTCCAGACAGATGTGGATGGGCATTCCGAAAATGATGGCAGACCTCGAGAAGAAGGGCGCGCGCATCATCGTTTTTCATGGCGAGGGCGGAGCATTTGCATCTGGCGCAGATTTGGTGGAACTGCAAACAATCAAAACTGTCAACGATGCAACCGAGATGTGGACTGCAATTCGCGACTCGCTTAATGTCATAGCGAACTTCTCGTTGCCGACAATTTCGATGATTCAGGGACCATGCATGGGCGGCGGCTGCTTGCTGGCGATTGCATGCGATTTGCGTTATGCAGATACGGGTTCGATGTTTTCGGTTCCTGTTGCACGGCTCGGAATTGTGCTCGATGACGACAATCTCAATCGATTGGTTGCTTTAATTGGAGCCGCATTCACAAAAGAATTGGTCTACACTGGTGCCATCATATCTGGTGCAGAGGCTTTCGAGTGCGGTTTGATCAATGCTGTTTTCGAACCGAATGAGCTGGAAGAGGGCGTGCGTCAAAGAGCTCTGGCCATCTCAGCTAACGCGCCCAACAGCATTCGAGAAGCGAAGAGATCGCTTGCGCGCATTTCCAAAATTGATGCGCAAGATCAGAGGTTGGTGATTGAAAGTTACTTGAGTCCAGAGTTCAAACATCGCATCGCTCGCTTAGGCTAACAACACGCGAAATTCAGCGCAATTTTATCTAACTAGCTCATTTTGGGCAGTATATACCAACGCCCCTAAACACGCCGAAACTCGGTCGGCAACCGCTTTGACAATAAACGTTATCCTAAGTCGAGTCCGGCAGAGAGAACAGGTTGGTGTAGAGCGAACTGGAGACTGACCCATTGCTGGGTCCCCACCCAATCCATACCCTACCTGAGCTTCACCTCTCTGCTGGACGCTAATCATAGGTATACCACAAGAGACTTGGACTGAACTGGCGATTTCAACACAAAGAAGATGCGCGATCGACAAACCGACCGCGCATGCAATGTTGTGTTTCAATCGAGTGCGAAAACGACTCTCTGAGCCGTTCCACCCAGATTCAAAAATTTCAATCTAGACTTGAATTACTCGCTTCACTTCCGGAATTGCTTCCTTCAATGCGCGCTCGACACCCATTTTGAGCGTCATCGTCGAGCTTGGGCACATTCCGCAAGCGCCGACTAGATGCACATACACTTCGTTGTCTTTGTAGTCGACGAGCTCGATATTGCCGCCATCCATCATCAACATCGGACGAAGTTTGTCCAATACTTCTTCGATTTTCTCTTTCATTACCTGACCCTCGTTCGGTTTCAGTCATATTATCCGGTCCGCGGTCCGGGCGCCCAGTAAGAAAGAGCGCGACCACTCCTTTACTTTACCAGACCCGTCTCAACGGTAAAGAATGCCCAAGGCTGGCGGCTGAGCCCATGTACAGTTGATGAGAGGTTAAGCAATGTCTTCCAATTGTCTTAAGGACGCATAAAGAATCTGAGCTTCAAGCCGAAATATGTATATTCTCTAAGTTCCGAAGCAGGCGCTTCGAAGACTTCCGCCTGGGTGGCTTGTTCATCTCTGCCCATGAAGCGTGCGGAAAGACGCTCTCTGATTACTAAATGAGGAGTAAGAGGCAATATGGCAAGAGTAGCAATCAACGGTTTTGGTCGCATCGGTCGCAACGCATTAAGAGCCTATCTGGAAAATCCACCCAAGGACGTCGAAATCGTCGCAATCAACGACCCACTGCAAGACATCCCGACATCAGTTCACCTTCTCAAGTACGACTCCGTTCTCGGCGAATTGAAGCACTCAATCAGCTCCACCGCCGATGCGCTCGTCATCAACGGCAAAAACATCGCCTTCTCGGCCGAGAAAGATCCGGCAAGCTGCCCATGGGCAAAGCACAAAGTAGATATGGTTCTCGAGTGCTCCGGCGTTTTCACGGATGCCGACAAAGCCAAAGGACACATCACGGCCGGCGCCAAGAAAGTTCTAATTTCGGCTCCAGCAAAGGGTGAAGACATAACCATCGTCATCGGCGTCAACGACAAATCCTACGACCCCGAGAAGCACAACATCATCTCCAACGCCAGCTGCACCACCAACTGCTTGGGTCCAGTCGCGAAGGTTATCGACGATGCATTCGGTATCGAACAAGGCTTGATGACCACAATTCACAGCTACACGCTCGACCAACGCTTGCTCGACACATCTCACAAAGACTTGAGAAGAGCCAGAGCTGCCGCCCAATCCATGATTCCTTCGTCCACAGGCGCAGCCAAGGCGATCGGTCTGGTATTGCCGCACCTCAAGGGCAAACTCAATGGCTTCGCAATGAGAGTGCCGACTCCAAACGTCAGCGTGGTCGACCTGGTTGCTACCACCAAGAAGCCCGTCACCGTTGAATCTGTAAACAAGGCTCTCAAAGACGCAGCCAACGGCCCGCTCAAAGGAGTCCTGGCAGTCACCGATGAACCCTTGGTTTCCATCGACTTCTGTGGCAACAAGACTTCCTCTATTGTCGACGCAGACCTCACCATGATTGTCGGAGACAACATGGTCAAAGTGCTCGCGTGGTACGACAACGAGTGGGGTTACAGCAACAGACTGGTTGAACTTGCAAGCATGGTCGCCAGCAAATTGACCGTTAAGGTCTAAACCGGAATCAAGTCAACGCCCCTGGTTTGCCAACGCTGCCAGGGGCGTCTTTTAAGTATCGACGCGTTTTGAGCTCACAATTCAAGGTTGCATTTGGAGTTTGATAATGAAGAAGAACATCAATCAGGTACCTGATTCGACTTTCGACAACAAGCGTGTGTTAGTCAGAGTAGATTTCAATGTTCCGCAAAATGAAGATGGAACGGTATCAGACGATTCTCGAATCGAGGCGGCGCTGCCCACTATCGAGTATCTCTCTTCGAAGAAAGCAAAAGTCATTTTGGTTTCGCACCTCGGAAGACCGAAAGGTAAATCAGACAAACTCTCGTTGCGACCAATCGCCAAGCGGCTTCAAGAGCTGCTCAGCAAGAAGAAGAAAACAGAAGTAATATTCGTCGAAGACTGCATCGGTGAAGTGGCAGAGAATGCAGTTAAGTCTTTAAAACCAGGACAAATCTGCCTTTTGGAAAACGTCAGATTCTATCCTGAAGAAGAAAAGAATGACGCCGAATTCGCCAAGAAGCTTGCGTCTCTCGCCGAAGTCTACGTCAACGACGCGTTTGGCACGGCACACCGCGCTCACGCCAGCACCGAAGGTGTGTCTAAACATCTCAAGCCGCGGCTCGCCGGACTTTTGGTCGACAAAGAAATTCGTATGCTCGATCAAGCATTGATTGATCCTGTAAGACCGTTTGCTACCATCATCGGCGGTGCGAAGGTTTCTACAAAGATTGGTGTGTTGGATCACCTTTTGAAGTCAGTAGACGTGATGGTTATTGGCGGGGCGATGGCTTTCACATTTTTGAGAGCACGTGGAATTGAAACCGGAAAGTCGCTGGTTGAGGAAGACAAAGTCGACTATTGCCGCGAACTCGAAGCAAAAGCACAAGCACGCGGAGTCAAAATCGTGCTGCCCATCGATGTCGTGTGCGCACCTGAAATCAAAGAAGGCGCCGAGATTTGCGGCGTTTCCATTTTCCACATCCCTAAAGATCAAATGGGACTGGACGTCGGACCAGATACGAGCAAACAGATAAGAGATGCTCTCTCAAAATGCAAAACCATTTTGTGGAACGGTCCACTCGGTGTGTTCGAAGTCAAAGGGTTTGAGCAAGGGACCTGGGATCTCATCGAATATCTGGTGTATCTCACAAAGAAAGGCTCTAAGACCATCGTCGGTGGCGGAGACTCGGTCGCGGCACTGACAGCATCGAACACTGCCTTCGAATCTCTCACTCATGTGGGCACAGGGGGAGGAGCTACGTTAGAATACCTGGAAGGAATCGAGTTACCAGGAATCGCCTGCCTCGATGATGCGGAAGTAGCGGCCGCCAAGGCCTGACCACCAGGATTCGCGATATATGGCACATCGACTCGGGCAAACCATGAACGCATGTTCTTGCCTGAGTTGCCGTGCGTCCAAGCGTTCAGTTTCATTGTCTTTAGCTTTGTGTTTCTCCACATTGGCAACTTTGCATCTGTCTCAGGCGATGCAGCCGGCATCGGCGCAGCAGCAACAGCAGTCCTATACGCTAAACGGCAAGCCGATAACGAAACAGCAGTATGAAGCCGGAGTTTTGCTCAATGAAAGCATCGGACTTCTTCAATCGAATCGAAACCAGGAAGCGGCAGACAAGCTTTCAAAGGCAGCTGAGCTCGATCCTAGTATTCCTGAGGTGAAGCACAACTTGGGCATCGCTCTTGCTAAACTGGGTCGCTCCGATGAAGCGTTGGAGAATCTGGAAGCAGCTCGCCAATTAAACCCGACGCTAGATGCGACATGGCTTAGCCTGGGTGGTGTCTACCAGACACAAGGACGCATCTTGGATGCAGTGAAGACATACAAGGAGTTTCTCACTCGATTTCCCAAACATCGAGATGCAACCAAGGTCGCAAGTCTCGTTCAAGGTCTCGAGAAAGAGATGAAGATGAGCGGCAACTCCGGGCAGACATCAGCCCCAACCGATGACTATGTAAAAGAGATTACGCGCCAAGGTGTGCTTAGATGGCCCACCAGCAAAATGCCTCTCAAAGTATTCATTCGCAACGGTCAAGGCGTGCCTGGTTTTGACCCAAGCAATCAGCAACTTTTGACAAAATCGTTTCAAGACTGGGCCACTGCATCAAACGGTGCGGTCTCGTTCTCTTTCATCAAAGACCCCAAACAGTCCGACATTGAGTGTTCTTGGACGAACAACCCGAACACTTTCACGAACAAAGCGGAAGCCGGTGAAACCAATTTGATGGGCGACAAAGCAGGTCTATGCCGTGGAACTATCAAGCTTCTCACCGTGCCTCTGGTCCCCGAACTGCCACTTACTGAAAACAGAATGCGGATGATTTACTTGCATGAAATCGGGCATGTGCTGGGCCTAGCCGGACACACAAACAATCCTCAAGACATCATGTTTTATTCGGTAAACGTAGCCGATGTCTGGCGCGACCTCACTCCGCGCGACGGAAACACCCTTATGCGGCTCTATACAATGAATTACGCGCCATCGAACTGAGTCTCTAGTCCTGTTCTTTAAAATCGGTCCTTTCTGCAAAACCAGTAATGGTGATGGTTTCCAGTCGCATTTTCGGAAATAGTATAGACTCATTGTTGTAGTCACTGAACTTTGGACATGAGCGTACACGCGCACAACGGGCAATCAAATCATCATCACGGACTCAACACTTCGGTCCGCGAGCAAAGTCGCTCGAGCATGATGATTGTGCTTTGCCTGACGGCAACGTTCATGATTGCGGAAGTTGCAGTCGGATTCTTCACTGGCAGCCTGGCACTGCTTGCCGACGCAGGTCACATGCTGAGCGATGTAGGAGCAATATCACTCGCCTTGATTGCGCTTTGGTTCTCCAGCAAACCCGCAACCGATGCCAAAACATTCGGCTACTACAGAAGCGAAATTCTAGCCGGGTTCGTCAATTCGCTCGCTCTCGTTGTGATTTCAGTCGTCATTCTAATCGAGGCTTACAACAGACTGCAAAATCCGCCGGAAGTAATAGCTCTGCCGGCCCTCGCTACTGCAGTCTTTGGTTTGATAATCAACATTATATCGCTGAAACTTCTAGGCAAAACCGCGCAACAGTCTGTCAATGTCAAGGCTGCTTACTTAGAGCTGATGAGCGATATGCTTGGATTGGTAGGCGTTATCATATCGAGCATCATAATCATTTGTACAAAATGGTACGTAGCTGATGCCATCGTAAGCGGTGCCATAGGCATGTTGATCATTCCGCGTACTTGGGTTCTTCTGAAAGAATGCACTCATATTCTCATGGAGGGAACGCCAGATCATGTCGACCTTGCAGCATTGCGAACGTCGATTCTCAGCACTGATGGTGTGGTCGATGTGCACGATATTCATGTCTGGACTTTAACGTCGAACATCCACGCTCTATCCGCGCACGTTCTTATAGATGCAAATGGAAATTCCGGTGAAGTGCTGAAGAACATCACAGACAAAGCTTCGAGTGAGTTCGGGCTCAACCACACAACGATTCAAGTCGAGCACGTAGCTCAATCATCTTGTGGTAGTTCGAAAGAATCTTGTTCGATCTCGCAAAAGAACTCGCATTCAAGTCACGACAACGAGCACGAAAGTTGCGAAACTAAAACAAGCAAAGATTAGCCTTTTTGGACACCTTTTTTGGAACTAGAAACCGCAAATTGCGTCAGAAACAGAGCTGTCAAGAGCCGAAGATAAAGAGGCAGCAGGTGTTTCCGGAATTGCAGCGCCACTCTTGGAAAGCGTTCAGGTACGGAACGACTAAAAGGCTTATATTTGTTAGGTTTTGTTGATCATTAGGGCTTCTATCTGACTTCCGAAAACACTCCCAAACTGAAAGTATGGCAATTGCTGCTGGTTCTAGCCCTTTTGCTAGGCGGTCTTGCATCATATATTCTTTTGAGATCCACCTCGGCAGGCGCCGCGTTGCCGCCTGAGGCACTTGCTCTCAAACCTGTCATTTCCAATGCCCTCTCAAAGCTTCCGCAGCTTCCGACACTGACCGAGAGAATGAACATTCTCGTCATGGGAATCGACTACAACGGACCTGATTGCGAGCGCTATGTCGGGTCGCGTTCTGACACCATGCTTTTGGCGAGCATAGATCCTGTTAGTAAGAAAGTCGGTGTCGTCTCGATACCGCGCGATACCAGAGTTACGTTGGGACGACACGGCGTCTGCAAAATCAATAATGCGTACGCGCAAGGTGGACCTTCATACGCGGTCGAAACGGTGGGCACCACATTCGGTGTTCCCATAGATCGCTATGTCGTAGTTGATACCAAGGGCCTTAAAGATCTTTGCCAGTTGCTCGGACCTGTTGAAATCACGGTCGAGAAAGAAATGCATTATGTCGATCACACCGCGAAACTAAATATCGATCTCAAACCGGGTAAGCAGACACTAGACCCGTGCCAACTGGAGCAGTACCTCAGATTTAGACATGACGCACGCGCAGACCTTGGTCGAATGGAACGCCAGCAGTGGTTTTTACGTCAGGTGTGCACCAAGCTAAAAGATCCGCAGTTCTTACTGAAAGTACCTGAACTGATCAAGATCGGATACGACAACGTCAAGACTGATCTCACAGCTGATGAAATCGCCAAGCTTATCTCCTTTATGAAAGACTTTCGATCGGAGCAAATCGTTACAGCGTCTTTGCCTGGTGACGGTGCACTGATTGATGGAATCAGTTATTGGATTTTGGATGAACGCGCAGCAAGTGCAACCTTCGAACATCTCTTCGGACGCAAGGTAATTGACACTCTTGCAACGAGTAGCGAACAGACCACAGACAATCGTCCGATTCGTGTTTCGATCAGTTATCCGAAAGGCGGAGAAGACCTGGCAAAGGCAATGGAAGAAGAATTGAAAGCCGCCGGTTATAACGTCAGATACTCATGGCAAATTCAAGAGGAAGACTGTCGTCATCCTCAGATTGTCTTGCAAAGCAATCGCGCCAACGAAGCCATCGCCAATCAGGTGCGAACAGATGCCCCTGAAACAATCGCATGGCCTACAATTTTGCGAATCGAACGCAGATCTGGTGTGGACATCAATTTAGTCATTTCATCAGATATGATTCCGCCACCGGAAGCGACAGCTGACGCTTCTCAAACAGTTTCATCGGACAAAAATTCGGCGAGCAGCAAACAACCGACGGTCGCGATTCAGTAATCGCACATGCAACCCTTTGATATTGAAAGGTGCAACTGCGCACGTTTTCGCGTGCCTTCGCAGATGGTGTCAGCGCCCAACTGGTGCGTATTTACCGCACTTGCGAAAGTGAATTGTCACTAGATTGCCACGGATTTTTTCATACGCTCCACCCACGTCGAACGACGCCTTCCCAATATAAATTGCAGAAGCAGTTACTCCCCCCGAGTTGGAGCTAGAAGAATTATGGCTTGTGATGCATCAGCGAACACCATCGTAACGAGTCTTGAACAATGGAATGCAGCAAAAACTGACGGTCAAAACGATCTTGCAAAACAGTTGGAATCAGACATAGCCGCAAAGCTCCAACGCGAATACGTGATCATGTCTGCAAATGCAGGAAACAGTGATCCAGATCGTTTAAACGACATGCGCGAAAACATCAACGCAGAACTGGACAGACAGGCTAGGCAATGTGGTGTTCCAAAAATTGAATTGATAGAACACAACGGCAAGTTGCAAGTCATGTCCGGAGGCAACGGATTCACTGTTGCAATCGACGAAGCTCAAGGAAATGAGGACGGTGCAGATCTAGCATATAAATCAAGACCTCAGCCAAAACCGGACATCACACAAACATACGCTCCAGTAACAGATCTCGGACAACCAGTAATGAAGAGCCTCGATAAAGCAGAGGCTAAACGAGAAAAGGAAGAGAAGAAGCTTGCAGATCAAAAACCTGCTGAAGCTAAACTATCAGGAGATCCGACAACCAACAGCCAGGCAAAACCAGCGGACGCGCAGGCGCAGCCTCAATCGAAGCCGGATGTACAACAGAAGCCTGTAGACGCAACTAAACCAAGTGATGCAACTAAACCAGCTGATGCAGCGAAACCTGCTGATGCACCTAAGCCAGTGAAACCGGCCAAGCCAGTCCCGAAGTACCAACCAGGCGACAGGCCAGTAGCAGGCAATGACAAATTGCCCTATGACCAGCTGCACCCTAAACTGGAACGTGACTATCACAACAATATGGTCTTCAAATACAAAGACGGCGCAAGCATCAAGTGGGATCAAAATCAGCCGCCTCGCGTCACGGATATGACTACCGCACGCGGCGAAAAAATCTCATTGACCTACAGAGGCGAATCGAAAAATCCGAGCAGCTTTATCGTCACCGACAAGAATGGAAACGTGATGGAATCCGGATTCAAAGGCTTGCACGACAAAGAGTGGACTATCGATTCTCATTACGCAAACCCAAAAGTTGCCGCAGCGTTTAAAGGCGCACGCATCACCGATGTTGGTGTCACTGACGATTTGCAAATTTGCATGCGCGACAAATCAGGCAACTTCATCGAGCGTCACAGAGACGGTGAAATCGTCAAGCGTGACACCCGGGGACGCATCACAGCGGAAATCACTCCGATCGGTCGCACGACTTCCTTCACCTACGCAGGGAAGGACTCTAACCCATCCGCGTATACGATCGAAGGAAAGAACGGCGAGATCATCGAGCACGGTGAGAAGAAAAACCAATCGTGGAACATCTTCCGCCGCCAACCCGGACAAGAATCGCTGGACAAAAACAGCTTAAGCAATCCAGCAAACCTGGTTAAAGATCCCATCGAACGAGTCAGCTCAGTGCACGTAAATCACAACAACGGCAACGCGATTATGACTCATGGCAACGGTGACAAAACCGCCCGTTACGGTGATGATGAAAGACTTTGGAGGCGAACCACCGGTGGTGCCGAAACAATCAGCCACACCGACTACGGCAAAAAGGAGATGACACACTTCAAATCGACCAACGGTGTCAAAACCTGGTATGAATACGACAACAACGGTCAAGTGCTGAAGGTCACAAGCCAACTTCCTGATGGTAAAGTTCATCGCCTCAAGAGGTCGGACGTCTCACAAGACTTCGTCGACGAAAAGGGTGAACGCCAAAAAATTGAAGCCAAGCATCTTCCGGATGGTTCTGTCAGAATCAACTGGCTCGAACGCAATTCAATGGTGACGCAGCGTCCGGACGGCAGCGAACTCCATGAGTTTATGGCCAAAGACGGACGCAGAAGAGTGCACAGCACGGCAGATACGACAGGTACACGAACTGAGTTTGTATACAACACAACTACCGGTGACCCGGTTCGATTGAAAATCACGGACAAAAAGGGTTTTACCGACGTTTGGACGCTCGAATCTCCAATCAAGACAGGCTTAGACAACCCTGTCTGGAAGAATCAGGATGGCTCAAAGACCTTCGAAGGATTCGTCTCTGTCGAACGCGACGGATCAGTCAAGTTCACATCGAAAGATGGAAAACAGCAACTGCGCACCTTGCGTGGCGTCAATTTAGACGTAACTCCACAGCCGACAATCGTTCAATAGACTGCCCCGGCTCAAAAAACAAGAGGAATCTCATGGCAGCGATGCACGCAACATGCGTCGCTGCTGTTCTTTCGGGTTAAAATAGTTGAGTCTGCACGTTGGCAGATGGTCGCGCGACTCGAGCGCAACAAAGAGGAATCGTTGAATGGCTCTGTCATTGAAGCGAATCAACCTAGCTTCATCACTTTTGTGCGCAACAACGGTTGCACTTATAGCGCAATCCGGCAAGGCCCAAGAGTCGGTCTGGAGCGCATATTTCGAGGTCGCAAACAAGTTCTACGAAGATAAGGATTACTCAAAAGCGGAGCAACTTTTAGTCGACGCCGTCAAGGAAGCCGAAAGACTGCCTGGCAGCAAAGAGCGATTGCTTCGTTGCCTGCCGATTTTGAGTCGCGTCTACCTTGCTGAAGGCAAATCAGAACAGGCCCAACAAACAAACGATCGAATTCAATCTCTGGGCGGAACAGTCATAGGCGAAGACGGCATTCAAACAACAGGCGCTGCGCAAGCAGGAGAGATACCGCCATCTAATCGTCCGGTAGAGGCAAATCCCAAGAAAGACGATGACGACAACAAGAAAATCGCAAGTGCTTCAAACACAGATAAGAAGCTGGAGTTCACTGTAGAAACTGGCAAAACGCAAAGAAAGCCCGACGTTGAGGCAGATGCAGGCAACACTTTAGACGACTCACCAGGTGCATCTTCGACCGCGCGCGTCGATGATCCTGAAGGCAAAGGTCTGCAGTTGGACAAGGAAGACAAAAAGATTGTCATCGCAGCCGCACCAGGTCTGGCCGGGGCTTCAATCATAGATGCAAAAGTTCAAAAAGCACCGGAGATTTTAAAGCTGCTGGGGCACTGCGGCTGGTGCAAGAGTGTCGACATCGCAGAGGACGGGACCAGAGCAATCTCAGGCAGCGACGACGATACAATTCGAGTCTGGGATCTCACGACCGGCAAGGAGATAGGCAAATTAGACGGGCACGAACATGACATCAATTGTGTCGTCTTTTCACCCGCAGGCAACACTGCCCTTTCCGGTAGCAGTGATACGACTGCGCGCCTCTGGGACCTCGATGCAGGCACCGAAATCAGACAATTCAAAGGTCACAGCAACATCGTAACTAGTGTTGCCTTCGCCCCTGGTGGCGCTCGTGTTGCCACAGGCAGCTATGATGGAACTGTCAGAATTTGGGATGCGCTCACAGGCAAGGAACTGCAAAAGCTAGGCGGTGACCTTGATACAGTGAAGTGCCTAGCCTATTCTCCGGAAGGCGACATGTTAGTTTCGGCCGGAAAGGATCGACTGATCACTCTATGGAGACTGCGTGATGGAACTGCAATCAGAAAGTTTTCCGGTCACAAAGGTGAGATAACGAGCGTCGCGATATCGCCCGACGGCAGCAGAATTCTGTCTGTGAGCCGCGATTTGACAATACGTCTTTGGGATTTGGGTTCAGGTGACGAACTCAAATGCATGGTCGGTCACGGTAACTGGATTCAGAAGTGCGTGTTTCTCGGACTCGACAAAGCCATGAGCGGTGGGCTCGACAAGACAATTCGCGTATGGAATCTTGATGAGGGCAAAGAGACTCGCTCGTTCACAATCGGAACTTACGGCATGTTCAGCCTCGCCTTCACAAAAGAAGGCGATAAAGCTCTTACCGGGAGCGATGACTTCGCCTTGCGCCTTTGGAAGGTCCACCCTTAGACGCTCTAACTGCGGGCTTCGACCTCGCATCGTTTGACTTCGACTCACTGTCCGGCGCACTCGCTCGGACATCGGCGGCAGAATCAGGTAGTTCAAAGTCGTTCAACCCGCGCGAAGGATTCACCGGTGAAGCTCCAAGAATCAAGTCCTTACCTTCCCATTTGCTCTTCATGATGGGATTTTGCAGCACACCTCTGTCTCTTAGAACTTCACGCTGCACTTCTTCGTTTAGGTGGTTGAAGGCTTCTCCAAGCTTCGTGTACTTGCCGTTTTTCTTTAAACCTTCAATCAAGTGCTTCGTAAAGACGCTTCCTTCGTAGCGTTTCGATTCCCAAGAACGTTGTTCCGGACTGCTCGATGACAGTACGAGCTGACCCGTGCCTTGGACAATCACGTCGACATTCACGTTGCCTTGTCGCGCCAAACCCTTCGTAGACGGTGCAACTGCGCCACTGTGACAGGCATCGAGTACCATCATTATTCTGCTGCAATGCACGCGGCCTTTGATGATGCGCGCAAGGTCTTGCATGGCAATACCCGAAGTGTACAAATCGTTCACGTCAGTGTCATAGGCAACGAGATAGTTAACTCCGCCGACATCAAGACTTGACGGGCTGCCATGACCAGAGAAATAGATGACGACTAAATCGTCGGGTTCCGCAACTCGCGGGAGCCACTTGCTGCCCAAAAGGGACAAGATGTTGGCACGAGTAGCGTTGCCGTCCAGCAAAAGTTGTACGTGATCTGGCGCAAATCCCTTGTCTTTGATCAAGAATTCGTAGAAATCTTTTGCATCTTTAGCGGCATATTTGAGATCGTGATGTGGATCTTTGAAGTGGCTAATTCCAACAATCACAGCCCATTTATCGCGTATCGGTTTGTCGATGGAAATCTTGTGCTCGGGCGGTAATGCAGAAGGTTCGTCACTGGTCTGATCTTCTTTGACCACGACCGGCTTTTTGTTGAGTTCCTCGCGTTCGTTTTTCTTTTTCTGTTTGAATGCATCGATTGCACGATCCGCTTTTCTTGCAAGTTCTCCGGAGAACGCGCCTTCCGACAGCCCCGTGACTGCTCGCGCCATGCGTGTATCCATCAAAATGGCACCGGCTTCTTCTTGACTGGAGGAAGAAATCAGTACACGAGCACACTCTTCCAATCCAAAAATCGCATACTTCTGCGAAGAGTCAGATCGATCTTTCAGCCTTGTCAAAGCCGATCTAAACAACGCTTCCGCCTTTAGCAGTTGATGCTTTTTCATTTGCACCCGACCCAACAAAATCAATCCGTATGCAATTTTGGGATCATTTTTATTGAGAGCCTTCTCTTGTATTTCAAGCGACTTTCTAGCAAGGGACTCGGCACTATCTACATTGTTATCAACGAGGTCGAGAACCGCCATTTGAGCCAGATACTGCGCATACGCCAGATCCTTTTCTCCTTTGCTTTCTCTTTTTGTAATAGCATCTGAGATTGCTTGTTGCTTCTGTTTCAAACTGCCCGGATTGAGCGATCGCACTTCTTGCACATCAGCAATTGCGCCACCGACGTCTCCGAGCGCGATTCTCGTCATCGCCCGTGTCATCATGCCATTGGCACTTTTTTCCACAGCAAGAACGGAATCCAAATCTTTACGTGCTTGAATGAAATCCCCATCCAAGAATCTCGCTTCTGCGCGATCGATTAAAGCAGAGTTGAGTTTGGGGTTTATCTTGAGTGCCTCGTCAAACTCTTTGATGGCACCTCTTGTATCCCCTTTGCCGAGAAGCAAATGCCCAAGCTGATATCGTGCATTAGCATCGTTCGGCAACAGTTCCACACCATTCTGCAAATCACTGATGGCTTTATCAGGTTGCTCCAGCTTGGCATACGTCAGACCGCGCCGAATGTAGTCAGCGCCTTGCTTCTTCGACTTGCTGAGTGCGCGTGTGCAAGCTTCGATGACGACACTAAAGTGCTCGCCCGCCGAAACCTTGTCGCCTTTTGCCATCAGGGCTTCACCGAGGTTAAACTCCAGGTGCTGCGTTTTCGACTTGTACTTTTTGAGCAAATAATTGTAGTCGGCGATCGCAGCTTCAAAATCAAACGCCTTAGCCAAGCAATCGGCTCTGTCTTCTCTGACAGCAATTGAATCTGGCTGAAACTTCAGCACGACCGTGAGATCGTCAGCCGCCTTTTTGTACTCGCTATTTTGTTTCAGCGCCGCCGCGCGTTTCGTCAGCGCGACAAAGTCTTTTGGATTCAATCGCACAGCTGTCGTGTAGTCTCCAATCGCAGTCTGCGGGTTATTGAGTTTCATATTGAGATCGCCGCGCTTTATGTAGCACTCAACAACGTTCGGATTGATTTTGATTGCAGCATCGTAATCGCTCATTGCACCTTCGAGATCTTTTATCTCGACACGCGCGATTCCGCGGTTAAGGTATGCCTCATAAACGTTCGGACTGTCTTTCAGAACTTCAGTGAAAGATGCTACAGCGCCCTCAAAGTCTTTCTTCGACATTTGAATGCGACCCTTGGACATATCCTGTTCCCAGTCAGGGGTTTTGCACCAAGATGGCGCCCCAGCAGAAACTGCAAGGCTCAACACAATAATGCTGGTAACAAGAGAATATTTGAGGTTCATCGCTTAAACTCAGTGACGTGACTTCGGACGAGTCCGGCGGACATACATAGAATATCGCGTCCGAAACCTATTGTCAGGCACCCGAGACCTCGGAGCGACGAATTGCAAACATTTATGGGGTGGGACGCGAATACTTGGCAGCAGGTCATTGGAGTCTGCTTGTTTCTCGGAGTCGTTCTCACAATCGGGCTTTGGTCGGCAGCAATCGTAATCGGCATAGTCGCGGACAAGCTAAGCAAAAAACCGTATCAGAAGCTGAAACGCCATCAAAAACTTATTTTGACCTTTGGTGTGATGGGCTTGCTTTGCATACTCTATGGCGCATTTGTGGAGCCGTTCTGGCCGGAATTCACCTTCCTAAAACTGAGTTCCTCCAAGCTTGCACCACACTGCAAGGTGCGCATCATCCACATCTCAGACGTTCACTCCGACCCATTTCCGCGACTCGAAGAACGCCTTCCGGCAGAAATCGCCGCTCTAAAACCAGACATCATCGCCTTTTCAGGAGACGCATTAAATTGCGGCGAGGGTCTGCCCATTTACAGAAAGTTTTTGACACGACTTGCGAAGATCGCCCCAACCTTTGTCGTGAAAGGAAATTGGGACGCTTGGTACTTCACTGATTTGGATAGGTTTGGCGGTACCGGAGCAACAGAATTGGATGGAACGGCCCAGAAGGTCGCTGTCGGCGACTGTGCTGTCTGGGTTGGAGGCTTGCCGGTGGGAACCCAGAAGGCTGTTAAAGATGCTATGCAAAATGCCCCTGTGACTGACTATCGCGTGTTTCTTTTCCACTACCCGGACTTCATTGAGGAAATGGAAAAGAACAAAATTGACTTGTACTTAGCCGGACACACCCATGGCGGGCAAATTGCACTGCCTTTCTACGGCGCCATCGTTACTCTTTCTGCAAGAGGGAAACAGTTTGAATCCGGTCTCCACAACTTTAAAGACACATATTTGTACGTCAATCGAGGCATTGGCATGGAGGGTGGAAAGGCTCCCCGGGTACGCTTCTGCGCAAGACCCGAGGTCACTGTAATTGATGTCACCGCGAGCACTGCAAACCGTTGAATTCCGCAAAAAACTGGGAATGAAAGCCGTACAGCAGACTCAAGAAGCGCTGGAGGAAAACCCATGACACCGAAGCAACCGAGTGATGAAGGTTCAAAAACAGGCGAGGCAAAGAAGAAACTGCCAAAGTCCAAGGAATTGAAAAACACAACTCTGCAATCGAAGGTCGTTGGTGGACAGGCAGGCAAGGGCGGAACATATTCGGCCTACCGGACCTGTTGCGTTGATGACGGCTGCGATCAAACAGCTGGTTGCCCTGGACGCAAATAAGTGGTTCGCAAACACTCACTCGAAAGCTTGCGCTTGCATGCAGTATCTCACTCGCTCTTCAAACCGACCAGCCTTACTGCAGCAATGAAGACACTTGCGTTCGTGCAAGCAGACCCCATTCGCTCACCCGCATCGGCTCAGGACTTAATTCTCAGACACAGAGTTCGCGGTTACCGCGACGGTGATTTGGATCGATTCTATTCGTCGCTTGAACTTGAAGAAGACTTTTTGTACGCCTACGGGTTTCTGCAGCGCGAAGTTCGACATCTTTTGTATCCTCGAAAACTGCCGGTAATGTCAAAGCTCGACAAACGCGTTCTAGAAGTAGTACGTGAACTCGGTCCAACGCACCCTAGCATTTTGCAGCAACACTGTGGAAGCGAGCGCGTGGTCAATGCCTGGGGAGGCTATTCAAAAGCAACAAAAAAGTCGCTTGAACAGCTTCATTATCGCGGCGCCTTGCGAATTTCTCGAAGGGAGAAAGGAGTGCGCGTCTATGAAATAGCACCGGATTTGGTGCAATCAATTTCTCCGGATGAGCGCTGTAGACGCCTCGTGATGGTCATCGCAGAGTTGCTTTCGCCTGCTCCCTTGCAAAGCCTGCAAGAGACCGTGAATCGACTGCGCTGGTCTTCTCCTGATATCGGAAACATCAAGGACGCACTGCAGCACCTTTTCAAAACAGGGAAATTGGAAAAAGACGAAATTGATGGCGTCACCTATGCTTGGACAATGTCATCACGCAAGACACAACTTTCAGAGGAAGCTCGAATTCTTACGCCGTTCGATCCAGTAGTTTGGGATCGTAGACGTTTCGAACACATCTTCGGTTGGGCCTATCGCTTCGAAGCATACACACCTCCTTCCAAGCGCATCAGGGGCTACTATGCGATGCCTCTTTTGTGGAGAGATCAAGTTATTGGTTGGTGCAATGCGTCGTTTGTGTCCAAGACTCTCGACGTTGAGTTCGGTTTTGTGAACAAGCGCCCAAGAGATGCTGCGTTTCGAAACGCTCTTGACGTCGAAGTCACGAAACTGGAAGAGTTTCTCAGACGATCCAAACCGTAGAGATAAGAACCTGCATCACCACCGCTCAGACTTCTTCTCTCTGCGATTTTGAACCGTGATTTTCTTCCACCGCTTGCGTTCTTCCTGTGCAAGCCGTGAATCAAGTTTGCGCCGGTTGTAAGCCGCTTCTCGCTCCATTTGCACGTAGACATCGAGTTCTTCCTGCGGGAGTTCACCGCCATCCAACGCTCCTTGCACTGCACAATCCGGCTCGCTGGTGTGCGTGCAATTGCGGAATCGACACTCGGAAGCAAACGAGTTCACCGAAGGCGCAAGCACTTCCAGGTCGTCGGTATCTGCAATCAGACCGACTTCGCGCAGTCCCGGCGTATCGATTACGATGCCGCCGCTTTCAACGAAGAAGAGCTGACTCGCGGATGTGGTGTGTCTCCCTTTCTGAACGTCGTGTCGAATCTCTTTTGTTTTCTGCAACTCTCTGCCGAGAATCGTGTTAACGAGTGTTGATTTACCGACACCGGAAGATCCGACAAACACTGCAGTTACACCAGCACTGAGCTTCGCTCTCACCGAATCTATACCGATGTTGTTGTGAGAACTAGTTGCAATGATTTCAACATCGTGCAGCTCCTGCCTCACCAGGGCGAGCAGTGATTCAAGCATCGCGTGCGACTGACCATCGTCGGACCGCGAAGAATCCAACAGATCTACCTTCGACAAAACTATCACCGGTGTTGCGTTGCCATGATTCGCAAGCAAAACGAATCTCCTCAATCGGTTGATGTTGAAATCACGCGACGCGGAAGTAACGATGAAAACAACGTCAACATTCGCAGCGAGAACCTGTTCACCGCCGTCAGTACCACAGCCCATACGAGCGATCTTCGAGCGTCGCGGCAAGACTTCGCTCACGTTAGCAGCCGGTTCGTTTGTCAGATCGACGAATCGATCTCCAATCACGCACCAATCTCCAACCACAGGCAATTCACTGGTGGAAAACGTTGAGTGCAGCATCTTTCCAGGGATGTGACAGTTCAACATTTCTCCGCTCGGCGTCAAAGCATGATAGCTCGTCTTGTATCGCGCGGCGATTCGAACTAAATTTTCAATTTTTGTTTGATCTTCAAAACCGTGATGGTTCCCCACTCTGGGCCATCCCAAAGCATACTCGTCCACTGCACTACTCCTTCAGTGAAGACAATTTTCTTCAAACTAAAAAGTGGCCGTGCAGGCGAATTGATCAGCTATGTCTGTTCTTGATCTTTTGCTTCAGTGTTAGGCAAATGCCCGCACGGAGACCACTGCATTCTCATTATTAATCTGCATAAGTGACCTCCTCTCACAGCGAAACTTTTTCAAGTGTAGCCTAACAATCCAATTCTGGCAACGACGAGTTTCAAATCGCATACAAAGTGAAACCTTTGCGATCGCACTTACAAGAGCGTTTTATTGTGACGAAGTTACTGGATAGCGAGTAGTTTTTCTTCAGGCACTCGTTTGATTTTCTTGAAGCCACCGCCAACCTCATGCTCATAGACTAGTGTGAAACCAGATTGATCCGAGCTTCCGTGTCCTGCTACCGCAATTTCCATAGTCTTCGGGTTTGCCCATTTGATGCAGCGGAAATAGAGATGATCGTTTTTCGTCAGACTTTGTCTGTCGCGTTTTTCTTTGATCGCTTTGGTAAGAAGTTCGCTGAGATCCACGGGGTTGTTCAGCTTATCAACCGAAAAGAGCATGGGCATTGCGATGTCGCTGCCTGCCAAATCGTTGACGACAAAATGTTTGCTATCGGGCGACCAAATCACTTCTACGCAGCGGCCGTATTCATAGACTTTCTTGCTCGGAGCCTTCTTCTTTTGACCACGCGCTTTCTGTCTGTTTTCCAGGTACAAAAACTTGCTCGGTTCGCCATTACTCTCTGCTTCCTTGCTAACGATCGCAAGCGACCCGTCAGGAGATTTCAAACTCGATGGTCCACCTGGAAAAGATGCGTTGCTTGAAGCAATAACCGGACTACCAATGGACAAAGCCAGCACTGCCAAAAGTAGTTGTCCCGCTCGTTTCATAGCTCCCTCCGGAGGTCCCTCTCTCATGATCTTAAGGCATAAGCCTATTGAATATAACTGCACCTGACAATTAATTAGAGGTTCCCTGCATGAGAAAATCTTGCTGATGTTGAAATTACCGAAGTACCTAGCTTTTGCCTTGCTGTGTCAGTTTGTCATGGCATTTTTAATCTACGGCTGTGCAAAAATTGCACACTCAAATCGCACAACTATTGCGGTGGTTCCGATGGGAACGACTGATGAGTATTGGAAAGCAGTACATGCAGGAGCATTGAAGGCGGCTAGAGAGCTCGATGTAGATATACTCTGGAAAGGTCCACTCAGGCGCGACGATCGCACATCCCAAGTTGACATAGTTGAGAACATGATCATTCGCGAGGTCCAGGGAATTGTTCTTGCACCTATAGACGGCACTGCACTGCGAGGCGTCGTCGAGAATGCGAGCCGCTCGAATATACCAACGGTCATCATCGATTCTGAACTAAGGAGTAAACGCCCCATCAGTTTTATCGCGACTAACAACTTCAAAGGTGGCGAAGTCGGCGCCCGGGGATTGGCCAAACTTTTAGATGGCAAAGGGCGCGTCGTTATGCTGCGATTCATTGAAGGAAACGCAAGCGCTAACAGTCGGGAAGAGGGCTTCCTTTGCGAGATCAAAAAGTTCAAAGACATTGAAGTTGTAAGTTCCAATCAGCGAAGTGGTGGCACTACCGAGGAGGGCTATCGCGCCAGCGAAAATCTTTTGGCACCATTCAAAACTCAAAATGGAATCAACATTGACGGGATATTTTGCCCCAATGAATCGACAACCTTCTCAATGCTGAGAGCCCTTGAAGCAAGCGGGCTCGCGGGCAAGGTGAAGTTTGTAGGATTTGACAGTTCTGCAAAGTTAAACCAAGCATTGTTCGCAGGAAAGATTGGTGCACTTGTAGTTCAAGATCCAATGCGAATGGGTTACTTGGGTGTGCATGCAATCGTCGATCAAATTCATGGAAAAAAGGTCGAACCTCTTGTCGATACCGGCGTTGTTCTTGCCACTCCTGAAAATGCCAAGGACCCCCGAATCCATGAGCTTTTGGCACCAGATCTGGAGAGATGGTCGAAGTGAGTTCGCAACACCGATTAGAGATGAAGGGTGTAAAAGTTCGATTCGGCTCGACCGTTGCTTTAGACGGCGTAGATCTGGCAGTGCCACCAGGGACAGTGCATGCCATTCTCGGAGAGAACGGCGCGGGCAAAAGTACACTTATGAAAGTTTTGTCTGGAGCGATCGAAGCAAACGACGGTTCCATGCTCATTGATGGCGCTGCATACCAACCGCACGGACCATCGGATGGGCGAGCAAAAGGCATTGCCATGATTTATCAGGAGCTAACACTTACATCTCATCAAACGGTTGCTGAAAACATTTTCCTAGGTGTGGAGCTGTCGAATGGAGGCTTTCTCGATAGAGAAAAAATGAAAAAGAAGGCTCAGGAAGCACTTTCTGAACTCGGGCATGCAGATATAGATGTGAGTTCTCAGGTCGGAACATTATCCATTTCAGCTCAGCAATTAGTCGAAATTGCTCGTTCAACAGTGCTCGGCTGTAACACCCTAATTTTGGATGAACCCACAAGCAGCCTATCGCATGCTGATGCACAGCAGCTTTTCAAGCTCATTCGCAAACTAAAGTCACAAGGAATTTCCATAGTCTACATTTCGCACTTCCTTGAGGAGGTCAGAGAAATTTGTGATAGCTTCACAGTGCTTCGGGACGGAAAGTCGGTTGCACGCGGTTCTCTTTCAGAAAAGACCGATGACGAGCTCGTCGCACTGATGCTCGGGAAGAGCGTTGACGAACTCTATCCACGGACGCCTCGCACTACAGGCGGTGCTTTACTCGAATTAGAGTCTCTATCGACAAAGAAGGTGAAGGACATCAATTTGACAGTTCATCGCGGCGAGGTCGTCGGAATTGCAGGACTATTGGGCAGCGGAAGAACTGAACTCTTGCGAGCGATCTTTGGACTGGATGCCGTAAGAGATGGGCGTGTGAGAGTTGCTAAATCATCTGCCGAATCAAAAGTATCCCCGACCGAGCGCTGGAGGGATAAGGTTGGAATCGTCAGTGAGAATCGAAAGGAAGAAGGACTGGCTCTGTCGATGACAATTGCAGAAAACATGACACTTCCGAACACGACTCAGTGCGAACGACTCGGAATGATCGACTCAAATAAACTTGGAAAAGTTAGCTCGAAGTGGATCGAAAAGCTATCGATTCGCTGCAGGGGCGCCAACGAACCGGTCGGCAACTTGTCCGGCGGGAATCAGCAGAAAGTCGCGATCGCACGGCTCCTTTTTCATGACGTGGATTTGTTTCTGCTAGATGAACCAACAAGAGGAATCGATGTGGGCAGTAAAACTCAAATCTACGCGTTGATCGATGAACTCGCCGCATCAGGAAAGTCAGTTCTTATGGTCAGCAGCTACTTACCCGAGTTGCTTGGCGTTTGCGACAGAATCGCGGTAATGAGTCGCGGACAACTAAAGAACATTCACCGAGCATCTGAAACGACAGAACACCAGCTGCTGCTGGAAGCGACAGTGAGCACAACAAGCAAAGAGGATGAAAGTGACGAGTAAGAAGCCACTGGAGTTGGTATCGCAACTAGGTCCCGCCCTCGGACTCATCCTTGTTTACGTCCTCTTCATCGCAGTGGGGCCGCCAAGCTTCGCATCGCTGAAGAACATCGAAGCCATAGTTAGACAAACCACCATAGTAGGCATTAGCGCACTAGGCATGACGCTTGTCATCATATCCGGTGGCATCGACCTTTCTATCGGATCAATCGTAGCTCTTGTCTGCGTAGTCATCGCGTTGTGCCTGCAGAGTGGAGTCGATCCTCTAGTTGCCTGCGCAGCAGCGCTATTGACGGGAATGTTGTGCGGTTCTTTCAATGGTGTTCTGATCACAAAGTTGAAACTGGTTCCCTTTATCGTCACTCTGGGAACACTGTTAGTCTTTCGCGGAATCGGAAAGGGACTGGCCAATGAGCAAAAGGTAGACGCACCTCTCAACTGGCTCAGCGAGCTGCTTGCGGTGCTGCCACCGGAAAGCGGTTGGATGCTGTTTCCGATAGGCGTTTGGATGATGATCGGTCTTGCGGTATTGATGTTTGTCGTGATCAGACGAACGAGATTCGGACTGCATGCCGTCGCCGTAGGATCAAACGAACAAACTGCAAGGCTCTGCGGCATCAATGTAGAATGGGTCAAGATTGCAGTTTATTCAATCAGCGGACTTTGCGCCGGATTGTCGGGCGTTATGCAATTCTCCAGACTTACCGTCGGAGACCCCACAGTGGCGGCGGGGTTGGAACTCGATGCCATCGCCGCTGTCGTCATCGGAGGCGGCAGTTTATCAGGAGGGCAAGGTTCCGTCGGCGGCACCATTGTCGGTGCACTTATTATGACCGTCATTCGCGCCGGCTGCACTCAGATCGGAATTCCAAATTGGGTTCAAGAAATAGTGACGGGAACAATCATCGTTCTGGCAGTATTTATAGATATGCTCAGGGCGAAGGCGCACGCGAAGTCTTAGTCCTAATCTTTTACGAACTGAATTCGATTCGACTCGGTCTTTCCACCTTCGTACCAGGAGTTGAGTGCGACGGTGCCTCCGGACGACGGGGTTTTGCCTGTCTCAAACCAGATTGTGTAGAGTCCTTTATCCGGAAAATGGCAGTATTCGGCAACGTCGACATCCCAGTGCTTTTTGGAGCCGGGCTCCATAGCAAAGGGTTCCGCCTCAGGCTTCCACTGACCATAAAGCCGTATCTGCCCCTGCGGATTCATCACAGACAATACTGTTCCATTTGAAAATGGTGCATACGCCATCCATGTTTGCGAGCTCAAATTTTCCAGCTCAAATCTAAGCGTCGTTTTCGAACCGGTAA
The DNA here is from genome assembly GCA_964478655.1 of uncultured Candidatus Obscuribacterales bacterium. Classification (GTDB taxonomy): domain Bacteria; phylum Cyanobacteriota; class Vampirovibrionia; order Obscuribacterales; family Obscuribacteraceae; genus CAYZJR01. The sequence goes on from CAYZJR010000001.1 coordinate 145,479, forward strand.
GCAGCACCGACACGCGCGCCTCCGCCTTCGATTGACCGCTGGCTTCCTGCCTAGAACTCTTGCCAGCGCTCTTAGTCGTCTCCACTTTAGGGTCCAGCACATCGCCGTCCGCTGGCGCGGCACCAGCCGGTGTCGATTGTTCTGCCGGCGCAGTTTTGGCATCGCCGGTCGCTGTCTCTGCGTCTGAAGCGCTAATGGCTGCGGCACTGGCAGTCGAAGCCAAAATGACCATAAATGCGCCGCAGAGTAGGTTCTTGAGGCAGTTAAACATGACTTCTCCAAAAGCTGAGGAAATATTTCTAGCACAAAAGACAAAAGACTGTGGATTTACACAGTGACTTTCGAAAATTCGGGTCTATGCTAAAGAAGTTCAGGGGTGTCGGGAGGCGGAGCAAAGCTCCGCCACTGTCACTTTCAGCACTTCTATGCTTACTGAAAAATCCGCAGGTGGGCGCCTGAGAAGGTCCGATGTTTAAGAAAATACCCCAGTTGTCAAGGGGTTTGTTTTTTTGACTGTAATATCGCAGCATCACCGTTGCGTGGAACACTCAAAAAAATGCATATCTCAATCGCGATGATGGTTCTTGGAGCCATCTTCATCTTTCTTTCGTACAACTTCAGCAAACGAACTTTCAGCTGGCCTGTAATGATTCTCGGACTATCATTCATTTTGCTGTCACGTACTACCGAATCACTGCTGCTCGCAATGCAAATGATTCACGCAGGACCAACAGTCGCATGGTGCATTGGCGGGCTACTCATCGGCGCAATCGTTATTTACGCGATGATCGAACTGCTCAAAAACACAAATCCAAGCTCTACTACGTTCGGCCAGTACATGTTTTTCGGCTGCTGCAAATGGGATGACTTCGGAGAAATCCTCTTTGTCGGCGTCATCGTAGTCGGAATTTCAGCCTTGACCCTTTGGCAACAAATGTCGCGCTCATGGGAATATGCACGCGCAAATGCATCGGTTCAAGCCCTGGCAACGCACCATGTTCCAAGCGATAAGAATACAGACAAAACAAAGGTGGCCAGCGCCAGCCACAAAGCAAACACTGCAAAAACAAAACATGCTAGCGCGCCGCACAGCTCAACGCACATAGTGAAGCACTCAACGAAACACGCCGTCAGTCACAACTAAGGCTTCAGCACCACGTTGAACATCAACTTGATGAATGTTGTTAGAGGACCTGAATTCTTCATGGTTTTTGAACGCATCAAGGCACCATGCCAACCAGCAAGGAAAAACTCGGCCATCTGATTGGCTTCGACTTTCGAATTGATTTGTCCCTTCTGCTGTCCTTCCTTGATCGCCTTTGCAAAAGTATTGCGACTTCTAGTTAATGACTCTTCCAGACGTGCGCGAAGAACTTCGCTTTGATCGGCCATCTCTTGACTCAGATTTCCGATCAAACATCCTTTGCGGCACTGATTCTCTTCGAGACTCTTTTTGCCTTCATTGCAATACGCTTTGAGTCTGTCCATTGGCGAAAGTGTCTTGTCGTCGAAGAACTTCTTCAAATACTCGGCATAATTGGCATCGCTGTATTCGATGACCTGCAAAGCGAAGTCTTCCTTGCTGTCGAAATAATAGTAGAAAGACCCTTTGGGAACGCCTGTAGATTCAAGCACTTCCTGAATGCCTGTATTTGTATATCCCTTCTCGATCATGATCTGGGCGCCTGCCTCAAGCAATGCGTTTTTGGTGACTTCTTTCGTTCCTGCTTGTCTTGGCATAGCTTAAATGGCTACCTCCCTGGAATAATTCTGTTCTTTGGCTCCAGCCGGTTTGCGCCCAACTCTATTAGGCTTTACGGTCATATTAGACTAGTCGTCTACAACTGTCAATAATGTTTCCGACAAACAAAAAAGAACCGCAGAACGGCTCTTTTATTCGTCTCGATTGTCGACGGGCGCTATGCGGCTTGCAGTTGCACGTCGTACGTGAGTCTCACGAAGTCATATTCAACACGAATGGAAACGGTGTTGCTTGTTGCGAACTCTAGTCTTACTCTTCCCAGGGTGCTGGTACTGTATTCGCTCCAGTGGCGGGGAACGGAAACTATCACGTTTTCTGGACCCCATTCTTCCACATAAGCTTTGAGCACCTGACAGAGTTTCTCTTCATCTCTTGGATCTTGAAACATGCTCATTATGCTCACCTTCTGAACTGTCGCTGCCGTGTCGGTGCCTGTCCGATTCGTTGCATAAATACTACGAAGTGCGCACTGTAACTACAATTGGGGGAAGTCCCACCCAGTGCGTAGTTTTCCCATCGTCGCAACTGGCGCGTGCTGCGGTTTTCGATGTGACGAGACATTACGAAATCTCCAATCGTTATCAGTCCAAAAGCTGAAAAATACACGACGAACACACACAGATTAGACAGCCTCCCGACTAAGTTTTGGAGGCGAAATCGATAAGCAAGAAAGCCTCGAAAACGTCAGCGGCGGAGCGTTTGCTCCGCCTCCCGACGCCCCTGAACTTCTTCAGCATAAACCCGAATTTTCGAAAGTCACTGTGTAAATCCACAGTCTTTTTCGAAAACGCCTCCAAAATGCGATGTTTAATGTGCCAGAAGGAACAATTGGCACATATGAGGTGCAAAAAGGCGGGAACATTACTGATGAGCCAAAAGTCTTTTATGCTCGGCCCAACTATCAAGGCCCAATCATGAAACGAAAAATCGTACTCTACCTAAGTCTTCTTCTATTCTGCGTAAGCGGGTTCGTGTCCGGTTATGCAGCGTGCGGAGAACCTACAAACGGGCAAGAGTGCATTTCTGTTTCGTGCTGCGGCTCCTCAATGTCTTGCTGCGGGTGCGAAAAGAACCCGGCCAATGATGGCGCCATGTCATCAACTGCAAGAACAGTAAAGGGTGACACGCAACAAGCACCGATCGAGGGCGTGCGAACCGCCGACATGTCGACGTCGAGTGTATCGACAGTCACTCACAAGTCTTCAAAAGCTCGATGGATCGCCAGCGATCGCTCGACTCCGACTAAAAGATATCTCCTATATCGAGTCCTATTGATCTAAACCGTTCCTGGTATCTCAAGCTGCGTGCGCATTGGACGTGTTTTCAGAAAGAATCCAGTTCCAGCGCAGTGGCTAGGCGTAGTTATGATTTTCCAGGAGAAACAAAGATGAAAAGACTCATTTTTCTGACATTAATGCTCTTTGGGCTGATGTTCGCATTGTCGCCCAGAGTGCTGGCTGAATCAGGTCATTCAGCGTCTCACTGCAGCAAGTGCAAATCCGTTTGCGAAGCAACTCTCAAGTACTGCAAAAAGAAAGGTGGCAAGCACACGGAAGCGAAGCACATCAACGCGCTGAAAGATTGCATCAAGACCTGTGATCTGACTTCAGATTTTGCGGCCCGCGGTTCGGCACTTCACGCTAAAGCGGCAGAGCTTTGCGCTCAAGCCTGCACAAAGTGCGCCGAAACTTGCGAAGCTTTCGACGATAAGCAGATGAAAGATTGCGCTGCCGAGTGCCGCTCTTGCGCGGCGATGTGCTCGAGCGCCAGCGGCTGCTGCGAGGGCGCGGGTTCGGCAAAGCAGAAAGACTGCTGCGAAGCCAAAGGCTCCGCCACGCAGAAAGATTGCTGCAAAGAAAAAGCCGGCAAGACAAAGGACGCAGCAAAAACTGACAGTAAGTAACCCTCTCTGTCAAACGTGAGAAGAGAACGAGCGTGTCGTCTGACACGCTCGTTTTTGCCTCTGCGCTAAAAACTTCTGCATAAAGAAGGAGAAGCTGATGTCGCACCCACTCGACACCAGCCCTTCCCTACCCGGCGGCAAAACCCCTCTTGCCCTATGCCGTCCCCTGATAGCTGGTCGCTAATGGCTTTCGATTCCAGCTGGCAAAAAAACTGTTTGGGTCGTATGCGATGGCTGTTCCGTCCCTGAACATAATCACTTCTGTTCCATCCGGTAATCGCGTGACGATATCGCCATTGGGCAAATGCACCACGAGGTTTCCGTCAGGAGTTTGGACTATTGACGACTTTCGATTCTTGTCCATTTTCAGATCCACAGTGACTGAGCCGGTGTCCGTTTTGCATCGCGTGTTCGTTGCATCGAACACCGCAAGAATAGGTTCGAATTTTGAAATTGTTTTGAAACCGGGTAGAAACAGAAAAGAAAGTTCCGACAGTAGCCGACAACCCCTGCAAGATGCCAAAAATCCTCCTCGTAGAAGATGACAAAGACCTCTTAGATCAACTCGACCAGTTCCTCTCACATGAAAGGTATGAGGTCGAAACTGTGACGGATGGTCAGGAAGCAGCGGACAGGCTGAAACTTTACCAATACGATGTCGTTGTGCTGGATTGGAATCTCCCGTCGCGCTCCGGTCTTGAAGTGTGCAAGGAGTATCGCGACAGAAGCGGCGTTGCGAAGGTTTTGATGCTTACCGGCAAGGGCGACGTTTCTGAAAAAGAAGCTGGTCTCGATGCAGGTGCCGATGATTATCTGACGAAACCATTTCATCTGCTTGAGTTGGGTGCGCGTGTGCGCGCTCTGCTTCGGCGCCCCTCCAAGATTCTCAGCTCAAAGCTGACGGCTGGTGCATTGGAGCTAGACCCGCAAACTCACACGGCAACAACGAATGGCAAGCCACTCGAACTGCTGCCGAAAGAGTTTTCTATGCTCGAGTTTTTTATGAAGAACCCCAATGAGGTTTTTAGTCAGGAAGCATTGTTGGACAGGATTTGGAACTCGGAGTCTGACTCATCTGTTAGCACCGTATACACGCACGTAAAGACGCTTCGCAAGAAACTGGCGGCCGCCGGCTGTGATGAGTTGATCAAGACGGTGCATGGACTCGGGTACAAATTGAGTTTGCCTTCTGAGAAGTGAGCGAATCGCAGATTCGTCCTAGCGCGTTTGGCAGTGACGCAGGTTTCGCATTATCGCTCAAGGCGTTCCGCCTCTAGCGCCTCTTTAGTCTTTCCTTGTCGCCTGCACATCTCAGCTAGTTTGAAAACAGCTGTCCGCGTGCGTTCGTCACCGGGGCGATTTATCTTTAAATAGATGTTGAGAATTTGCCGATACAGAATTTCTGCGCGCCTGTATTCACCAAGGATTTCACAAATTGTCGCCAGTTTGATGCGATCGTCGGCAAAGCGTCGTTTGCGCCTTGGATGCCCAGACAAAATATCGCAGGCGCGAGCTGCGGCGCTTCGGGCCTCGACATCGCGATTTAGTTCATGCAGCGCCGTAGCAATAGAAGTGAGCGTTTCGGCAACATGCCAATCGTCAGCGCCGTAAACTTGCTTTCTCAATTGCAACTTGAGCATTAAAATTTGCAAACGCGGCTGAGGTGCCTTCAAGAAATTGTTGCTGTATACGTTGAGAATCCAATCTAAATCATTGGCTGCAAGCCCTGTCAGCTTATCTATTTTGAATTTCATCGCATGCTGCACGACGTTGATGAAATCGTCAGTGCGGTTTTCTCGCTTATAGACCTGGCACAGTCGCTTCATCGAACGCATCGACCGTCGCACCGAAGGTGGTACCATCTTTTCGGCATCTACGAGACTTTGCTTATATTCATCCTCAGCGGTTTTGAGGTCACCGGCTTCCAGCGCCTTTTCGCCACTCTCGAAATGCTTAAACCATGCTCTTTCATCAAAATCCCAAGGATCGGGTCGACCGGAAGCTTTGAGCACCTCCCTAAATGAATCGCGAATCGCCCTCGTTTCTTCAAGACTACATGAGGTTTCACGTGCTATTAGCAAAGCATCGCCGTATTTACTGGCTGCATCATCCATTTTGCCTTGCTTGACGCTGACGTATCCAAGAAGCGCATTTATCCTGGCCAGTTGCTGACCTGCAATTAAATCGCCGGGCGCTTCAGGAGTCGGTTTCCAACTTTCCTTCTCGAACTTCGCAGCGCTCTCCAGAAGTTTCTTGGCAGGTTCTAGATCCTTTACTAAAAGTTCCACCTGCATCTTTGCCACTCCCACAAGACTGGTTGCCAGGTCGTGTCGCAACAACCGCTGGTTGAGCGGGTCTTTCGCGGCGTCGATGCACTTCTGCAAAACATCAGAAGCTTGGCGATACGAATCTTCGGCTTGGGCAAACTCCTTTTTTGATTCATATATCAGTCCCAGCTCGTTGAAAGTTATTCCTGTTCGATAATCAGGAACGCCTAGTCCTTGAGCCTCTTGCAGGGCTCGCTTCTGCCATTCGAGAGATTGATTGAAGTCTTGTTTTAGAAATGCAAGTTCTGCCTCATGCCTTGCATGTTGCCACGCGCGCAATCGATACTCGCGTTCCCATGGCACGACTGCGTTGCATCCCGTAAGGGGCGAAGCGATCAACATCGCCATTAGCAGGACCTTGCACAGCCTCATCACAGCCACAATCAGCTCCGTTCAGCAAGCGGGACACGAAACCAAAACGTGCTTCCTTGCCCTGGCTCGCTCTCTACGCCAATCTTGCCGCCAAGCGCATCGACAATTGCCTTGCAGATCGGCAATCCCAAACCTGTTCCCTTCTTCTCTTTTGAATCTGAGATATCGACTTGCTGAAACCTTTGAAAAATAGCGTCCTTAAATTTGGCTGGAACGCCTCTACCTTGATCGATTATGCGCACCTCAATCATCTGGGCGGCCGCGACTGTTTCAATAGTCACCACACCATTTTCCGGTGAGTATTTGATCGCATTGGATAACAAATTCACGAGAACTTGCACCAACCGATCTCCATCGGCAAACACCCATGCATCCGTTGGCTTTGCATCAATCGAGACTTTGCGCTGATGTGCGAACTCCTGCACAGCTTCGACGCCGTTTTGAATGACAGGCGCAAGTTCAATGTTCTGAGCGTCCATCTGCATCTTGCCGGCTTCGAGTTTCTCGATGTCGAGCAAGTCGTTTATCAGTGAAATTAATCGGCTCGAACTCTTTTCCGCCACATCGACTTGCTTAACAGCCTTTTCAGGCAGCTCGCCGAGGATGCCCAAACTCATAAGACTAAGGGATGCCTGAATGGAAGTAAGCGGTGTGCGAAGATCGTGTGCCACCATTTGCATCAACTCTTGTTTGCGAGCAGAGGCATCTTGCAGTTCATCAGCCATCTGGTGAAAGACGCCGTCGAGGCGGGCTATTTCGTCGGTTCCGCCGATTGGTTTGTGGAGCTGCCCGCCAAACGAAAGGAGCATAGTGTTGTCCATGAGCACCTTCAACCTGCTCGTGGCGCCACGATTGAACAAAAATGCCAAAAACAACGCAACGGCAATATTTCCAGCTATCATGACGATAATCAGAATCAGGAAAGCCTTTCGCGCATCCGTTGCTTTTTTGGGGTCGATTGCATCTGCTTTTTCTTGTTCCTTTATGAACTGGTTGATGTTCGAGAAGAGCTCCTGAGTGACTGTGTTGAGCTCGGACCTGCGACTATTCCAGTCTCCCCCTTCTTTGCCTTCGTTGGATAGTTCGACAATTTCTGCAAGCAAGCGCAAGCCATTGTTGCCGACTTTCTCAACCCGATCGAAGGCCTCGCAAGGGTGAGCACTGTCTCGAAGCAGCACCCTGAGCGACGATAGGCGAGTGCGAATTCGTTGCGCCAACTCACGATACCGATTCATGTAGGTATCGCTTTCAGTCATTTGATACAAATGAATGTTCAGTCCGGCGTTCATGAAATCGTTTACGAGAAGATTCGACTCGTAATTGATCTCCTTATAGAGCCCTTCTCTGCGAGTTTCCACCTCAGACCAGTTCAGAAGCAAGCCTAATGCGCCAACGAAGAAAAGTTGGCACACCAAAGGAACAGCCACCAATATTAGTGCCCACTGCGACAGCTTCAGATCAAGTTTGAATGCCGGGTGAATCTGCTTTTCTCACCTCGGATTGCAATTATGCGATACCTTCTTGAGCGCCTGTTCGAGACTAGTGTTGTAACGGTGGCACTCACGCAAAACATTGGTTGCGGCATCGATATCCAGCGATTCGCTTTCAACCAGTGCCACAATCTGCAGCGCCGCTTGAAACAACTTTTTATCGAGAGCCAATCCTTCGGTCGCCGTGACTGGTTGCAGCGGATCGTCAGGCTCGAAGTCCACGCAGTGCGCTGCTCTGTTGATTTCAGCCTGCGACACGACGCCTGCGCGTTTGAGGAAAAACAACACGCGTGTCCTGATGCGCTTCTGTTCTTCGAGGGACTCTTCCACCGTCGTTCCCGAAATCGCAACTTGCTTGAGCAGCTCTTGAGCCTGGCGAACAGAGATGCAGGATTTTTCAACCAACTCGAGCACTTCTTGCGCTTTCGAAAACGTTTCTTCGGAAATGAATTGATGTTCAAGCAAGATTTTCCTGAACTCTGTGTTCTCTTCAATCGCCCATTCCACGGCGCTTAGTAAGTTGATTTCGCTCACAGTTTGGCTGCACACCAAGAGTTGCGCCAGTTTCAAATCCCCACTTTCAAATGAAAGCGGCATCAACGATGAAACATAGTCTTGCGAAGGAGGTCGCTGCAGGCTGCGTTTCAGAGTCTCCGCAAACTCTTTCAAAGACATTACGCCGGTTCTAATCGCGTTCAAGCCGTCCAGAACGATCTTTAAGGCAGCGGCTGTGAGTTTGCCTTCGCGAACAAGGCATCGACCAATTGACAAGCCGCTACGCAGACTTTCTTTGCGCGCCGTATTGAGATCTTTTTGTGGAACGATACGTGCCAAGTCCAGCACTTCGCAAAGTTTGCTGGAAGAGAATGGTTGGCAACGGTGGAGATCAAGCGCATCCAGTGCGTCATCAAGCGGCACGAAGTTTTGCGAGGAATAAGTCAAAGCGCGAACAGCGAATCGGATGTTCATCACATCGTCCTTCACTAACTTCTCTGCTTGCTTGGCCGAAGCGATATCTGCGCGTGCGACTTTACCAGCGCTAACGAGCACTTCGCCGATGTCACCGTTAACGCGTTCTGCAATTTCGACTGCTTGCGAAACCACCTGCGGTGCCACTACTTCAGCAGATATCAGTAGCTGTCCTAACAGCGGCATACTCTTTGCAATGGCGGGACCTGAGGCACAGCCACCGCTTACGGTGGATTCTTCCTGAAAGAGATTTGTTAGTTGGTGAGCCTGTACAGGATGCATTGAAAAACCCCAAGGGCAAACCCAAAACTATGCACAAAATTACGTCTGTGTGCCTGTAGTAAAAGTTAAGAGAAACGCAGCGCTAAGGCACTTCTAGGTAGCCTTTGCACTCTGCAAATGCGTTTGGGCTTTCAAAGGGCCGCTTGTTATGGTTGTCGCGAGAAATCGTGTGCGAGATCGTTGTTTCCGGGCTAGGCTTCGTCTACTCAGGTAGACACACCTTTCCTGAATCATTACTATCGGCTTCTTGGCGATAGATGTCAAGACGATCGCTTACGTAGGAATACGTATTGTTTCGAAATTGTGAGAATAAATGAATGGTCTTCGTCTTACTGCGATGTCCGACGGCACTCACAGATGCGCGGCTTGCACACGGCTTATATGCGCAACTTATAAAGGAAGCGGTGTTCGAGAACAGATTGTTCGCTTCTGGTGGTCGACCCAAACCAGGCTGCGTTTCAGCTTGGGCCACTCGACCGGAAACCATAGCCGAATGCGCTGATCCGTGCCGGGTTCTACTGTAAACAAAGTCTCTGACGCTTCCATATCGTCCGGACCACCAACCAAAGACTGCCGATTACCGTTGCTGTCTTCCAAAAATAGGTCGATCGATTTGAATCGTTTGTTCGTTTCATTCGAAATGTTCACGTCGAGCCTGAGCAGGTGACCCCCAAGACCATCTTTGACGAGTTTCGATTTCTCGATTTCGATGTTCAGCCCAGGTGTCTCGTCCTGCGTTCGCTTCTTCACAGTGGGTTCGACTGCAGCCGGCAACAACAGATCTGCGTCAATCGACAAATTGAGATCGTCGCCGGGTTCTAACGTCGCTTTGGGTCCCTTCTCCATACAGGCGTAACCGGTCGCTAGCAATGCGCCCACCGCCGCGCCCCCGGCAACGTTGTAGCCGTGCATCGCAATGGTGTTCTCCATGCCGCCTGAGAGCTGGTATGCAACCAGGGCGCCGACCAGTGCACCACCTGCGGTGCGCGCCGCGATGCGTCCGAACCCTCGTGCTTTAGACTTCCAGGTTGACTCTTTGAAGTTGTCTGCTCTTGCAGTGAACGAAAACTTTCTTCCGTCCGGAAGATCGAACTGTGTGAAATTGATTTCCAACGAACCCTGGCGATAGAACCGCCTGGGAGGGAGTATCTTCACGACTTTTCCGTGAAAGATTGTTCCTTCCGGAATGACTTTATTGTCGTCGACGTAGATGTCTTCGCTGATCTTCGCAGTGATTTTTTGACCCGTTTTCGCAGGTAGTAAGTTGCCCTCGAGGTCTCTGTCCAGAAGCTTCAAGCCATGGGTAGGAACCGAGGCGATTTTCAACTTCAGTCCGGTGCCTCTGGGCACGCAGAAGGTGACTCCGCCCTTCAGTACGGTCTGAGGTGCCGGAGATTGCGGCTCTGTCGCTGCCTTATCGTTTTTATCTTGCCTGTCGAAGATAGGAGACCGGGCGAAAGAACCGTTGAATGTAAGCGCAAATGCGCCCATTAAAGCAGTCACTAGAGCGATTCTCTTCGAATTGTCAGCGAACATCTCAACTCCTTGAACAACGCTGTCAGTATAACAACCTGACATCAGTTCTAAAGGAGTGAGGTTTCATGCAACGAAGAAGTCAAGCGCCGCAAGCTCCGAAAAGCTTCAAATGTTCCGCCCAAACACAACTTAACGACTGATTCAAAGATGGTTTGACTGTATATCCTTGCGGGAACAGGGGATAAGGAGTCCCAACATGACCCGACTCAAGTGAAAAGACGCACCCAAACATGGTAGTAGATCCAGCCCAAGTCATAACGGCCCAACTTGGCCGAGACCATACAGACGACAACGTAAAGGTCCTGAAGTTTGACCATGACCTCCTTACGAAGCTGAATAAGCTGGCGGATAACAATCATCTTTTCGATGCCATTCTTATCGACGCCACATTGTGCGGCTATCTTTTTCCCGCCGAAGTCCTCATCGAGGCAGCAAGGTTATCGGACAACCTTTTGGCAGTTCACGGCGCCTTGATTTTTCTAAAGCGCGACAAGGCTGTGGCGATTGTTCGAGATTCACTGACCGGCGTTCAGTCGTTGCACGTTTTCGACAACCACGCGGAATTATACGACTACTCTCCTTCGCTGACGAAGCACATCAAGGCGGCGCTGGGGAAATCATCTGACTTTCATGAAGAAAGCACCGACCTCTCGCAGCAAGTTCTGATGTCCAGTATTCCAGTGCTCACCGCCGTTGGTATCAAGCTGAAAGGTCAACTAGCTGAGCCAAACAAGCGCAACATGGTGCTTGCGGCGATAGACAACTACTCACCGATAGTCACCATTGCGCACAAGCTGACTGAAAGAATCACCGAGAAAGAACTGCTCGAAGAACTCAAGCAACTCGAGCAATCCAAAGCTATTCATGCGATCTTTCCAAAGGTTCCCTTTCTGGTTAATTGCTTCAAAAACAAAACTCCTTTCACGTTGAAAGACTATTTGGTTCAAGCCAAGTTGATTTCTGCAAATCAGCTTGACGAATTGCTTTTGGAGATTAACAGTCAGCCTCTGAAGCAGCGTGCAAGTCTCGGCGCCCTCGCTGTGAAACGGGACATCATGACCGCGCGACAACTCGAAATCGCCGTGCAAGACCAGGCTTTCTACGGGCAAGAAGGCGACTCGCAAAAGGTCAAAGTCAACGCCGCTGACGATGCAAAAGTTCAATCGCTGGTCGGTCACTTAGGCACAACCGACCCATCAAACCTATTGCAAAACCTTGTCACTAACCGGGAAAACGGTGTTCTGTCAGTTGAGTATCGAGATATGCAATTCCGGGCTCAATTTGAGATTGGCAAGTTGACGCACGCGAAGGTAGGCAAGGTTCAAGGAAACGCTGCAGTCATCGAGTTTTGTTCGGCATGGAGACAAGGCATCTTCGTGTTTATTCAGCGCACTCCGCCGCCAGATTTGGCAAAAGATTCTTGCAAAGTCACAAAGGCATTGGACAAACTGCTTCTTGACGCGGCGCTGGCGCAAGACAACATGGAAGTCGTTTGGAAGAAGCTGCCCAAGGGCGTCGAGTCGGTTCTTGAAAAACTCTCAGATACGGACGACCTTCTCAATAGTGGCACCATGACAGATCCGCAAGAAAAGACGAAGCTTTCGGACAAGGACGTGGAGCTGATGCGCAGATGCTGGTCAGCGCTCGATGGTCTGACACCGCTTAACATGCTGATCAAGCAGATGGGAGATGTTCCTACCGCTGATGCAGGCATAGCCATAGGAAGGCTTCTGCACTATGGGCTCATCAACATTCCTAATATTGAACTTGGTGGTCCGATGGGCAAGTTTCAAATGCTGGTCAAGAACATCAAAGATCATGTTGGCGGCCAGAGAGTCGAGGCGTTCCTCAGATTGAGCATGCGCGATACATTGGGCTACTCAGGTCGTGCGCGCGTGTTTGTGCTCGGGCGTGAAGGAGAAGTCGGCGTAGACATGGCGGCAGCGCGCTCGGCGAATACTTCACTTTCAGCCGTTCTTCAAGACTTGGACAATTGGCAGGTGAAGTTCATCGAATACGTAAGCCAGGACCTCGATCGCAACTTGTTGCTATCCATTATTCGTGAAGTGCACGAAGCGGGTTGACGCGCGGCGGCGAACCTGCTGACAACACACCACCTCAGCGCTCCGATAGAGCAGGGTAAATTTCCACTCGTTGTAAAGTGTCAAGCGAGCTTGACAGATATTCGACGAAAAATTGGGAAAAAATGCATGCCACAAAACAGCCGAACCCCGAAAAGCGCATTTTGTCGTTGCCAAAGTGTCAAGCCCATTTGACACTTGCAAACACTGCTTTTTTGAACCCCGCACGATCCCCCATGTTGAGGCAGATATAATTGCGTCTTAGTTTTTTCTTTCCAACGGGAGTTCAGGAAAGCTTATGTCGCGCCATTCAAAATTGTTGCTGTCTCAGATTGCGCTCAGTTTGACCTTGCCGCTTCAGCTGGCTGTGGTGGGGATTCAACATAATGGCAACACGGCTTATGCGCAGGCTGACCTTTTCACGGGACCGTCGCAACGAGTAAACGCCCAAGTAAACAGTGGGCCGACACAGCCGGTGCGCCTGGCCGTGGCTTCGAATCCCAAAACGCCGGCCGACCTTCTTTTAAAGCTCTCGAAAGATCCAAGCGATCAAATCAGACAGGCGGTGGCGGCAAATCCAAACACACCTGAAGAAGCACGCGCCAAGCTTGCCGAAGACAGCGATCAACTTGTGCTGGAAGCGCTGATGCGCAACCCGAAGATGGTGTCGAGTTCGATTTTGCACGCAATGATTAGGCGCGGACAACCAAAGATTTGCGAGTCAATCGCAGCGAATCCACGGACACCTGCAGATGTGCTCATGAAGCTGGCAACCGGACCGGTGCAGACTGAGTATCTGCTCTTGTCGCTTGCCAGAAACCCCAACGTTTCTCCAGAAGTGGTAATGAGATTGGTCAAGATTGGAGACAGGCTGGTCAGAACGTTTCTCGCGCGGCAACCAAGGGTTGGAACCGAGGCACTAACTGTGCTTTCGAATGATGGAGACCTCGGGGTACGTTCTATGGTTGCCATCAACCCTGGTGCTTCGAAAGAGAATCTGGCGTCGCTTTCAAAGGATACGCATCTGGTTGTGCGCGAAGGAGTAGCAGGCAACCAAAACTGTCCTGAAGATGCATTGAATCGCTTAGCACAAGATGATTCGTGGGAAGTACGCATGGAAGCCGCACTCAACCCCAAGACACCACAGGCGACACTGGCAGCATTGGCAAAGGATAAAGATTCGAAGGTGCGTTGGGGTGCTGCTGCTAACCCGACTGCAAGCAAGGAGTTGCTGGCGTCCTTGCAGAAAGATCCGTCAGTCAGAGTCAGAGCAGGAGTGGCGTTCAATCAAAACGCCACCACCGATGTCGTTGACGCGTTGGCAGCAGACGACTCGATAGCGGTCTTGCAGCTCGTTGCTGCACGTCACGATTTGAGCGCCGCATCGTTTGCGAAACTGGCCAAACACACATCGCCAATCGTTAGATATGTCCTTGCTGCAAATCCGAAACTGCCTTCTGAAATCGCAGCCGAAATGGCGGCCGACTCGTACTATGCAGTGCGAGCAGCACTTGCATCCAACACCTTCACCGTCTATGCTCCGCAAAAGCCCGACACCGCCAAAGATACCGGTCCCAAAGGCGACTACTCATCGCTGTTCTCCAAGTTAAATCAAGACAAGGACGAGACTATTCGCCAATCTCTGGCCGCCAATCCAATGGTGACCCCGGCTGTTTTGGCTTCACTTGGTCACGATCAATGTTGCTCGGTGTTGCGAGGCTTAGCATCCAATCCATCTACTCCCAATGACACGCTTCTTGTGTTGGCGCAATGCCAGGACCTGGGCGTGAGGCAGCAGCTGTTGCTGCGAAAGCAACCCCCTTCGGAGATCGTCACGAAACTAGCAGACGATGCCGACACCATTCTTAAATTGAATCTCGCCTCAAGTCCGCAGACACCAGATGCGGTGCTCGAAAGACTAGCCGGTGATGCCGATCCTACTGTGCGCGCAACATTGGCGGCCAACACGCAACTGCCAAAAGATGCGGTCGCGCTGCTGCTGAAAGACGACAGCCAAATTGTCAGAGCGGCTGCTGCGTTATCGCGAAATGCGTCGCCTGTCGATCTGACAAAGTTGAGCAAAGACGAGCAAGATAGAGTGAGAACGTCGGTGGCGGCAAACGGGATGACACCCGTCGATGCCTTGGCTGAACTTTCGAAAGACAAGCGTCCGGAGGTTCGACAAGCGGTGGCTGCAAACCCTGCGGCGACGCCGGAAATTCTCAAACTTTTGTCTGACGACGAGGCCAGCTGGCTTGGCTCTCCGGAAGGCAGAGTCAGGTAAAGTGCCGACTGAAGGCGATCAAGGAATCAAGAAAAGGAAGCGAAATGACGGAAGCTGTAATCGTAGATGCCCTCAGAACCCCAATCGGTCGATACGCCGGGTCTCTCAAAGATGTGAGACCGGATGATTTGGCGGCGATTGTAATTGCTGAAATTGTGAAGCGCAACAATGTTCCTGGCGCTGAAATTGAAGACGTAATCTTGGGCTGCGCCAACCAAGCGGGCGAGGATAATCGCAACGTCGCTCGCATGTCGGCACTCCTGGCGGGGCTGCCTGTCGAGGTCGCCGGCGCCACAGTCAATCGGCTCTGCGGCAGCGGGCTGATGGCAGTTAACGATGCCGTTCGCGCAATACAAACAGGCTGCGGCGAGATATTCATCGCCGGTGGTGTCGAGTCGATGACTCGTTCGCCATTCGTGATGGGCAAACCAGAAGCTGAGTTTCCGCGCGGCGACATGAAGTTGATTGATACGACACTCGGGTGGCGTTTCATCAACAAGAAACTTTCGGATATGCATCACCCATATTCGATGGGCGAAACAGCCGAGAACGTAGCACAGAAGTGGAACATCTCCAGACAAGCACAAGACGAGTTTGCGGTATCGAGTCAGCACAAGTACAAGAACGCGCATGAGTCGGGACGCTTCAAACGCGAACTCGTGCCTGTGACTCTTGCAAAAAAGAAAGGCATGACTGAGGCTCCAGTGTTCGACACCGACGAACACCCGCGCCCGCAGACTTCAATTGCCGATTTGACTAGGCTCAAACCAGCCTTCCGCGAAAATGGAACCGTCACCGCCGGCAATGCCTCCGGAATTAACGACGGTGCTGCGTGCGTTCTCGTCATGTCTAAAGAAAAGGCTGAAAAGCTTGGACTCAAGCCGCTGGCTCGCTTCGTATCATCGGCGGTGGCAGGGGTAGATCCTGCGCATATGGGCGTAGGTCCGGTTCCTGCAACCAAGAAGGTGTTGTCGCGAGCATCGCTCACAATTGAAGACATTGACCTGGTGGAGCTGAATGAAGCGTTTGCCGCCCAGGTTCTTGCCTGCGCAAACGACCTCAAATTGGATTTGAACAAACTCAACGTCAACGGCGGCGCAATTGCCCTCGGACATCCGTTGGGAGCAAGCGGCGCTCGCTTGTTGACTACTTTGGTGCACGAGATGTCCAGACGCGGTTCGCGATATGGACTTGCGACTATGTGCATCGGCGTAGGGCAAGGCATAGCAACGATAATCGAGCGTATATAGTTTTTGCCGGAATAAAAGTAGATCTAGACCTTATTGATGTAATGAGGTCTAAATACACTCTTTACGTGTAAAATCATCGCAAGTACTAATGTTTTTGAGGTTTTCAGGAACTTTACATGGCAGTCGAAATGCGTCGTTTCAGCTTCCTGCAGTTGTCAGACGTTCATCTTGACTCTATTTTGAATCGGGGCAAACTGGCACTATCTGAATCCCAGCGCGCCGATCGATCTCGTGAGCTTTTGGAAACCGTATTGCAAGCGTTGGCGATGGCTAAGACCAACGCAGTGGATGCTGTGCTTATTCCAGGCGGACTCTGGGACACCGAAACCATTTCTGCCGAAACAGCGCTTCGCTTCATAGAAGCTTGCGCCCTCATCGACCCGATTCCGATTTTCATAGCCCCGGGCGACAGCGATTACATGTCTTTCGACTCGCTGTATCGTTCAAAAGTTTTGCACGCTAGAGGCTTCAGAAGCTGGTCGAAAAACGTCTTCATCTTCAACAGTGATGAATTCAAAACGATCAAACATCCGACCCGACCTGACGTAGCAATTACCGGTCGTGCGTTTATGTCGAGCGCGAAAACTGAGAAGCGGTTGCTAGAAAACCCCATTGCCAAGGATGCCGAAGCGGGGCTAAACATCCTTCTTTACCATGGTGCGCTTGAATCTTACCGAGGAGCCGACGCCGCAAACCAAGATAAGTTCAATGCACCTATTAGTGAAGAAGAGCTGACTGCGCAAAACTTTGATTACACCGCCTTGGGGCATTTCCACGATTTCCATGAAGTGCGCGATGCCGAAAACCGCCTTCTTGGCGCGTATTCCGGGTGCCTCGTCGGTCGCACATTCGAAGAACTCGGACCTCGGTGCGCCCTGTTAGGAACCATCGAACCCGACGCAGAAACCGGCAAAATTTCAACCATGATCGAGCCGATCGAGTTGCAGCCGCGTCGAATGATGATGGTGGCCGTCGACATCTCCGGGCTCTACAAAGAAGACATGCTGGAAGAAATCATGGTGCATGTCCAGGACTACGGAATTCGCCCCGATGCCGATATGGTGCTGCTTGTTCTGGAAGGCAGATACCGAGGTGGAGTCGACCCCGATGACATAACGAACACATTGCGCAAGGAATTCTACAACCTCACCATTCTCGATAACGGGCGTCCCGACTACCTTTCCGAGCACTACGACGAACGCACCACCGAGTGGAAGTTTATCGAGTCAATGCTGGAAATGAAAAAGAGTGCGGAACAGAAAAGAGGATCGCACGCACCTGGAGACAGCCTCACCGGTATGCTCAGCGCCACGTTATCCGGGCGAACTATTGAAGATGCACTCTATTACGGACTCGACGCCCTCAAGATGAAAAAGGTGACGGTGCGTCATGTGGATTGAACAGATTGAGTTCATCGGTTTTGGTAACATCCAAAACGAGAAGATTGACTTCTCGGAATCGAAACTCAACTTAGTGGTCGAGTCTAACGAGTACGGCAAATCGACGATAGCAGAAGCGATTTGGTCGGTGCTTTTCGACTTCCCCGAATGGCCGGCTGGCACCCAGAGCGATCGGATGAACCCTCGCGACGTGCGTCGTCCGAGAGTGCAGGGCATCTCGTACGCAGCCCGATTGCAAGTAAACATCGAAGATCGCACGCTCATCATTCAGCGCGACTTCGCCAACCGCACCGTAGAAGTTTTCGATGTCACTCACGGCGTGGATGTCACTTCCGAATTCATCGGTGCCGAGGGTGAAGACGAAGTGGGCTTCAAGCTCACGGGTATGACACGTGAGATGTTTTGTTCTACATGTTTTGTCGGTCAACGAGAACTGGATGAGCACTCCTTCGGCGGCGTTTCCGATCTCTCGACTCTGTTTCAGGGAATTGCAGACTCCGCAAATCCGGCGTCAACAAGCACCGGCGCAGTCAGTGCCCTCAACGACGCGCTGAGCCGGTTTCCCCTTTCCGGACGCCAATTGCGTATCGATCAAGTGCTTCGCGAGATTGAAGACCAAAAACAGGACCGACAATTCAAACTCGACGAACTGCTGGCGATGCGCAACTCAAGCGAACAAGATCTCAACAACTTGTTTGAAATTGAAGCGCAGTTAGAAGCTTCCGGACAAGCAAATTACGTCGCAGATTACTTCGAAATGGCGATGAAAGCGCAAGACCTTGATGTTCGCATCAATAGAATGCACGATCGTCTAGCCAAAAGCGTTCAACTGCAAGAAGACATCAACCGAATCAACTTGCGACAGAACTTTCCGTTCCACCTGCAGCGTCCGTTGGAAGAACTCTGGACTCGCCGCCGTTCCAGACAAGAAGATCACTCTCGACTGTCTCAAGAACTGCTGCCAAAAGAATCAGAGTTCCAAACATTTGCCAAAGGTCTCAAGGACAGATGGAAAGGGCTTGAGGCGTTCACTCAAGATGATTCTCACCTCGTATCGAAACTTGCCACCACATTCGTAAACGTCCAGAACGAACTCGACACTCTAATCACCAGACGCCTCACGGAAGGCGGCAGCGACAGCGGCTCCGGCGAGTGGAAATCAGTAAACACGCTCGAAACCAAAGATATCGAAGATGCTAGATCATTTTCTTCCTTATTAGAAGCATTCAAAGATCAAATCAACGACGCAGAAAAGCTGATCGAACAATCCAACGCCAACAAACAGCAAATCGAACAGGCACGCAAAAGCAAGCAGAAGGAAAACCGCATAACTGGAGCAGTTCTGATTCTTCTTGCAATCGCCTGTGGTGCCGGCGCTTCGTTTATTCTCGCTCAAAAGCTTTCGTTTGTTTTCGTTGCGTTGTGCGGAGGTTGCGCCGCAATCTCTGTGATTGCCGCTGCCGTTTTCTTCTTCCTTTCTATGAAGCCCGACTATTACCAGGGCGACAAAATGGAGTCGATAAAGGACGAAATCGGAAAACACACCGGCGTGATCAGCGAGAGACGCAACAAGATCGGCGCCCTGGAAGTCAAACTCGACAACATCGCAAGAAAAATTGGTGTCTCAAGCAGCTCCGATCTCGTTCGCCAACTCAACACACTTGCATCAATCGCGACAAAATCCAGAGACTTGGACCTTCTCAATCAGTTGATTGCAGAGAAGGAAAAGAACATCGCGAAGTTGAAGAAGGAGATGGAACCCTTCTTTCATCGCGCAAATCGCCTCAATCTGGAAATCAATGCAGT
This sequence comes from uncultured Candidatus Obscuribacterales bacterium, assembly GCA_964478655.1. Lineage (GTDB taxonomy): Bacteria > Cyanobacteriota > Vampirovibrionia > Obscuribacterales > Obscuribacteraceae > CAYZJR01. Next base: position 164,941 of record CAYZJR010000001.1, read on the forward strand.
TAACTCGCAAGAGCTTTCTGACTCGGTTTCGAAGTGCCTGGAAGAGACGATGAGTCTGAACTCAAGCTTCCAGTCAATCAAAAATGCTCGCAAGCAGTTGGACTTCCTCACCGCAGAAATTCAGGAAGCCGACAGACAAATAAGCGAGATACTTGTCGATTCTCAAATCGCATACGAAGACATCGAAGCCGGCTATCAGGAGTTCAAACGCTGCTGCCAGGACTTCCACAAGCTTTCAACATTGCAAGACGAAATTGAGAGGCTCGATGTCGATCAGGATTTCAGCACACAAGAACTTCCAAACACCATCAGTCGATTCGAAGAGGAAAGGCAATACGTTTACGAAAGAATGGAAGTGCTCATAGACCAGCACCCAGAGCTGGCTGACATGACACCTGAGTCGAGACCGCGGTTGCCTTGGGGTGAAAACACAGACATCGAAGAACTGCGCGAAAGACGCGACCAACTGCTAGTAAAAATCCGCACCACATATAGTTACCTCGATGAGCATTGCCAACCATTAATGGAAGAGATTGCAAATCTGGACAGACAGTATGCAAATGCGAAGCGGGCACAGCTGGCAATTGAGCTGGCCCGGGACACTATGCAGAAACTAGCAGGACAAACCTATGTGAGCTGGTCGAACAAACTCAACGAAATCGCAGCAGAGATGCTCAGTCGAACCGGCTTGGATTTTGAAGGATTCAGATTCGACGAAAACCTCAACCTGATTGCTTATCGCAAGGGCGAGGAGGTTCAGCCAAGCCAGATAATGAGCCAACTTTCTACCGGTACGAAAGAACAGTTACATTGGTTGGCTCGCATGATCGTCTCGCGATATCTTTCGAAGGACAACCCACTTCCCATTATTTTGGACGAACCCTTCAGCGAATCTGATGACACGCGTTTCTTGACGATCATGCAGTTCTTGTTGGATGTGTTGGTGAGCCAAAATCAAATCATCATGTTCAGCTGCCACCAGCAGCGGCACAATTGGCTTCAGACGCAGCTCTCAGAACAGCAACGCGACCACTTACAACAGTGCCATAGAGTCTCCGTAGATCACGCGGTAGAAAGTCCCACGTATTAATCTGCGACGACCAAAAAGTTCGGCGGCGTCTGAAGATCTGCGACATCGATCCGAACGACTGCGCGATGCTGCTTAGAGAAGATGCCGGCGATGACTGCAGGTGCCAGGTTTCAAGATTTCACTTGCGTTGAAGCGCTTTCTGATGCGATGCGCTAGAAAATAAGTTAATGGTCTTCTGCCTGGATTGCAACGCTGATCCAAAAGCAGATGGGTCAAAATTGAGAGGGTAATACCGACTCGATATGGCTGCCGGCGCGGACCTCGAAATAGAAGGAAAAATAGTGCCACCAGTTCGAACGAGTGAAGAGGCAAATACAACTTCCCGCTGTATTCTTCGTGTTTAGCTTCAGCAAAGCGTTCCCAATTCATTTGCCAGCCATGAGCCCGCACATAATCAACGATGTGATCGAGATCAATGAGACAACCGGCCAAAAAACTGGCAATTGCAGCGGGTCCGGAGCGATAACGCCAATAACTCGCCAGACCGACACCTGCCGAAGTGATGATATGACCAACTGTACGCATGATTCGAGGGGTTCCTATCTAGTAAAAAACTTCAACGTTTATTCGCAGAGAAGCGGTCGTTTTAATGATTCGAAGACGAAAGTATTGAACAATCACTTATATACCCTCGCAATGGACATTTTCACGAATTCGCTGTCAAAGAAGGTGGACGTAACTACCACCCTTTCGGTTTCTTCAGTTTCAGCCTGGGAAACTAAGATATCAAAACGAAGACCAGAAGCTGAATTAGGAGTGTTGAACTGATGAAACGAGCTGATGTTTCAAGGCTGATGATTGTTGCGACCACACTCACTTTGGTCTCAAGTCTGCCAGCCCAGTCTCAGTCGAGCCCTCAAGCCGTCGCGATGTATAACCTCGGGCTTAACGCCTACAAACAAGGCAGCAGCGAAGCCGCCATCATATTTTTCCGCCGCGCCGCAGATATCGACCCCAACCTTTCGGACGCGCAATACAATCTGGGCGTGCTTTATCAGACTCAACGACGCTGGAAAGAAGCGCTGCCAAGATTTCAGGAAGTCTTGAGAGTGAAGCCCAATGACCCGGACGCCCATTATCAAATGGCATTGGCATTGATGGATTTGAGCCGCTTCTCTGAAGCAAAGCAGCACCTCACTGCCGTTCCACCCAATAGCCCTCATTTCCCTGACGCTCAAAAGCGCATGGGCGTGTGCGATGCGCAATTGACCGGGGCCGCCTCACCGCCTGCAACCATTGGCAGCAGCGACCCGCCGGCGTTATCAAACGTCCAAACGGACATGGCAGGCTCCAGATCGCTCGGATACACGCCACAAGCGCCTGCACAGCCTCCGGTGCAAACTCAACCGGCTTACCAACCACCGGTGCAACAGCCAGCATATCAGCCACCGGCAACCACTTATGCAGCGCCGCCCGCGCAACCGGTTTACCAGCCTCCGGTGCAGCAGCCGTCATACCAGGCACCTTCGTATCAGCCTGCGCCCCAGGCAATCGCGTCAATTCAACCTCCGGTTGCTGAGCAAGCGCCGGTCTCCGCCCCTGTGGCCCAGACCACTCAACCGCTCTCTAACCCGGGACCGACGCCAGTGCTGCCAAACTCACAAGTGCGCATAATCGCCACTGGCTTCAATGCCCCATCCGGATTGACTTTTGACCGCTTGGGCAATCTGTACGTTGCCAATTTTTTGAGCAATTCGGTAGATCGCATTGCAATGGATGGAACGAAAACATCATTTGCTGCAGGCATCAACTTGAAGGGTCCAATCGGGCTCGTCTGCGACGAGTCGGGCAACGTTTACGTAGCCAATTACATTGGTGGAACGATTGCAAAAATCACACCGGCAGGTGTTGCGACAATCATTGCAGCGGGCTTCAAGAAACCTTATTACCTGACTTTGGATAAGGACGGCAATTTGTTCGTCACTCAGCAAGAAGATAACTCGATTGTGCGCGTTACTTTGCCGCGTTCGATGGCTCAAAGAGCACCTCAGTAAATAGCCTTTCTTCTTTGACTCAATACTTTGATCGAGGGTGGTGGTAAAAATCACCCGTTGCAAAGTGTCTAGTCAACTAGACGGATACAGAACGAAAAAATCAGCCTTTCAGAGATTTGGACATCGGCCAACAGCTTGAAAGGCGCATTCTGTCGTTAGAAAAGCGTCTAGTCGACTAGACGGATCCAACATCCGATCCTTTTGCCCCCTCGAGGAAAGTGCTCGTTTTGCAAAAAAACCGCGATTCGAAAATCGCGGTTCCTTAGATTTGGCTTTGTGAGCCAGCTTACGCTGGGACGTTGAAGCTGCCTTCTCCGATTGGAGGATAGATATCTTCTTCTTCCTCTTCTTCTTCGGCTGGCATGGCGTGTCCTTGGAAGCCCGTGCCTGCAGGAATGAGACGTCCGATGATGACGTTTTCCTTCAAGCCGCGCAACCAGTCTTTCTTCCCTTCGACTGCGGCTTCGGTCAAGATTCTTGTGGTTTCTTGGAATGATGCTGCAGAGATGAAGCTCTCGGTGTTCAAGCTGGCCTTGGTGATACCGAGGAGCACTTCGGAGAAGGTTGCCGGTTCGATTCCGAGTTGCTTCGCCTTTTCGTTTTCTACGTCGAGATCGTAGCGCTCCATCAGTTCGCCAGGAAGCATGATGGTTTCTTTTGGATCTTCGACGCGCACCTTGCGTGTCATCTGCCTGACGATCACCTCAATGTGTTTGTCGGCGATTTCCACACCTTGCGAACGGTATACCGACTGCACTTCGTCAACGAGGTACTTCTGAGCAGCTTCGATGCCCATCAGTCTCACGATGTCGTGCGGGTTCGGTGGTCCATCGGTAAGAGCCTTGCCCTTGGTGATCTCTTCGCCGTCTTCAACGATTACGTTGAGACCTTGAGGCACGATGATTTCTTCTTCCGAACCGTCGCTGAAGACGAGGTACAAGCGAGTGATATCGTCATCGGTGACGAGCTTACATCTGCCGTTTCTTTCGGAGAGAATTGCGTTCTCTTTCGGTTTGCGCGCTTCAAGCAGTTCTTCAACTCTCGGAAGACCCTGGACGATGTCTCCGGTCTTCTGACGTTCGAAGATGAGAGTTGCGAGCAAGTCACCACGTTGCACCAGTGCACCGTCTTCGCATTGAAGTTGAGTGCTGCCGGAGATGAGGTACGGGCGTCCTCTGCGAACGACCACATCCGCGCCGTCAACCTTAACGACTTGACCAGAGTGAGAGGCTTGAGTCGACTTTGAGATGGCGTCGGAGATGCGAACGAGATCGCCTTCTTTAACCGAGACTGCGCCCTTGGTCTTCTGATGCACTTGCTGCTCTTCAGTGATGAGAAGAATTCTTCGATCGTCAGCTTTGGAAAGTTGAACGCGGGCAGAAGTCTTGGTCAACACTTGAGTGGTGGCAACAGGAGACTTGGCTTCGACCATGTCACCGTGTTGTACGGAGAGCAATGTGACGTTGAGGTCTTGTTCGCGGCGCAACAATATGTTTTCTTGTACGACGATGTTGAGGTCTTCATCGATTTCGACGATACCCTTGAGCCCAGCCAAGTGACCTTGCATTTGCAGAACCAAGGAAGTTCTGGTGAGCTGGGCGCCTTGGATGTTGCGGACCTTTTCGCGATCGCGGAAGAGAAGCTGCGTTACAGAGCGCAGGCTGATCTTGTCGTCGGTTGCGCGGTGGCGGAACTTCGTTTCTCTCGGCTCAACCCAGTACTCTTCGACTGGACGAACCAGAGCTTGGAAGGCGCCATCTTCGCGTTCGAAGATGTTGACCATCTTGCGTTCTTTGTATGTGTAGCCTTCGACGATTTCGGTACCCGGCTCGACGATTTGACTTTCTTGAACTTTGAGTTCGGAAGGATCGCCGATTGGAATCAGTTCGCCTGGGCGAATGATGACTTCGTGAATGATGTCGTTGTCGGCGACAATTTCAATCACGCCGTCCATGTGAGCGAAGACATCTTTGACGACTTCTTGCCCGGCGGTTACGAACTCACCGGTCTCAGCCATCTTCAAGCTGGAGTCTTTGGAGATGAAGTGCACTTCTTCAGGAACAAAAAGCACCTTGCCGGCCTTGGTCACTACGCGGCGATCGTCGATTTCGACACCGTCATAGATGATTTCGCCGCCGGAGACGACTGCGCATGTTCCATCTTCAACCAACTCAGCGATGATCTTGCCATTTTCAACGACTTCATCGTTGACGACTTTGATCGCATAGGCTTCTTTCGCCTTCGAAACACGCCAGATGCTGCCCTTCTGACCGGCTTCCAATTTAGCGTTGGAGGCGCCGACAGACGAGATGATGATGTTGATTTCCTTACCTTTTACGAGGCGAGTGACGGACTTGCGACCGGACTTCACCACTTCGGTTTCGATTTCAGGACCGAATCTGACTTCGCCACCATGTTCGGTGGTGATGTGAATTTCGGCGAGAACGTCGAGTGCGTTCACTTCTTGACCGTCTTTGACGACGACATGAGCGCCGGAAGGCAAGTTGTACACGTCACCTTCAAGCACCCAGATGATTCCTGCGCGGTTGGCGGTACGTGAAATATTGCCTTGACGATCGCGCTTTTCGTCGGCTTGGAAGCCTTGGAAGTTGACACGACCAGAGATGTCGGCGGTGATGTCTTTGGTTGCGCGTTCGGTCAAATTCTTCTTCTGTCCGGGCGGATCGAACTCGGCAAGAACCTGACCTGCTGTCACTTCCTGACCGCTCTTCACTTGCACGAATGCACCAAGTGGAACTTGCAGATTGTGTTCCTTAGACCCGGCTTCGAGCTTGATTGAGCCGTCACGTGTGGTTTGGTCCACAACGTCACCGTATGCGGTGCGGACCGACTTGCTCTGAATCTTGAAGGTGATGGTTCCCGTCGCAGGTGCTTTCAGTTGTTGACGGCTCTTACCGCCGGCAACCGCGCCGCCTGTGTGGAATGTTCTCATTGTGAGCTGTGTTCCCGGCTCACCGATTGATTGCGCTGCGATAATTCCGATTGCTTCGCCGGTGTCGACCAATCTGTTGTTGGTCAAAGACCAGCCGTAGCATGCCTGGCAAACACCGTATTGGCTTTCGCATGTAAGCGGTGAGCGCACCAGCACTTTCTTCGGTTTGGGAAGCACTGCGTCGACTTTGGCTGCGAGCTGACGATTCAGCACTTCGCCTCTTCGTGCAAGAACTTCGCCGGACGATGGGTCGACAACGTCTTCGTTGACGGTTCTTCCGAACACGCGCTCGGAGAGTTTGACCATGTCCTTGTCGCCTTCGGAAATCGGTTGCATGAAGATGCCGCGTGCGGTTTTGCAATCGAGTTCGCGAACGATTACGTCTTGGGCAACGTCGACGAGACGTCTTGTGAGATATCCGGAGTCGGCTGTCTTGAGCGCTGTGTCTACAAGACCCTTTCTGGCGCCGTAACTGGAGATGATGTACTCAGTTACGTTCAAGCCTTCACGGAAGTTGGCTTTAATGGGCAAGTCGATGATCTGACCTTGAGAGTCAGCCATCAAGCCGCGCATACCGACGAGCTGACGAACCTGCGAGATGTTACCTCTGGCGCCGGAGAACGCCATCATGTAAACAGGGTTCAAGCGGTCGAAGTTATCGACTACTTCTTTCGTCAATTGGTCAGTGGTTGCAGACCATGTGTCGATAACTTTGTTGTAGCGTTCGACTTCAGTGATGTCGCCGCGTTCGTAACGACGTTGCGCTTCTTCGATTTCCTTCTCGGCTGACGAGATGAGGTCGCGCTTCGACTCAGGTACATCGAGGTCGTCGATCGAGATTGTCACACCCGCCTTGGTTGCGAATTTGAAACCGAGATCTTTGAGAGCGTTCGCCAGTTCGGCCGAACGAGCGGTGCCATACCTTTCGTAGACTTCCGACAGAAGAGCGCCGAGCTTCTTCTTATCGACAGTGACGTTGATGAAGTCCATCGTTTCTTCTTTTTTGTTGCTGACCATAGGTCCCTCTTGTAAAGCTGATTTGGCTTTGTGTATTCGATAAAGGATTTGGTGATTAGCCCACTTGAGCGATGGCCCCACGCACTACTTCATTGAAGATGATGCGACCGGGAGTGGTTTCAAGTACGGTGCCGTTTACATCGCGAACTTTGATCTTGGCATGAAGATCAACGATGCCGGCTTCGTATGCAGACCTGGCATCCGCCAGATTGACGAAGCGCATTCCGGCGCCGCGGCACTTCTTCGGATCATCGGAGCCCGGCTTTTCGATGGTGAGGTAATAGATACCGAGCACCATGTCTTGCGTGGGTGTGATCGTCGGACGTCCCGTTGCAGGCAACAGAATGTTGTTGGAAGCGAGCATCAGCATGTGAGCTTCAGCTTGAGCTTCAACAGAAAGTGGAACGTGCACAGCCATTTGGTCGCCGTCGAAGTCAGCGTTGAATGCCGAGCAAACTAGCGGGTGAAGCTGAATGGCGCGACCTTCTACCAGCACAGGTTCAAAGGCTTGAATGCCAAGTCTGTGGAGTGTAGGAGCGCGGTTGAGGAGTACCGGGTGACCTTGGATGACTTCTTCCAAGATTTCCCAAACTACTGCCGAACCTCTTTCAATCTGCTTCTTAGCTGATTTGATGTTCTGCACGATTTGACGTTCGATCAACTTGTTGATGACGAACGGCTTGAAGAGTTCAAGCGCCATTTCACGTGGCAGACCGCATTGATGCAATTTGAGCGTCGGACCAACGACGATAACGGAACGACCGGAGTAGTCGACACGTTTTCCAAGGAGGTTTTGACGGAATCGGCCTTGCTTGCCTTCAATGATGTTCGACAGGGATTTGAGCGGACGGTTGTTGGGACCGACCACGACTCTTCCTCTTCTGCCGTTGTCGATCAAGGCATCAACGGCTTCTTGCAACATACGCTTTTCGTTGCGCACGATGATTTCCGGAGCGCCCATTTCGAGCAGTCTGGCAAGACGGTTGTTGCGGTTGATCACGCGGCGATAGAGGTCGTTCAAATCCGAGGTGGCGAAACGTCCCCCATCCAACTGCACCATCGGGCGCAAGTCGGGCGGTGTAACCGGGAGATTGTCGAGCACGACCCAGGTCGGGTCAGTGTGCGAGTTAATCAGCGCTTCCACCAGTCTCAGGCGTTTGATGATCTTGGCCCGTTTTTGTTGAGAACCGCCAGCGCTGGCGAGCTCTTCACGCAACTGCTTGGAGAGTTCTTTCAATCCAGGAACGTCAAGCAAGCGGCCACGGTCTTCTTTGTTGTCCGGTCTTTCGTAAACCGGTCGCGCCAGTTCATGCAGAAGATGCTTGATGGCTTCGGCGCCGATGCCGACGTCGAATTGCAAGTTGGGATCATCAAGGTTCTTCTCGTATTCTTCTTCTGAAAGAAGTTGATACTTGTGCAGCTCTGGTGCGTTGCCGGGGCTGGTCACGATGTAGGCGTTGAAGTAAACCACTTGTTCCAAATCACGCAGCGGCAAGTCCAAAAGCAAACCTATATATGTAGGAATGCCTTTGAGGAACCAAATGTGAGTGACTGGTGAAGCCAATTTGATATGGCCCATGCGGTGTCGGCGAACTTTCGAGTCAGTTACTTCGACGCCGCAACGTTCGCAAGTGATACCTCTGTGGCGCACGCGTTTGTACTTTCCGCAGTAGCACTCCCAGTCTTTGGATGGTCCAAAGATTCGCTCGCAGAACAAACCGTCTTTTTCTGGTTTGAGCGTTCTGTAATTGATCGTTTCAGGCTTCGTCACTTCTCCGTGCGACCAGCTGAGGATGCGCTCGGGAGAAGCTACCCCGATCTTTATGTAATCAAAGCGATCAATGCTAGTTGGCATGTTGGATCGTTAGACCTCCAAAATGGGCGTTACGCCCTCCGTCAGTTTCAAGCGCTTTTGGCGCCAATTGTGGATTTCGAAGAAGCTCTATTCGGGTTTAGCCGTTTCGAGCTTTTCTTCAAATCCGTAAGTCCGATGCTCAAACTACAACTATTCGTCATCGCCGGCATCGTCACCCAAATCATCATCGAGTCCGGCATCGGAATCGCTGGCTTCTGAATCGGTAGACTCAGCGCTTTCTCTCACTGTGAGAACGCCGGTTTCTTCCGTTTCCGAATCCGAATCGGAATCGCCGTACTCGTCTGAGCCGCCGCCACCGCCGCCGACAGCGACTGCAGTGGGCGATACGGACTGCCTGAGTTCAGCCAGTTCTGATTCGATTCCAATCTCCCCAAACGGACTGAGTCTGCGCAATCCTCTCGGGCGCGCTTCTTCCACTTCCGTCATGAGGTCGACTTCAATTTCTGTTCCTTCACGCGTGCGTTTTGCAACAGACACATCGAGACCGATGGATTGCAATTCGCGGACCAACACTTTGAAGGACTCAGGAATTCCAGGACGCTTGAGGTTTTCACCTTTGACGATTGATTCATAGGCTTTGGAACGGCCGTTGACGTCGTCAGATTTGATAGTGAGCATCTCTTGCAAGGAGTAGCCGGCGCCGAACGCTTCAAGAGCCCAGCATTCCATTTCACCCAGCCTCTGTCCGCCGAACTGTGCTTTACCGCCCAGTGGCTGCTGAGTCACGAGTGAGTATGGTCCTGTCGAACGAGCGTGAATCTTGTCGTCAACCAAGTGAACCAGCTTCATCATATAGATTTTGCCGACTGTAACTGGGTTGTCGAAAGCATCGCCGGAGCGACCGTCGTAAAGAGTGACTTTACCGTCGTTGCCGACCCACTCGACTGTTCCGGCCTTCTCACCGGTGTCTTTTCCTTTTTTGATCTCATCGTGAACGAGAGCGCTGGAAGCTTCCTTTGCATACATTTCATCGAATGGAGGAACTTCATAGCGGTGTCCTGTTAGCATCGCCGCCAGACCAAGCAACGTTTCGAATGTTTGTCCGACGTTCATACGGCTCGGCACACCGAGCGGGTTGAGCACGATGTCGACCGGAGTACCGTCCGGAAGGAACGGCATATCTTCTACAGGAAGAATCTTCGCAACGATACCTTTGTTGCCATGACGTCCTGCAACCTTGTCGCCGACTGAGATCTTGCGTTTCTGCGCAATGTAGACACGCACGACCTTGTTTGCAACTGGAGGAAGTTCGTCGCCTTTTTCGCGATCGAATACTTTCACGTCAACGACGCGTCCGCCTTCTCCGTGCGGCACTCTCAGCGAGTTGTCGCGAACGTCTCTGGCTTTTTCACCGAAGATCGCTCTTAAGAGTTTTTCTTCAGGTGGGTGTTCGGATTCGCCTTTCGGAGTGATCTTGCCGACGAGAATATCGTCAGGATAGACACGCGAACCGACTCTTACGATGCCGTTTTCGTCCAAGTGTCTGAGCGATTCTTCCGAAACGTTTGGCACTTCGCGAGTGATTTCTTCAGGACCGAGTTTTGTCGAGCGAGCATCGATTTCCAATTTTTCAATGTGAATCGATGTCATCACGTCGTCGAAAACGAGGCGCTGACTGATGAGAATCGCGTCTTCGAAGTTGTAGCCTTCCCATGGCATGAAGGAAACCAGAAGGTTTCTTCCCACTGCCAGTTCACCAGTATTGGTGGCGGCACCATCCGCGATGACCTGTCCAGGTTTGACGTTTTCGCCGACAGTGACGATTGGTTTCTGGTTAAGGCAGGTGTCTTGGTTGGAACGTTGGAACTTGGAGAGGCGGTATTTGACCAGACGCTTGTCCTTGGTGCGAACATGCACTGCGTTTGCAGTTACGTATTCGACCTTGCCTTCGACGTCTGCCACAACCACCATGCCAGAGTCGCGAGCAGCTTGCTTTTCGATACCGGTGGTGACGTAAGCACGCTCAGTTTGAATGAGCGGAACAGATTGACGCTGCATGTTCGAACCCATTAGGGCACGGTTAGCATCATCATGCTCGAGGAACGGAATCAGTGCCGTTCCGACCGAAACGATCTGAATGGGGCTGACACCGACATAGTCGACTTGATCTGGTGTGGTTTCGATGAACTCTGCTTTATACCGAACAGGAACCAGAGCGTTGACGAAGGCACCATCGTTGTGAATCGGCACGTCGCCAGGAGCTACGCGGAATCTGTCTTCTTCATCGGCGGTGAGGTAGTCGATTTGATCGAGCGATACCTTGCCGTTTTCCACTTTGCGATAAGGCGTTTCGATGAATCCGTATGCATTCACGCGAGCGTGAGTGGCAAGAGATCCAATAAGACCTGCGTTGGGACCTTCAGGCGTTTCCACCGGACAAATGCGTCCGTAGTGGCTCGGGTGAATATCGCGAACCGCGAATCCGGCTCTTTCTCTTGAAAGACCGCCAGGTCCCAAGGCTGAGAGTCTTCGTTTGTGTGTCAGTTCTGCCAGTGGATTGGTTTGATCCATGAACTGGGACAACTGAGACGAACCGAAGAATTCTCTTATAGCTGCAACGAGCGGTTTGGTGTTGAGCAAGTTCGCCGGAGTCAAAGTATCTGCATCTTGCAGAGTCATGCGCTCGCGGACGATACGCTCGAGACGGGTCAAACCGATTCTGAATTGGTTTTGCAGCAATTCGCCGACAGAACGGATGCGACGGTTGCCCAAGTGGTCGATGTCGTCCACATGGCCTTCGTCGTAGTGCAAGCCGATCAAGTAGTCGATTGCGGCAACAATGTCTTCTCTCGTCAACGTGCGCTGAGTTTCAGGAATCGACAAACTGAGCTTCTTGTTCAGCTTGTAGCGACCGACACGACCGAGGTCATAGCGCTTGTCGTCGAAGAATCGGCTGTCGAGAATGCTTTGACCACCAGCCACGGACGGCGGGTCGCCAGGACGCAACTTTCGATATACCTCTATAAGCGAATCTTCTCGGGACTTAGTGCTGTCCTTGTCGAGGGTCTTCTTCAAGAAGTCACGATGCCGGAAGAGTCCCTCCATTTCCTGATCGGAATAGTTGAGAGCGCGCAAAAGGGTCGTTGCCGGCAATTTGCGATTCTTGTCAATCTTTACGTAGATGATGTCGTTGACATCGGTTTCGAACTTGAGCCAAGCGCCCCGGTTGGGGATGAGAGTGGCGGAGAAAGTTCTTTTACCGTTGGTGTCTACTTCACGCTTGTAGTAGATGCCGGGGCTGCGAACGATTTGGCTGACGATAACCCGCTCTGCGCCATTTATAATGAATGTGCCGCGGTCGGTCATCATCGGAATATCGCCGACGTAGATCTCCTGCTCCTTGATTTCTCCCATTTCACGGTTGACAAGGCGCATTTGAATACGCAGCTTCTTTGTAAAGCTGGCATCAAGAGATCTTGCTTCTTCTGGTGTTTTCGGTTTATTGGGTTCTGTGTGATCCTCAAACGAGTAGTTCGTGAGGAAATGCAGCTCAAGCCGGCCCGTATAGTCCTTGATGGGACTAAAGGCACGAAGCTCTTCGGCTAGACCTTCCTCGATGAACCACTTAAACGAACTCTTCTGAATCTCAGCGAGATCGGGAAGATCGGCAATGCGCGAAGCCCCGACCCCGAAGGTTCGGACGCGCTCAGACAACTCTAAAGCCATCGGCTACCTCTGGTTTTATGGCGACAAGAAACGAAAGTTGCAAGCGATTTAGGCAAAATCCTGCAGGCACAGGGGAGCAACTATACGTAGCTACTTATTTTATTGTCAATCCATATGTATGAAAGGAGACGAGACTCAGTAAGTCGCCAATTTGAATTAAATCAATCTAATTTTTAATAAAACCCCATCAAATGGCAGGTCGTCAAAAATAAATTGCAGTTAATATATTACAATCAGGTGTTCATCTTTCCTTAATGAATATAAGAGAACGTTAGTGCGTATAAGTAGAGAAGATAGAGTTTTTGGGGTTTTGACATGAAGATTCCTTCTCGCCTGGCTGCAGTCTTGGCAACGGCTACGGTAGTAGCCTCCAACGGTTCCTTCATTAAAGCGCTTGCATACAGCGACGCCGACGTACGCTCGTACTACACAACCAGGCTGGAAATCGAAGAAATCAAAACGCAATTCAAGGACAAAGCCGGCTTTTCGAAGCTCACTGACAGCGATTTGATGAGCCTCAATCAATTGGGACGGCGCAGCGGTGACAAGAAGATGATGACTAGTCGTGTCAAAGCGCTTCTCAAGTCACCCGAGACGTCCGACATTGCAAATGCAATTATGGCTGAGGCGAAACTCAATGCAGGCTACGGCTTTCGCCTTTTAAGCGACAAAGACAAAGAGACGCTAAGACAAAAAGAAATGGGCAAAAAGGTCGAGCCGGACAAAGTGGCAGAAGCGAACAAGGCTCTAGAGAAGATCGGCGAAACCGTTGAAAAGGAAGTCGCACAAGACAAGTCGAAACAGACAATCAAATCCGAGTTCGTCTGTGAAGCCTGCGGACGCGGATAAACACTCGAGTTCGAGATTAGTTAGATTAGCTACGGGGATACGTGGGAATCGAACCCACCTGGGACAGCATTACTGCCCCACAACGGTTTTGAAGACCGCACGCCACACCAGCGACGCTCTATCCCCATCTGCACTATTGTACTTGTATGCCATTTCTGATTTTTGGGCGTTCCTCAAACTCTTGGTGAGCACGCTCAATCTGCCACCAGTGGATCTCTTGCGCCACCGTGATTGGTGCTTGAGGCTCTAAACACTGAAGGGTGGAACCATTCAAGATCGATCGATCTGAGCCATGAAAATGCGATCGCACCATATGCGGTTTCGCATTTTTTTTGATCTTTTTGACCTTGAAATCGGATCACCGGTTTCCATGAGCTGATCGAGAGATCAATTTTTTTTATCAATTTTGATAAAAGGGACTTTACAAAGCTTGTCAATTTCTCATAATAAGTTCGGACGGCATTGACTCAACTAGAAAGACGGTCACGGTGAACGCCCAAAATGGAGCTATGGTCTGGCTGGACCAGTTTGCGGGATATCTGGAGCTTGAGAGAAACTACTCCTCGCACACGATAAGAGCGTATCTCAACGACTTAAGACAGCTGCTGACAAGCGACACATCTTCCACAGTTTCAACCATCGCAGATAACGGTCATGAAATAGTGCAAGATTTTGCACCCACTAAAGTAGCAGAAACCTGTCAACAAACCTCAGGTAGCTGGCTCGAAGTAGAAGGGCTCAAGTCGTACATTCGGCAAATTCAAGAACAATACAGTCGCCCGACTGTAGCGAGAAAGATCTCTGCAATTCGCAGTTTCTATCGCTATCTCAGAAGAGAACAGTTGATAGAAGATGATCCTTCGAAAATGGTTCGTGGTCCCAAACTTACCAGACGACTCCCATCGTGCCTTGATAGAGAAGAGGTCGTCAGACTATTGATGACTCCAGATCAATCAATTCTCGGCATCAGAGATCGGGCGCTCATGGAAGTGCTATACGCAACAGGCATGAGGGTTAGCGAGCTTTGCGCACTAAGAGTGCAAGACTACAATCCCGAAGCAATGGAAATGCGTGTGATGGGCAAGGGTTCGAAAGAGCGCGTTGTATTGCTCAATCAAAGCGCCAGCGAATGGCTGCAAAAGTATCTCAACGAATATTGGTCGAAGTTAGCCGGAGGCAGAACTCCACAACCTGACAGCCCTCTGTTTGTAAGCAGGCAAGCGACAAGACTGTCATCGAGATCTGTGCACCGCATCGTTCTCAAGTACGCTGTGAAGGCGCGAATCAACAAACCGATCACGCCACACACACTGCGTCATACCTTCGCAACCCACCTATTGGAAGGTGGAGCTGACTTGCGTGTGGTGCAAGATTTGCTGGGACACACAACGATCAACACGACTCAGATCTATACGCACGTAAGCCTTGACCGCTTGCGCAGAATTTACATGACCTCACACCCGAGAGCATAGTAATTGAAAGCGTAACGAAAGACACGAATGCGTAATTGAGTTGGAATCAATCGCATGTCGCGAACAACTGCAAATAATCTCAACCGGTCGCCTTGCGCTTGCAAAGCGACCGTGCGATTTTTATAAGCCCTAACGCGCTGTTAACTCCCAGGAGGCACCGCGCGCGACCCCTAGGCTATAATGACATCACTTAGGATATGTCGCTGTTCTGTTTCGTCTCAGGCCGATCGTAAGCTAGGAAGCTAGGAGTGCCGTTTTGGTGGCAACTCGTCGTTCTAAAACAAGGAAGAAGAAGTCCGGTGGTTTTTCCGGATTTCTTCTCAGACTCTTCAAATGGACGTTCGTCTTTGTTTGCATAGGCGGTGCAGTTGCCGGCGGTTTCTTCGGTGCAAAGCTCTGGGGGCAGCTGCAAGATCTTCCTGACGTAACTCTAGTGGAACGTTACGAGCCTATCGAAGCCATTCAACTTTTCGATCGCAACGATCGCATGATCTGCACAGTTGAAGGAGATGAAGATCGTCGAGTCGTTCCTCTAAATCAAGTGTCGACTCAGATGCAGCAAGCCATTCTGGCTGCAGAAGATCACCACTTCTACGAGCATAAGGGCGTCAACTTCATGAGTATCGGCCGCGCCACTCTGGCTAACTTGCAAGCCGGTCACGTGGTTGAGGGTGCCTCTACTATTACTCAACAGCTCGTGAAGAATCTATTTTTCCCCGAAGCAGGCCGAACTTTTGACAGAAAGATCAAGGAAGCCTATATGGCGTGGCAGATTGAAGAGCGTTATCCGAAAGAACGCATTCTCGAGATGTATCTCAACCAAGTCTATTTCGGCAACACGGCGTACGGTATTGAGCGTGCGGCATCGCGCTACTTCGACAAGACAGCTGCCAGGCTCACTCTTGCAGAGTCGGCGTTTCTTGCGGGGCTAGTCAAAGCGCCATCCGAACTCGGCGCAGCAGAAGGTCGCAACCGCGCAAAAGTTAGGCAAAAAGAGATTCTCGACAAAATGATCGAGTACGGATACATCACTGACAAACAAGCTGACGTCGCGAAAAAGCAAAAGCTGGCATTCAAGAAAGGCAGCAACCCGCTTCAGAAGTATCCTTATTATGTAAGTTACGTGCTCGAAATTCTGCGAGACCGTTTCAGTCAATCCGAACTGCGTCGTCAGGGTTTGAAGGTATATACGAACCTCGACCCGGTTGCCCAAGAACTAGCCGAAAAGGCATTGGCCGCAGGCATTTCCAAAGCACCTAAGGGCGTGAGCCAAGGAGCAATGGTATCGGTTTTGGTGCAAGATGGTTCCGTCATTTCAATGGTAGGTGGTGTCGGAGACTTCTGGAAAAACCAGTTCAACCGCGCCACGAACCCACACTCGGCAGGTTCGTCATTCAAACCGTTCGTATATTTGTCTGCTTTCGTAAAAGGTGTTCTCACCCCTGATTCGCTGATTGAAGATACGCCGCTCATCATCAAACAACCTTATGGCTTACCGGACTACGCGCCGAAGAACTTCGACCGCAAATTCATGGGCAAGATCACAGTCAGAAGAGCGCTTGCACTTTCTAGAAACATTCCTTCGGTAAGAACCGCTCAACTCACCGGTGTCGACAACATCGTAGAGACCGCAAGAATGGCGGGAATCTCCACCAAGCTGGATGCCAACCTGTCACTTGCCTTAGGAAGTTCTGCCGTGTCTCCGTTGGATATGGCAGGCGCATACGCGACATTCGCGCGAGCCGGTGTTTTCATCAAACCGCAAGTTCTAAGGAAGATCGAAAACAATCGCGGTGCAGTGATTGAAATCTTTGAACCGAAGGTAGACAGAGCATTTCCAGTTGAGCCAGTGGCGCGTCTTGTCGACGTGATGCAGGATGTCGTGAAGTACGGCACGGGAGCAGGTGCGAAGTTAGAAGAAAGACCCGTAGCTGGAAAGACCGGCACCGCCGATGAAGGCAGAGACATTTGGTTTATTGGTTTCACACCGGATTTGGTGACTGCCTGCTGGGGCGGAAATGACGAACACCTTGCAATTCCCGGTCAAAACGTCACTGGCGGCGTAATCATGGCCAAAATTTGGAAAGAATTCAACAAAGCCTACTACGCAACTCATCCAACGCCTCCTGGAATGTTCATTCCGCCTAACTTGGACATTGACAAAGACAAACCGAAGAAGGAAGAGAACAAAGACGAACAAATTGCAGGCAGCACGCCTGATCCGCTTCCTAACCCAGATGCCAATGATGTGCCGATGCGCACGACAGGAACACGCGACGATCAAAAACCCCAAGACAGCTCGGGTTCGGGTCCTGATGCAGCGGCCAAAACTGAACCGCAACCGGCACCCGACCTGACTCCGACTCCTTCAGTTACGCCGCAACCCGCTCCGGCTCCGACGATCGCACCGGCGCCCTCTGCCACGCCGTCACCTGAGACTGGAACTCCAGCCGTCGCACCCACTCCAGGCTTTCTTTCCTCGCCGCAACCTCGCCGGTTCGGTCCTTACACTCCTCAACCAGCCTTCTCTCCCGGTCCTTCCGATGGGCGCAATCGAGACGTCGACGACGACTAGAGAGTTAAGTTCGGATTCGCTTCCGGCCTAGTACCATATACAGGTCCTAACCGATGGTTGTCAGCAAGCGCGCTGAGAGTCTTACGCCGCCGCGTCTGGAGGTACCGCAATGGAAAAGTTGATTGGGTTGGTCGGCATTGCGGTCATATTCGGTGTGGCGTTTCTCATGTCGAACAACCGCAAGATGATCAACTACAGGCTCGTTGCTTGTGGTTTAGCTTTCCAGCTGTTGATGGCAATCTTCGTTCTCAAAGTGGAATTCGGGCAGCAGCTTTTTCGACAAATCGGCGACGCGATTACTGCCTTGCTTCACTTCTCTGACAAAGGAGCCGGGTTCGTATTCGGTCCGTTGGTCACGAAACCGGAAGAGATGGTAAAGCTCTTCGGGCCTGGTGCAGACTATATCTTCGCGTTTCGCGTCGTGCCGACAATCATTTTTGTGTCTAGCCTTGTAAGCATTTCATACTACCTCGGCATCATGCAAAAGTGCGTGCAAGTAGTGGCGAAGGTGGTATCAGTCATAATGGGCGCGAGCGGAAGCGAGGCGCTCTCAAACGCAGCTAGTGTCTTCGTTGGGCAAGTTGAAGCGCAGCTCTTGATTCGTCCATATGTTCCTACAATGACGATGTCAGAGTTGCTAGCCTCGATGGCGGGCTCGATGGCTTGCGTCGCCGGAGGAGTGCTTGCTGTTTACATTGGACTTGGGATCAAAGCCTCCTATCTGCTGACGGCGAGCATCATGGCTGCTCCAGGCGCACTGGTAATCTCCAAGATAGTCTGGCCGGAAACGGAAGAGTCGAAAACAAAAGGCAAGGTTCAGATTGAAGTAAAGCGAACGCAAGCTAACATCATCGATGCCGCCGCCCATGGTGCCTCCGATGGATTGAGAATCGGACTCAACGTAGTCGGTATGCTGATTGCGTTCATTGCCCTGATCGCTCTTTGTGACGCCATGATTGGCATGGTTGGGAAGGGTCTTTTTCAAGCCGGTATGCGACTAGACGGCATCGGACTGCATTTAGAAAACCTCGAGATCAAAGATCTCTTCGGTGCGGTTTTTGGACCGATTGCCTTTCTTTTGGGCGTACCTTGGGCTGATGCTCACACAGTTGGAAGCCTCATGGGCGAGAAGTTGGTGATTAACGAATTCGTTGCCTATTCCCATCTCTCCTCAATGTTGAAAGGCACATCAACCACGACCATCGGACCACAAGCAGAGACTATCGCAACCTTCGCCTTATGTGGGTTTGCGAACTTTTCTTCGATTGCGATTCAAATTGGCGGAATCGGTGAAATAGCACCTAACCGCCGAGAAGACCTGGCGAGGCTGGGAATCAAGGCTTTGATATGCGGTACGATGGCAAGCTATCTGTCAGCCACTCTGGCTGGACTTCTCGTATAGAACCGAACTACGGAGACAGGAATGACGGTCGCAACAACAGCAAGTAAACTGCGAACAGTTCTTTTATGGGGAACAATAAGCATTCTGGGCGCAGTAGCACTGGCGGTTATTGCACTGACGCGAAACGAGCCGGTCAACGCAGTCTGGTTGTTGGCGGCTGCCTCATGCGTGTTTGCGGTTGGCTATCGCTTTTACAGCAAGTTCATCGCAGAAAAAGTCTTCGAGCTGAGCGACTCTCAAACTACGCCCGCCGAGAAAGTTGATGACGGCAAGGATTTCGTGCCGACGCACAAGTGGGTTCTGTTCGGGCACCACTTCGCTGCTATTGCTGGTGCAGGACCGCTTGTCGGCCCAATTTTGGCTTGTCAGTTCGGCTACTTGCCGGGGACTTTATGGATCATCGTAGGTGTCGTCCTGGCAGGCGCTGTACAAGACTTCGTCATACTGTGCTCTTCGATGCGCCGCGGCGGTAAATCGCTAGGACAGATGGCAAAAGACGAGATCAGTCCACTGGCAGGAATCATTGCGTTGACGGCGATACTGCTCATCATGATGATACTGATGGCGGT
The DNA here is from genome assembly GCA_964478655.1 of uncultured Candidatus Obscuribacterales bacterium. Lineage (GTDB taxonomy): Bacteria > Cyanobacteriota > Vampirovibrionia > Obscuribacterales > Obscuribacteraceae > CAYZJR01. The sequence goes on from CAYZJR010000001.1 coordinate 184,404, forward strand.
GCTGGCTCTGGTAATCGTGAATGCGTTAAAAGCAAGCCCCTGGGGCACTTTTACACTGCTAATGACTGTGCCGATTGCCATGCTGGTCGGAATCTACATGAAGACGATTCGTCCGGGTCGCGTCTTGGAAGGATCTGTAATCGGAGTAGCATTGACACTACTGGCAGTGGTTGCCGGAAAGTGGATCGCGCAGTACCCCCCGACTGCAGCATTCTTCACTCTGAGCGGACCTCAGCTCTCAGTTTCCGTTATGGTTTATGGGTTTATCGCATCCGTATTGCCTGTTTGGATTTTGCTTGCTCCTCGCGACTATCTTTCCGCGTTCCTCAAAATCGGCATCATTTTACTGCTCGCCGTTGGAATCTTGTTTTTGCATCCAACCTTGCAAATGCCGGCTCTGACGATATTTACGAATGGGCAAGGACCGCTGTTTACCGGTGACGTCTTTCCATTTTGTTTCATCACGATTGCATGCGGAGCAATCTCAGGGTTTCACTCTTTGGTATCTTCCGGCACCACACCAAAGATGATTTCTCGAGAAACTCACGCACGTCCAATTGGATACGCAAGCATGCTGTGTGAGGCGTCAGTAGCCGTTATGGCGATTATTGCCGCATGCGTTTTGCAACCGGGAACCTACTTCGGAATCAATAGCCCGAAGGGGATTGTCGGCACCGATCCCGCTGCAGCATGTTCGATGATTTCGAGTTGGGGATATGCCGTGACTCCACAACAGATGCAAGATCTCGCCAGAGCAGTCGGCGAAGACACGCTCTGGGGGCGGACCGGTGGAGGACCCACCCTAGCTGTCGGCATGGCGCACATATTCGCAAATGCACTCGGGCATGGTGCGCAAGAACACATGGTGTCGTTTTGGTATCACTTCGCAATCATGTTTGAAGCACTGTTCATTCTCACCTGCCTGGACGCGGGAACCCGCGTGGGGCGCTTCCTTCTGCAAGACTTTCTCAAGTTGATCTACAAGCCGTTAGGTGAGACGAGCTGGTACCCCGCAGTTATTTTGAGTTCCTTTCTTGTCGTGGCAGGCTGGGGATACTTCCTCTATCAGGGAGTCATAGACCCTTTAGGCGGCATCAATAGCCTGTGGCCGCTGTTCGGAATTTCAAATCAGCTTCTTGCAGTCGTTGCACTGTGTGTAGCGACAACGGTGATTGTGCGCATGGGGAAAGCGCGCTTCGCCTGGATTACGATTGCTCCTTTGTGCTGGTTGTTGACCGTGACATTGACGGCAGGAACACTCAAGATCTTTTCGAACAACCCTAAACTAGGCTTTCTCGCCCACGCGAAATCGTTGCAGGAAAAACTTGCAAACGGTACAGGCGACAACACAACACACGTTTTGATTTTCAACGATTACTTAGACGCAGTGCTAGGTGGCGTGTTCATCGTATTGGTTCTGATAATTGTTGTTGAAGCGATTCGCGCGTGGTTTAAGGCACCGCCGGCCCTAAAGGCACCGGAAAGAATGGAAGTCGCATCAGCATCGGAGCGCGGCGAAGAGCCCGATAGTGGTCCTCTGCGGTGCTGCTAGACCTCTGATGGGCATTTATTTCATAGCTTAGATCGGTATCTTTACGGGTACGTAGGTAGCGCAGGCTGGAGTGTGAAACATGACGACATCAGACCCAGAACCAACCTCACAGGCGTCACCTCAACCTCTAGATTCCGAACCGCCGCGAATCAACACAAACGTCTACGTTTTGCTCGCTATCATCTTTGGAATTTTTACCTATCTCAGTTTCACGCCACCGGTAGACAAACTTCAGTGGCCGACAACTCAAGGGATGGTTACTGGTATCAGCTACTCCGAGAAAAACGCCGATAACCCTATCGTCAACTACGAGTACACGGTCAAAGACCAAAAGTACACGAGAAGCGAGCCTCTTGCTGCATGGCTGACTACAACGATTGTTGATGGGCATCCGTTGATAGTCATTTACCACCCGACCAATCCAAGCAATGCAGAGTTTCTGCCTGGCATTAACCCGGCGACGTATCTACTTGGTTCTGTTTCGCTGGTGTTACTCGTAATGTCGTTTATTGCTGTGATGAAAACAATGTCACCGGAAGTGCCTGTCACCACTGATGGTGACGCAGCAACGATGCAAAATTCAACTGGAAGCAAGACCTAGAGAGAAGGAGTCAACTGAATGGCAGAGAATGACGCAAATGATGCAGCCAGCACTGCAACGAAACCGGCAAAGAAAAGCAAACTGAAAGAGTATGCGATTTTCGGCTCGATCTCGCTGCTCGTGATCGGTGTAATTTGTTGGGTGTTGGGTGGACAGATGCAAGGTGTCTTGGCGACGAAGTTCACTCCAATGTTTATGAAACAGGCAGTGCTCAATCTCAAAGATTTGCCGCCAGGAACAGCTCTCTATGCAGCACGCGACGTGGCATCGGCCACAGCGATTAAACACGATGATGTGGCTGGAATTCAGAAGATACCAGCTGACAAACCACTGACAGGAACGGCTCTTCTGTTCAAAGAGTTCGATGGCAAGCCGGCGAAGAAAGATATTAAAGCCGGCGAATTCTTCACGACGGACAACGCGGGCCCGTAACTGTATTAATTCGGGATGATATCTTCGCCAACGCGCGATGTCACATCTCGCGTATCTAGTTTGCGATCAACCCGAGCCTGCTTGCGGCGTTTCGGCTCTGCGTCGGTTTTCAAATCAGCATCAATTTTAGCGTCAGACTCGGTTTTCACTTCAGGTCCGGCAGGCTTTGTAGAATCAGTTCTTTCTGCCGCCTTCGCGTCGGAGGTCTTCGAACCTGAAGCCTTGCCCGGCAAAGTCGTCGGGTTCTGAGCCGTCTTCGCATCAGGATTGGCAATCCAATCAGCGATCACACTACTGATGTTCCCCCCAGGTTTTTGACACTCCAGAATCAAGTGTCCGGTACCGGGAAGTACACGAAAATCGATGCGCTTCGAACCCATGCGTTTGATCACACCGTCGAGCGCTTTGGTCTTGAACAGCCCGTCTTCTTCGCCACACAAGATCAAGATCGGCAACTTCTCGGGGAGTTTTTCTACTTCTTTTAAAGCAATGCGATTGGTCAATTGACCCTTCACGAGCGTGACGATACTTAGTTCATGAGAGATCGAGGGATCTTTCAAATACTTTTCGGTCACCTCAGGGTCGGTAGACAACGAGGGCTTAACGTACGGGCTCAATTTCATCGGTGCATTGGGCATGACAAAACCGGCGGGCACATCGGCAAGCCACCGCCACCGCGGATGGAAGCGAGTTTTATAACAGAGTGCGCTCAACACCAACCCATCGGCTAGTTGCGGACTTTGCGTCGCCAGCCAAACAGAGAGATTGGCGCCCAGGCTCTCTCCCATCAGGAAGAGCTTGCTTTCAGGAAATCGTTCGCGAATTGTTCTCGACACCTTAATGAGGTCGCGTCTGATGAACTCGTAGTTGACCGTTCCCGGGTCGTTGTATTTTGCAGCTTCCTCGCGCCAGCGTCCAAATCCGCGCATGTCGAAGGCGTAGACCGTATAACCTTTTTGAGTCAGTTCACGTGCTGTTACATCAAAGGCGTCGCCACAGAGAGTCAACCCATGAACGGCAAGAATAATTCCCTTCTCCGGCACTGCGGAGTCCCACCACTTGGCAATTGGAACCTTAACCGTCTCGGCAATTTCGGGATTTCGAGTGTATTCGGGATAAGCCTGGGCGGGCAAAGCAAAAAGGAAAGCGGAGACCACTGCAGAAGTTACTGCAATCAGACTAGCAAACGCTTGAACCGGAAGACGTCTCAACACGAGGAACCCTTCAAAGGCACAGGGGCTGCAGAAAATGGGACAAAACGACAAACGCTGGATGTCTAGATTATAAAAGACCAGGCGCAGATTTTGCCTTAGTAGCCCTGCGTATCATCTCTTGAAATTCAGCCGAAAGCAAGCTATCGCTAAACCTGTGACTAACGCGGCGAGCCAAACTGTCCAACCTGTCTTGAGGTGGTCGTTCTCTGTGCATTTCTTCGATTCTTGCCGCCAGAGCGCCGGGCTGGCTCAAATCTCGCATCCAATAATCATCTTCCAAGATAAATTTTGCACCGCCATGCGGGTGCGAAATGATTGGCTTACCTAAGAGCGAGGCTTCAATAAGGGCATTGCCCAAACCCTCATTCAAACTAGGCAGCACGAACAAATCAGCATCATTAACTATCGAGGAAATCTCTTGGGGTTGCACTGTTAGCCACCGTATGCGGTGTCCAAGCAACCGCTCGCCCATTTCTTGGAGTTGAACCGTGTCGGACTCGGGCATGCCACAAAGAAGCAGTTTGACCGACTCATCTTTCACACGCGCCACTTCCTCGATGAGATAGTCGATGCGTTTATGGTACCGATTCCAGGCTGCCGTGCAAACGACGACGTAGTCGGTAGGAGCAAAATTAAGTTCGCTGCGAATGTCGCGTTTTTCGATGGCGCGGAAGCTTCCGGAATCTATGCAGTTAGTAATTACATCCATTTTTTCGGCAGGAATGCCATATGCGAGCGCTTCCTTAAAACCATCCGGATGAAGTTGTTGGATTCGATCGAAATACCAATAGCTCTTCGGTCTAAGAGCGCCGCCGTTCGCAAAAATGACCTTGTAATCAAACGGCATCAGATACTTGGCTCCCAGTATCATATGCGCCAGCGGAACATCCTTAACCCACACAGCATCAGGCTTTAGCCGCGCCAATTCGGCGAGCATTCCGGGAAAGAACGTGAACTGCTCAATGCCGTAAGTCATTTCGCATCTTTGCTGTTCCTTCATAAATGGAACATACTCAATGAATTTGAGCCAGTTGCTCTTTCTGCAAAGTGTCGGGACGACCTTCGATTCCGGATATGGTCCACCGGAGATGAGATGAACGTTTAGGTCAGTGTGCTTTCTCAAAGCGGAGAACCAGCGAGCTGTTGACACCTCGAACCCTCGTTCGATATTGCCCAGCCCGCTGCAAACTAACGCTACGGTTTTCCCTGAAGGATTGCGATGACGCACCGAATGTGATGTCAGTTCAGACTTCATTGACTTTATCAGCCACTCCTTTCACTCTCGTGAGACTGAGCCTGAGCGCATCACAACGCCGCTTTCATCTCTCAAAGCGTATCACCTTGAAATATTGTTCCCTATCGAATCAATCCTTTACCAGCCAAGCTTGGTCCTGACATCGCATTACTGACTCGAGCATTCAGAACGTTGAGTCGTTTTTCGAGTTCATCGGACATTGCTTTGTCACAACCCCTGGCGGACATTTCGGATTCCAAGGATACAAGAGCGGAGTGCTCAATCATGAACGCTTGAACTTCGTCATCAGTGAGGAGACCTTTTGCCCTACTGTCATCGATCCAGCCCTTCATTAAGGACAGGCGATTACAAAAATCGGATTTACCGGAAGCCTTTGATTGGAGAATCAATTGCTCTTTGACTTCGGCTTTTGGTGCAACCGTAGTCTTCTGTTCTACAACGGTTGTCGTAATTTCTTTTGCTGGGTCGACGACCACCGGCAAAGTATTGACTGTTTGTACTGTTTTAATTGTCGGCAACGGCACTACAAGGCGCGGAGTCGACCGTTCTACAAAAATCGGAGTGATGGGCGCCGTTTCAATAATCGTCGCCGGATCAGTAAATACTGTCACACTATCCGCTCTTGCCGGAACGCTCAATAGAAGCGACCCACCAAGCCCTAATACGGAAAGAGTCAGTGCGTTAAACCAAGTACTCATAAGAAAGCTCCTTCTGTTCTGTCAGCGCTGCTTCCAGTGCATAGACAGAATCGAAAGGAGCCAGTTCCCAAGACTGCGGATGAATCGCAGTCAAATTGAAGTGACAGCCACTATAACGGTCTGGACCGTAGTCTAGCAGGATCAAAACCTGGTGCTGCCGCAACAGCAATTGGTATTGGAGGAACATGTGCAGAAAGATCGCCACCATTTATGGTGCCTGGTCTGGTGGTGATGCTTCCGCGGTTCGGTGGTGCTGTAGGAACCTCGAATAGCGGAGTCGGCTCAGTCACTGGATTAGGAACGGCAAAGGCGTCTCCATAGCCGAAAAGATCTTTCATTAGATCAAACTGCTGTTGCATAAGATCTCGATAACTTGCTGGGAGATCATTAAGGAACGCATTGATAGTCGAGTCAATAAACCCGCCACCTCTTCGCGTTATCTGATTCTCAGCACGATTATCGGCTTGCTTTTCCGGAACGGGCAGGTACGAGTCAAGACCGGCTTCTGCCTGGCTCGAAGAAATAGATGCCACCCTCATTTCCGACAAGCGAGCAATCGGAGGCGCATCCACTTTCATAAATGGATCGCTGAATTCAATTGTTCCACTTGAACTTCCTTGCAATAATCCGACGACACCATCAGCAGTGGCTACCTTGCTCACGGGCGCGTTCCGCAAAGTGTCATAGACGTTCTCATACATTGCAGTTGCTGCTGATGAACAGCTTCTTTCAGACTTTTCTCCAAAGCTTTCAAGCGGATTTGTCATGTAAAAAATCCTCCAAGTAATTCACCGTGCAGCAAGCTGGTGAACATTCGGCATCAATAGGTTTAGCGCATCCTGTTGAATGCACGGTAGTAATGTGGCGTGGAGCGGCGCCCTTCTAGGAAGGGTTGACTCTGCAAGAGAGGGAGAGTAGCCCGTCAAATATATGACAACCTCTGTGAAGCTTTTGTGAAGTCACAAAACCGCCCACAGTGGTCTATAAAAAGATGTAAGTAGAAAGTAAAGTGGTCGGGACGACAGGATTTGAACCTGCGACCTATTGCTCCCAAAGCAACCGCGCTACCAAGCTGCGCCACGTCCCGGGTTCTCACTAATATAGCACGAGACTGCGGAAAGCCAGCCACTCTTGGAGCCGCACGTTTTACATTTGGAACTTGTCGAAGCCTTTGCTTTCGATCTAGTTGTCCTCCCCGACAGACAATTTCTAAAGTCATGACTCTTGGATGACACTGCATTCGGTATCACCACGATTCCGGAAGATTAGTTTTGATAGACCCCGGTTTGAATTTGCACTCGGTGGGGAAAGACAGGTCCGAGGCATCACGCAGTCAAACTAAATTTAAGAATAGGATTATTGAAATGAGCGGCAAACTGGTCGGCGGCATCTTCTTCTCGATTGGTGTAGCTATGACCGGTGCAGGTGGATTCTGTCTTTCGAATTCGCGAAAATTGCTTGCAAATGCAGAGCGTTCGACAGGCAAGGTTGTGGAGATGCGCAAGGGTGGAAGTTACTACACCCCTGTTGTCGAGTTTGAAGCGCTTGACCAAGGGATGATCACTGCTGTCTGCAAAACCGGCGCGAACCCACCAAGACATAAAGTCGGCGACTCGGTGACAGTTCTCTATCGAATCAAAACTCCGCAAGACATTGTTCTCAATGAGCCGCTTGAGCTCTACTTGTTGCCATGTATTCTCGGTGGAATCGGCATAATGTTTGTCATCATGGGTGGTGCGTTGCTTCTCTTATCTAGAAACTGACGCGTTGACAATTGCCTATTTGACAGCCTCAGCCCCTGCGACCGGCCGATCCAGAAGCGAAAGGCAAACTCCTGCTAGATGGTTCTTTTCTCCGGACGCTGCCCGCGAAAGTTGATAATCGGCAAAAGCTAGCGCCCGCAAGCGCAGCAAAGAGCATATCCCCTCGATTGAAACTAGCGGACGTTTCATCATCTCCCAGAAATGTTTGGGCATGTTGCGATAAATGATCTGGGCATCGAATAGCAGCACTGCCGCCGCCCCACCGACAAATAAAAGCAACAGCAGCAACCCGATATCGCCAGATTTGTTGTCCAGCATAAAGTGATCGGCGATACCAAAAGCGATACCACCTGCCGCCACCAGCCAAGCCAGCGGTCCTTTGCTTCGCAGCAGCCATGCCAATCCAATGGCTTGGCCAGCGACGCTTGCCCAAATCTCGTGTCCATTGAAAATGTGATATCCTCGAATGCGGTCACCGTCCATCGCCACTACTGGAAGCCAAGAAAATTGATCGAGTCCACGCGTACTCAAAATATACGCCGTCTCGACCATGCCAAATCCGGCTCCACAAGCGGCAAACAACAAGAATATGTCGGTTGCGCCGAGCGACCAAATGCGCCACTTCCGCCAACTCCACAGCAGCAAAAATGGTGGCAGCAAAAATGCGAATTCCTCGATCAATGCCACCATTAAGTTAACACTCGCACCGCCGTTGGCGAAGCCGAGCACGCGCCCAACAATGGCAAGCACTCCCATCATGAAACCGCCAGCGAGAAACATTGATAGAAGCTGTCTCCACCCGATAGATAAGGTACCTGCACTCAGTAGCAATATGGTGGCAAGGAATTGCGCAGTCGTCGCCATACTTTGCAAACCCGCACCACCTGTGCGCACAAGCAAAATGGAAAGCCAAAGCAACACACCGCCAATGCCCACGGTGTGCCGAATACTGAAGGCCTTGCCGCCAATCTTGAGGCTGCCACCCCAATCGCTTTTGCGTAGGTCAAACGACATCGGTCGATCCTTGCTCTTTCACTTCCGGTTCAGGAAACTCGATCTGAGGCACAGGCTGCGCTGGACCTTGCTTTAAACTGTCCGCATTGATTTGGGATCTATCTTTCTGTTGCTCGCCTTCTGATTGCTGCCGCTCGGTCCGATTCTGCTGCTGGTCACGATACCTTTTATAAGTTTCGTAATTTGATCGACCTGCCGAGTTGTGCGACGGCATGGGATTAATGGCAGAATCCGCATCCGCCACTACATTCGAGCCATATTCTTCGTTTCCGCAAGCTGCCGAACCTGCGCCGGCACCGACACCGCCTGCAGCCGACTCCGGTCCGCAATTTGAAGCCACATTCAAAACCGCGTCGAGTCCAAGTACTCCTGCCGCAACTTTGAAGGCAGCAATCATCGCTGCAAAACCCGCCAGCAGTGCGAAAAAAGAACCAAAAAACAAGTGTAGTTTGTTTTTCATGCCTCCATTATACGCAAGGCAATCTGCACATAATGAATTGAACTATCGGGATGGAAGGATTTGAACCTCCGACCCACTGCTTCCAAAGCAGTCACGCTGACCAAGCTGCGCTACATCCCGGTGTTACCAATGTAGTTCACCTCGCGCAGGTTCTCAATGATGCTAACTGAACCACAGCAGTTCAGTATGGTCACGATTTGTGCCAGGATTGATCCTAAGGAACGAATTGCGGCGGCTCAGAAGCTTCTGGTTCTCGTTTCTTGGTGGTCGCTGTCGTCGAAGACGATGAGCGGCGACTGTTGCTCGCTGCGACGCGGCGGGAACGTCGACGTTCTTCACGTGATGATGTTGAGGAACTGTTGGAAGATGCGTTTAAGTTGGAAGAGTTCGAATTGGAAGCGTTCGAACCGGCAGAGGTGGACGATGAGACAAAACCGCCATTTAAGTATCCTTCGACACCATTGACGCGAACTCGATACCAACCGTTTTTCTTCCCGAGAAACTCGATTTTGTCGCCTGCCGAAGCCTCAGTCAGCGTGCGGTACTCCATGCTCGGGCCGCGACGCACACGCACGTGATTGCCGGAAAGCGATTGCGAAACCTGCGCACCTTCTGCGCTGCTTACTTTTTCTTCGCCATCAGGCGGCGGTTTTGCAGACCCACGAGAACGTGTTGGCGTGCTGGATGTCATCGAAGTCGAAGGTGTCTCGGTTGTAGCAGAAGCAATTGTAGTGCTCGGAGTTTCGCGAGGTTTTTCCGGTTCTTTCACAACCTTAGTGATCGTTGCGGCTGTTTTCTCCTTCGTCGTCTCCTCAGACTTCTTCGCTGTTTCAGTGGTCTTTTCGCTACCAACTGACTCCACGTACTGATCTAGGGTCTTGATCGTTACTTTTCCTTGCGTTCCCTCAACTGTGTTGTTGGGGGTGTTCGACGGTTTCGGTGATTGAGGAGGAGCCGCGGTTGTTGTAACCGGTGTTTGCGGCGTCGACTGAGCAATTGCCGCCGCTTCGTTTAGATCCTTCAGCGCAGCATTTGCAACAACCCAGTGGGATTTTTGTTGCAGTTCAATCTCAATTGCTTTAGTCGCATTGGTCAGGATGTAAACCTCTCGCCCCTCCGAACGCCGCCTGCGGCTCTTGCGACCGCCCGACGTTTGAGCTTTGACGATTGAAAACTCAGGACGAGCAAGGGGCTGTTTCGCAGTAAGTTCCTTCACCAAGGCGACGCCCGATTGTCCAATGTATTGTTCGTATTTTGCAGCATCAGCCGGTTTCGTCAAAGCCAATGCCATCGCATATAGTGGCATTAATTTTCCTTGTGGCTGTCCCTGACGAAGGGTGTATTTATGATCTTTCCAATCGAGGACGTAGCGAACAGTTTCGTCCTGAACGACCGGATTAGGATTCGAACTTGTGAACAAGCCCTCCGCAACACCTTGCGAGTACAAAGAAACATCGACTTGAATGTCTCGATCGTTCTTCAAAAAGATCGCAGACCCATCACCTTTAATTTCAGGGACAGATTGGGAAGATCGATCAGAAACATCATCAGGCATCAAAGCCATAACTTTTATCTGCGGGCGACGTGCGGCTTGACCAGCAGAATGCCCGATAAGCACCAGGCTTGGTGCTGCGCCATCAGTAATAATTTTTCCGTTTTCAAACACTTCCAACCCGTCGACTGGAAATGTCTTTACGCCGCTCTTCGCCTTCATCACCAAGTAATCAGAGGCTTGCAGAACCGTATCGACCTCAACCAACCTGAGAGCGCGCGGCAAGTCTGTGATGTGAACTTCAAATGCTGCTGTCGGCAGTCGCTTTTGCAGAACAGTCATGAGTTCTGGCAACGGCAAGTCACCGTGTTTGTCGAGAACAGCAAAGACAGCGCGATCGAGGTCTGACTTCAATCTCTTTGCGTCATTTCCAGACTTTGGACCGGCCATTACTTCATTCGCTACACGTTCAAGTGCAAGTTCCGGATCGGTGTACTTGGGCACCAACGCGGATGCGACACCCCAAATTGCGACAGCTCCAACCAAAACGCCTGCGCCAATCTTTACCGACAAAGCAATTGGCTTGCGCGGAAATTTGTGCCCACAAGCTTTGCACTTGTTTGCCGCAACAGAGTTTCTGATTTCACATTCCGGACAACGCATACGTCAATGGATCCGAAGGGTCCCCGAGGTCGTATTGTAACCCAACCTCTTGACATGCAGGCTTGGCCTGCCCTGTCCTGCCAAAACAGGAAGACAAGAATAGCAGTCTACTGGATATAATAACGAGGTACTAGTATTTATTCATAATTGCCATTCATCCTTTGAGCGTTCACTTAGACCCCAAAAGTACAGAGAAAAGCGAGCAGAAAGCCCGCCGGGAGCTGGTTGAGGTCGCTCGACTTTGTTACAGCCGCGGTTATATCTGTGGCGTAGAAGGCAACTTCAGTATTAGATTCGCTGAAGATAAGGTGCTTACGACACCCAGGGGCACCTGCAAAGCGCGTATCGAACCAAGCGATCTGATCGTTACCGACTTGAAAGGAAATGTTGTCGGTCATTCTTCGACGAAACCTTCCACCGAACTGCAAATGCATTTGACCGCCTACGAAGAACGCCCAGATGCGCATGCGGTCGTACATGCTCATCCCACGGTCGCTGTAGGCTTCACGGTCGCCGGAGTTTCATTGTCGAAATGCATCCTCCCGGAAGTAGTCTGTACTTTAGGACATGTCCCGGTTGCACCATATGCGACACCGAGTACCGAGGAAGTCTCAAACAGCATTCGCGACGTTATAAGAACTCATGATGCTCTTGTATTGGACCATCACGGCGCTTTAACAGTCGGCTCCGATATTTGGGACGCATATTACAAACTGGAAACAATCGAACATCACGCGCAAACTTTATTGGTCGCTCATATGCTCGGCGGGCCAAAACCATTAATGTCGTCGCAGGTTCAGCACCTCTTAGACATCTGCGGAATCTATGGCGTAAAACCCCCAGCAGACGCGCATTTGCTGACTGGTCCTGAAATGAGTCGCTTGGATTCGGAGACGTCAGCGTGACGGAAACACTGCATCCAGAGGAAAGCATCACATCGTTTTTGCTTATCAGACACGGACACACAAAGCAAACCGAGGAAGGAAAACTCTACACAGATCCCACCGTCGAACTGACGGAACAGGGCATAGAACAAGCGATCGCTTTAGCCGGATGGCTGAGCAAGAATCCACCAGACAAAGTACTCTCAAGCACAGCGAAAAGAGTGGTATCAACCGCAGAGTTGATTACAACCGCACTAAATACGGTGCCAGTGGCGATTGAAGGATTGGATGAGTGGAGTGTAGGAGCTTGGGAAGGGCGATCCTACCTCGATATCAAGAAGAACGACCCAGACCTCTATAAAAAGTGGTCGTCAGATCCGATCAGGAACGCACCTCCTGACGGCGAGTCAATTGCAGATCTTTGTATTCGCATCGATCAAAAACTGGACGAGATGATCGCAAAATACGACGGTCAAAGACTGGCTCTCATCACGCACTCTGGTGTCATTCGCGCGATTCTCGTGCGCGCCCTCGCAATGCCCTTAGACAATTTTTGGAGAATTTCAATCCCGGTAGGCTCGGTAACTCGCGTCGACTTCAGTCCCAATTTTGCGATGGTACACTACACCGCCCTGCGACCCTCTGCCGATGGACTGGAAGCGCCGATCTAGGGCAGCGCGGACCAGCGCTTATCAACCGCGTCCATCGCTTCAGTTCCCACAAACTCAACTAGCTTTGCTCTCGTCTCCTGGAGTTCACACAACAAGCGCACACGAACTTGCTCATCGTGTCCGACTTTCATCGCATCCATCCTGTGCTTGTTACTCACATACTTCTGATACAACTCCACCAGTTTGTCTCCTTGTCTCCGTACAAGGTCATACAACATAATGACCTCGCTCTGCGATAGCCGTTTGGAGTGAGCGTCTTTATTGTCCAATCGGGTGCCAGGTAGGAGAAATCGGTCACCAGGAATCACAATTGGTGATAGCCTCATTGATACTAGATTCTCCACGCCCATTGCACCGACAAGCGCCTTCGCCTTTATAGTTTCAAAGGTTTCTTTGCTTATCGTTCGGTCTTTGACCTTTGACCACACGAACTCTAGATCAGGGCTTCTCTTACAGAGCGCATCCCAAAGTTCTCTTAAATCTTCCTGTTCGTCTTTCCTCTGCTGCTCTAACTTTTCAGCTGCTTCCGATTTAGAATCAACCAACAAATTCGAGGGAGCGGTTTGCTTCTCTGCAAACGTCGGTACCTGCGCGCACATAAGCGCAATCACTAACGCACAACCAAAACTAAGTCTACCCATCAGCGATACCAGAGTTCTAGCGGGTTCCAAATTCAGCGAACTTTACTCAGTTGGCGGCATCTTCGGATTCTTATCGCGTTCTTGAATCAGTTGAACGAGTCTTTGTTTTTGCTCAGGTGTCATGATTCCACGAATCTTGAGCATCAGTTTCACGCGATCAGTCGCCATCTCTGCATGCACTTTGTTGATGTCTTCCTGCTTCGCAAGTACTTTCTTCTCATCGGGATCCGCTTCCAACTGAAGCGAACGCATATCTTTCAAGAGCGTGGCCATTAACTTAAGACGAACGCCTTGCATGTCTTCAAAATCTTTAGCCAGTTGGCGAATCTTGCCTTCTTGCTCTTTGTTGATTCCGGCTTCGACGTACACCGCAACGGGGTCGCGTGAGAACATCTGTTGAATTTGGCGATCCTTTTCATCGGGTGCCGCGGATGCCGCGCTGCACATCGCCACTGTGCAAGCCACTCCAGCAAAAATGTATCTAGCCGATATCGTCCAGCGTGCCATGACTCAACTCCTCGATCACGAGAACTCTCCGTGTCCTATTAGAACACGTCTTGAAAAACCAAGCTTGAACGCAAGCCAAGGGTCCCTGTTTTCACCTTGAATTCTGGTTATCTAATGGAGCAATTGCCAGGCTAGTCCACGCCCATATGAATGAACGGCGCCCATGCATGAATAGACTGACCTTCTTTCAAAGCTTTGCATTGTGCCTGCCGCAGGGCTTCGGCGATAGAAACCTTTCCGGCGCTCCAGAAAGAGTGGAAATCTTGCATCAAATTGGCTGTCGATCTATCCGCGACTTCCCACAAGCTGAGCACAAGGTTCGGCATACCGGCATACATCAATGCGCGTGCAAGACCCAGGATTTCACCACCGGCGGTGACAAGGTTTACTCCTGTCTGACACGCAGAAAGCACAAGAAGCTTACCGCAGTTGGTTCTCAGAGAGTTTGCTTGAAGGATGGAAGCGGCAGTGAGGATGGTTCCATCTGAGAGCACAAGTCCGGATGCTAGTGGTTCGTCAGGATTGAAAACGGCGTGACCGGCAAAGTGAACGACCGGGTAGCTCCCAAACATCTCCGGCAGCGAATCTTTCACTTCCGAATTAGTCAGAAGACGAACCTCAGGAACATGCTTGGCTCCAAGATCGTAGATGTTCTGAGCTTCTTCCATTGTATAGCTGAGATCATCGAGCCCTGCCGCCGACCTTAGCCGAGAGCTCAATACAAGCCCTTCTTTGCGCGTCGCCGAATAGTCACTTATGGCTGAAACCAAATACTTCGGACCCATTTCAGCTGCAACGGTTTCCTTGCGTGCAAGCACAGGTATCAAGCTTGTCGTCGGTAAACAGCTCACAGCAAAGCGTTCGCATAGGTAGCCGGTTCCATCATGCAGTCCACTAAACGGTAAATGATACAGTTCGCCATGAGGAACAAGAATTAGCCTGTCGATGTTCTTCGGAAGTTCCGAAAGCAGTGAGGCAAAAAGCGCTTGATACAAGCGTTTGCAAAGAGAAATCGGAACCTCCCAACCTTCAGTCGCCGACATTTCAAGAAACATCGCGAGGTCGCCGCGCAGTGATTCGATTTTTTCTGCATCTGCTTCGACGTGGAGAATCGGCTCCTTGACGCCGGCATAGACTGCAGCTGTGATCAAAAATTGGTCCGTCCAGTAAAACTCGATAATCGCCGCGTTCTTATCTAGGTGCGCAGCGGACTCATTCGACTCATCCCAAAGCGAAAGAATCTCTCTGTAATCCAGTGTGGTAGCCGAAACTAAGCTGGCATAGTTTGGATGACGACGCTTCAGTTGATTGACTACATCGCGCCATTCCCCATAGATCTTTTGACTATCTTCAGGGCTAACGACGGCGCCTCTAGTTCCCTCTGAAGATGGCGGAGGTCCTTGCCAGAAGAGGCG
Source organism: uncultured Candidatus Obscuribacterales bacterium (assembly GCA_964478655.1). Lineage (GTDB taxonomy): Bacteria > Cyanobacteriota > Vampirovibrionia > Obscuribacterales > Obscuribacteraceae > CAYZJR01. The sequence goes on from CAYZJR010000001.1 coordinate 199,666, forward strand.
TTCGAAGTGTGCGATCTGCGTTCGCAACTCTGCTTCGCGCCGAATCAACCTACGCAGAGACTCATCACCTTCGTCTGCAAGTTGACTAATATCAATAGGTGAATTGCTGAGAAGATCCAGTAGTGCACGGGATTTCGCACGTCCTACATACTCAAGCGCTTCCGTTCGCTTGCCCATCGAGAGACAAAGCTTGACCATGTCGCGATAGAGTTCTTGCCCACGGTTGGCGAAACTCGTCTTAAGATCATCGGCTTTGATAGCCGATCTCTGTGCATCAAAGAGATCGATTGCACGACTCAGAAAATCGAATGCCGGTTTGAGCTGTCCCATTTGCTGACTCACCTTGCCAAGGTTAGTCAGATAAATGCGCTGCCCTTGCCGATCTTGAATCTCATCAGACAATGCAAACGCTTCTTGATACTTCTGTTCCGCCAGCGCAAGTTCGCCCGAAGCTGCATAGCAATCCCCAAGACTATCGAGATGCGCCGCGGCGGATTGCCGATCGTCGAGCTGCTGGGCTATTTGCACCGCGCGCGTGCAATACTCGACAGCTTTGTCAGTGTCGTTCAGCTTGAGCCAAGTGGTTCCAATATTACCTAGCCAAATCCCTTCGCGTCTTCCATCACCGGCGGCGTTTGAGAGACGATGAGCTTCTTCATAGCATTTAACTGCATTTTCATACTGCGCGATTTCGAACAGAACGTTCCCCTCGCTGCCCTTGCAAATGGCACGAGTCTTGATATCGCCGGCGAGCTCTGCTTCGAGGTAAGCCTGATTGTAGAAATTGATGGCTTGATCAAACTGCCCGAGTTCCGCCAGTGCCAATCCCATGCTTCCCAACCAAGAAGCCTTGTTCGGTGTATCGTCGCGCAATTCGAGCGCTTGGCGGAAGCACTCTGACGCTTGTTCAGCCCATCCGCGCTCAAGATAGATCTTTCCGAGATTGCCCAGGGATATCTCCATTGCAGCGAGGTCTTCGCATGCAAAAGAGGCTTCCAGTGCTTCCAAAAATTGATACATCGCATCTTCGGAACGTCCAAGCTCTGTGAGCTGTTCCCCCAAAAGCAGCCTGCCATGCGCCTCAATCTTCAACAACCCATACTCTCTGGCGATGGATATTGAAGATTGCAAATCATTTTGTGCGTCTTGAGTGCGACCCTGACCTTGTTTCGAGACGCCCAAGTAACTTAGAAAGATCGCTTCCGCGCCCTTATCCGAAAGTTTTGCCGCCAGTTCAACCGCCTTAGCATACGCTTTCTCAGCCTTCGAGAACTGGTTTTCGGCAAGCGCCTTCCAACCTTCGTCAGCTTTGCGCTCCATCGAGGCTCGGTCGTCTTTTGGTTTTTGGGATGATCGGCTTCCCATTTCTTGCCTCAAAGCAGCATCACAAATCCAACACTGATGATATGCCAGATTTTGCATCTCACAAGTAGAATTTCCTATTTTCAAGCACCTGGCTGCTTCCCCAGGTAGTTTCCTCTTCTAATTTCCGCTCCGCTTGCCATTCCAGTTCAGTCAAACGGTGCGATGTAAGCGTATTTATCCGGCCGCGGCAGTTTTTCGACAGCCCAGATCAAAGCCACCGAAATTGTTACGCGCCGGAATCAATCGCACTGAGCAAGCCAATGCGCAAAGTGAGCCGGATGGACTTTGGCTCTAATAGCCGATCTTCGGCTGGCTGTGATAGACGCCGTATGTCGCAACGTAGACTGGCGAGATGATTTGAGGCTTTTTCGGAGCCATATTGATCTTCTTAATGCCTTTCTTGGCGATTTTTCCCGCATTGGGACGCTGCGCCTGTGACGAGGCAATGTGCACTTGGCTGTATTGCGTGAACTGGTTCGAGCTGGAACGTCCGGGATGCAGATAGCTCTTGAACCCAGAAGCTGGGAGCTGTCTCAGCCCATCGTTGTGCCAGGAGCCGAAATATTGTTTTGGTGCATTGGTGCGAGCCGCGATGCTACGGCTGCCGCCACTGACGAAATCCTTAAGCGCAGCTTCTGGAAAAATATTGAGAGGGAACGGTGGCGGACCAACTTCAGAGTGGTGCGCAGCTCCGGCGCTGGGCGGTGCAAATGAAAGATTGGCGGACCCGTTCATCATCTGCGGTGCAACGCTTCCATTCAAGCTTGCCAAATCGGATTCAGAGATTTTGCCTTGGCGCAATAGTTCAACAGCCTGGTCGATTGTTGACTGGTTGTCGTTTGTCGCAATAGGCTGTGGATTGAAGTCTTGCCACTGCATCGGTTGCTGCTGCGGTACTTGCTGCATTTGCTGCATGGGCTGAATAGGCACAGGAGCCGGCTCAGGAGCTTGCAGAGCAGATCGTTCCGCACAGGGGAACCCAACTTGGCCAGGCACAGTGGGAGTCTGATTCGGAGCAACGCGGGACGCGGCCGCACGTTGTTTTATGTAGGCGGAAAGATTGGTGACGGCACTTGCAGTGCGCTTTTTGATCGCAGGCACAACGTGATGCGAAACAGGCTGTGCAGCTGCCATTGGCTGGAACGATGCTTGATTGGTCACGACTGAACTATATTGAGATACGCCACCGCTCAGCATGTTGGTTTGAGGAACCGCAAGCATCGGTGTTTGCGCAACCAGTTCGACATCCGACTTGCGAGGCAATTTGCGATTGGCTACGAATGGGCGCAGTTTTACGCCTTCATAGCTGAGAAGACTGCTCTTGTCAGGCGGCGGAGCCGCGGGATCTACAACTTTTAGCCGTTTCGCTTTGGCTTTCAATGCGGGTTTCGACGCAAGGGGCTTACTCGCTTCGGAAGACGCAGACAGGCTAGCCTTCAAGAAATCGGCGGTGTCTGTGCCGTTTCCTTCTTCTGCTTTAGCTTGAGTGCTGGCAAGTATTGGTAACGTTGCCGCGAGATTAACACTGACCAGGATCGCCGATAACTTCATTAATGAACTTCCCGCCAAAGGGTAATGGACGCCGGAAACAGAACAGCCTAATTAAGCGCGGGGGACGGAGGCGCTCAGGCAATTCGGTTAATGTATAAAGTGTAGGTTCGGCCCCAAGTTGTGTCACTGGGAATACTACGCATCAAATCGGCTCGAAACCCTTGCCCCGTGAGAAGAGTGGGGAAAGTCCCATCTTGACATCCAGCCTGAACAGTGCACCCGTTGAGATTGAGCAATGCAACTTCAGACAAAGCAATGCAAAGCGACAACTAACCGGCGATATTAATCCCAAACCAGGCGATAACCCACTCCACGTACTGTAAGGATGTGCTTAGGCTGACTGGGATTGCTTTCCAGTTTTTCTCGCAGATACCTTATGTGTACATCCACCGTTCGACTTTCACCAAGAAAATCAGAACCCCAGACCTGGGCGAAAAGCTGATCGCGTGAAAAGACACGATTGGGTTGCTTGGCCATAGCTAACAGAAGTTCGAATTCTTTGAACGTCAAATCGACTTGTTGATTATTGACGGTCACTGTGCGGCTATCGGTGTCGATTTGCAATGTTCCAAGCCTGATTCCACGGCTTGGGGTCTGCACTCCAGGAGTTTCTCGCAAATGCGCTTTGACGCGCGCTACTAACTCTCTAAGCCGCACCGGCTTGGAAATATAGTCGTTTGCGCCGAGTTCCAAACCAACTACGGTATCAATCTCAGACGTTCTTGCCGTCAGCATTAGAATCGGGGTCTTCTTGTCGCCGGCACGAACTCTGCGACATACCTCGTAACCATCAAGTCCTGGCATCATCAAATCAAGAATGATGAGGTCGGGTTTTTCGTTTTCGATCAGCTGCATCGCTTTCAGCCCGTCATGGGCAAGCAGAGTGGAAAAACCCTCTTGATTGAGCACGTATTGAATTGAATTCGCGATGTCTACTTCGTCATCTACTATGAGTAACTTTTTCATATCCCGTTATCCGGCGCACTTTTTTGCCAAGCGTTCATAGTATCATCGACATTGAGTCAACATCACGCAGGGTTTTTTAGCTTTGATGAGGACATTAGCTAACTGCCTCGTTATTGCAGCACTTCTTGTTTTATTCAGCAATTTGCTGGAAGCAACTGCGAAGGAAGCAAAGAAGTCGCCTGCAACACATATTGCATCGAGCCAGTTTCAGCACTTCGTTCCATATCCACCGATGGTTCATCCGGTGCGTATTGGTATAGCCAGTCGCGCATCAAAGATAGCTGCGGCTGTTTGGTCTGCCGGAGCCCTTTTCATCGACGGTCGTCCCGTATATCCGTTGAATGCAGGAATGATTTACCTCATTCAGGGCGGCCGCATTACAGAGGCTGCAACAGGACGCACCTTCGTTTTGCCTGAAGACAGAAGGGCACATTTATCATCGCGCGATTTTCGAATTTGGGTGAACCCCAATGGCCGTTGGTATCGCGGATGTATGGAACTGATCTCTTACGGCAGCAAAGTTACGCTAATCAATCTATTGGATATGGAAGACTATCTTCTTGGCGTTGTGCCTTCAGAAATGCCCGCAAGCTGGCATTTGGAAGCACTCAAATCGCAGGCAGTCGCTGCCCGCAGCTACGCTTGGGCGCACTTAGGTAGTGGTTCTAAATGGAGCAAGTCAGAAGGTTACGACCTGGTGCCTGATGTGCGCGATCAGGCATATAAGGGATTGGCTGCAGAAGCGAACTCGACATTTCTGGCGGTACAACAGACTCGCGGAATCATCTTGAAAGACTCCGGGCGTGTGAAGCCTGGTTTCTATCGCGCCACCGTCGGTGATAACCAATTTGAGAACCTGAACATCAGAAAAGCGCGCGTAAAAACAGCGACACTGGAAAGTATGACTGGCGTGCCTGACATTCTTGGTGTGACTGTGAAGCAATGGGACATCAATGGAAATGCGCATAGCGTGCAGGTTATGGGTCGAACTAAAACCAAAGAGGTTTATGGCGTCGCACTGGCGAAGATGCTGCGCTTTTCGACAGCAGGGATTCTCGATGTGCATGAAGACGGTGATTCATGGGAGTTTACGTACAGAGGACCCGGCAACGGCGCACGTGGACTGAGCCAACATGGTGCCAACATGTTTGCAAAGAACGGCTGGCGCTTCGATCAGATTCTTCAACAGTACTATCAAGACCCTGATGGCAAGCTAAGATTGGATTACATAGATCGCTATGTTCCGATGAAGCCTGTTAAGGCTACAAAAGCCACTACTGAAGATGCGGCCACCGAGTAGATCGTTACAAGCGATCAACGAAACAGTGGACCTTTTCCGGTCGATCTTTCGATTGGCCAGATCGCTCTAGAACAAACAGGGTGCTTGAGGAATCGGCGAATCACAGAAGGTCGGTGAGAATTGAATCGTTTTCACCGCGGCTTGTCTGGCGGTTTCCAGCTGCGATGCCAGTTGCGGTGGTGGAGCAGGGCACTCATCTTCAAAGCGAGTTGGTTGCGCTTGTCGTTGGGTTGGAAACTCCGGTAGCACCACAGATGGTTCTTGCTGCGATCGAGATTGCGGCTGAGATTGTGTACGAACAGGTTCGCTCTGACATTGAGCCCCGGTTGGAATCTGCATTTCGTGCGTTCCATAAACTGAATCGCGAACTTCTGAAACGGCTCGATACGGCGGCTTCAGAGTGTGTTCCGGATGAATGGAATGCTCCGTGGTTCGCATCTGTCTTTGTTGTGCAGCGCGAGCATTATTCTGTTCGACTTGTACTTGAGCCAGCTTCGAAGTTACTGAGCGAAGTTGAGTAGTATTCTCTCCATAGGCTCGTTGATAAATGCCCACAACTCGCTTGTAGAGCGGTTCTGCATCTTCAAGCAAATTCACTCTGGTGAGAAGTTCGGCCAGGCGCAACAGACAACTGGCAACACTCAAATTATCCGGACCATGAACTTTTTCAAGAATGCATAACTGCCTTGCGATCATTTCTGCAGAAAAATCCAACTTGCCCAATTCTTGATAGACACTGGCAAGGTCGCTCATGATGGGGCTGAGCTCGACCGAATGCGCTCCAAAAATTGATTCTTGAACCTTCAAGGCGAACTCAAACAAAGTCTCGGCTGCACGGAAATCACGCTGTCTGCAATAGCACCGAGCAAGCCTTTCAGTTGTGATGGCGACGCAAACCGATTGGCGGCCAAATGATTCTTCCTGGCGCGACATCAAAAACTTGTACACGGCTTCCGACTGCCGAATCTTACTGTTGCCCTCATAAATCAATGCGAGATCGTCTACTGTTTTGATCAGCAAAGGATCATTTGCAACAAGGGTGCGAAAGCGAATAGTGAGAAGACGCTCCATGAGCGGCTCAGCTTGAGCGTATTTAGCGCGCGTGATGTAAAAGTTGGAGAGTTCATCCAACTGTCTTTCCAAAGCCTCGTGCTTTTCGCCGAGGCTGCGCTCAGCTACTTCGAGAGCTTGAATGTATAGTGTTTCCGCCTCTTTCGAGCGGCCTTGCTGCATATACTGCTTAGCCAACTGCGAGTAATCGATGAGGTCGCTCATCGACTGGTGTTGCGAGAATAAAGGAATCTCTTGTGTGGGCGCGACCGCGGCGTGGCGATGCATGCTTCCGGACACGCGCCTGCTTGTGACTGGTCTTACGACAGGCACATTCGAATACTCCGAGTTATCGGCAGCAATGGGGTCGACACTACTGGCGGTTCCACCCACAAAAGCGTTCTTCAGCGCGCCGGATTTCGCTTCCGGTGCGAAACTGGAATTCGAATCAGACAACGCCGATTGAGAGATACCCATCAGAACTTCGACCACTACATCACTCCTGCGCAACCCGCGGACTAATGCCGGACATATTAGGTGATCAAATAGTAGCTTTGCCACGTGACCTAATCAACCTGAAACTTTTGCGCCAACGCAGCAAACCCAGTCACAGAGCCGATTATTGCCGACAATAACTCTCGTAATAAATCAAAATTACATTCTGGTAATGCTGAGACGACCTATAAAACAGCGCTTTCCAACAACTGGTGAGGAAAGCATACGCCCGCCAACCGATGCACATAAGTCGATGCGCCATCCGCATAGCGACTAGATCATCGAGCGACCTGAGCAATGAATAGCAACTCAATTGAATGGGTAATAACTTAGAAGCTAAGGCTGGAAGAAGCCGGCTGGTCGAGGACAATGCTAAACAAGGCACATAATTGCGGCGATTCCAGACTTACGTGCACAGATTGCAACGCACAGATTTGTCCGGGATGCTTTGTGCAGTGTGCCGTGGGCAATCGCTGCAAAAAGTGTGCGTCTCGATTTACGAGTCATGTTCTTCTGGTTTCCAAAGCGACGATTGCGAAAGCATCTGCGGTCGCAGCAGTTGCCGGGTTCGCGTTCGGATTCGTAATGAACATTGTAGGAACATGCGGTTGGCTCCCCTTGATTCTGTCATTTGGTGTTGGGGTTTTGTGTGGCAAGGTCACTCACAAGGTAGCCTCGTATAAGCTCGGGAAACCGCTGTCTATCTGCGTTTTCATCTTCGCTCTTGCAGGCTTTGCATTGAGCCCATTGGGCTCGCGTTTCATTACTGTCGCTACTTTAGCGCTTCAACCAGGAATCGCTGAAGAAACAATTGCAATGGCGAGTTCAGTCATGACGCGTGCTCTGCTAGCCTTCGGTCTCTTTCTTCTGGCGCTTATGATGCCGTTTTTCAGACGCAGCTGAAGCGCAAATGACGCTGGTGGACTCCTTTTCGTAACTCATAACGAGGTGAGGAAGATTTTTCTACGTTTCGCTCGACGCACTGTATGCATGTTCCAACTTCGATAAAATAGACTCACCTGTTGCCATGGCAACCCATTCACTCCAAATTTCAGGTGCTTCCAATGAGCAATGATCCCAACAAGCGCCCGCAAGTCAATAAATCAGGCAAAGATGAAAACAGCGGGTTGGACTACAAACAGCGCTTTCTTGGCAATGTCAGCCAGCGCTTTACGGGCGAAGAAACATCGCGTTGGTTGAATGCTCTAAACGATGCCGAGAAGCTCACGGAGGAGTCTTCCGTAAAGACCAAAGACGGGTCATCGTCAGGAGGACTTACAGTCTTTGTCTTGATTGATCGGCTTTTCGACAACTTTCAGCGCTATTCTTATGAGTTCAACAAAAACTGCCAAGGCACTAAATATGCGGTTAGCGTTGAGCGTCCAGGCGCAGTAAAGGAAAAGCGCACTTGGGGAACGGAACACGTAGATCGTTACACAGTGGGCAGATTGGCGGCTATGGAGTGGGGTCTTCTGATTTTCGGAACGGATCGACTCGTCACCGCCTATGTGATGAAAACCAAGTACCTACTCAGTTTCAACCCAGAGCAATCTGACTTTGCTCCATACATGACAATTGAAGGCACCGATAAGGGCTGGACGATTGACGGTCAAAACATAGCAGCAGACAGCATTCCAAGCATCGCAAGATGCCTGTTTTCCTTTTTGGTCATGGTTGCACGCGGAGAAGCCGGGCCGGCAGAGCAGTTCAGCCTCGCACGTGTAGCCGCGGCACCCATTCCGACCGGCACAGCGGCCCATCCATTTCTGCGTGAGCACGCGCTTGAAGAGGAAAGCTTCTCACTGCAAAAGGACAAGGAAGAGCAAGAGGAGATTCAAAGCTCGCGAATTCAAGAACGCCCGAAATCCACTAAAGACTTGGATCTTGACCGTTCATTTCAAGGTGAACGGATAGACATATCCGCATCGCAATCGATGAGAATGCCTACTGCTGCGGGATTAGAAGAAAACAACAAGGCGATTGGCACCAACGTAACCCAGCTGATAATGACCATCGATCAACAGCTCGAAGTGCTGCCTGAGGTAAGCGCCCAATGCATGCGCAGCCAAGATATGGTTGGGGTGATGCAGTGCATGAAGCGGAGCCAGGCTCTAACGACACTGAGGGCCAAGCTTGTTGAATTTAGAGACGAATGGCTGACGATTCTTAAGGAACGAAGCTAAGAATCGACAGGTTCTAGATGTTCAATGAAGTTCGGAGAGGGAGGGATTCGAACCCTCGGTGCAGTTTTTGACCACACAACTTCTTAGCAGGAAGCCGCTTTCGACCACTCAGCCACCTCTCCGCGAGGTGATTCAGAAATATATCATAGCTTATAGAGCTGCCGACCGGAAAATATTGTCAGGTGCTTAAATTTGCCCTTCAGCCCAACGGAGTCCCAAGGAATCAACCGATGCGTCCAATACTCCCAAGCATTTTGACATCCAGCCGAATCAACATACCCACACTCGCCATTCTCGCGGCTATGAGCCTCTTTTTTGGCGTTCCCGCCTCTTGCATTGCTGACAATTCAATGAAGCCGGAAAACAAGAATAAACAAGTTAATGCCAATGCAAAGAACTCTAAAGATTCCGAAGAACCCTGCTGGTTCATAAAACACAAACATCCAATGTACGGTGAAAACCTACTGTACCTAACCAAGAAAGGAATGCGCGTTGAGAACCCGCTTTTCGGTTATGTGTGGGTTCGAAAGGAGAACGACAAGAACTTCTACATCTTCAATCCGCAAAAGCGCAATTACTTTACCAGCCAAGGCATTGCAGAATTGGGACGGGCGGAGATGGTTGCTATTTTGACTACGCGCGACTTAGAAGGAATGAACTGGTCGAAAGCAAAGTTAAAACCGAGCGGAACGGCAACGATAGCCGGCATCCCCACAGTCAAATATGTCTTCAAAGGACAGAAGAAATGGGAATTTTGGGTTACGCAACACTTCGGAGTTCCGCTTTGGGAGTACGAAGACAATTGCGAATGGAGCAAAATTCCGCAGTTTCATGCACTGCCGATGCGCATTATTATCACGCTTCAAAACGGTGAGAAACGCTCGATGTTAGATACGCTTGCGGTGAAGAAGACAACGATTCCGCTAAGCAAACTGGTTCTGCCTGCGGGTTTGAAGCGCACGCAAAACATCGCCGAGGTTAGCGATCACGACATCGACTCAGTGTCGAAAGACATGTCCCTCATATTGGGTTGGTAGCGCAAAACCGCTTTCCATCCGACTTTCAGTCAACTAGCGCATCGGATAATATCGCGGTGGTGGCTGGCGATGCGGAGGTTGACGATGATAATAGTTGTCTTGCGGATAGAACACTTTACCGACTGGAATCATCACTTCCTGCCACGTCGTGCCGCCTCGCCAACGATCGTATGTGGGCACCATTCCTCGCACACACACATCATAGCGATCGCCATCGTACCGGAAAGTTTGAATGCTTCGATCAGGCACTAAAACCAAGTCAGCACCATAACCGTTGTATTCCATTCTGTTTGTTCGTTCGACAAGTGCGCGGAATTCGTCCGGACGCATATTTCGATAGTCTTGACTCAAAGCCCAGGCGGCATCTTGAACGTTTCCATAGTCAAGCCTGTCGGCCCTATCTTGAGCAATCCAATTCAGGTCTCTCCAGTTATTGCCATGCGACATAAACTGCACCTCGGTATTTAAGCTAGTCTGAACTGTTCATCAGTGGGGACGGGGGCTGATGCGGCATATGCCAACTATAGATATTGCCAGCACGGCAAAGAATTCGCATCGGTGAAACTACGTATGAGTTCGAAATTTAAAACTGGCCAAGGACGACTACAACCACCCAGTAGTAGCAGATCGCCGACCCAAACAGCATGCTGTCACCGCGGTCGAGAAAACCGCCGTGTCCGGGAATTGAATTGCCCGAATCTTTCAATCCGGCATCGCGCTTGAGGAGCGACTCGCAGAGGTCTCCCAACTGTGCTCCAACCGAGACTACAAGCCCCATCAAAGGACCCAGATACAACTTATTTTGAAATGGAACAGACTTCACAAACAGATAGTTGTCGGCAAGGTAGACAACTACTGTCGCCCAGAAGATCGCAGAAATCAGCCCACCGACTGCGCCTTCGACTGTTTTTTTGGGAGAAATCGAGGGATAGAGCAAATGTTTGCCGAATTGCTTACCAAAGACGTATGCGAAAACGTCGGTCGCCCAGATAATAAAGAGGCTGGCCCAAACATAAGCCAGACCGGGCTGCTGGAGCGGATTTGCAATCGTTTCAACGCCAGGTGGGTAAACGTTTCTCAAAAGTACAAGGTGCGCCGGCAACCAACCTACATAGATGAATCCCAAAATTGTCGATGCAATATCTGCGATTGTCGCAGGTGGTTGCTCGTTGCGAAAGAGCAGCCTGAAGAATGAAAGGAACAGTCCAATCGTCAGAAGAATCGGGAAGTGTTGGATGCCCCAGTCGCGAGGCAAGTTAAGCTCGTGCACTCCGGGTAAGCCGGAAACTACAAAGAAGGCAATGATCATTCCGACAACGATTCGAGAGGAGGGTTTGATGCCCTTCGCTCTTGCCATGCCGACGAATTCCATTCCACCGATGCAACATGCCGTTCCAAAAATAATAGGAAAGCACACTCCGCCAAACATGATGCTGACGACAGCAGTTGCAGCCAGAATAAATCCGAACAGAACTCTAATCATTGCCCGGCAGAATTCTCCTTCAGCTAGACGCGGTCTTCATGTCAGGTTGTTCTCCTTTTTGACTGGATGTGTTCGCCATGAGGCGGGCAGCCGCTATCGCAGTAAGCGGGATAGTACATACAAGTCCCAGGCTGCCAGTAAGTGCCGAGGCTACTTCTGTGGCCACTAGGTCTAGGTTCACTAACTTAGCTGAAGGTATTTGCGAGGTCAACAGCAAAAGGGGCAGAGCACTGCCGGTGTAAGCCAGAATGAGGGTATTGGTCATGGTGCCCATAATGTCTCGCCCGACATTCATGCCCGATTCGTAAAGTCTCTTCATCGATAGCGTCGTGTCAGTCTTGGCGACTTCCGACACGGATGATGCAATTGAGATTCCAACATCCATGATCACACCCAATGCACCAATGAGCATTGCCGCAGCAAGCAGACCGCTGAAAAATTCAGGTGGCTGATGCAGGACGGAACCCCTGAGAATCTGAGCCTCTTCGCTAGACAAACCAGTCAGCGGCGACAGCGAGATTACTATGTGCGATGAAACACCGGAAACAATAACACCGCCAATGGTGCCACAAATGGCTGCGGCGGACTTTTTTGTCATGCCTGCAACAAACACGATACTGGTGGTGATGGCGGCCAGACAAATGACGACCGAGGTAAATAGCGGGCTGACGCCATTGAGGCTAAGCGGCAGCATAACAAACGCTATCAATGCGACAGTCACAACAAGTCCGGCGAGAGACTTGACTCCCTGCTTTCCGCCAAACAGAAGAAACACTGCCAGAAATGCGATGAAAAGCCATAGAAGCACAGGAGCTCTGTGGTAATCCGCAATGTTGACTTCGGGTTTTGTGCCTTTTTCGGTCACCACGCATACCACCACTTCCTGTCCGGGCTTAGGCGAGACGTTGAAAGCAGGGTTGTCCGTTATCTCATTTGGAACCTTGAAGACCTTCTCCTTCAGTGGACCTTCTGTGACTTCCAATTCGACGAACTGTCTTTTGCTCACCATGCCTGTTCTATTCAACAGGTCTTGATTGATCTCAGGACTGGTCACACTGAGAACTTTGGCGACAGCAAAGTCTTCGTTGACGGTTGGTGGTTTTGGGTCTGAATCCTTGCGGCTTCCATTTGCCATCGCAGACGGTGCCAATAGTAACATCGAAAGCAGTGAGCATAGCAATGGATACAGCAATGCTGTCACTCCACCGCGGGCGCTACACGCCATCACCTTGCTCCTGGTCGCTGGGCTGATTCCCGAGAAGGTCGAGGCTGAGTTGAAGCGCCGCACCGTTTGCTTGCCGTTTCAAATGCTGATAGGCGGCTGCCGTTGCGATTCTTCCGCGAGGAGTGCGTTGAATGAATCCACGTTGAATCAAAAATGGTTCATACACATCTTCCAGCGTATCGCTGTCTTCGCCCAACGTCGCTGCGATTGTATCGATGCCGACCGGGCCGCCGGCGTAATTGTCGATGAGAATTTCAAGCATGCGCCGGTCAGTGTTATCGAGACCCGATGCGTCGACTTGATACGACTCCAGCGCTTCAACTGCAAGCGGTCCATCAATCAAATCTTTGCCCTTGAACTGACTGAAATCGCGCACCAGTCGGACGAGGCGATTGGCGATACGTGGGGTTCCACGAGATCTCGATGCCACCACTTTCACGGCATCGGCATTCACTTCAACATCAAAGATCCCTGCCGTTCTCTTCACAATCAGGCTCAGTTCCTCAATTGTGTAGAACTCCAGTCTGCAGACAAACCCGAAACGATCGCGCAATGCGTTGGATATCATTCCGGCCTTTGTTGTCGCACCGATGAGCGTAAACTTCGGCAGAGGCAACCGCATGGTTCGGGTTGCATGACCTTTCCCTGAAGTCAGATCGATTACAAAGTCTTCGATTGCCGGATACAAAAGTTCTTCTGCAACTCGACTCAATCTGTGAATTTCGTCGATGAAAAGTACGTCATGTTCTTCCAGTTGATGAACGAGCCCGATAATGTCGCGCGGACGCTCAAGACTGGGACCTGAAGTCATATGAATGCGGGCGCCCATTTCGTTGGCTATAACTCTTGCCAGCGTTGTCTTGCCGAGCCCGGGCGGTCCGTAGAACAAAACGTGGTCGAGCGCCTCACCGCGGTTTTTTGCCGCACCAATAGACATCGACATCATCGCTTTTAGCTGCGATTGTCCGATGTATTCCTCGATGCTTTGAGGGCGAACGGCTTGTTCAGAACGTATATCTGACGCTGTCTCTTTTGCAGATAGAGCCTCAGCTCGAATACTCTTTTGTCCGCCCCGCTGGGGCGGCTGTGCGCTTTGCGAGGGCTTTGATGCTTCCGTTTTTTTTGGCACCGATGCTGATTCGGTTGGAAGCCCTTGCCGGGTTTCTTTTTCAGATTCTTCAGGCCGCTTGGCGCCGTGGCTTGGAATTATGGTCATCGAGATAATTATGTCAAAGGAAGGAACATCCAGAGTCTTTTTTCAAACGCTGTGAGGCGATTACATGATGAAAAGAACTGAAGGAAGCGGCAGGTAATCATGGGGCATAATATCGCCCATGCAAGAGACAAATGTTCGATTAGGCAACTCTCAATATCAACCAGGCAGCGCAGCTCCCGTGACAAGTTCCACCGGAGCGCTGACCCACGAACAAGCGTCAGGCGCACCACCGGCAAGCCCGGTGGCTGTACTCGACGCAGCCTGCATGTCTCGTCCACGCATATCCGTTGTTATTCCGGTTTATAACGAAGAAGACAACATTAATTTGATGTATGAAAAGGTCGTTTCTGCACTCGATGCAATCGGGTCGACCTGGGAAGTAATTTTCATCGATGACGGCTCGCAAGACTCGTCGTATTCAAAACTCGAAGCAATCGGCAAACGAAACACGTCAATAAAAGTTGTGCGCTTCGTTCGCAACTTTGGGCAGACCGCCGCGCTTGCTGCCGGTATCGACCATGCGCAAGGCGAGATTATCATTCCGATGGATGCCGATCTGCAAAATGATCCTGCAGACATCAAACTCTTGCTCGACAAGCTTGATGAAGGCTTCGATGTCGTTAGCGGTTGGCGCAAGCAAAGACAAGACGAACTCTTTACTCGCCTGATTCCGTCATGGACTGCCAATAAAATCATTTCTGTAATTAGCGGCGTGCGTTTGCATGACTACGGATGCTCCCTCAAAGCCTATCGCAGAGAGGTAATCAAAGACATTCGCTTGTATGGTGAGATGCATCGATTCGTTCCAATCTATGCCACCTGGCATGGTGCAAAGGTCACTGAAATTCCAGTGTCACACTATGCAAGACAGTTCGGTCAATCGAAGTACGGAATTTCGAGAACCTTCAAGGTGGTTCTCGATCTCCTTACCGTAAAGTTCATGGCTCAGTACTTTACTAAACCGATCTATGTATTCGGCTCTGCCGGAATGTGGTCGATTTGCCTTTCGCTTGTGTTGTTTGGTTTGATGCTGTTCTTGAAGTACGGTGGTCCTCACAAAACGTTCGTTGACACACCTCTGCCGATTTTGGTCGTGATGTTCTTCATGATCGGCATTCAATTCATTTTGATGGGATTGATGGCTGAGATTCTCATGCGCACTTATCATGAGTCGCAAGACAAGCGGATTTACAGCGTAAAGAGTTCAGTCAACGTGGACTCGGATCAATAGCGCTGATTCTTTTCCCATTTGTACGCGGTCTCGATGATTCGTTCGAGATCGTATTTCGGTTTCCAGCCAAGCAATTGCTCAGCCAAATTGCAATTTGCGTAGAGTCCTGTGGCATCGCCTGGGCGGCGTTCTGTCATATGAACGGGAACTTTCAGCCCGGTCACTTTCTCACAAGCATCGATCACTTCTTTTACCGATACACCGCTGGCGGTGCCAAGATTGATCTGATAGGCAATGGATTCCGCGTGTTCCATTTTCTCAAGAGCCAGACAGTGAGCCTCCGCTAAATCATTGACATGCACGTAATCGCGAATGCAAGTGCCGTCGCGAGTATCGTAATCATTGCCGAAGACCTTTAGTTCTTTCACTTTTCCAAGTGCTGCTTTGAGCGCCAAAGGAATCAAATGCGTCTCGGGATCATGGCTTTCACCGATATCACCGGCATCGTCCGCGCCGGCGGCGTTGAAGTAGCGCAGGCTCACGTACGACCATCCGGTCGCTAAATGCAAGGCGTTCAACGCTTCCTCAACTATCAGCTTTGTAGAGCCGTAGACACTCACAGGCTCTTGCGAATGGCGTTCATCTAAAGGTAAATACTTTGGGTTGCCGTAGGTGGCGCAGGATGACGAAAAGACGAATTTTCGGATGCCTTGCCGGTCGAGCATCTTCAAGAGTTCCAACGTGCCGATGACGTTATTTTCGAAATACATGAACGGCTTCTGTTGCGATTCTCCAACGTATGCGCTGGCTGCAAAATGCACGACAGCATCAATCGGATACGTTTCAAGAGCTCGCGAAACCTTCTCGGTGTCTTGAACTCGGGCATGAATGAAGTGAACACGCTCTTTCGGTAACGACTCGATGTGCCCCACCGAAAGATCATCGAGGGCCACAACCTCGCTAGAGTTGAGTTTTGACAGGTAGTGCCGAACGAAATGACTGCCGATATAGCCTGCGGCACCTGTAATCAAGATCATGCGGGACTGCCCTGCCTGGTAGCGAGATACTCGACGGTTACGAGTTGGAAAGAGCGCTGCAAACGCTCAATACTAAGCCTACTAAGGCTACCATGGGTCACAATTCAAGAGTTCGTTGCGAACCCCCGAGAGCTTACCGGTGCGGGGTTTACGGCATTGTAATGAAAGAGACTATTTCTTAACGTATATAGAAGCGCTAAGATGTATTAGTTAGTTAGAAACGTTATTGTGATTAGAACAATTGCTGAGGCGTTAAGGCGACCACTGGGTTATGAACCAGGAGACTAAAAACTTCGGTACAAAGCCGAAGAACGGAAATAGTAAACCGACCGTCGTATACCATCCGGAAGCGCATTACGAAATCTTCCCCACAGGCAGAGATTTCATCAGCTGGATGGGAGTCGGCATTTCCGGTTTTATCTGCCTCTTTGTTGCTTTGACCGGACACTACATTCTCAACCCTGGATTGAAAGTCGGCGATATAGCCGACCGCAATTTGGTTGCGCCGTACGCGACCATGGTTGTCGATGAGCAACTCACGAAGCAAGCCACTGAAAAGGCTCGCCAGTCTTTGCTTCCAGTATTCAACGTGGACGCCAGCCGCGAACAATCGACTCTAGCAAAGCTTTCCCAGCTGATGGCAGAAATAGAAAAAATGCAGGCGGCGGGTGTAAAGCCGATGCAACCTCGCGTCGCTCCGGCCGCGATACTTGAGTACACGCAAGCGCCTGACACGGCTGCGCCGCCGGCGGCAGAGACTTCGTCACTCGCATCGGCAGAGACAAAGCCGCCTGCAGGCTCATCAACCGTCCCGAAACAGCAATTAAAAAGTCCGAAGCAAACGACTGGTCCTCCAGCTGCAATTCACGTGGTTGCAAAATCCTCCCCGGAAACTCTGCGCGCGCTTAAGCAGACACTCAAAAATTATGTAAGCGCACACCCGGAGACTACACGCGAACAAATCCTGATTGCTCTTTCAGTCGCACCCGAGAATTGGACCTCATACAAAGCAGAACTCGATCGTCGCGTACACAAGATGAATGCCGGGTTTCCTCGATACCCGGTACGAGACAAAAAAGAATGGAAGAGCACGGTAGTTGAGTTTCTTCCCGAAAGCTGGAGCCCGGACTTACTCGAGAACAGCGCGTTGCTTGTTTCGAGTATTCTCGAACCGAACATCGTAATAGACCCTCAAGCCACGCAACAGAAGGCAAAAGAGGCGGCCGCGACAGTCAAGCCAATCATGCGCCAAATCAATGCCGGCGATTTGATTGTTCCTAAAGGCAGTGTAATCACAAAAGAATTTTTGGAAGTGCTCGAGTCGGTGGGCATCACCGAAGTAAACCAGTGGCCGATGATATTCAGCCTAACGCTGTCTCTCGCTGCAGCAATGCTGCTAGTGTTCCTTTTCCTTTATACGTTCGAACCCAAGCACCTTTTCGCGACTCATTCGATTGCGTTGATGTTCACGCTGACCGTGATTACAACCACTGTGGCGTCCGCCATAGGTAAGACATATCCTCAGTTTGTTCCATTGCCTGCAGTCGCGCTTATCTTCGTAATATTCTTCGGGCGCAGAGTAGCTGTGGCTTTAACAGCCCCCCTTCTCATATTGATGTCTGTCGATCGAATGGTAGACATCACTCATCTAATAGCGCTCGGCACCGCATCCGGTGGCGCAATCGGAACCTACTCGAAGCACCGCAACGCCCTCATGTTTACGGGTCTAATCGTTGGTGTAATGCAGGCGCTGGGTTATCTGGCTGCTTCTGCAATGGGGCAAAACGCGCACTCGCTCGCCAGCCTCGGCTCGGGAATGGGCACAGAAATGTTAGGCGGAGTCGCCTCTGCCATAATAGCAATCGGTTCGCTTCCATTCCTCGAAAACATCTTTGGAATGATCACACCGTTCCGCTTGGCTGAAATTACGGATGCCGATCAGCCTTTGCTGCGCAAATTGGAAGAGAACGCACCTGGAACGTATCAGCATAGTCTCGCAGTGGCAAACCTTGGCGAAGCCGGTGCACGCGCGATTGGAGCCAATGTAAATCTCGTGCGCGCCGGTGCGCTCTATCACGACATCGGCAAAATGGTGCGACCGAAATTCTTCATCGAAAACCAGCTCGGTGCCACCAATCCCCACGACTCGATGCGACCCGAAGACAGTCGAGACAGGGTGTTGGCACACGTCACAGACGGGATTGCACTGGCTCAAAAATACTCTCTTCCCAAAGCTGTTCAAGACTTCATTCCGATGCACCAAGGCACATCTTTGATGGCCTATTTCTATCACAAAGCATGTGTGCGAGACGGTGCAGAAAATGTCGACCAAGGTTTCTACCGTTACCCAGGTCCGAAACCTCAATCGAAGGAAACGGCAATCGTAATGCTGGCCGATGTCTCCGAGGCAGTGACACACAGTATGAAAGATCCATCGGAGCAAGAAGTCGACGAGGCGATGGACAGAGTATTTCAGAATCGCTGGGATGATGGACAGTTTGACGAATCGAGCCTTACTTATGAGGAACTGCAAAGAGTCAAGCAAGGATTTGTGCGCGTCTGGAGAACCTTGCATCATGACAGATTGAAGTATCCATCCACGACCACTGGAAAAATGGCTGTACCACCACCGGCGGCAACGGAAGGAGACGCCTCTGCCGCTGCTTCCGCTCCTTTAGCCGAGCAGGCGATGGCAGCAGATGCGAAGCCGACCGCAACAACCTCGACTGATGCTGCACCTGCAAAAAAAGCAGAGCCGGAAATTTTCCCGTCGTGTTGTGAAGCCGAATACATGCCTGCCACCAACGGTGATGAAACTCCCGCAACACCAAACGGCGGCGAGACAACCACCGCTCAAACACCACAAGCTCCGCCGACTCCACCGGCACAGCAACCGAAGAGTTCAAAAACCAAGCACACGAAGTCTTAGACTTCACTCGGGGCCGTCCTCATTCGAAGCGGAAACGTACTGACGAAACTACTCGCGAAGCCGAGTGCGGTTAAGCCAGCCGAGAAGGTACATTACATGATCGATCTTCGATTTTGTCTTGGCCGCATACTCCAACGCAAGTATTGCTTTCTCGTGGGTCAAGAACTCTTGATCTAGCAAATAAGCCAATCTCAGTGAATTGAGCATTGCCAGATCGTCCACAAGATTCTGTTCCTTCAGAATACTGCAGACTTCGGGTGTTTGGTTGTAGTTGACGTCAACGCGTTCTTGCACTTCGCGCGGAATCGAGGTCACAGGCAGAATTCCTGCACCTGTCAGAAGTTCGACCATGAGAATCGCAGGGTTGTGCCTGACGTTGTATGTCGACAATTCTGCCACTGCTTGAATCCATGGTGTACTCTTTGCACGCACCTCGAGAAGTGCTTCTAATGCCAGTTTCAAGGTGATGGTTCCATTGTCGAGCATCTCTTGCAACTCGACTGTTCCTTCAACAATTTCTGCAGTCACAAGCCTGTGCTCGAGCATGACTCTACCTATCGGTTGCTTTCGAACTTGCGATGCCAGCAGCGTATCCATCAACTGGGCTTCAGTCAAAAGTTTTGCTTGGTAGAGCATTTCTCCAAATCGAGGCGAGCCCTTAAGTGGCATGCGCTGATAGCCTTTGTTGATGTCTTTCAGCTCAAGCGTTGTTTCTCTTGTGAAAGCCTCATGGAGAGCAGCGACAGCTTGCTCTTTAGAAACTTGCCCTCTTCTGATCAGCTGTTGTCCGAGCAGCGCATTGTCGATAATCGGCTGTGAAACCAGACCGGTAAAGCAAAGAATATGCCCCAGGGGTAAACCCGTCCTTTGGTTGGTCTCAAGCGCTTCTTCGAGTTCTTCCTCTTCAAGAATTTCGGCATCGAGCAGCAGCTGACCAAGCTTGTTTGTTAGCTGATCTTCCGGTTGTATCAAACCAGATCTGACAAATGCATCTGTGAGCTGCACGTTGTCGCCGTGGGCGATTCGCAGTACATGCGTGCCTACATCAATAGGCAGCAAACCATCGTTAACCATGGTTTGGATTTCGAGAGCCGTGCGCAGTTGCTGCTCGCTCAGGCAACCCGACAAGACAAGCACTTTGCCGATTGGCAAGCCACGTTGCTCGTACTTTTCCAGAGCATCGCGGATGAACTCAGAGGAGATAATTCCCGCCTGACAGAGCAAGTCTCCGATTCTTACAAGCTGGTCGGCCACCACTAGTCCTCATCGCCTCGAGCCGAATGCGTAAAGAAAGAAAATGCACTCTGTCCATATTCCCGCTTCTTAGCAAATACAAGTGTAGAAAGATTTTCAGGAAACTTATAGTCTCTTGAGTGCTCCACAGCCAAAATCCCGTCTGGCTTGAGCAACCCCTTGCGATCTACCAATTCCAAGATGGCGCCTGGCAATTTCGTCTTGTAAGGAGGATCGGCAAAAATTATGTCGAAATGTTCAGCAGGCAACCTTGCAACAACATCTCGAACGTCACCGGCGATGACTTCAGCATCGAATTTGAGAGCCTTTAGAGCGTTTTCGATGGCTCTCACGTTTCGCGGGCTCTCGTCAACGGCAGTCAGACTTGCGGCTCCGCGGCTGAGGGCTTCGATGCCCATGACGCCTGTTCCGGCGCAGAGGTCAAGGAAATGGGCGTCGGGCACTCTGCTGCCGAGAATGTTAAATAATGCCTGCCTCATCTTGGAGGCTGTCGGTCGTACGCTCAGACCTTCAGGAACTTTGATTTGTCGCCCTTTAGCTTCGCCACCGGTGATTCTTATCATGATTGCCTATCGTTACGAGAGCCTGAAAGCCGGGGGCTCTCGGCAGCTTGCCATGGTAACATGTGACTTGCCTTGGCTCTTGCTTTGAGCCAGCAAGTATTTCCACGATTAGAGTTGAGAACATCATGAGTGCACGACGCACTGCAAGAGAGCTGGCTGTGATTGTCATGCCACAGCTCCCAAAAGATAGAAACAAGCTTGAGCGCACAGAAATAGAAGATGTGGTCGCGAAAGCGGTTCATATGTTGGTTGAGTACTCCAAGCAAAGTCTATTGGACGCATCGGCATTTTTGACCAGAGCTCACAAAGAGCTTCTGGACATCGAAATCGAGCATGACACCGATGAAAATGAGTCGACTCAGCTGCAGCCGGCAGCCATGACGACAGACCAAGTTCGCGCCCAAATCGACATGCTGGAAAGAGCTGTACATCTCATTTCCGATGCAATCGAGATTCCGGACATGGCATTGCACAATGGAAAATCGTACATTTCAGTTGCTTGCAAAAAGTGCGATCACTCAAATGAAGTATTGATTGACAGACCTTCTCGCTCTGAAGTACGAGACTATGTTTTTGAGCTGGTTTCAACTTATGTGGAACATCAAAAAGACATCGATACATTTATAAAGCAAGCAAAATCAAAGTGGAAAGTGGAGCGCATGGTGTCCATCGACCGCGACATTCTCAGACTGGCCTGCACCGAAGCGTTTTTCATCTCGACGGTTCCAATAAACGTTTGCGTAAGCGAGGCGGTGAGCCTCAGCCATGAATTCGCTGACGAAAAGGCAGCGAAGTTTATCAACGGCGTGCTTGCCGACTTGGTCGCAGAAGCGCAGCACTTCCGACGCACAGGCAAGTTTAGAGAGCTTCCCAAAGCTGACGATAATGGAGCTGCCGTGTCTTCCGAGCAAAACGGCGATGGTGAAGTTGACGGTGACGGTAACTCTCAATGAGCGACGACGAAGACAAGAAATCCGGTTGGTGGGGCTCGACACTTTCGAAGTTGAAGACGGCGTTGTCACGCACGAAAGAAGCCGTAGTCGATTCAGTCGTTTACGAAGAAGGTGAGCAGGCAACTCAGGTTGAGCATCCGCCGCAAAGCGAGCAACCCGCAGACCTTTCACAAACGCAGGCACAGCCGGTAAGTGCAGAGGCAAAACCCGAAACCAACGAAGCACCGCCTACGGTGCAAGAGCCCCCGACGGAGAAGGCGCCGCAAACCTCATCGGTAGCTGTCGCACAACAAAAGGTATCGCAACCGGCACCCCAAGCTCGTCCTGAGCGACCAGTCCGACCAATAGACGATGATTTTCTCGACACGTTGGAAGAGAAACTGATAAAAGCCGACCTCGGTCTCGGCACAGCCGAAATGATGGTTGCCGACATGAGGAAACAGAGTCGCGGTAAGAATTGGACCACGCGCGACGTCGAAGCTTTTCTGAAAAACGAGTTTCGCACTGTGCTTCAAACGACTTCGGCTGCGCAACTGCGATATGAGCCGGGCAAACTGAACATCTATCTGGTTGTCGGAGTCAACGGCACAGGGAAGACCACAAGCATAGGAAAGCTCAGCTGGAGATTCAAGAGCGAGGGCAAAAAGGTCCTTATGGCCGCCGGCGACACTTTCAGAGCTGCTGCCGAGTCACAACTCGAAATCTGGGCTGGGCGAGCGGGCGTAGACATAGTTAGACTCCAAGATGGCTCAGACCCTGGTGCAGTTGTGTACCAGGCAATTCAACGAGCAATAGACGAGAAGTACGATGCACTGATTATCGACACCGCCGGGCGATTGCACAACAAGACAAACCTTATGGCGGAGTTGAAGAAAGTGCGCGGCGTTATCGAAAAGAAAGCGTCGCATCTCCCGTTGGAGTCACTCCTCGTGCTCGATGCATCGACTGGTCAAAACGGCTTGCAGCAGGCAAAAGTTTTCACCGAGGTCTGCGGATTGACAGGAGTCATTCTCACAAAGTTGGATGGAACGGCAAAGGGTGGTGTCATATTTAGTATCGCAAGAGATCTGAAGATACCAGTCAAGCTGATCGGACTGGGCGAAAAGATCGACGATCTCAGAGACTTCGAGCCAGACCTTTTTGTCGAAGCGTTGTTTTAGACTTCAATTGGAACTTAGTTGGACAAGAGTCGGTTTAGAAGACCGCTTGCGCCACTGGGAATCTTGATGCCGCCGATTTTGCTTGGAAGGTTTATGCCTCCGGCACCGCCGCCAGCGACTCCGCCTCCGCCAATCGCCATTCCGGGAAGTTTGTATCCCTTGTCCTGGAAATGTTCCGTGTTGGTTGTGCCGCCGCGATAAACGTGGCCTGCGGCATTTATCTGCACTGGTCCTTTCGGCACGGCCGTTCCATCCACAAACTTGCCGCCCCAATCTCTCAAATGATCGCCTCGCACCACTTCTTTGCAGTGACCGGTTTGATCGATGTAACCGCCAGCGATACTTTGCACCCACACATACGGCGCGTCATCTTTGTTGACTGCTGCATTGAGCACCGGAGGATTGAGCACGCGATTATCGTAAGTGGCTCCTGACAGAGGTTTCAGCAACGAGTCAGCCATATCGACTGCACCACTGAGACCGGTTTTGCCGGTGCCTGCGCCAAATGTGTTGCGCAATAGACTCGAGTCACCTTGTCCAAGACTCGGCGCCACACCTGTCTGAGTCTTAGCCGGCATCATGTCTTGATGCGAAACGGAGCCGAACAAAGGACGCCGCAAGCGCGTAGTTGCGCCATAATTATCCGTGCTGGTCGAAGTTGTTTGGACTGTTCCTGAATAGCTAGGCTGCTGAGCCAGTACCGGGGCACACGTCACAATAAACGCAAATAGAAGCGCAAAACGATTACGCATAACTGCCTCCCGGCTACACAAGGCTTCTTGGTCAAAACTTAGCCTAACGACGAGCTTGAACCAATTTTGCTCCCGAAGATCTCACAATTTAGAAAATTCCACATATCGCGTCCCCGATAACGTACCCAGATAGTCTTCACTCGGGGTATTTCAGT
>CAYZJR010000002.1:0-5773 GCA_964478655.1 uncultured Candidatus Obscuribacterales bacterium
TGCACCTGGCCTTTTCCTTTTAGAGCGATCTTCTCAACCGTTCCTACCCTGACGCCATTCACGTTTACTGGTGCATTGTTGTTCAAACCGGCGATGTCGTGAAATAAGACCGTCACCTTCTGCGGCGGATGCAAAGGATCGATCGCTTTGAGCCACGAAATGCCCCAAATCAAGCCAATTATCGCGATGATGACGAATAATCCGACTGTGTATTCCAGATGCGCTCTCATGTTGTTTCGTCCGTTGGAACCAGCGTTCGTCTCTCGCTTCGTTGCACTTTTGGGTTTCTCTTGCGTTGCCGTTCTCATACGCCTCCTGCCAGCATTGGACCTTCTTTCGTGGCTTGTGCGAACTGTCTCATGAACGGGTTATCAGTGTGAACTGCTTCGTTCGGATCGCCCTCCCAGGCTATGGTTCCTGCATGCATTAGAATGATGCGATCTGCAGTGCGTGTCCATGTGGAGAATTGGTGCGTTACGACGATGCATGCGGCTTTCAGTTCTCCTTCCAGTTCAATCATATAGTCTTCAATCACCGTTGACATTACAGGGTCTAATCCAGTGGTCGGTTCGTCATACAAAATGATTTTGGGATCGTTGACGATTGCCCGTGCGAAGCTGGTTCGCTTTTGTTGCCCACCCGACAATTGTGTGGGGTAGGCGTCGATGAAGTCGCCCAATCCAACCAGCACAAGCTTTTCGCGGATTATCTTGTCTTCTTGACTCTTGCTTAGTTTCCGTTCGTGCAGCGCAAGCGCCAGATTCTCTCTGACGGTCAAGGAGTTAAGAAGTGCCGAACCTTGGAAAACCAGCCCAATATCTTCGGACTTCTTGATAATCGTGCCGCCATCGGGCTCGAGCAATCCGCATATCAATTTGAGCGCGGTCGATTTGCCGCAGCCGGAAGGACCGATGATGCCGAGTGTTTCTCCCGGATAAACCTCGAAAGAGAGGCTTTTCAATACTGGGCGCCCGTTGAATGCTTTCTGCAGATTCTCCACAATCAACATTGGTTCGTCGGAAAGTCTTTCACCCCTCTTTAATTTGGAAGGAGGAACCGGCGGTGATGGTGGAGGTGTGAAATCCGGCATGAGAACTGCCTCTGAGTCTTGTCGTGTTATCTGGGCGCGTACGTCAACGATGTGACAAAGAAGTTGAAGATGAAAATCATGGTCATGGTCCATACGATTGTGCGCGTTGTCGCAATACCTACGTCCTCGGCGCCGCCCCGCGTGTGAAGCCCGATTGCAGATGAGAACATAACGATAATCGTGGCGTTGATGAATGACTTGAGGAAGTGAACCACGAAGTCGCGATCGAGCAGTGTTTGTTTCACAGAATCGAGGAACGTTGCCGCAGGCAGATTAGCTGCGACATTCGCAATCCAGACACCGGCGATCATCCCGATGAACATTGCATATACGGACAGCATTGGAATCATTATGATTCCTGCAAGGTAGCGTGGAACAACGAGGAACTTTACCGGATCGACACGCATGACTTTAAGGGCATCGATTTGCTCTGTGATCATCATGGTTGTGAGTTCCGCGGCGATTGACGAACCGACGCGGCCGGCAACAGTGATACCGGCGGTGATGGGTCCAATTTCACGAACAAGGGCAAGCGAGACGACGCCACCAATGGCTGTATCTGCACCGAATAGAACGAGTTCGCGCGCCACTTGCAGTGACATAGCGAAACCGACGAATAGCGCTGTGACGGCAACGACGGAGAACGAATTGACGCCTATCATTTGCATCTGGCGCAGTGTTTCTTTCCAGTCAATTTGATTGGTCAACATGTACTTGTAGGTCTGACCAAGCAAGATCACGACCTGGCCGATTAGCTCAACCCCGGAACCAAAGTTCTCCGTGATATAGATAAGCGGCGTAAGCGCTACATTAGTCTTCGATTTGATTGGTTCTGCAGACATCGTGTCAATTGTATTGGTTGGCCGCACTGGTTTTCCTTGCAATCAACAGTTTCCAGTTTGTTGATTGAAATTGCCAGAGTTATGCCTATCAGACGTGTGGTGCAGCCGCAGGTGCCCGCTCCCGGCGCTTGGCAGCGCGGCTGAGCACGCAAGAAATCGTTTTCAGGTATCTATTTTTTCCTTAATGTGGCTGTTGTCGCGGATTTTGCGAAAGCATATACATCGCTGTGTTTGGGGCTCTATTGGGCTGTATCTGGAACGGTTTGCCTCTGCCGATAAGCCGGATTTATTGCGATCGTATAGGCTGGGTACATAAGGTTTGTATGCGCGCAAGCAAGAGAGAAGAAATCGACGATGTCGAAGAACAATAATGGGAAAAACAAAGCCCTACTGGGTCTTGCCGGCGTAGTAGCACTTGTTTGTTTGAAGTTCCAAGGGATTGCATTGGCAGCCCTCAAAGCACTTTCGCTCTTCAAGATCAGCTGGTTGTTCAGCAGTCTCGGAACGATGTTTCTCACGCTCTGGCTGTATCTCCTTGCATTTGGATGGAAGTATGCAATTGCGTTGATCATTCTTCTCTACATACATGAGATGGGTCACTACATCTTTGCTTCCGCAATGGGACTCAAACCACAGCTTCCTAAATTCGCCTTTTTTGTTGCATGGGTTTTGCGCAACAAGGCTGCTGATCAGGCTTCTAATGCTTGGGTTTCCTTTGCCGGACCGCTTATCGGTTCAGTCGGCTCGGCCGTGATGTATTGGACCGGTGCGCACTTAGATAACAGATGGTTGATGGCAGCAGGCTCAACAGGTTTTTGGCTCAACCTGTTGCAGTTGATCCCGGCTAAGCCCCTGGACGGAGGATATGTCATAGGGGCGGTCTCCAAATGGCTCTTGATTCCTGGCGTTGTCTTAGTGTTCTTGCTTGCGTTCATGCTGGAATCCGCCCTGTTTTTCATTATTGGTGCGATCAGTTTGTTCTCTCTAATCAATGAGTTTCGCAAGCAACGTGCAAAGGAGCAGAAGAAGCCACAAGCAACGGTGAGAACCCCTACAGGCACAGTTCTCACGGTTCGCGATCTCGAACGTGCGATGCAGGCAAAGGCAAGTGCTCCGGCGGAAGCGCAGTCAGGCACGCCAAACAGCCCAAGCCCCCAATCCAGCACCACGCCGGCGGAACAAAACGAAACCGGCCAACTGCAGTCCGGCGAATCTTCAACTTCAGCCAGTGTCCCGCCTGCTTCTCATGAGCAACCAACAAATGCCGGACAGCCAACTACAGGGAATCTTGGATCGATCAATGCATCTGAAGTCACAGACGACGAGATACCTGCGACCTTCGGGCAGCGCCTAATGATAGGGTTTGCCTATGTAACGCTTGTCGGCATCCTCGGTTATCTCTACGCATTGACGGGCCAGGATATGAGAGAACTCAGACGCTGAAACGGCGAGTCAATTCCGCGTCGTCATATCAAAAGATGCACACTTGTTTAACCTGCTGAAATGCGCACCAGTCCCTGGTCTTGGCGCTAGTCGTAGTTTCCCCATCGACATTGCATTCGCAGGACGATATGTATATCAAGTTGGCGTTACTCCCCAGGAAGCTAGATGCAATCTTTAGACGGACCCTCTGAAAAGAGACAGCTCAAAGACACCACACTCGACAAGGCGGCTGGTGAGAACCTCTCAGCAGAAGCGAACGCCATTGCCGTGGCTGTGTTTCAAGATATGCAGAAGAACCATAAGGATCTGCAGAAAGTCGATTCCAAGCTCTACGACAAGATTCAGCAATTCAAGATCGATGAGCGGCAGAACGAAGGCGAACGAGATAAGATGGCGTTTGCTTCCATCGCGTTTTGTGGACCCCTCTTGCTTTTGGGTATGGGTGCAGCGTTTAGCATCATGGACCAGTGGCGCAAGTCGACTGAGCAAGGACTGAAGAAGCAAGAACAAAAGGTAATGCAGGCAAAAGTCGGCTCAAAGTTCTTGCACGAACAGTCTCCATTGGCGGAACGATTGATGCAACCGGAAGCTCAAATGCTTGGGCTGGTTGGATTGATGAGCCTTGAGAACACAAACTCCAAGAAGTTGTCGCAGGCGGACAGGAAGTTCTTCGATCGTATCGGTCGTGAGAAGTTCCACTCGCTTAGATTGTCAGAGCAAACCAACATGGCGCGCGCACCGTTGACGCCGGAGAAGAGCTGGCTCAAGACAAACAAGCTGATCAAAAAGAAACAGAAGCTCGTCGATATGCTGGAAAAAATGCGCGGCAAAGAGAGCCTGAACACGGTATCAGCCCTGGTGGCAAAGATTGATCTGCTCGATAAAGAACTGAAAAAGATGGGCTGCTAGTTTATTCGAAAGTCATTACTTATTTAGGAACGATCATTCCAGGTGGCGGATTGTCTCTGATTTCGCGCGAGCGCTTGGCGTAAGCGTATGCCAGTTCTTGTTTTTCCGGTTGCTTCATCTGGCGCAAAAGTTTGGCATACTCATCCAACAACGTAGCAACTTTTCGATCATTGTCAAAAACTGGCGGACGCGCTGCCGTTCCATTGATTGAGTCAAAGCTTTGCAATGCTGCAGAAAACTGCTTCTCTGCGTCTTCAATCTTGCCTTGCCGCGCCCACAAAATACCGAAGTCGCGTTGAAGCAGCGCTTTAGAATACGGATCTTGATCCACCTTCTTGCGTTCATTCAAGATCTTTTCTGCTTCAGGAAACTTTCCTTGCTCAATGAGACATTCAGCCATGAGATAGTCAATCTCGTGCTTCCAGAAGCTCGCGCCGCTCTCTGTCAGATTGAGTCTTGATGGCTCGGCTTTTGCTGCTGTCAGCAACTGCTCGGCTAGCGGATATCGCATCAAATGAAAGTAAGTTTCGGCGATGCGATATTGGAGTTCCATACGAGACATAGGATGCGCCGCTGTGTGAGGACCATCTTCAGGCAGAGCTAATGCCATCGTGTAATACTTCTCTGCCATAGGCCATTGGTTCTCTGAGCGTCGATATGCATCTGCCAGGAACATAATGACGTCTCGGCGAGTGTGGTCATTTGGAGTGTTTGATTTCTTGAAGAAATCTTGGTCTATTTGAGCCAATTTCAACTCGAAGATTTTTTGCTCTTCTTCTTCCTTCCTGCGCCAATCGGTACCCACTGCGGGTTTCTGGTCAGGAGCCTTTTGTCGGAAATTGTCTCTTGCAAAGTTATCGATTTTTTGGAACGCTTCGGCACCAGGCGTGTCCTGCCCGCCGTCACGCCACAAGAAGCTTCCCATCACTCCTGCGACTGCGACGAAACCTCCAAGTACGAGAAAGGCGACGACAGGATTTGCCTTTCGTCCGGCTTGGGACGACATTGGATCAGCCAAGGTCGCTGCGGATCTCAGATGAGGGGACTGTGTGTGATCTTCAGTCGTCACGGATCCCGCTGCGTCTGTTTCTGTTTTTGAGTCTTCTTTCAAATCCGGCAAATCCGTTGCTTGTGCTTCGGGTGAATCTCCTGATGATGCTTCAGATTGTTCGACATTCGAACCTTCAGGCGATGAAGGTGTTGGGCTGCCTGCTGCATTGATTTCACCAGTGCTGCTTTCGCTTCCATTTTTTTTGTCTGTGCCGCCGGATTCGCTCTTGTCTACGGCTGGGGGTGTCTCTGGTTCGGTCATCAAGTATCTTCCACGTCCAGGAGGGAGCACATAGTTATAGTACCCAGGTTTTCGACGTGGGTGCAAACGGTTACTTTTGGGTGAGTGAGATTGGATGATGGAGCGGATGGATGCAGCGGATGGATGGAGCGATGGATGGAGCGATGGAGGGATGCAGCGGATGGATGGAGCGATGGA
>CAYZJR010000002.1:5873-174674 GCA_964478655.1 uncultured Candidatus Obscuribacterales bacterium
GATGGAGCGATGGATGGAGCGATGGAGGGATGCAGCGGATGGATGGAGCGATGGAACGGATGGAACGGATGGAACGGAGGCGCATTGGGCCTTTGCCGCCGAAATGGGTTTTTGAAAATACTGTATAGTGTAGTAAAAAAACCGGAAAAAGGAAGCAGTAACAGAGCCTCTCGGCGCTGGTGCTGCTTCCCGAGTCTATGTCGACTCTACGTGCCCTTGTTACGCCAACGCCAGCTGGCCGTTGCCGTCGTCAGTCCGCTCTTCCGACTGGTCGGTGAGAAGCAGGGTCTGAGCCACGGGCTCGTTGTTGAACAGCGCGTCCCACTCAGGAGCGAGGATGGTCTCCTTCTCCAGAAGTACCGGAACGATGCGACGGATGCGGGCTTCGTTCTGCTTGAGCAGCTCGATGGTCTTCGCCTTGCATTCCGTGAGGATGCGCTCGATGGCAGCATCGACCTTGTTCAGAAGGTCGGGGCCCATGCCCTGGTTGCCACCACCACCGCCACCACTGCGGAAGGGGCTGCCTCCCGAGTATGCCAGTGAGCGGAATCCGACTTCTTCGGACATGCCCCACTCCGTGACCATGCGGAAGGCGATGTCGCTTGCCTGCATGAAGTCGTTGGAGGCGCCGGTGTCGATCGTCTGCAGGAAGAGTTCCTGCGTGAGACGGCCAGCCATTGCCACCATGATTCTCACCTTGAGCTGTTCATCGGTGATTGAGAAGGAGCTCTCCTTCGGCGCCGGCTGCATGTAGCCCAGAGCCCGAGCGCGCGGCATGATCGTGATCTTGGACACCGGGTCACCCAGCAGGTGGGTGATGATGCCGTGACCGACCTCGTGCCAAGCCGTGTTCTCCATCTCCTTGCCGCTCATGATCTTCGCCCGTCCAGGACGTGCGATACCGAGCTTCACGCGGTCGATGCCCTCGTCGAAGTCTTCGAGGGTGATGACGCGATCGCCACCACCGACGGTGAGTGCCGCGATGATGTTCTTGGGGCAGAGACCTTTTGTGCGAGGCGTGCGACGAGCCGCGACGATTGCCGCTTCGTTGCAAGCACCAGCCAGTTCTGCGCCGCTGAAGCCGGGGGTGCGCTTCGCCAACAGCTTGAGGTCGAGACCCTGAGCTAGTGGCTTGCCCTTGGTGTGAACCTTCAGAATCGCCTCGCGACCGTTGAGGTCCGGCAGGTCGACCAACACCTGGCGGTCGAAACGGCCGGGGCGCAGAAGGGCGGGGTCAAGGATGTCGACCCGGTTGGTAGCCGCAACGATGATGATGTTGTTGTCGGCCGCGAAGCCGTCCATCTGCACCAGCAGCTCGTTGAGGGTGGTTTCCCACTCCGAGTTGCCTCCACCATTTTCACTGCGGCGACGACCAATAGAGTCGATCTCGTCGATGAAGATGACCGCCTTGCCTGCTTTCTTCGCCTTTTCGAAGAGCTCGCGCACGCGAGAGGCGCCGACACCAACGTACTTCTCGACGAATTCCGAACCGGATGCGCTGAAGAATGCAGCGCCGGCTTCCGAGGCGATGGCCTTGGCGAGAAGGGTCTTGCCGTTGCCCGGAGGTCCGACCATCAAAGTTCCCTTTGGAACCTTGGCGCCGAATGAGAGGAAGTGGCTAGGGTCGCGCAGGAATTCGACCACTTCCATTAGCTCCTCCTTCGCTTCGTCGCAGCCTGCGACATCGTCGAAGGTGATCGCAGCCGGTGCTTTGCGTTCGGCCTTGCCACCGGCCGAGCCACCAGTGTGGACTGGAACCGGGTACATTCCGGGGTACATCATCGCGTTCGGATCCTGACCGTAGAGACCCTTTCGTTTTTGCTCTTCGCGACTACGGCGAATTGAAACGAAAAGACCGACGATCACGAGCATGCCGACGGCGCCGATGGCAATCTGAGTCGGATCTGGCTGGAAGCCCTTGTCCGCAGCTCGAATTGTGGGCGTTTCCGGTGGTGCGGCGCGCATCTGCGGAATGGTGTCCGCTGGCGCTGATCGCATTGCCGGAGGGGTCGCCGGAGATGTCGTATAGGCGCTGCTGGAGCTGTTGTACAGTCCGATCCCCATTGAGAAGACGAACTGCAGAACCAGCGACGTCGCCAGAAAGATAAGACCGTTAGCCACGAATGGCATCCAGGGCTTGGCGGTCATGAAACGCTTGTTGCGTAGCTTGTACATCAACAAGCCGCTGACGGTGAACGTCAGGACGAGCAATACGATATTCATCATGGTGAACCTCGGTTTCTTTTAGAAAGTTGCGATTGCTCCCTGCCAACTGACAGGAAGTGCTAGCGTCGCGCGAGACCGCGTTCGCAGGGGAACCTCAGGCAGGGTGTACGGCACAAGACGAGAGCGAGGTGATCCTCTCGGTTGCCACTTGTGCCTTTTCCTGCGAACGGTTCTTTGGTCTCGTCAGGTTTCGAGAAAGACTGCGAAGGTTTTGCTTCGCAAACGTAGTTGATCGAAGCCGTAACCTAGTCGATTCAGCACGCGGGCTTGGAGCGACTTATCCGGCAGAAAATCAATTGGCGTGATGGGATACCCGACCTCTTGGGCGGGAAACTGTATGAGGTTTGCACTCGATGGGCTTGGAGATTCGGTGCTTCGGGGTATCCGGAAAAAATAAAGAAACTATGAATTCATGTTACCCATTTGAAGATATCAAGAGCAAGCAAAAGCATGCCCCGCAAGCGCCTTGGGAGATTGTCAAGTTCTAATGTGCCGCAAATTGCTAGCGCGGCTAACGCTAGTTGTGCATAGTTTTCAAACTTTGTAAACCTGATTTGGCTTGACAACTGGGGGTTTTGAGAACTGATGCGCTCGTATGGAATTTCGCCTTAAGGATCGCCAAAGATTTTTCCGGAAAAATCTTTGGCGATCTAACCCTCTCAAATCGCCCACTGCTGTCTTGATTGATTCTGGTTCTTGAAAACCAAAATGAGTTGCGACTTATAGAATCAATTGTGCGCATTTATCATCTTTGCTATTTCATCCGCCAATTTTGTTCCGCCCTTGAGCCCTAAATGAACGGGATCGAGAAAGTCCCGCTGCAGAAAATAATTTGAATCTGTGAGATCAAGAAACTGCGCTTGATTTTGTTTGCACGCGTTTGAAATTTGCGGTGCGAACCTAGACCAGCACTGCTTGTCGATCTCCGCACGATCTGCTGGGTAAAGGGGCGTACCCACTATGAACGTTTTGATCTGTTTCTGATGAAGAAACTCAAGCAGTTTCTCAAAACATTGCAGTTGTTTTGAAAAGTGATAGTCTGGCTTCTCATAAGCCTTTTCAGGATAGTCCATCTTCAGATATTTCTGCTTATCTTCTCCCTCAAAAAAGATCTGACCACGCGAGAGGCTGAAGTCTGTGCCACCCGTTCCTTTAGGGATCTCGCTTCTGTTCTGCAAGTTGTTTGGTCTTGTAGGTGAGGACTGAAACATCCTTGGCGCAATTCTCTCTCTAACTAACCAATTGACCCTGGATTGCAGGTTTGGATAGATTATCCAAGTGGGATCTCCTAGATTTGCATACTGAGACAAAGATCTAAAGGCAGCGGACGAGCCGATGTAAGGCCTTGAATCACTTAGAAAGTCTCGAGCAGTAAGAGTGAGCACAACCATTTTGGGCTGATTGAGTTTGTGGTTGAACCAAACCTGCGACATCACCAAGAAGTCGGAGACGAGAGTTCCTGGGTGCTGTGCGATGAATACTTTCTGATCTGTTCCTGTTTGTTCTTTCAGTAATTTTTCGAGTAAGTATCCTCGATGATCTTGAGTGATATCGAGCTTCTTGCCTGCCGTATTGGCGTCGGCCGATCTCATTCCACCTATCTGAGAGCTCCCGAAAATCACCACATCTGGTGGCGGGTGTAGTGCTAAATAATCCCGTGTCAGCCACCAAGTAAGGGGTTTTTCTGTAGCGTCGGTAGGTTCGATTGCGAAGTTGTTTCCTACCTCCACCGCGCCGGGGTCGATCAAACTCCAGACCCGTTCATCATGCAAAGCTCCAACCAAGGCAGCCGAAGAGACAATGACCAGAACAAAAGCAAGGAACAGAGTTCTTGTGCCGACTGAAAATCGTTTGGGTGGGGAAGGAAAGTTCACGCTGCTTTGAAGTGGGAAACATAATCATAACTGAGCGAAAATTGTTCAAATATACTATATAGTAGCAGTGGGTTTAAAACGAAAGAGCCGGTGTCTATCAGGTGTTTCCCGAGTGGGCACCGGCTCTTTCAAGGATTAGCCGCCGACGAGCTTGGCTTCGATGAAGCCTCCGCCGGCGAGTTTGGCCGCGATCACACGATGGCGACCGTCTTCAACGTTATAACCGCCTCCGCAACGCGGACGCAGAACAACACGAACCATCTCACGTCCGTCTTCAATGTCCCGGCGCATTTCCTCGATCTGCGCGGAATCGCGCTTCAGGAGGTTGTTCCAGGTTGCATCAGAGATGTAGACTTCTTCGAGAGGAACGAAGATAGTATCTTCCGCCGATTCGTCTTCGTAACGGCGGTTCTTGCGAGAGTAGGACTTGCCCATGACGCGTCTCCTTTTAGGAGAGGCATCTGGCGCAAGTGAGGTGACAGGATGACGCCGCAAACCGGAGTCACAGTTGCAACCGCATATTTGGAATTGAACTCAGCAACAAGTGCCGAGCGGTTTCAACCAAGCCCTGTCGCTATGCACCAGAGCCCCTACCTAAGGTTTGCTGTCATGGTCAGACCTCCTTCGTTTGAGTGTGAGTTGAAGTGCATTTGTTCTCCGCTAAAAAGACAAAAAGGGAGTTAGACCCGGTGGTCCAACCCCCTTTCTGCTGTTGCGTTTTACTGGTGCCGGTTCTTGTCACGCTCGCGCTGCAACTTGTAGTGCACCGCGAACAGAACGCAAACCAGAAACACCAGCGCCACGCCGAGACCGATGAC
The DNA here is from genome assembly GCA_964478655.1 of uncultured Candidatus Obscuribacterales bacterium. Taxonomy (GTDB): domain Bacteria; phylum Cyanobacteriota; class Vampirovibrionia; order Obscuribacterales; family Obscuribacteraceae; genus CAYZJR01. The sequence goes on from CAYZJR010000002.1 coordinate 10,792, forward strand.
GATGGGCGAGCTTTCCAAATCCCCTTCTCCTTCCGAGGCGGCAGCGCTCGAGCTGGGAGTGAGCTTGGAAGCCTTCTCCGTCACGTCCTTGACGCCGCTGGCCAGTTGATCGTCGACCACCGAGCCTGCCGGGCGTTCCACGACAACGTTAGGCGCGATGCCCTTGTTGGCGAGGTTGTAGCCCGAAGGAGTGAGGTAGTCGAGCGTTGTGATCAAAAGCACACCACCGGTCGGGAGGCGGCCGGTAACGTAACCGACGCCCTTGCCGTAAGTGGTGGTACCGATGATGGTGGCGCGCCCGTTGTCTTTCAGAGCCCCCGTCACAATCTCTGCCGAGCTGGCCGTACTGCCGTCCACGAGGACGGTCAGGGGCACAGTGTAGAGACTGTTGATGAGCTTCACTGCATCAACGGGAAGACCGCTGAAGTCGTGAGCCTGAGGCGGGATGACATCGAAGGTGGTGTGGGTGACCATGCGGCCATCGCGAGTCGTGGTAGACACGACCGTTCCCTTCTGAATGAAGAGCGATGCCACTTCGAGCGCCAACTGGAACTGACCACCGGGATTGCCCCGGAGATCGAGAACCAGTCCCTTGAGACCACCGGACTTCTTCTGGAGGTCGGCGATGTGACCGACGAACTCCGCGACCACGTCTTCCGATTCGAAGCTCGGCAGTCGCACGTATCCGATGTCACCAGGCAGGAGCTTGGACTCCACCTGAGCATCGGGAATGGCGGCGAACTTCAGCGTGAGCTTCTGTTCCGCGCCCTTGTGTTCGTAGACGATTTCGACATCAGTGCCGGCCTTGCCCAGAGTCAGTGTTTCCACTTCCTTTTGGGTCAGTCCCTTGAGGTCTTTGCCACCGATCGATTTAACCAGGTCGCCTTCTCGAAGGTTCGAGCCGCGAGCGGCTGAACCATAAACGAGGAAGTCGACGCGATAGCTGCCGTCTGCCTGCACCTTGAGCGACATGCCCAGAGGCGCATTTCCTGCCTTCAGGTTGGCTTGCGCCGCCTGAATCTCGCTTGTGGAGACGTACTTGGTCCAGGGGTCGTTCAAGCTCGAGAGCATCTCTTGGATGGCAGCTTCGAGCTCGGGCACGGTGGTCAGCTTGCCCTGGTATTTGTTGCGCCACGTCGACCAGTTCTTGAGAGCGACCGGGTCGTGGTACGACTGCGCCACCTGCTGCCAAACGCGGTCGTAGACCCGTTCGAGCTGGGCGGGAGTCGGCTGGGCCGGGGCAGCATGCTGTTGCATGAACTGCCGGAGCAACTCCAGCGGAATGATGAACGGCTGGCCCGGCTTGGCGGGCTGTGTGTCAGGCTGAGCCTGAGGTTGCTGTTGCGGCTGAACGGCAGGCGCAGGGCCTTGCGTCGGTCCTGTATCCTGCGCGTACGCGGGGGCGAGACCCAACGACAAGACAGCTGCGGCCAGCAAGCTCACAAGCAAGTTTTTGAAAGTCATTGGAATGCCTCCAAATGGAGTTTCGGTCGAGCATGTGCGCGACCAGGTTTTGAACGAGATCAAAAGCAGAGAAAACGGCTCCGTGCCGCCTCTCCAAGAACTGCAGCCGCGAAAGGGCTGCCGCTCCCTCGAAAGAGAGCGGCAGCTTGCTTCCGCTAACTGTGCTTACTTGCGATCCCAGGGCTTCGGCACGAGCTTGGTGAACTCGTCCACCAGCTGCCGATTCTCGTCATCGTTCAGTGCCGTCCTCGAGTAGATGGCGCGGTCGCACTTGGACAGCGCACTATCGATGGTGGCGATCTGAGCGTGTGCCTTGAGACGCTCCTTCACTTCGGCAAGGGTGGCCGGTTCGACGCCGAGGTACACGCGGAGCGCCGAAGCGATCAGCTTGTACACACGCTCGCTGTAACCGTTCGCCTTCGCCTCCGCCATTGCCTTGTCGAAGATCCTCCAGGCCTGTTCATTGGCCGGAATCACCCGACGCGGGCGAATGCGGTTGATCCACTTCACGAGTACCAACCCCGGCCACAGAAGCACGAGGAAGAACCCGAGTACGAGCAAGGGAACCGTGAGCCAGGGCGAGGGGCCCGGCTTGGCCTCGAGGTCGCCCTCGATCAGCTCGTCGCCGTTGTCGGCGGTGTTGGAAGTTGTGATGACGAAATCGGGCGTGGTCAAGCGCTTCCAGTTCGGCGTTTTGCCGTCCGGAGCCATCTCGGTGGCGTAGCGCAGGTCCAGGTTGAACACCACCGGGGCACGCTGCACGTAGTGCGCAGTGAAACCCTGGAGCTTCAGGTCGATCCGGTAGAGGACCTTCCCATCTTTCGTCTGACGTGCAAGTACCGTCGGCGGCTCAGCCAGAATGAAGTCTGAGCCGTCGAAACCCAGGACGCCCTGGGCAAGGGACGTGAAGTCGATTTTCACATCCGGGTCGGTGAGAATGAGGATGGAGACCGGGATCTTGTCGCCGATGCGGTGCCCGAAGTGACGCTGGGAGTCTTTGCCTCCCTTGAGGTCAGTCGGTGGCACACCGACAACGATCTGAATCTTTCCACCTTCACAGCTCTTCTCGACCGGATTTGCAGGCTTCGGTTGCTCCTGAGGCTGCGGCTCTTCGCCACCTTCCTCTTCCCCATAGGGGTAGCCACCGAATGCCTGAGCTGTCGCTGAGCCACCACCCGCGGTGTTGGGCACCGGGCTGCAGGGGTCAACCTGCGGAGCCGCCTGCGGTTGCGCCTGAGTTGCCGGAGCAGCCTGTGGCTGCGTGGCCGTGGGCGCCGGAGCAGTGGGCGGAACCGGGTTCGTCGTCGGCTGGGGAGCCGGGTTCGTAGCCGGAGCCGGAGTGGGAGGCGGAACCGGAGCCTGATTGCTCGGCGCCACCTGACTCTGCACCTGTTTTGCAAGCGAGTGGTTGGAATCGTCAACCGATACGCCCGCCTGCGTCTTTCGCGCAGGGTCGTACTGGTTGGCTAGCGAAAACCGCGAATCGTCGACCGTCCGCACGTTCTGTTGCGCGAACGCAGGCGACCCCACCAGAAGCAGGGCCGCTGCGAGCGCAGACAGGATTACATGCTTTTTGGACATGATAATTCCTCCGTTAACGCCGGTGTCCGCCGAAAAGGCGCATGAGCTTGGGATGGGCCGCCGATCCTTCCTCTGTGCTGAACACCGACCAGTCACAGTGGGCCTTTTTGAACAAGGCGAGGAGTGCGGAGTGATGACGCTGGAAGTTCTCCTGGAACTTCTGACGCGTCGAACGCGACAGCCAGATGGTGCGACGGCTTCCCGTGCGCATGTCCTGGAGGGTGTAGAACCCCCAGCCCGGCGGCAACTCACGCTCACGCCTGTCCTGGATGACCAGGCAGACGATATCGTGGATGGTGCCAGCGCGGCGTAGCGCCTTCTTGTCCTCTTCCGAGAGGTCGAAGAAGTCTGAGAGCACGAAGACCAGCGAGCGCGAAGTGGGCAGTCGAGACAGGGCCTTCACCAGACCGCTGACCGGCTTTTCAGCCTTGACTGCCTTTTTGCCCTTGGCCCGCTCGTCCGGTGCGTTGCACTCGAGAGTGGCGGCCAGGGCAGGAACGAGGTTCATCTTCGCGGACTTCGAGGGGTAGAACTTTTCCACTCGATCTTCGGAGAAAGCGACGAAGCCGACTTTGTCGTTCGTCTCTTCCGCCGACTTGATGATCGAAGCAATCAGTTCAGCCGCCAGCACGCGCTTCGTCGTGCGATGCGTGCCGAAGTCCATCGTCGCCTTGGTGTCGACCAGTACAAAGAACTTGGTATCGCGCGGATCGTAGAATTGGACGGTGAGAATTTCCTGTCCACCGGTCTGAGCGGTTGCCGCCCAGTCGATGTCGCGAGGATCATCACCCGGCTCGTAGGTGAGTCGAGCCGCCAAGTCGTATCCGTTCGATCCACGGGACCGACTCTTGCGAGAGCCGGCACCACCGTGCGCGCTGGCGGTTGTACGCCAGTTGATCGGAATCTCGCAGGACACAGCCTTGCGAAGAATTCCGCGGATCGCGTCCTTCGTTTCCTGTTTCATGGATGTTTCTCCTAATAACAAGACTGAAAGTAGATACGAGGCGGAGACAAGTTGCGGTGCGGCATGTGCGCCGAGCCGGAGCAAAGACGACTCACCGTCAACGGCCGTCTACGAACCCGCTTATCGCGAGGCTCGCAGCCGGACATTGAACATTGAGTCCTCCCGCCTACCGGCTCGGCGCAAATCTAGTTACGACTTGCGTCGTCATGCACGCTGTCCGTTACTTGCTCTTGCGCTCGATCACAGGCACCTGAGCCAGAACCGCCTGGATGAACTTGTCGGTCGTGAAACCGTCGAGCGCCGCGTCCTGCGTGAGGATGATGCGGTGACGGCACACGTCGCGGAACACCGACTTCACGTCGTCGGGCGTGATGTGATCACGACCGTCGAGGAAGGCGAGCGCAGCCGCGGTGCGCAAGGTCCAGATGATGCAACGCGGAGAGGCGCCGAAGGCGACCTTCTCCGAGAACGTCTCGCCGTCCTTGTCCTTGATGTTCTTGAAGGCCGGATCGGACGGACGGGTGGCGCGGACGAGGTCGACGATGTACTCGACCAGTGCGTCCTTCGCACCCTGATCCGCGATGGTCAGGACCTTCTCGCGCATCGCCAGGATGTCGGCGGTGGAGACCACCTTCTCGATCACGCGCTGTGCGTCGCGGCCGTGAACCTTGGTGTTCTTGGCGACGTTGATTTCGTCGTTGCGAGACACGTAGTCCATGACCAGCTTGAAGCAGAAGCGGTCGAGCATGGCTTCCGGCAGCGGGAAGGTACCTTCCTGCTCCACCGGGTTCATGGTGGCGAGAACGAGGAACGGGTCCTCCAGGTCGTAGCGCACACCACCGATGGTGACGTAGCGCTCCTGCATGGCCTGGAGCATGGCGGAGAGGGTCTTCGGGGTCGTACGGTTGACCTCGTCGGCCAGAAGCAGGTTGGTGCCGATCATCGGGCCGGTCTGAGTTTCGAACTCGCCGGTCTTCTGGTTGAAGATCTGGACGCCGATGATGTCGGTCGGCTTGAGGTCAGGGGTCATCTGGATGCGGTTCTGACGCGCGCCTTCGATCGCCGCCTGCAGCGTGCTGATGAGGGTCGTCTTCGCCAAACCGGGCATGGACTCCAGAAGAACGTGGCCGTCAGCCAAGAGCGCCAGGATGATCTGACGCTTGATGTGCGAGTAACCGATCACGACCTTGTCCAGTTCGGCGGACAGGGCATTGATCTTCTCGATCTTGGTGTTCATGATTTAGCTCCTTTTGAGCAAAACTGAAAGTTGAGGTTTCGCTTGCAACGGACAGCCGGCCGGCGTCTACGCCAACCTCAAAGGTGGCGGCGCCGAACACGGCTGTCCAACGAGTCGCAAAAGACTTAGATAAGGTCCTTGCGGGGCGCGAGCCCACGCAGGAACAAGAACCCGAGCAGAATCGCCGCGCCTCCTACGAAGTAGAAGAACACGTGGTTCTCTCGCTTCTCGGCGCGCGTTCCGCCGAGAGTGGAAGCCCACTGGATGTTGAGCTTGCCGTCGCCCTCGAGCTTGACGTAAGTGCCGCCGGTCTGGCTCGAGAGAGCCAGAAGCGGAGCCTCGTCCAAAGCGGTGGTCTGCACCTGGCCATCCTTTTGCAGGTAGCCGGTGAGCTGACCGTCGCGGCTGTAGAGCGGAACTGGGCTGGGAGTCGTGGAACCGACGCCGACGATGATGAACTTGACTCCAAGCTCACGCATCTCTTCGAGCACCTTCGTCAGGTTCTCGTTGTCGCCGTCGAATCCGCCGTCGGAGAACAGAAGAATGACGCGCTGTTTGTCCGTCTGCTTTTCAGCTTTGAACATGCTGAGCGCCATCTTGAGCCCTTCTGCGTAGTCCGAACCGCCACCAGGGGCGGCGCCAATGGTCATCCAGTTTTCCATCACCCAACGAAGCGACGTGAAGTCGTCCGTGAGCGGTGCCTGATTGAAACCATTGCCGGAGTAGTTGACGATACCGACGCGGTTGCCCTGGACTGCCGGCATCACCTGCCTGGAGATGACGTGCTTTGCCATATCCAGCTTGGTGCCGTAGGGTCCTGCGACCATGGTCGGGTCCACACCGTTTTTCGGTGGCATGACGGCGCGGTAGTCTTCCGCAGCCATACTCTTGGACACGTCAACGACCGCGATGACTTCCAGCGTTCCGGCTTTGACGTTCGTGGGCTGGGCGGGGGTGACCGGACCGGAGGCTGCCACCGTGAGCAGTGTCACGACAGCGAGCCAGCCGGCCAGTACCAAGCCTTCGGTGGCCAATCGAAGCGGCTTTGTGAACCGCCCGATCAGCTGCTCTTCACCGTAGGCCCTGCGCGCTTTGACGCGCAGCTTGTAGCCCGTGTACCAGAGCGCGATGACAGCCGGGATGAGCACGACAAGCGCGCCCAAGTACTCCGGCCTGAGAAGATGAATGCCTTCGAACATAGATTCATCCTCCTTTACATTTTGTCCCGGTCGCCCTTACCTGGCTGAGTGCCAGGCTGGTCGCCGGGAACTTGCTTGTTGCCCTGGCCGGGCTTGTTGCCCTTGCCGCCTTTGCCCTGGCCTTGTCCCATTTGAGGGTTGTTCTTGTAGAGAAGCTCCAGATCGTACTTGACGATCATGGCCTGTTCCCGCAGCCGTTCGGCATCTTCGAGGCTGACGCCACGATAGCCGTTGCCGGGGTTGAGCTTGAGCGACTCCTTGAACGCCTCCACAGCGGGCTCGCCCTGCCGCATGCGCAGCAGAGCCTTGGCCTTGTGGAAGTTGGCTTGTGCAGCCAGCTCCACGTTGGCGTGGGGGTAAACGAAGCGAGTGAGCCAATCGGCTCGGGTCTGCTGCTTGTAGGCAGCGATTGACTGATCGAACAGCTTAGCTGCGGTCTGAACGTCGCCGGTCTGGTACGCAGCGAGGCCCTGGTTGTAGTACTCAACCTGGGCACTGCGCCAAGTGGCGAGCTGAAAACCGTAGTTAAGCGAGAGGCAGCCGGCGACGAGCGCCGCCAGCAGCCAGAGGTTGCTCTTCGTGAAGAAGCGCATGGTTTGGTCCTCCTACTGAATTAGGCGTCCTCGCGGACAAGTGCCGACGCGATCAAGAACAAAAGTCCCAGACCGACCGAGGCGATCACGAACCAGTGATAGACCTCGCGGAACGAAACATTTTTCTCAACTTCGATGCGCGACTTCTCGAGCTGGTCGATGGTGGCAAAACCATCACGCATCTGTTGAGCGTCGCCGACGACGATTACGAGACCTCCGTTGGTCTCGACGAGGCGACGCAGCGGTTGAGTCATGCTGCTGTTGTTGACCCAACCTTCGCCGACGCCCAAGACGTAAATCTTGATGCCGGCGTCCTGCAGCTGTTGCGAGAGCTCCTGGAAGCGCTGATCTGAGATCGACGCTTCACCGTCGGTCACCATGATCAACACTTTGCTCTTCGCTTGACCCAAGTCCTTGAAGTGGTTGATGCCGCCCTGAATGGGGCCCATCCGACCGTTGGGTCCGTCCGGTCCGTCGAAGTTGGTGCCACCACCGTTGTACTTGCTGATGCCGGTGTTCTTTTGCGAGATCACCTTGAGGTCAGCAGACAAGGGCCAACTGTAGTAAACCTCGTCATCGAACAGCATCAGAGCGACTCGGTCGCCCTTGCGCATTTCGATGAACTGAGCGATCGCCTTCTCGGCGACCTGAATGCGCTTCGGCGGCTGGTTGTTCTGGGTTTCACCAGAGTCTCCAGCGAACGCCTGCTGCGCCGGGTCCTGAATTGCAGCTGACATCGAACCCGAGATGTCGGTTGTGATGACGAAATCACGCGTTTGCATCGCTTCCTTCTCGGTGATCTCCTGCAGAAGCGGCCGTGACAGTGTCAGACACAGGGCCGTCCAGAAGAGAACCAGAAGAAGGTTCGGGATCCATCCAATCAAGGGAATCCTGCGCAAGTTCGAATGCATCGAAACCTGCGAGTGCCCGAGAGCTTTCCGTCGCCGCGTGGCGAACCAGAGGATGGGTACCAAAGCCAGCATGAGCGCCATCATTTGGGGAAATGCAAAGCTCATGGTATTCCTCCATGTTAAGAGTTGGAACGCAAGTAGAGGGAATACGAAACTGCGTCCAAGAGGCGACATTCGCAGTCAGTCTGCGACTAATGCCGGCTCTAAAACGTTTGTTCTCAATGACACTTCACTTGCAGCGAGTGTCACTGTGAAACGGATTGCAATCGCAGAGGGCTTACGCCAGCGTACACCACTCCCTTTCGCGGGGAGGGTTCAACTGCAATTACGTTCGGAAAAAGGTGGTTTTTCTAGAAGCGGAACACTTAAAGAAACATGAAAAATCGACGATCAGACCATATAGAAATGACATGCCCAAAGCAAATGAATAATGCCAATTACTAAAGCTCTGGAATCGAGATATAAGCCAACTAATAAAAACCGATCACAAGCGCGTCGTTTGTAACGCGATCTTCAAAAACGCCATGCCATCAAGGATTCGAGAGGTGGATTTGTGCATTGCTTTGAATATTGAGATGTCAAGAATGCGCAAAATCAACCCGGGATCGACCTCTTTGCTGCTTGACATGTAGATCTTCAAACTATGTTGATACTTCGCGCGGCTAACGTAAGAATGCGGATCTCTTGACAGGCTGGGCTTTTCAAGGGGTTCTCGTTAGACCGTTTCCCCCATTTTTCACACAACTGTGGGTTTTGATTTTTCCGGAAAAATCTAAGGCTCGATGTTGGGAAGAAAAAGAAGGTTGTGGGTGGGTGTGTGTTGTTGACAACCGCTTTGGCGGTACCTAGGTCTCAAGGTTGTTTTGTTTGATGATATCGAAAGTGGTGGCAATGTCTTCTCGCAAATGAAGATGCGCTGCCACTGTGTATGATGGCACGCGGTTTTATGCGAATTGCGTGCTCAAGCAGATGTTTTGTCGCACAGCCGTTGTGCGCCTAAGAGCGTGTAATCGCTTTTGTAGCGGACAGGTGCTTCGCTTACAGTATTTGAGTTGAACCCGAACGGAGTGAAACCGAAGTGAGATCTCAAATGGTATAGAAGCTCTGCAAAGGATCTGATTTTTGGTATGCTGCCAGCGGTTTGATAGCTCAGTTTCGCAGTATCAGCTTTGGAGTTCGCATTTTCGCTGGGTGTGTTGATGCCGTTAATTGACGAGGACTTCTCTGAGGCATTTTTATCGCGTTGAGCGATTTCGGAGCCTTCCTTGTAAGTTCGCTCAATTGATTCAGTTGCGGGCGGAGCGACGCTAAAAGATGCAGCCATATTAGTTGTTTTGCTCCATTGCTTAGCTTTCACGAATTTCATACCTTGCTTTTGTTCGAACGGAACCTTCGGAAGCAAAGGCATGATCTCGTGTTTTAGCCATGCTGGCATCAAGAAGATAACCTCCCAGATTGATTCTTTCTCTGGCCGATTCAATAGCTGCATGGCGTTGTGAATGAGACTCGAGGAGCACTTCTTGTCTCCAAGCTGCCATAGCGCCCTAAGTAATGTACCTGGTGCGGAGTCTCCAAGTTGCATTTTCCTTTCTGAAACTCCTTTGAGCTGCACCCGCATTCCATGCAGAGTTAAGTTGAACTCTGTAGTGCAGCCGGAAGACGAGTAGAAGAGTTTATCCCGGGGTGTGTCCGTGACATTGAGTTGGGCAAGTGTCTCCGTGCCGTCTCTGGCAATTCTTTTTCCGAAGGCCGCGGCTTTTGCTTGAACGATTTCGTCTGGCGGCAAGAACGGTGAAGGGTGATCGTGTCGAACGAAAACACCGTTGGCAAGCCGTATCAAGACACCCACCTTAACAAGGCGAGAGAGTTCTTGATCTACCGCACCGCGACTACCACAATACTGCATCTCTCTTGTGGTAAAGATTCTGGACGGTTCGGCTGCTGTGATATGTCTGCGTACATTGGAAGCCATATTTATCATTTTGCCTTCCTCTCTAGGTGGGGTCCTATTTATAAAACGTTTGATGCACCAAAAAAGTTCATCGAAAGTTCGACAATTTATCTTTCTGTTGGGAAAAGTTTCCAGAGATTTTTCCGGAAAAATCAAAAACCCGCATTGGAAGTAGAAAAGCACAAGCTCCAGAAAGACCCTCCCCCCTGGCAACAGTCTGCTGCAGACTGTTCCTCCATAGTTGTCTGCCACCGCGGGTGGTGCTATACTATAAGAAATCGTATAAAAATATCAAAAACGAAAAGAGCAGAAGCGCTTACGCGCAACTACTCCTTTCGCGCTGCATAGGACCGTCCGACCTACGAGTTAGGCGTTCGCCAACTCGTCATCGGTCCACAGCGACTCGCCGACGGGGAAACCCTTTGCTGACTTCAATGCGATGAAGTAGCACGGGCCCGACGACCACGGAGCAGCTTGGACGAACTCCTCGTAGACTTTGCCGTCGGGCAACCGGTAGCGATGAAGGTGCGCGACCACATCGGTCCACGCTCCCTCGATCTTACCGATCACTTCGACACGCGCCACCGGCACTCTCACCCACCGCTTGAAACGTCGCTTGACGCCTCCCGGGTGAATTCGAACACCGACCTCGCGTACCTTCTGCGTGCGCAGAACCTTCGACTGAGCCCACTGGTTGAGTCCAACGTATTGATCCGATCGCATTGACAGTCTCCTTCGCTTGGGGCTTTGCGCTCAGCGACTCGAAGCCGCCCCAGGATTGCTTCAAGCCGCTGCAAGGACCGTTGCGCCGCGTCTTCTAGGTTGAGGCACTGCCAAAACCGAGGACTACGACACAGAACACAAATGGTTTGTGCAGGCTAATCACGATGTGATTGCTGCTACTCGTTCCAGTTCGTGTATTTAATGGTCATGCGTGTTCATGCGGGTCTTGCGCGCGTAACTGCGATGAGTTGACTTGATTCTCTGCGACTTTTCAGCAGCTCGATTAACGTTGGTTACCGCTTCACGTTCACCGTGAGGGACCACTTCGTTCCGGTTGTACCACCGCCCCACATCTGGTGCTCCACGATCTCCAGCGTCGTTTTACCGGGCGCCTGAGCCTTGAAGGTGAGAGTGCGGGTTCCCTTGCCCCACTGCTTGCCGGGCTGGAAGGCACCGGCTGAAACTGTGGAGAGGATGCTCCTGTCGTGCGCGTAGCCGGGCTTCCACTCTTTGTAGTTGCCCTGGTCTTCGTGCAGCGTGACTTCGAGCTCGTCGTCAACCTTGAGGCTGACGGTCGCGCCGTTGTCGTTGGTGTTCTTCTTGATCGTCCAGGCGCTCGGCGTGCCGGGCGGAGGAAGAGGAGAACCCGTGACAGGAGTGCGGCAGGAGGCACATTCGCCCAATGACTGACTGCACGAATCGCACAGACGCAGCATCGAGCTCGGTGTGTAGCCTCCGCAGTGGTAGCAGTAGCCCGGAACGGTTACGAAGCCCTTGTTGGTGCAATGTGTGCACAACATAGTTACGTCTCCATTTCCTTAAAGAGGTTGTTTCATCCCGGCTCGCGACGCGCGTTTGGCGCGACTCGGATTCCAAGAATGAAAGGCAAAAAAATAGGAAACGAGACCCGGCGTGTGCTCCATATTAACTACGGTGCACACATCCGAGCCTCGCTCCTATCCTGCTAGCCCTGCGGGTTTAGCCGTGCTTGCAGCAGCTGCACCAGCGCTTGGTCAGCGGCTCGGGCGGAACGATCTTGTGGAAGTTCGCCGCGGTGATGCGAGCGTGCTCCTTCGGCTCGTTGAGCTTGAAGAGCACGTCTTCCCTGTTGGAAGGCGGAGGAACCACACCCGGTACCGGCGGCTGCTCGACGAAGCGAACAGAGATAGCCAGGAAACCGGTTGGCTGACCGAGACGCTCGGCCGCGGGAAGCGGCTTCTCGTCGGCGTCGGCGGTCGGCTCACCTTCGACGGGCTCACCTTCCGGCATTTCCACTTCCTGCGCGATGGCAGGCGTGGTGTCGGCGGCGGTGGCGGCGAAGGCGAAGAAGGCGCCCTTGGAGTCGCGCTCGATGGTGTTCACACCGGCAGGCACCTGAACCTTGGTCAGCTCCACCTCGTCGAGTTGAACCTCGACTTCGGTGGTGTGCGGCGTGTGAACGCGCACCTTGAACTGGCCATGCGGCAGGCGAACGAGGGTGATCCCATTGTCGAGCAGAAGGTCCAACGGCTTGAGACCGGTGGCGGCGTTGATCACGTCCACCGAGATTCCGTTTTTGGTCTGCATGTTGACTCTCCTGTTTAGAAGTTTGAGGCTGAGCTACGTGCCCAACCTGGTTTCAAATCGGGAAAATGCGCAGCCCGAGCCGGCCGGACTTACCTCCATATAGGAAGCAGTATCCAGCCGGCATTCGGGTTTGAAGCGCGGTGCATCCGAAGTCCGAAGACTCCGAATTACAGCCAGCGCTCGCGCACCTCACCATCCTCGTCGCAGAGGTACTCGTAGTCGCGAGGCTCGCCGACCGGGCGGCCCCAACGATCTTCCTGCTGCTCCTTGGTGATGAGCCGGACCGGGCGACCCCAGAGTCGCCGAGCGTACCGCACCGTGTCCTTGCACTCCGACTGGAGCAAGAACCCGAAGGTTTCGTCGTGCACATGACGCAAAGTCAGCGTGCCCGTCACGTCGTTGGACATGGCGCCGCCGTCGACCACTTCGATGCGGGGCACCGAGTGATAGCCCGTGCGGACGACCATCATGTTGCGGAAGCGCTTCTTGTCCTCGTCGTAGGCGGCGACGAGCTGCAGCACCGTGCCCATGGTCTTGAGAGTCTGGGACGGCGCCGGGAACATCGGCCAGCCTTCCTGGCGCATCTGCTCGGAAGCTTCCGCCAGGTTCATCCACTTCTCGACCACACCCATGAGCCCTTCCAGGTCCTGGGGAATCGGGTGGACGACGTGCTGCGGTCCCCAGCCGTGCTTGAGGATGGCGCGGTTGATGATGCCGATGACGCGCTGCACCCAATCCAGAGCCTTCTCGTTGATGTGCTCGATGAGCTCATCGGTGAGGAACTCGCGGATGAAGGTCTTGTCCTCGTGGTTCTTACGAACCGAGAACATTTTCTCGCGGTTGCGGACGGTCACCTTGACCTTTTTGGTCTCGCCGGTCCACTCGACGACCTTGCCGTCGAGCGTCTTGAGCGCCGCGTCGGCGGAAGTGCGGTCTTCGTCGGTCTCTTCACGCGTGGTGAAGACAGGCGCGTCGACCTCGGTCTCGCCCTCGTCAAAGCCGTACTTGCGATCGATGTAATCGAAGATGGACAGCCCGACGGTGTAGGGGTTGAAGTAGAAGTCGGTGGCCTGGCGATCGTGCATCGACCAGTAGGTCGGCAGCTCCAGCATCCAGTTGGTGCCTTCGATGCCGGTCTCGGGCTGCTTCAGGAGGTGCTTCTCCCAGTAGCTCGCCCAGCCCTCGTTCATGATCTTCGTGCGCGCCTGCGGCTGCAGGTAGCGCGCCTGATCACGCGCGATTGCGATGAGACCCCGCTCTTCCTCGCCCAGGCGCGGGTTGTTCTTCTCGTCCATGATGAACGAGAGAATGTCGCCGGTCGGGTTGATCGGATCCACCTTCAGCTTGGCGCGCACAGCCTCGATGTCTTCCTTGATGCCCTTGGCCTCGAAGTCGGACACGGTGCGCTTCAGCTGCATTTCGAGCTCGATGAGACGGTGCTCGAGCTCCTGGCGCGCCTGCTTCTCGGACACCTTGTCCGTGAAGGTCGGCAGCCAGCCCACATGGTCGTCGAGGGCGTGCGCAGCATCGAGGATGTACTCGACCTTCTCGACGCCATACATCGGATTGCGCGTGAGTCGCTTCACGAACTCGGCGTTCTGCGCGAGCCGCTCCACGATTGAGGAGGCACCAGACTCCTTGAAAAGAAAGTTGTTGGCGAAGAAGTCGACGTGTCCCCACTTCGCGTGCGCCATCACCAGAACCTGCATCGCCATCTGGTTCGTAAGACCCAGGTAGCAGAAGCTCGGATTCGAGTTGATGACGGCTTCGAAGATGTGAAACGAACCGCCGGCCTTGACCTGCTGTTCGTACTTCTTACCGAACGACCAGTGTCGGTAGTGGGTCGGCAACATCACGTAGGGGATGAGCCGCACCATCTGTTGATCCGACACGAGGTGATAGTGGGTCGGATAGGGCGCGAGCCCCATCCGATAGCCAGCCGATGCGAGACGGGCATCCCACATCTTGATGTCACTGATGACCTTTTCGTGTGCAGACATGATATGCCTCCGTTAGGACTTTTTCTTGTCCTTGGTGAGGATCTGTTTGAACGCTTCCGGCACGTCCTTCAGGCTCGAAGCCTGGGCCATGCCGACATGCGCTTTGATCCTCTCTTCAAGGCCAAGCAACGCCTGTCCACCGTACTGCCAGCCCCGTCCACCCCAGCCAGCCGGGATTTCGAGGTAACCGCAGTAGTTGAAAGCGTTCTGGATGAGTTTGGTATACCAATCCCGCACGGCGTCCTGTCCATCGAACATGACACCGTCGGTAGCCTGGAACATGTAGCGGTTCCAGGTGGCAGAGGGGAACTCCGCCTGCGCGATCTTGAAGACCAGCTCGTAGGACGGAACGAACATGGTGCCGCCCGCCACTTCGATCTGGTAGAAGTTCTTCTCGTCCTCGATCCTGTGCGCCTCTGCATCGTGCGCGATCATGACGACCGACACGTCCCGGTACTTCGTACGCAGGAACAGCAGGTTGAGCAGGAAGTAGCTCTTGGCGATCATGAGCGGGTCACCACCCATGGAGCCGGAGCGGTCGAGTACGAAGAACACGACGCACTTGCTGTCGTCATCGAGGGTTTCCTCGACGCGATGGTAGCGCATGTCGCTGCGAGCGAACGGAACGTCTGCCGTGGTCGGCACGTTCGTTGCCACGTGTTCGAACTTGTCCGGGTTGGCGTTCTTCACGCCGATGGCGCGCCGAACGCGCGCGCGTGCGGTTTCCGGCTTCTTGAGCCGGGGCTTCGGACCCTGCGGCTGAACACCGCGGAACTTGTGGGCCTTCACCTTGGTCGTCGCCAGCTGCTTCTTCAGCATGTCCGGCAACTCCATCTCCTCGAAGAGCATCTGGATGAGCTCTTCCATGGAGATTTCGACGTAGATCAGCTCACCGGGATCGCTTCCGGCTTCGCCACCACCGCCGCCACCACCGCCTTTTTGGTCACGACCGTACCGGAAGCGCGGCTCATAGCCACCCTTGACCGGCACCTTGATCTTGCCGCCTTCACCGAAGATCGGATTTCCACCGATGAGCTCCGGAAGTTGCGGCTTGATCTGATCCCGAATACGATCCTTGTGACGCTCGCGGTCCTCGCGGGTGCGGTCGCCACCGGAATCATCGGGCGGAGCGATGACCGTGTCCATCATGATGTTACGAGTGAAATTCGCCATCGGAAACGGCGAACTGCCCGCATCGAAGATGGTGACACGGCTCTCCTCCGTAGGGAGCTTGTTGTCTTTCTCGTTCGACATGGTTGAATCCTCCTGGTTCTCAGGTTTGAAAACGCGTTTACGGTCCTGCATCTAAAGAATGTCCGCACACAACCTCGATAGGCCTCGCCGCACTACCTTTGGTGGCATGCAAAACCTCCTCCTTCGCAAAACCGAGTAAGACGGTCTGTCCAGGGGAGTGATGTCAAGCCGCTCGTCAAAAAGAAGACTGGAAACTGTTCCTATATAAAGGTCAGCGGGGAGCGGCTCCGCAAGCGCACCGCATAAAGAGGTATGGAATTCCGTTTTGAAACGGAACACCATACATTTATGTGTGCGCTTGCGAGAACCGCCCCCCGCCTTCCTCTTATACAGTCACAACCAGGCAGCCTGCTTTCAGAGACTCTTGACCGCTCCTTCTGGTGACGCACCAACCGGTAGAAGGGGCGCACTGGAGGCTGCCTTTAGACAGCCCCCAGGCGCTTACCTCCTACCAGCCGATTACGCCTCCTTCAGGAAGTCGCGGGTCTCCTCGGCTTCCTTGAGCACTTCCTCGGCGGTGTACTCGTCGAAGCCGTGGTCACGGATCAGGCGATCCTTCACACCCGCGAGCTTGCGCTTGTCCTCTTCGGAGCCGGCGTTCTGCGAGTTGAGGATGCGAGCCGTGTCCTTCACCTTCTTGCAGACGAAGCGCTCGATGGCGCGCTGCAGAGGCTCGTAGCAGGTGTAAGGAACGTCGATGACCTTGTTGTCGGCCATGTAGGCGGCGACAACCGAGGCCACCTCGGCGCGGAACGACTTGGACTGAGCCGACGTGATGTTCAGCTCGGGGTCCGCCTCGATCTCACGCATGAAGTCCTCGTCCGGACCGCCGCGCCACATCGAGCCCGAAGTGCTCCGGACGGACGTGCCGCGGTTGAACGCCTGCACGTTGTCGAAGTACTTCTTGAACACGTTGCCGCACTCGTCCTTGAAGTTCTCCACCATCGCGGCGAGAACCACGCGAGCGAGGCGCTTGCGGCGCCACTCGTCGAGGAGCGAGGAGACGAAGATGCGGTACCGCTCGCGCAGCTTGTCGTCCGCGATCAGGCGGATTTCGCCGTAGAGCGCGTCACGCAGCTCGCGGCTGGTGACGGCCTTCGACTTCACCATCGCCTGCGAGGCAAGCGAGGTGAGCAGCTTGGCGCAGAAGCGGGGCGAGATGCCGTCCATGCCTTCCCAGGGGGTGGCATTGCGCTTGAGCGCCTGGACGTCGATCTTGGTGCCCATGCCGCGCAGACGCGACTCGTCGCCGTTGTAGGCGTCGAGCTTCATCATCAGGTCGCGGACCTGGGTGTCATCCTCGAGGCGCGTGAGCACCGCGAAGCGAGCCAGGTACGGCAGGATGGTCGGCTCCAGGTGGATGCCGCCCTTGTCCTTGGACTTGGCGAAGTCCGTGGCGCCCCACAGCTTGGCCAGAACCTTCTCCATCTCAGACGCTTCCAGCGGGTACGGGAAGTTGATCTGGACGAAGCGGTCCAGGTACGGCTCGTTCTTGGGTTCGTTCTTGAACTCCTTGAACTCCGGCGCGTTGGAGTGGTAGACCAGGATGCCGTCCCAGTGCAGGTTCAGGCGCAGCGGGTCGGGAGCGGGGATGCTCTTGTCCTGCGTCGCTTCCAGCACGGAGCGGTGCGCTTCCTTCGGGTTCTTGAAGCCCTCGACGAACTCCAGAAGACCACGGTTGGACAGGTTGTACGCACCGTTGAGGATGACGGCGCGCGGGTCGTCGCGCTTGACGTTGCCGAGCGCGGCGATGTCCTCTTCACCGATCATGACGCGGAGGTCGAAGTTCAGCGGCTGCACTTCCTTGACGGAAGCGATACCGACCGAACCTTCCTGGTCATCGGCGAAGTAGAAGGACGAGATCGGGAAGTCGGCCAGCTCCACGGTTTCCGTGTTGAACTGCCCCAGCACGCGATCCTTGGAGATCGGGTCGGGGTAGCCGACGTTGGCGCGGGTCGAGCGCGGCAGGTTGAGACCGAAGACGATGGCGCTGACGAGCAGCTTGCCATCGGAGATCTCGCACAGGCCCTCGAAGCCCGGCTCGGCGCCAGCCGCGGTGAACGCAGCCACGCAGTCCTCGTTCGCGAAGTTGAGCAGACCCTCGGCGTCCAGACCCAGGTCCTTGAGGATCTGAGTGCGGGCAGCCTTGAGGCTCACCTTCTGCGCCAGGCTCTTCTTCTGAGCGGCCTGGGGGATGAGGTACAGGAGGTTCAGCGGGTTGACGCGCATGGGCGAGCCATCCGCGTAGGGAATCGGCTCGGAGGTCTTCAGGATGTCCTTCAGACGCTTGACGAACTGGGACTTGCCCGAGCCCTTCGGTCCGATGAGGACGAGGACCTGGTTGTCCGCTTCACCACCGTGAATCGCGGCGCCGAGGTAGTTGGCGATCACTTCGTGGATGCCGGGCTCGATGCCGTAGAAGTCGCGGGCGGCGTTGTACGCGACGATGGAATCCTTGCCGAAGATGCGGGCGAGCTTGTCGCTGCGCATCACGTTCACGCCCTGACGCACGATCAGCCGGAACAGACGAGCCTTGGCGGACTCGACGTAGGCGGGGTGCTTCTTGGCGATAGGGAGAAACTCCTTCAGCGTGCCGGTGTACGGCGCTTCCGGAAGGTAATACTGTTCGCTCATTTTGACGGTGCTCATGATGTTCACCTTTCTCTAGTTGAGAGGTTAGGAGACAGAGGAAGCCGGCTTACGCCGACTTCCACAGCTCGAATTCCTTGAAGTACTCCAGCGCTGCCTTCAGGCAGTGGTCCGAATAACCGAGTTGCTTCAAGCGGTCAATGGACTCCTTGCGGAACGCTTTCTCCTCGACGGAGAGGTTGACGTCTTCCGCGGTCAGGAGCTTTTGCACCTTGTCAGCAATCTCGCTGTTGAGGCGCTTAGCAATCGCCTTCTCCAGGTCAGGCTGCGTGTGCCAGTCGATGACGACGTGCTCACAGCTCTCCTCCTTGTGGAGGGTAGCGGCTGCCCTGAGAAGTTCGATGAATTCCGACTCGAGACCGCGGCGGAACTGCTCGCGATCATCGATGTACGTCTTGCCCATGCTCGTCTCGAGCTGCTGCAGGAATTCGACATCCACGTCGACCTGCTTCTGATGCCGCTCGTCGAACACTTTCTTGCCGCCCATCGCCCACGCCTTCGCGTGTGCGCGGTACTTCGTGAAGATCTCGTTTGCACGAGTGTCGAAGTCCGGGGCGAACTGCAGAAGCATCTGCTCCCGCAGCAGTCGGCGGTATTCCTTTTCGATGATGCCCGGCTCGCCGGTGCGAGTCGTCGCCATCTTGAGGTACGTCTTGCAGCGCTCCAGCACCTTCGTCTCCTGGGAGGTGAGTCCCGGGCTCTTCATGTGCTGTTCGATGCGCGCATACAAGTAGTTCATGACCGCCAGGGCCGTGACGCACTTGTGCTTGGTGGCCATGCCCAGCTCGCAGATCTGCGAGACGCAGGACAGCATGAAGCCCATGTTGAGCCCATACTTGCCCTCATCGTCACCAACCTGCTGCCAGATGTCGGCAACCTGCACGTTCTTTGCCGCTTCATCGGTTTGCGGCTTGCTTCCCATCGAAGCCAGACCGCCGCCCCACGGGTTAGAGGGAGCGACCGGAGTGGACGACTTCTTGGGCACGACGATGGATTCGCCGTTGTACATCCGAATACGCGTGATCAGGTCGATGCCGGTGTCCACCTTCGGGTCATCGGTCACCATGCGGCTGGCGACGGCAAGCATCGCAGCCATGTGCAGCGCGAACGGATCGAGGTTGGGAACGGCCTTGAGCTTCGTGATGAAGTCCTTATAGGCCTGCTCCTCCTCGCACACGACGGTGTTGTACAGCATCGTGAGGACGCGGGTACGGCGAGTGAAGGCATCGGGATCCTGCTGATCCTTGATGAACTGGTTCCACGCGCCTTCGTTCGTCTCGAGGACGATCAAAGAATCGAGCGGTACGAAACCAGTCGAGGTGCCGCAGCTCTGACCACCACCGGCCGGCATACGCCGACCTTCCGTGGCTTCGAGCAGCACCTGCAGCTGGCTAACGCTACCGGCTTCGGCGCCCTTTGCAGAAAACGCTTCCTGCAAGCGGTTGAGGCCGCGGCTTCCCTGGTGGAGGGACGACTGCAGCGAGCAACCCTGACCCGGGGCACTCGGGGTCCACTGGCTGATGCCAGCATTGCGGGACGAAAGACGCAGAGCCTCGACCTGGAGTTCGCCCAGGTTCGGCTTCTTCGCCTTCTCTTCGTCACCGACGCCCATCACCTTCTGGAAACAGTGGGCGCACGGCTGCAGCGTCGCTTTCATGAGTTCGGCGAGCTGGTCTTTGCCGTTTTCGTCCACCATTCCGAGCTCCTTGGCCAGCTGCTTGAGCTGTGCCGGCTTCAGGAGATTCAGAAGGTTGAGGGGGTTTTCGTGAACGGGGCAGTCCTTCACGGCGTAGACGATCTGTCCTTCGAGAAGGGCGATCATCGCATCCACAAGGAACGACTTGCCCGAGCCCGGTCCACCGAAAATCGTCAGCATCTGACGAAGCTGGTAACCGTTCTGAGCAGCCGCCTCGTAGTGCTTCATGAGCCGGGCGACGACGCGCTGACTGCCGCGTACGTGATCGAACGCAGAATATGCCGGGATCTTCATGGACCGCAGCATTTCCAGGTAGGGGCGACGTTCCGGTGCGGCCTTATCGATGTCCACTTCGCCCGCTTCCTTTACGGCGCGGACGAATAGAGCAGCGGCCGTGTCGGCGCGCTCCGGATGCTCCTTGAGAGACACAAGGAGCTCGCGAAACGAAATAGTCTCTTCGACGAGCGGGCTGAGCCCGAGCAGGTCGTTGAGTTGGTTGTCTTCAGGTTTCGACATAGCGATCCTCCTTCAGGGTTAGAAGTGGTGAATGACACCAGAGGCTGTCGATGATGTTCATGCTCAACGCTCCGTGTGTGGCTTCCGCTGCGCGTTTCCGATCTACTTGCAATGCGAGCGCACTGCTTCGCTTCGGCGACGTACAACGAAGGTCAATCAAAAACAAAATCCCGGCGTCCCAAACAAAAGTCCGAACGAACGACTAACAGCGGCACGGCGACTGAAGTTGCATCGATGCATTTATCCACTTTGGATGGACGGAGGCAGGCGATGAACTGAGACGCACGTACAAAATCCATGCAAGTGACAAACCGAAGCAGCTATGTGCTTCGGTTCTTCTATTTCATGGATTTGTTTTGCAGCAGCGGTTGGGCGTTTTGTTTGGTTTCCTGGGAGGACGGGGTTTAAGAATCGGATATGTCCAACGTATCAAAACGGCCGAGTACATCAAAATCTCTTTTTTCTCTAGAGGGCAGGGTTTGCAAGATAATAAAGAAAAGGCTAATCGCAAAAATCCTTGCCCGGCTTGGGTTTTCACTTGATAACTGAAATTTTGGAATATATGGTGCAAAAGCAAGGTTGTCATGAGCCCAAAAGATTTGTTGAGGGTTGATGATTTTTGGGGTACATTCACCGACGCAATTGAGGCTTAAGAAAACCTTGTGGCGCGGGTTTGTTCTGTTTAAGCTCTTGTGTAAAGGTTAGCGCTGCTGACACAGTCACGTAAGCGAAGCTCTCGCTACCGCTTTGAAACGTAGGTAACTCTCGATAAAATCATCGAGATCGCCATTTAGGACAGCCTCCACGTTGGTGGTTTCGCATTTGGTGCGCACATCCTTGACAAGTCTGTCATCAAGAACATATGACCTTATGGCATTGCCGAAAGTCGCTGCGACGTTCTCTCCTTTGAGTTTCGCCAGTTCCTCGTCTCGTTCCTGCTGCTTAATGGCCAGCAGCTTCGATCTCAGAAGTTCGAGGGCTAGCATTTTGTTTTGCAGCTGGCTCCGTTCCTGTTGGCACTTTACTGCGATGCCCGTCGGTTTGTGGACGATCCTCACCGCGGTTTCCACCTTGTTGACGTTTTGACCACCGGCTCCGCCGGAGCGCATGGTGTCTACTTCTATATCGTCGTCCTTGATCTCGACGAGCGAATCGATGTCTTCCATCATTGGTGAAACATCAAGAGCGGCAAAGCTGGTCTGCCGGGAGTCGTTGCCCTGCTTGAACGGCGACTTGCGCACCAAACGATGCACACCTTTTTCGCAGGCGAAATATCCAAAAGCGAATGGTCCGTCAACTCTAAACGTAACACTCTTGATGCCTGCTTCTTCGCCGTCCGACTGATCGAGTATTTCTGTCTTATAGCCTTTGGTTTGGCAATATCGTAAGTACATGCGAAGCAGCATTTCTGCCCAATCTTGAGCATCTGTACCACCTGCACCTGCGTTAATTGTTACGATGGCTGATGAGTCGTCATACTCACCGGACAACAAGCGTGTCATCTCATACTTAGCGAGATCTCTCGCGAGCTCCTGACATCCCCTTTCAACTTCAGCAGTCACTGACTCATCGTTTTCTTCGAGTCCAAGCTCGACTAGTACTTCTAGATCGCTTTGTTTTCTAAGCCAAGCATCGTGTTGCTCTATCTGAGCCTTTATGCGGCTCATTCTTTGAGTTACCTTCTGGCTTCGCTTTTGGTCTTGCCAGAAATCTGATTCGAGCGTTTCTTGTTCGAGGTCTGAAAGTTCTTTTTTTAGCCTATCTTTGTCAAAGATATTCGCTGACTTTCGTCAGGCGCTCCTCTAGGGCTTCGACTTCTCTTTTTAGCTCGGATAGCATCATGGGTTGGCTGGGTAGACTCTAGTAGTAGTTCTCTTTTGTATGTCTTTTGTTAGTCGATGAACGGTTTTATGCGCCAGAAAGAGGCAGCAGCAACTAGCCAAAGATTTTTCCGGAAAAATCAAAAAACTAGTTTTCGTCTCACTTATTATACGTTCGATCGCCGCCCCTCCTCGAATGTACTTGGCGATGTTCCGCTTCTTGCGAACCTCGGTCATAAGATTGCTTGTCACCAAGGCTGGTTGTCAGGAGGTGGCGTTTGACTCTTTCGGTTTGGCTGGACGACAACATCGAAACTGTCTCAGAGAAAAAGCATGAGAAGGTCGATGTCGTCATCATTGGTGGTGGCGTCATCGGCTGTGGTGCAGCCTATCTTCTTTCTCGACGAAATCTCAAAGTAACTTTGTTGGAGGCCAACAGAGTCGGCGGTGGTGCATCCGGGCGCAACGCTGGATTCGTCATGCGCGGCATTCAAACATATTACAACTCGGCAGTGAAGGTGTATGGACGCGCCAATGCCAAGTTCGTCTACGAGTTTGCCCAGGACAATCTGAAACAACTCAAGGCTTTTGCCGACGAGCACGGTAATTATCTTGATTATGAAGACTGCGGCTCATACTTGCTTGCGTCATCTTTGGATGAGCTTGAGGATCTCTCTCAGTCGGCGGAGCTGATGGTGGCAGACGGCTTTGAACTGACGTTTTTGAAGGAAGATCCGATCGATCGAGACTTCTACGGAGCCATCTTTAATCCGTGTGATGCGGCTGTCCATCCCTATAAACTGGTTAAAGCTTTGATCGCTGCGTCAAAAGCGACCGTTTTTGAAAACGAACCAGTAATAAGGCTGGAAGCCGATTCTGCTTCTAACACAGTGCACGTGCGCACCGCGCATCGCATCATAGAGGCCGAGCGTGTCTTGCTGGCAACAAATGCTTACGCGCCCTTTTTGAACTCGTGGTTCCAAGACAAAATGAAAGCTGTGCGCGGTCAGATTCTTGTGACACAGCCGCTGAAGAAGCAGATTTTGACTAGTATTTGCTATGCCAATTATGGGTTTGAGTATTTTCGACAGCTCAAAGATCGCCGTCTGCTTTTGGGTGGTTGTCGGCAACTCTTAGTGGACGAAGAAATTGGCTATGCCGATATTGTGACGAAACCCGTGCAGCAGGCGCTGGGAAACTATCTCAAAGATCGATTTCCCGACGTCGCGGGCGTACCTATCGACTACAGGTTTTCAGGCGTGATGGCTTTTACCAATGATGGACTGCCAATTGTCGGCGAGCTGTCGAAAGTTCCTGGTGTGTTTTTCTGCGTGGCTTGCAACGGTCATGGACTTGGTTTTGGCCTGAATATGTCGCGAGTCCTGGTAGAAATGGCGATGGAAGGATGCAATCCAGGTCTATTCTGCGCGGATCGACCATCATTGACCAACCAGATGTCTCTGGCTGTTAAAGACGAGAAGGGACCTTAGGCGTGCTTTGCTGGCTAAAAGGTTTTCGCTGGAACGTCCGTCGTTCTAGTCGCTCTTCCATGTATCAGGAGTCGGCTGATCCAGTGTGTCTTTGGGTACTTCACGTGCGGAAACGTTGACGATCACGTTTCCTTTGGAAGCCATACCATTCGTCTTGACAGTGATGGCCACATTGAATTGGGGTGCATCAAGGTTGGGAACCTGCACGGTAAGCTGCGTATCGCTGCCATTTACGATGGTTCCTGGCATTCCGTTGAAGAAGATTTGGTTTTCCGCGGCATTCTTCGAGAAGTTTTTCCCATAGACCTGCATTGTGCCCAAGGGTGGGATCGAGAACATATTGCAGGAAGTGACTTCAGGTGGAACTTTCACAACCAGATTGAACGGGTCGAGTTTGATGTTGCCCACGTAGGCCTGGACCACTTGCTTGCCGCCTGGTGCGTCTTGAGGAACCAGGAATGTCAGCGTCTTATCCGTGACATCCGTGACTGTGGCAGCTTTGTCGGCAACAAGAATGCGATAAGCCTTGGGCATTTTGGGCAAACCTTTTCCTGTCAGGACTACCTTTTCATTGGGTCCTGCGGTGTCGGGGGCCATTGCGCTCAGCTTGATTTTGGGAGTAGTCAGCTTCCAGTTGATTGAAGCTCCCGGCGGACCATATGCTTCAATTTCGATTTGTGTGCTGCCGGACAGAGCGCCGGTCATATCGAGCACCAGCGTGTCTCCTTTGAAATCCAGGTTGGTAGCCACTCTTCTGCCGGCAATGTCAATTGCAAGACGCTGAATTTTTGGGCTTCCGCCGGGTCCATTGGTGAAAGTCAATGTGAGTGGAAGCTGGTCTTGGCCTGCTTGCAGGTTGATGTAGTCGGTCAGGTTCTGCCATGTCAGAGCAGTGGTCGACAGCGGTTTGCTTTGGTAAATAACAATCGGTGCGTTCGGATCTGCCTTTGTGGATGTCGTCGAAGCCTTGCTCGGCGGTGGCGGAACCACTTTCTTTGGTCCCAAGTTGACGACCGGAGGCGGCGGAGGAGGCAGCCTTCGTTGTTGGGCTTGTGCTTGTGGAACACTCAATGCGATTCCTGAAAACACCGAAACCACCGTCGATGTTGCTACACAGGCAGAGTAAATCCGTTTGTTCATGTGCCGCTTTTTCCCTTGCTCTCGCCAGTTTGCTGTCGCCAGATCTTGCGCCGGACCTTGCCTGCGCTTTTCCTGGAGTACATTATAGGTTGGTTTGGTCTTCAAGAGAAAACTGCGTCAAATCTGGCCTTTTCAGTCAAGCGCTAGGTCGTGAGCGCCGGAAGCTAGATGATTACTCGGTTTTCGGCAAATGGCGCCTGAAAAAAGTTTGTTGAAATTGTGTCTCTTTTAGATTTTTCCGGAAATCTCTGCCAGCTGATAATTTCGTCCCATACGCCTGACCCAGAACGACCTCAAAAACAACCAGAGATTTTTCCGGAAAAATCAAAAACTCCTTTGAACCCCATAAATCGGCACAACGCGAATATTCTGAAGTGGACGATTGGGGTGAATTGGTTGAAAATGTCGAATTCGTCGAATTGTGATAAGATACTCACCCTCAGCCTCTAGCCGCCGCTCTGGTGACCATCTTGCCCGAACATTTAACAGTTTCGCCAAATGAAGAGCATGCGTTTTCGAACGCAGGTGTTGCACGCGTCCTGAGTAGTCAGCCTAACGCCGCGTTCATGCTTTTGTGTCCGGATGGAACATGGGTGCCACTGCCGCAACCATTGATCGAAGTGCTATCTACGGCTTCTCAGGCAATGGTTCGCAAAGAGTCAATAACGATTATTGTTCGCAGCGCGTGGGTCACAACCCAGGAAGCCGCAGACATGATGGGGTATTCTCGTCAGGTCATAGTTGATTTGATCAAAAAGCGCCGTCTCAAGGCATCGAAGCTTGGAAGCCATAGGCGAATTCGACTAAGCGACCTGTTGGAGTATATGAACAAGGAAGACAAAGAAGCGCATATTACTGAGGTTGGCTTGGAACTAGGTGCTGAAAGCAGTGTTGAGGACTAGCAATTCTTCGCACTGAGCTGTGGTGTCGTATCCGGTGCTTACTATAACGGGAAGTAGCAATAGGGGATAAACGAAGAGCCCAGACCCCGAGCGGATGCAGGTGGCAGGGCATATCATTTGATTGCCCTGCCACCCATTCCGGCTACCGATAGATTCGCTGCTGCGTTGGCTGCAGCATAGGGCTTTCGGTTGCTCTGTCGAGAAGCATCCTGCTCGTCGCAGTCTTACCATCGGAGGCATACTTGGTGCGCGAGATGCAACACGTCGTGTAGCGATCGTCTTGCTCGACTGAGCCGTCGAATCGATACAGTCTCTGCCAGATCTTGCCGCCCGACTGGTTCAGGAACGCTTCGCGCTTGCGATAGAGTCCCTTTTTCGCCGGGTGCGGCACGAACTCTTCCTCGCGCTGAACGCGTCCAGCGGCGTAGGAGAACCTCATGGTTGTTCCGTTTTGATAAACGATGGATAGATCCAGCGTCTCTCCGGTAGGGATGTAAATCGAGCGGATTCGCTCGACCTCTCTTTTGGTGGAGTCGCCGGATTCTTTCACCGTTCGAATCTTGGAGGGAGCATCCGAAGCCAACGCAGATTGCTCGTTGGTGGGGGAAGCCCACGAGGTTTCCGCAGAGAATGTGATTGTGACAGCAGAGAACGCCAGCATGATGCCGGCGATTGTCCGCATAGGGGTGGACATTGTTGTTACCAGCGGCGTTGTGCCCGGACACGCACTCGGTTCGGTGAAGCTTTTGCCGCCTCTGCTACCGCTTGTGTGCTCGATCACTATGGCCGCAAAGGAAGCCGCGATGCGATGTGCTCGCTGCTTGTTTAAGCGCCGCGCCAGAACCAGAAGGACAATTGAACGTCCTGCTGCGCGGTCCGAAGTCTCGCTGTGAGACTACTTATTGAGCATCTCTTTTCTGAGCCTCAATCCGGAACGCAGAATGAGGATGCCCATTATGCCGAAAAGAAACGAGAGCACACCCGGAACGAGCCGGGAGCCCTCAAGAAACATTAGGCTGCTCAGCCCTGCGCAACTCAGCGTGATGTAGGCCAGTCCACCATGAATCTTGGACCAGTACTTCATCTTCGGGCTGCCGCCAGTGTGGCTGGACAGAAACCCGGCAATCGCCAGTAGCGCAAAAATCAGCGTCAGCCCCATCAGACCGAGAAGAGCGTAGGTTGCCATGGCTGAAAATCCTTGCTATGGATGGTGAACGAACTCTTGGCGGAACAGGTGATTCGACGAAAGCCGCATGATTGCTGCTCCATCGTCGAGCCTTCGCCCCATTGTATGAATTGGTGGTGTCACTTTTGGTGTCACCAGCTTTTCAAACTGCTTTCGACGTGGCAGGTAGATCTACCCATGTCCTGCAGGTTCGCAAGGACTGAATGTAGATCGACAATGGAGCGATTGTTTAGACGTCAGAGTTCCAATTGAAAGTGCAAAACAAAAAAGAAAAGGATCTCTTGAAATCTATCAATATGCAAAGCTGTAATGCAAGATGTAATGAGCTTGTCAAGACGTTGCGCGATCTTCGCGAGGTTATGAAATCGGCGCCTGGGCGGACATTTCTTGCATGAATCCATCGACCTCGGCTGCGGTCGGCAAGGCGGGAATGGCTCCAGCGCGTGTACAAGTCAAAGCACCGATCGCGTTAGCTCTGCGAATAATCTCGTGCAGCTTGGCGGGTTCTAATGTTTCGAGGGTCTTGCGGCGGTCCTTCGCGTTTTTGATGTGCGGCAAAAGACCAGCAATAACACCTGAGTTGAAACCATCTCCGGCACCTGTTGCTTCCACGAGCTGCACCTGAAATCCAGGAACCAACTTGCTTCCAGCTGATGTAGTCACATAAGCGCCGCGAGAGTCAAGTGTGATAATCAAAACTGGAATGTCGTGCTTGCTTCTCAGTGTATCTGCGGACTGAAGGTCGCGATCGCCTGTGAGGAACGCAAGTTCGTCCTCGTTAATTTTGACCAGGTCAGCCCAACTCAAAGTATCCAAGATTGTTTGTTTGCAAACCTCAGGGCTTGGCCACAGACCAATACGAACGTTGGGATCGTAGGAGACCAAGAGTTTGTTTGACTGCGCTAGTTCGACTGCCTTTTTGGTTGCCTTGGCTGCGGGATCAGCAATCAACGAAATCGATCCGAAGTGCAAGACGCTGGCCTTTTTGAAGCTTGCCGGCTTCAGATCATCGGGCTCGAGCCTGGCGTCTGCGCATGCAATCTTCGAAAACTCAGCCAGTTTGCGATCGCCTGTGATTGTCGTAACCACATATGCCATGCGCGTTTGAGCCTCCGGATCCACGACTGTGTTTTGAACGTCGATATTGTCTTCTTCGAGAACAGCCTTCAACCACATGCCGAAAGCATCGCCAGATACCCGTCCTATGAATCCTGTGGGAACGCCTTGCCTGGCCAAACCAACCGCGGTGTTGGCAGGTGCGCCGCCTGGAGCTTTGGTGAAATGTGCCGCTCTGTCCAGTTCGTTACCTGGTGTCGTGCAGACCCAATCGACCAAAATTTCGCCAAGGCATAGTACGTCAGTCATTTGCGAGCTCCAAAATCACGAGTCAAAGTCCAAATCGAAGGTCAAAGATCAAATCAAAGTCAAAGATCACAAGTAAACAAGAACGATTCAACGAAAGAACGATTCAACCAACCAAGGTGAAGGGGACCACGGAAGTCAGTGGAACCATCAACGCTATAAGTCTATGGATTATACGGCCTCTGGGTTCTTTTAGTGAGTCCTAGTGTGTCCTCACTAGAAATATTTCCTTGGCAACTAAGTGTGTTTCCAAAACAATTTTTGACGACCCCTTACACGAGTTTCTCACGCTGAAAGAAGTATTGATCGGTTGAAAGTGCCCGGCTTGGCTCCGGGATATCATCGTTGGTTTGGTATTGTATGTGGTGCTAGTTGCGCTAATGAGGTTTCTGCCTCTCCTGGGTGAAACTACGTGTTGGTGCGGCTCACACCAATTGAGTGTCGCTATGTTTCTGCGATAGAAACACTTGTTCTCTTCACTCACTTTTTGCAAGGGCAAAACCACCAAGACACAAAGTCACTCATGTATTCACTGTTTTCTCGCGCATGAAATGTGCGAAGTGGAAGCCCTGACTTGAGCGCTGTGTTTCGGTGTGTTGGCGCACCTTGCGGGAAGTGATTTCTTCGCAACCTACAACAAGTTGGTGAAAAAGATGTTCTGCCTGTTCGAGGGCAAACCCAAGATTTCTCTTTACGGTCTCACTCACGTCGGACGTGTCCGGCAAAACAACGAGGACAACTTCACTATTTGCTCCAACAATCGTGTTGCTGTCGTTGCGGACGGCATGGGCGGTCACGCCTGTGGCGAAGTGGCAAGCGAGCTTGCTGTGAAGACGTTTTTCGATGCTTCCGGTGAGCCGGAACTCCTCGGTCTGCCTGGTGCTGATGGCGATACCATTCGCCACTGGCTTCTGGGCAAGGTCGAGCAGGCACACCAGAACGTGCTTCGCGATCAACGGAGCAGCCCTGGCAAGAGGGCTATGGGCAGCACGATTGCAGCGATGTGCTACTTCAATGACGAGGTGCATATTGCTCACGTCGGTGACTCCAGAGCGTACATGCTTCGTGAAAAAGGGCTGTATCAGTTGACTCGTGACCACTCGTACGTCGAGGAACTGTTTCGAAAAGGCCTGATCAACCGCCAGCAGGCGGACGAGTTTCCGAGTAAGAACGTAATCGTCCGTGCCCTCGGCATGGAAGGCGCATGCGTTGCCGATCACGTGGCGCACGCTCCGCGTTCGGGGAACGTGTTGCTATTGTGTTCCGATGGGCTTTGCGGGCATGTTCCTGGAGGAGAGATCGAAAAAATCTTGCGGCGTGCGACGAAGAAAAACGTCGCTGAGATCTGCCAAGACTTGGTCGACCTCGCCCTACGGTTTGGTGGACCCGACAACATCACTGTCGTCGTGGCCGTTTTTCATTGAAGATACCAGCAGTGGTGTTGCCCTGGAGGTGCGCACCAACTGTATAACCCAAGTCTGCACGATGGATCGTTCAGCCTGCCGCCTGCCTTGAGCGTTTGCAAATCTTCAATCGGCAAGCGGCAGACCTCCAGACCAAGGAAATCATGACCAAAACAATTCAAACCACGCTACTGGCTCTTCTTGCTGCTTCTGCGCTGGCAGGGTGCAACTTGCCCTCCCAGCTCTCCGGCAATCAGGCTCCGGCACCGCAGCCGGTGCCGATTGTGATTCAACAGCCGGTTGCTGCTGCTCCGACTGCGGCTCCTGCGCTTCCTGCGGCTGCGACGCAGCAGCAACCGGCACCGGACTTCGCTCCGCAGCCGATCGTCGCAGCGCCACCTCCCGAACCGAAAGTCGTGGTGGTAAAGGTGAGGGAACCCGCGCCGGAGCCGCGTGTGGTCGTCGTCGAGAAGCCCGTGTTCGTCGAAAATCCGGTGTTCGTCGATCGCCCGTTCCCGGTTCCGGTTGCTCAGCCGGTGCCTGCGGCGTTCCCGCCTGCGGGCTTCCCGCACGGAGCTCCTGTTGGATATCCTGCGGTGCCCGCGGCCGTTCCTCCGGCAGCTGCTCCGGTAGCGAATGGAACGCAAGTGGTCGCGAACAACTCGGATGTCGTCGTGAACAACACGACCGTGAACAACACCACGGTCAACAACACGATCAACAACGTCGAGATCAATCAGGACACGACCGTAGTGGTGAAGGATGACCGCGACGGGCGCAATCGTCGTGACCGCCGCGACGGACGTGATGGTCGTCGCGACCGCGATCGCGATCGCAGCGATCGTCGTGGGCAGTTCGACCGCCATGATATGCGACCAAACTTCGTTCCGGCGGCACCGGCTCGGCGTGCTCCCACTGTTGCACGCGTCGATGTGAAGGCGAAGGCCTCCGCGAGCGTCTCGGCGAGTGCATCGGCATCGCGTCATGATGAGCTTCGTGCTCGTCTCGATGCTCGTGCCGCTGCTCGTCTTGCCAAGCGCTAATCCGGTAAATCCAAGCTGTCCGCGGCTTGGCAGTACCGCGGATAATCGCCAGAGATTTTTCCGGAAAAATCTCTGGTACTTCGACTAACTGCCAAGACACCCCCGTTCGGCGTATGGAAGGGTCTCAAGGACCCTCGTGCGCCGGACGGGGTGGGTGTTGAGCTTGTCAAATGCAGTTGAGGACTTCGTCTTATATTTCAAGGTGAATAATAACTATAAAAATTAGTAGTAATGGCTCAAAATGACGAAGCTGCAAAAGGTCAGGTGAAAGCGAGCAGGGAAGACCGCCTGTAGTCCCCACTGCAAACTCTCACCCGAACTTTCCTGCAGCCCGTCAACTGATTTCGCTTTTTAGCGCCTCATACAGAGGGCTAGCGACTGATTCAGCCTCTCCCTCCGCAGCAGCCGTCGTCGTCTGAACCGGTCTGCTTCTGTGGACCAGCCGAGCGGAGAGCCTGGGCTGGCGTTTCGACGGAATCACCATCTTCTTCGATCAACTGCTGGCGCCGGCGGATCAGGCGCTGAATCGCACGCTCTTCCGTATCGCGCCAGTCGGTCGTTTCGAAGGTCTCGAAGCCGGTGTTCTCGGGCAGCTTGTCGCCGCTGCGCGTGAGACTCGATTCGAGAGGCAGGTAGATGAAGTTGGTCTCCGAGAGCGCGGCGCCATCGGAACGAATGCTGTTGCCGATGAAGGCGGACAGCTTCGGATCGATGTTGAGGTCCTTGATCACCTCACGCACGTTATCGGCCTTGTTCTCCTTCAGGATGATGATCTTGTCGTCGAAGATCGCGTCGAGACCGCCCTGCCGAATCTTGTAGTTCTGCACCTCGCGGTCACCGACGGTGACGGCGATGATGTAGAACTGCTTACGCGCACGGCTGAGCACAGCCAGAGCGTTTTCGAACAGGCGGGGACGGCGGAAGAAAGGAGCGCTGCCAATGCGTTCGCAAATGGCAATCACATCCTTGCGGCGCCGCTTCTTGTGCTCTTTGCACATGACGCCGTAGGCCTCGACGATCGCTTCAGCGAGCCGATGGCGTTCGAATCCTCGATGCGGCATCGAGCCGTAATAGACACGCTTCAGCGTATCCTCAGCCTTGTTCCGGTCGAAACCGCACAGGGACATGAGCGTCGCGAACTCCGCGATAGCCCCGTCGTAATAGGGCTGGCACTCCATGATGGTCCCGTCGACATCAACGAAAAGCGCGGCAATCTTGCCGTTAGGAGCACAGTAGTTGCGCCCCGGGGTGTGGCACTTAGAAGCCATATGTCACCTCTTCTTCTGTTTCTTAGGGCAGCAGACTAGGAACCCCTTTCGAAGCCCTGGTCGCTGCGGTTGAAAAATGGCAAGAGAACAGCGGTTAAGCCTCACTTTGAAGCTTTACCGAGTGTTTGAGACAGGCGATTTGGTTACAGGCAAAACCGAATCGCAAATCTCTCGAGCAGCGTTGAAGAGCTAGACTTGGGAAGTGTGACGGCAAACAACAAACAACGTTATGTTGTTTGCTGCTTATCTTCCTAAATCGAAAGCTCTTGAAGCGCTAAGCTTTTGGGATGCCTCTAAATTTCTCTTGAGCGAAAAAAATATAGTTTCAAACTATGAAATGATCCGGGCGCGCGTAAAGGTGGTTGTCATGGGGTTGCGCAGGCACGCGAATGGCTAAATATGCCGATCTCCGCAATCCCTTGCGGCTTTTGTGCCACCACCATTAGTGGTTCCTTTCCGACATAACAGATCATGCAGCTGCGCAAAGTTACAAAAGTATTGAGGGGAACCGCTTGAGATGTCGTCCCGGTTCGAGTCTGTACTTGCCTTTAGTTACAAGCTTCTCGGGTATCCAAAAAGTTTTGGTATAGCCCGAGAGTCATGATTGGTTTAGATGTATCTCTTAACTTCTTTATCGTTGAAGTGAAATTGAGTTGTGCCATAGGGTCGTCTTGGTTTTTCGTTTTATTTTCAAAAGAGTGCAAAAAGGCACAAACTTCGAGTTCGGCATAGCAAGCTAAACAGCTCACTATTGGTCAATGACGCGTTGCATTGGATGTGTTCCTGTGCAATGACCCGACTCACTTGTAATTCCAAGTCATCTCTGCACCGTAACAACAAAGACTTCGGACAGTCTGAAGCTCTGTCGGATGATTGCCTCCGGTGATGGTAATCTGCAGAGGCGACCCACATTATCACCAGTCTAGAGGTATTTCCAATGAGTGCAAAACGTTCCACGAAGAGGCTCAAAGGCTCTTCGGCAAGGATGCGTGTGCGCGATCTTGGATTCTCGATCGGGACTTTGGCGGTCGGGCCAAACAACGCGATCACTGATGTGCATGGCGTTAAGGTCGGACACACGACTCTGAGGTCGGGAGAGGGCAAGCTCGTTCCCGGCAAGGGACCGGTTCGCACCGGTGTTACTGCGATCATCCCGCATGACGGAGACCTGTGGGCCGAGAGAGTCAGCGCTGGCGCGTTCGTTCTCAACGGCAACGGCGAAGTCACAGGACTCCACTGGGTGAAAGAATCGGGCTTCCTCGAAGGACCGATTCTGCTCACCAATACGCTCAATGTTCCGCGCGTGATGGACGCTGCTGTTACGTGGATGCTTGAGCGTAACCCGGCTATCGGTGTCGACGATGACACTTACCTGCCTGTGGTCGGTGAGTGTGATGACAGTTCTCTCAACGATATTCGTGGACGCCATGTTCGCGAGAAGCACGTCTTGGCTGCTCTTAACGGGGCCAAGAGCGGGCGCGTCGAAGAGGGTGCCGTCGGCGCCGGAACCGGCATGATTTGCTACGACTTCAAAGGCGGCATCGGGACTTCGTCTCGCGTGCTGGCGAAAGAAGACGGCGGATATACGGTCGGCGTGCTCGTCAACTGTAACCATGGCGACCGGCACACGTTCCGCATCGAGGGTGCTCCAGTCGGCCGCATCTTGAAGGATGACCTGGCAACGGAACACCGCGAAGGCTCGATCTGCATCGTCGTTGCAACCGATGCTCCGCTCAACGCGCTTCAGCTCGAGCGGCTCGCCAAACGGGCTGCCTTAGGTCTGGCGCGGACCGGTGCAGTGGCTCACAACGACAGCGGCGACTTTGTTGTCGCGTTCTCAACCACGCGCAAGATCAAGCGGGCTGAGACACGCCGTCAACTCAAGTTGCCGGAAGTGAACATCGAGTGTCTAAACCCGCTGTTCGAGGCAGCAGTCGAAGCGGCTGAAGAAGCGATCATCAACGCGCTTTTCATGGCTGAGACGACGATCGGTCAAAGCGGCAATGAGGCGCATGCTCTGCCAATCAATCAGTGTGTCGAGGTTCTCCTCAAGCACGGATTGGTGCAGAAGATGACGTCGAAACCAGCGGCAACTGTGCCGAAAGCGCGCGCGAGCAGCTCGAAATCGAAAGGTCGCTAGCGGCGGCGACTCCGGCATGTGTAGCGAGTCTCGAGGGGTCTGAGGTGCGCGCTGCGCTTCTCTAGAACCCTCGTGACTCTAGACAGTGTCACCGCATATGGTGTCGACTCGCAACACCGCTGCGCGCATGTTTCTTGAAGAAAACTGCAAGTTGCTTCAAAAGTTCACTGCTCAAATGGACGTCCCCAAGTGTGTGACGAGTCCGATTGTGAGCAAAAGGAGGGACAGCAATGAACCGCTGTAAAGATCATCCCTTCTGCCAATTGCTACATAAGAACTCCGGCCGCGTAAGGATTCGCGATGTCTACCGGGTGTATCTAGGCAGGCGGCAGGGACAGGACATCTGGATTGTCGATGGCGACAAAGTCTTCCGCGAACTCTATCCAGCGTTCGTGATGGGAGGCAACGATCAGCGCTATCGTTTCAATCCTGCTGACGAAGTTTGGATCGACAACCGCATCGGCTCTGAGGAGCTGGAGTACACGATTGCGCACGAACTGATCGAGCGCAAGATGATGCGCGAGAAGGGCTGGAGCTACGACAGGGCGCATGGCGCTGGTCTTGCTCTAGAAAAGAAGATGCGAATCGCCGATGAGAAGAAAGCGGCGGCGAGGGAGAAGACTGTTCAGGTTCGCCTGACTGGCATCTACCGTCGTTTCCACAAAACCATCAAGGGACTCTCTGTGTGGTTTGTGGATGGGCCGAAGGTGCGAAAGGAACTGGATGGCGACTTCTGTTTCGCCGGCCATGACTTGAAGCATGACTTCATCCCGCGCAACGAAATCTGGCTCGATTCGGCGATGGCCGTGGAACAGGTGCACTATGCTCTAGTCCACGAGCTTAAGGAGCGAGCCGTGATGGCTGCTTCCGATTACGACAATGCCTATGAAATTGCTCTGCAAGTGCAACTTGAGGAGCGGTACCGCCAGGCGAAGATGTCGGAAGATCACGAGCGGTCGCTTGAGCCGGTGTCTTACGGAGTCCGTGAGCGCGGCGTCAAGGTGACACCGAAGACGAAGGCGCGCAAAAAGCGGAAGTCTTGATAACTGTGTGCGCTGAACAGACCGCTCCGGTGGGATTTGGAGAGTGTCAGAGATTTTTCCGGAAAAATCTCTGGTTGCTTTTCTACCCCATTCGGAGCGGTCTGGTTTCTTTTTGCCAGTAAAGTAGTAGACCGGTCGATTAAAATTGATCAAAAAAATACTACCGCGAGGGCGGCTTGCTACCGTTGGTCTAACGATGCAAGCCGCCCTCATTGGAGCACCGATTTCTTACGCGAGGTGCTCGTAAAGCGCCTCGGCGAGGGGCCCATCGATCTTCTTGAGCGCCTGACACTCGATCTGCCGAATTCGCTCGCGGCTGACATCGAACTCGGGCAGGTTGCCGATTTCCTCGAGAGTCATCGTCTCCTTGCCTTCGAGCCCGAAGCGCAGTGTGAGTACCCGCTGTTCTCGCTTGGTCAGGCGGCGCAGAGCCGTCATGATTTGCGTGTGCAGCTTTCCCTCGTCGATCGCGATGTCGGGGCTGTCCGCCGGTGATGCGACGGTATCAGCAATGGTGCGCCGCCCCTGCGTATCGTCGGCGTTTCCGAGCGCTTGGTCGAGCGAAATCATCGTTGTAGTCTGGGCTTTGCGCTGAAGCGTCTCAACCGTGTCGACGTCAAGGCCAATGCGCTGCGCGATTTCTTCACGCGTGGGTTCTCGATCCAGTTCTTGGGCGAGAGAGCTGGAAGCCTTGTTCAGGCGAAGGACTGCCCAGTAGTCTTTCAGACCAACCTTGATCACTCCAGACCGAGCGAGGCTGCGCAGGATGCAAGCCCGGATCCAGAATGCGGCGTAGGTGCTGAACTTCGTTTCGTGCGAGAGCTCGTAGCGGTCGACCGCTTCCAGTAAGCCGACGTTGCCTTCTTGAATCAGGTCGAGCAAAGAGCGCTTGCCACGGCGGTATTGCAGAGCCATCGAAACCACCAGTCGAAGGTTAGCTTCGACCAATTGTTTGCGAGCCCGGACGTCGCCTTGCTTGGTACGCTGAGCGAGGTCTCGTTCTTCCTCAATGCTGAGAAGCTTGACCTTACTCATTTCCGCGTAATAGCTTGAAAGAATCTGTTGTTCTGAGGTTTCCCTCGGTGTTTCTCGGCTCATTTTCCTCTTGGTGATCTAAAAGTTGATAATCCGATAATCGAGTCGCGGCGAGGGAACCGTGCTGCAACGCACGGTTCCCTGCCTTTATGGAACTCCGAAACTTCTGCGAGCGAGGCGTTCAGCGGCAGCCGTAAGGGCCGCAGTGCGGGCGGCGAGGCATGCGCGTGCGACCGGTGTCGACGCTGACGCCGGCACCACCGTAAACCGTGACCGGCGGAACGTTGACATACACCGACCCGCCCATGGTGGCAGCAGGCGGCGGAGGCAGCATCGGAGGCTGCACGAGAACGGTGGGAGGCGGAACGGGTGCAACGACGACCGCAGGCGGAGGCGCGTATGCCGGCTCGACATACACAGTGGGTGTGGTCGTATAAATGGTACCGCGTGCGGTGCCGCGGAAGCTTGCCGCGCAGCCGGTCGAGAGCACGCAGAGGGCGATGACGGCGAGCAGGGAAGAAACGCTGGCGAACTTGTTGGTATTCATTAGATGTCTCCAGAGCAAATCCGCGAGAGCTTTGCCTCGCGGAGTGTTTGTTGTCGATAAGAAGAAAGATCAGAACGAATTCGTTGATACCTTGCGTTCTATTCAGACATCAAGGTGTCAACGAATTCGTTCAATCCTTGTAGAGGGGGATTGAACGAACCGGGCAGCCAGGAAACGGCAAGCGGACCAGCACAGCCGGTCCGCTTGCCTTGCCTTGAGCATCTTTGCGCCCACGCACCGACTGGAGTTTCTGCATCACCATCGGTGATGCAGATGTCTTGCAATCGCCCTTGCGGAAGCCAGTCCCGCACGTTTGATTGGTCAGACCTCCGTTATTCGGCGGCGCATCGAACACTCACTGCCACTGACGCTTGAGCGATGACGCCTTAGCGGCAGGACTGGTAGTACGGGTTGCAGCGCCCGTAGCCACCGCGCGGGTGGTGACGGTGCGGCTGACGGTACACCGGCGCGGGCTGGACGTAGACCGGCGCGGGCTGAACGTAGACCGGCTGCGGCTGAACGTAGACCGGATCCGTGTAGACGACCGGCGTCGCCGCGCGCATGCTGACAGCGCAGCCGGAGCTGAGGAGGGCGAAAGCAGCGAGACCGAAAAGTGCGAGCTTCTTCATTTTTGATCCTGATGTTGAAGTGGGAACACCCGAGTCGAGCCGCTCAAGCCGCATGCTCGAGTTGCTCGATCGGGTGTTCCGTTATTGTTGTCGTTGCAGAAACGCTGCTATTTCAAGCAGCTTGCCTTATGTCGTCAGACTCTTGCGAGCCTGGTCTACCCGAGGCTTAGCGGGTGTAGACGGTGAGCTGTCCCTGGAGGTTCGTGTACACGTAGGTGTTCCACGACGAGTGCCAGAAGACCGTGACGAGGCGGGTCTGCGTCCGGAGCACCATCTGGGTGCCGGTCTGAACGTACACCCACTTGTAGCAGCTCCAGTCGAACTGCCACGAGAAGGTCGCGACCGACTCGTAGTAGCTCTCGACGACCTGCGTCTGGAAGGAGGGGCGGTGTTGGTTGCGACCACCGTGGCGCGGTCCCCGGCGACCGTAGTCGTTGCCCCACGAACCGTTCGCCTGCCCGTACACCTGACCCTGACCGTAGAACTCCTGAGCGGAGGCCTCCGACGGGGCGGCGAGAGCGAGACCAGCGGTGAAGAGCGACACGAGACCGGCGGTGATGATGAGCTTTTTCATAGTCTTTCCTTATGCTAGGCTGCCCGGCTTCCTAGCCGGTGCAGCATCTTGGTTGGTAAGAAAGAAGTTGCAGAAACAGCACAGCAAGGTTAAGCGAAGAGCCGCGGCATCGCTGCCACGGCTCTTCGCGAGAGCAAGCTCAGTTGCAGTACGTCGACCAGACGATGGTGGAGCCGGCGTAGTCGAACACGATCGCGCTGCCGCAGGCAGACACGAACGAGCCTTCGTACGCGTAGGTTTCCGAGCCGTCCAAGGCATCCACGGTCGAACCGTCGAACGCCTCGGTCACGGCGCCATCGTAGGCGGTGACGAGCGAACCGAAGTTGGCTTCGGTGTAACCGCCCAGCGAGTCGACAGTCGAGTCTTCGTACGCCAATACCGACGAACCGACGTCCGCCAGCACGTACGAACCATTGTAGGCGTTGACGAAGGCGCCGTCGAAGGCGCTGACGTCCGAGCCCGACTCCGCGTCGACTTCCGAGCCGTTGAGCGCGTCGATGGTCGAGCCGTTGAAGGCCTGCGTGAACGAACCGTCACGGCCCTCGACGTACGAACCTTCGTAGGCGTACACCGTGGAGCCGGAAAGCGCATACACGGTAGAGCCGTCGTAGGCGTACACGGTATCGCAGTTCTTTGCCTGAACCGTTTCACCCCACCGCACATCGTACGTGTTGCAGGACGGAGTGGGCGGGTTCGGGTTGGACGGAGGCGGGTTGTACGAACCACCGTGATCGTGGTCGTCCCAGTCCCGACCGCCGCGACCCGAGCCGGTGCCGGCTTCGATCGTGCAGCCGCTGACGAGCGAGAGAAGAGAAACGAGCGAGATGACAAAGAGAGAGTTCTTCATTTGTTCTTCTTTCGAGACTCTCCTGAATTCTCAGTGAGTAGCCTCTGTTAGGGGACGCGAACTAAGAATCTGCGCTAATAGCGCAATGTGTTCCACACCGAAAAATCGGTGTTGAGTGAATTGTTGAATTAACCCGAACACGTCGAACTGAGCGTGCTGAGCGGCTCATCAGAGCATCTAGTGCGCAAGCTGTGCTCACACGATCGTCGTGAAACGAATGTGAAAAAGCTTTTCTTGCGCTGCTGGATTGCCTTGGTGAGTGTTGCTGCTCTAATTCGAGGGAAATAAGAAAGTATCCCGAATCAACCACAGATCGAATTCACGGCACAACCTGTCAAAGGCTAGCGAATACGTGGCTTTACGAAATTTGAAGCAATAAACAGTTGGCGCAACTCGCACCATATACGGTATCACTTTACGGGAAGCGCGATGAGCCCGGAGTGACCTCCGAGCTGCTAGTAATCAAGCTTTGTCTTAATACAAAAAACAACGTGAAAAATTCGTGCAAAATTTGCACGTCTTGCTAGATTCTTCAAATCGTATATTTGCAAGAGTGACAATCGCATGTCATAGCGCGAGCCGGATCACCTGCAACGTCCCAGTTCGATCCTCGCGAAACTCCTCGCGAAACACCTCTTCTGCTACGATCGATTCAGATCATTAGATCGATCCTGAAATTCAGTGAAGATCTCGAAAACATCGCGCGAGCTTGCAAAATGATCGCGCAAGCTTGCGATACGCAGTACACAAGAACTTCACGCTTGCCGAACTGTGCAACCTTTTTTGATTTTCGTTTACAAAGCGCTTGGTGCAGCATCTAAGCTGGAACACAATGATCAATGACAAACACGAAAGACAATCTTGATAGCGATCGATCTTCATGCTTCTCTTGCGTGGAGTGGCAGAATGATTGGGGGATGAATCCGCGGGAACTGGCAGTTATGGGATTCAATATCACTGCAGCGGGATTCATTTTGTCGAACGTTCATTTCGAAGGCATGATGCCGATATACGTTCCGGGTGCGTATTTGATTCCGCAGATTCACCACATTGTTGCGGCGATCTTCTTCATTGCCGGAATTGGTGTTTCCGTCGCGACGTTGCGTCGAGGAATTGTGTTTACACCCGGTCTCGCCCTTCTTCTTTCCGGTTCGGTTTTGACCCATTTGCTCAACCTTCATTACTAATACCTGTAAACCGGCTGTCTGAGCCAGCTTTGTAGTTGGAAGAGATTTTTCCGGAAAAATCTTTGGAAGAGCCAAAACCCAAACCAGAACCCCATTCTGGCTGATTTGACTGAAGGCTCCTTAACGGTAGTCGAAACAGCAGGTTCCTGGAAAGGTTTACAACCGTAATTCTTAACCAGAAATTCCACTTGTTAGTGGGCATTTTCTCGCTTGAAATCGGCTTGCCAAGGGTTGGGGAATTGGCTTGCGGTGCCGATTCTATGTGGGTGTCGAGTGTTTATGCGGTGGGTATCTTTGCGTATGACCCGCCTGGATGTCAGGAGGGGTGCGGCTTTCGATTGCCTTAAGCATTAGCTCGCGCGAGGTTAGTTTTGTGAAGGAATCGTTCCGTGCGTACTTAAGGACTTGCATCAAGAGCACAAGAAGACTGAGTGTTACGTGTTCATTTTGGTTTCCCAGCTACACACGGAGTTATCTATCTCTCTAGTGCACTCAGCTCGTCTCGCGCATCAGAACCTTGCTCACGCAAGTGCAACTGAACTCACGCGTCGGACCAGAAGAACTTGCTAATTAATCCCAAAGAGCTTGCGAAGAAGTCTTGCTCGGCTTTGCAGTGAATTGTCACGACGACTGTTCACTGCGAAGAACTTCTTCGTTGCTGCACTGATGCGCACGCAGCCGGCATTGCTCGTTGGCCGCATCAGAGGCGTTTCAAATCAACATCTTCTCTCGATGCCTTACTCGGCATTGGGACTCGGTATTGGAGCAGTCCATGGGTACACATCACTCTGGCTCATCGAACGAAGTCCCTACCAAGGCGCCATGCGGCGGGTGCCAGCACGGAAGTGAATCTGGCAAAAGGGATTTGGTCACTACTCTACGCATCATTATCGCTGCGGTGGCGATGGCGTTCGTCTGGTTCGTTCCTGGACCCGCAGCCACCGTCGCTGGATTCGCAGCGACTTTCTTCTGCGGCTTCCCAATCTTCAAGCAGGCAATTTCGAATGTTCTGGCCAAGCGAATGACGATGGAACTTTCCATGACCATCGCCATCGTCGCTGCGCTCAGTCTGTTCGAGGTGCTGACCAGTCTTGTTATCATCTTTTTCGTTCTCATTGCGGAAGAACTTGAGCGACTGGCTATCTCGCGCGGCCGACATTCGGTGCGCAGTTTGCTCGAACTTCTTCCCCGCACCGCTCTCAAGCTTGAAGGCGGCGTTGAGAAGGAAGTTGACGTTAGGACGCTCACCAAGGGCGATATCCTTATCGTCAAGCCTGGCATGCGGCTCTCCGCTGATTCCACGGTGGTTTCCGGACACACATACATCGACGAGGCGAGCATCACCGGTGAAGCCATGCCGTCTGAAAAGACAGTCGGCTCCTGCGTCTACGCCGGCACTATCAATCGGTCTGGTGCAATAGAAGTGTGCGTGGACAATGTCGGTTCCGAAACTGCGTACGGCAAAATCTTGCAAGCAGTGGAAGATGCCGAGAAATGCCGCGCGAACGTGCAGAAAATTGCCGACAGGCTTGCTGCATATCTCGTCTACTTTGCTATTGTCATGGCCGGCATCACCTTCTTGGTGACGCGCGACATCAACCAGACCATCTCCGTGATTATCGTGGCGGGCGCTTGCGGCATTGCTGCGGGTACTCCCCTGGCGATTCTTGGCGCTATTGGGCGTGCTGCTCAAAATGGAACGGTGGTGAAGGGTGGCATCTACATGGAGGGACTGGCGACCATTGACACGGTCGTCTTCGACAAGACTGGAACATTGACCGTCGGCAAACCAAAGGTGGTCAGCATCATTCCGGCGTTCGGAGTGACACCGGAAACGGTGCTTCGCATCGCTGCATCCGCTGAGACTCTTTCCGAACACCCCATCGCGCAAGCGGTAGTTGCTGCGGCGCAGGAAGAGGGGTTCGAGATTCAGCGGCCACAGTTGTTCAATGCCATCGGGGGGCGCGGTATCGCGTGCACCCTTGAAGGAGACGAAGTCGTCGTCGGCAACAAGGCGCTAATGGTGGAACGCGGATTTAGCATCCCACT
The DNA here is from genome assembly GCA_964478655.1 of uncultured Candidatus Obscuribacterales bacterium. Lineage (GTDB taxonomy): Bacteria > Cyanobacteriota > Vampirovibrionia > Obscuribacterales > Obscuribacteraceae > CAYZJR01. The sequence continues at coordinate 52,761 of CAYZJR010000002.1, forward strand.
TCGTATGCAGCAGCCTGCCGATCGCACCTCCGAGGTTTTTGTCACTCGAGGCAAGTTCGTGATCGGACGCATACTGGTTGCAGACTCACTTCGGCCCGAAGCCGTGGAGATGGTCAAGCAGCTCAAGGAGCTCGGCATTCGCGTTCTCCTGCTTTCGGGCGACACGCCGACGACCGCTGCAATCATCGCGCGCCAGCTCGGAATCACTGAGTACGAAGGCGGTCTTCGACCTGACGATAAGCGGGCTCGCGTCGCTCGGCTGATCGAGCAAGGGTGCAAAGTGGCAATGGTTGGCGACGGCGTCAATGATGCTCCGGCGCTGATGGAAGCCACTGTCGGCGTGGCCATTGGTTCAGGAACTGACGTGGCTGTCGAAAGCGCAGATGTCGTTCTGATCGGCAATGACTTGCTGAAGTTCGTCGATGCTGTGAAAATCGCGCGGCAGTGCCGCTCAATCATTTACGCCAACTTCGTCGGAACCCTGGTCATCGACGCCTTGGGAATGGGATTCGCCTTCTTCGGAATGATGTCTCCGCTGCTCGCTGCATTCGTGCACGTGGGCTCCGAAATCTTGTTCCTGGCGAACTCGGCTCGTTTTCTGCCGATTCGGCGTAAGAAGAGCAAATAATTCAGTTTACAGCGGCGTATCGGAAACGGTTCGTCGATGATTCGCGGTCTGTTTTTTTTGAATCTTCCAGAAAGCCTGTGACCGCCAGGCTTTCTGGCTTTTTTTGCTTACATTACTATATGCAAGCGTATGCAAACCACAATCCCCGCCAACTGAGCCTTTGGGCGAACCAAAGATTTTTCCGGAAATTTCTTTTTGTCACCCAAACCCAAAATCAGCCCACCTTTCCAGGAATTTCAGCAATTGACTGCTTGAAAACCGTCTTGCTTGGACGACAAACTCTGCCATGTGCCATTAAATATGGTGCCACCGCAAGTTCTTTGGTTTTCCACTGTTCCCGATTTGCCTTTTGTGTTTCACTTAAGTAGGTTGACCTCTAGATTCCCAAAGCTATGAAAAACTTCCTGGGCACTTTCACCCTCTTCGTGTTGCTGTCAACAAGCAGTTCGCCGTTCTTTTGCGCCGTTCCTTCACTTGCTAATGAAACTGGAAACTCGAGCAAATCAACCAAGAGTGAAGTTGATCGCGCAATGGGCCTTATGGATCAAGCAAGTGCTCTTCCGGACAAAAGAAGCGAGGAGCAGAAGGCACTGATGTTGCAAGCCCTTCAGCTAGTCGAAGGTGTGATCAAGGAGTCGCCGCGCGAGGCCAAAGCTTGGTGGGTTAGGGGAAACATTTTCTATTGTTTGAGTAGAAGGACGGAGGCTGAACAGTCAATCAGAAAGAGCCTAGAGATAGATCCGAAATTTGCTCGGGCCTACTCTTCTCTAGGTCAAATGTATGCCGAGGACAATAAAAATGAGGAGGCCGTAGACGCATGGAGAAAGGCGGTAGAAGCAGATCCATCCCACGTCAATGCTTGGGCAAATATCGGCCAGGCATATCAGTTGCAGGGCAAGTTGAAGGAGTCTTTGGAGTGTTGGCGCAAAGTAGTAGCGTTGGATGATTTGGATTGGCATGCTTGGTCGAAAATTGTGCAGTGCTCGGATTCGCAAGAAGAATCTGAGATGGCTCGCAAAAAGCTATTCTCATTGCACGACGAAGGAAAGATCAAGACGCCGAGGTTCTGCCGCGAGCAGTTCCAGGTCGGAACAAAGAAAGTCATGGCGTTCGAATATTTTGTTCCTGAGGGTTGGGAACACGTTCGCTATGAATTCTTCGTGATGGGAAAGACAGAATCCGAACGACCCAAGTATCGATATGTACTGGGCGAAATTGATGGGGACACAGAGCTGGCACGCAATCAAAAAACGATCGGGCCCGACGAACATATGTTCTGCGTTGATGGTTTCCATCCTGCGGGTCGCCAAACGTTAGTCGCAATGATAAAAGGCAAGGAAACCCCTGCCTATGACGCCGTGCGCAAAATTGTCTGTGATCACATTGCCAAACAAGTTGACGCCGAGTAGCCGACGCAGTTGCCGTGCGAAGGCTCGCTTAGATCCGAGTGTTAGCGAGTCGTAGTGGGTCTCTCTAAATCATTTCAATATCACGAGTTTCTCGTCTTAATGCTCGATTGGACAGCTCCGTGCTTTGAGCATTGTTTACGTAATGCGCAAGAAAAATAAAGATCACAAACGTTGTCAGGATCTCGTTCTATAATCACGCAGGATTTGTCGAACTGCACAGCTCGCTGCCGCAGAAAAACAGCAGCTCAGAACTCGTACAGTGCGTTCGCGAATGTAAGGACCCGCTCAAATGATCAAGGTTCGAACAGCGCTAATACTTGCATTACTGCTTGCCGCAGGTGATGCCGCTGTTGCGCCGGCGCTTTTGAAGTTTTCGAATGATCGAGTCACCACTTCAAACAAAGATTCGTTTACTTTGTCATCATCCGCAGCTGAAGCCCGTCGAGCACGACCCAAGGATCCTGAACTAGATCCGTCAACAAGAGAACTAATTGAGAATCTCGCGCGGCGCCCTGAGCTAATCAATATCGAGTACCTCAAGTATCACATAGGAAGACCGTCAAACGAAGCCGACAATCGTGCCGCGATGGTAAGGAATTACGTTTGGTACATGGGACCCCAGCGCTTTCCTGCTTATCAGCTGAAGCAGTCGCAATCGGTCGAAAGCACTACATCGGAGTTTACCGTGAATCTCGGGCGCCAGCAGCTGATGCGGGAAGATGTGGAGAAGCTTTTTGGTTCTCCGCTTCGAGTCTCTTACAACGAACAGGCACAGCCCGCCATGTTCTACTCGCTCGCGCCAAATTCAACCCTTACTTTCATCGAACCGCACAACACGTTCCGCATCACGTCAGTGAATGTTGCATATCGCGGTCCAACCTTAGGCGTTCCTGTTTCCGATATCTACCGTGGTCACGATGCGCGCCGGCAGCGAGTTTTGGATATGCATAAAAAGGGCGATGTGCTCAATTGTTTGCCTGTAATGGCGGAACACTTAAAAGAACACCCTGAAGATGCTGAAGCTCATGCGGCGATGGCCGAAATGTTCCGCGGCCAGTGCCGGTTGAATGAAGCAATCGCAGAGTACAAAACAGTTTTGTCGTTGCCGGGAATTGATCCTCAAGTGGCAAATCGGGCTCTGGAAGGCTTGAGAGCGTTGAAGCTAATTCCGGAAGTGAATCAGGATGGTTCGAAGTACGCGCAAAATCCTGTGGCTCCACCGCAACTCTAGTTCTTTCGCGACTATAACTTTCGCGCGACTCTAACTTTTCTCGCACTTAACTAGTGATCTGATAGTGATCCTTGATTCATAAGCTACCTTCTTACTCATGCACATTTCCTTCTACTAAGTCATTCTTCCTAATGTGTATGACCGCGCAAAATTGACCGTGGAACGATTTGGAGACCTGCCGTGACCGTAGACTATCGTGACTTACTGAAAGCCGCTGCAGAGGCTTCCTACAACTCTTACAGCCCGGAATCAAACTACCCGGTCGGGTGTGCGGTGTTGACTGGAGATGGGCGCATCTACATGGGATGCAACATTGAGAATCGCGGATGCATGGGAGTGGGTATTTGTGCTGAGAGAACGGCTCTTTCCAAGGCAGTTTCCGAAGGTGCTAAGGATATTGTGGCGGTCGCCGTCTTCAGTCCCAAGGACGCAGGCTGCTGGCCGTGCGGGGTGTGCAGGCAATTCATTTCTGAGTATGGACCTGGTGTTGATATTGTGGCGCGCACAATAGATGGTGGTTTTCAGGTCGAAAAAATCGGAGATCTTTTGCCTTTTCCAGTCGTAAATTGAAAAGATTGAAAATGCTGAACCCGCGATCTAGCGAGAGTTTCGACGTCTTTCTTACTCACATTCTGCAAATTAAAAATGCTTGACAAGCCTAATTTGCATGGTCTAATAGGTGAGTATCGTGTATTACTACGACCACATGGGTCCCTATGTCCAGCAACTCTGTATTCGAAGTCTCGCAAGAACGGTTTAGACCGGATGAGATGAGCATGCGCGAAGCGCCTGTGGACAACCTGAGTCCGATTCTGACTCAGGGGGACAACGATATCTTCTTCAGCGCCAAAGGCGGGAAGAAAAAGGAAGAGAGCGACTCTGTCCTTGGCGATTTCATCGGTGATGTGCAACGTAGTTGGGGCAACTTCGCAAATACAATGAACATGGAAGGCAAATCCGAGGATGAGCTTCCGAAGTTAGCTGCTGCGAAGAGTGAAAGAGGTAGCCTCTTAGACTTCGGTGACATGGCAAGTCTGTACGGACTAAAAGAAGTAGAACAACGCCGCAATATCGACAATTACACACGAGGCGCGAGCGCCGAGCAACGCGCGATTGCGGACGAGAATACGTTCCAGCATGTGTTTGGGAAAGCTGCATAATAGCAGGCTCTACTCCGGATGCATTTTCTGACACGTTCAAGTACTATAACGTTTAGTAAAAATCGAGTGGAACAACCGAAAAGCCTGAAACTCGCTCCCACCATCGCCAAAGATTTTTCCGGAAAAATCTTTGGCGCTTCCCCGCGCCTAAAAAGCCCCAACCAGTGAGCCGATATAGGTCATGCAGGTTTTGCATTCTTGGCATCTTTCACAATCTCTCCATATTGTCTTCATCAGCAATCCACAGCTCCTCGATAGGATGCGAACAGTTGAAGGCAGTCAAGAGAAAACCAATTCAAAAGGACGAGGTGAAAAAGAGCATGATGTGCAGTTCGCAAGCGAAAGTGATCCGAACCAGAACCCAGGAATCACAACATCTAATTTCTGAAATCAGAAGTTTTTGGGCAGGACTTGCCGAAAGTGAGATAACACCTGAAAACCTGCTCAGTCAGCTGGCTGAACATCCGGATCCTGAAGTGCGAATTGCTCTTGCCGACAACCGCGGACTGACTAGGTTCATAGTGGAAGTCTTGATTGACGATGAGAACCCAGATGTTCGCTATCGCTTAGCGGAGAACACCAACATACCGATGGATTGCTTAAACCGGTTGGCTAATGATGAAAATCCGTATGTCGCGTGCAGAGCAGAAAAGACATTGAATCGCATGGGCGAGAAGGGCGCCAATGCGTTGAAGGGTGTCAATGCTTTTCTGCTCCTCGCTAAGCGTGGGCAAGTCAACAAGTTTGAGTGCGCCGCTATTTATAGGTTCCAGAGGTGGCGCTAAGCCGTCTCACAACGGGCTCAATGGTTTCCGCAGCCCGTTTGTGCCCGGCTGAAGAGAAGTGGTAGTCGAGAAAGAGTGTGTTTTCCTGAGGATGGTGATGGAACGATTGAGTTAGATCGAGTAGTTCGAAACCTTGGGACTGACTGAGTTTCTTGAGAGTATCGGCCTGTTTGGTTAGCAGGTCCGACCTTACGTTGTTTGGAAATACCAAAAGCAAGAACTTGGAGCCATCTCTGGTTACCTCCTGGTTGAACTGCTTGATCAACTCTGTCGTCACAGCCATTTTGTCCTGTGTGTCATATTTTGGTGGAAGCGTTTTCCACTCCCGGCGGGGAGCGAAGTTACGGTTGAACCAGCTTTGAACCTTACGATAGCCGTTTTCATTGATCATAAGAGCCAGGTTCGTCTGCGTTAGAACCCCATAAATGCGGCTGTGCGCCCGCAGAAAATCGAGGACAGGATGCGGTCTAAACTTTTCTGCATTGCTCTGCATGACGCTTGAGTCCATCTGCAATTTGCCGGCTTCGTCGAAGTAGAAGTAGGGGCGGAGATCCGCAGTAGGTCTGCGTTTTAGTTCGAACTTCATTGGGTCGAGAGTGTTTTCGATTACGTCACCGCAGCACCAAAGCACTGCCACCACATCTGGTTTGTAGTCGCGCACCATGTGCCGATACTGAAGCAGTTCCTGACCTGTAGAGTAGCTTGATGTGCCGAAATTGATGACTTCGAACTTTTGCTTGTTTGCACCCTTTTGGTTGAGCGAACTTTCCAGCACTCGTGAGTAAGTATCTTCAAGGGGAACCTGCACTCCCTCCGTTGCCGAATCACCAAGCAAAGCGATACGGGTTACACCCTGTGGCTTGGACAGCGGATGCTCGACGTCGCGCAGTCCGGCAGACGAAATGAGATCATTGGAAAAACCTTCCATGCGCCAGGTCACTCGTTTGCCCGCGATGTGTTTGCAGCCGAGAGTCGCATCCGGCATCAAAAGCTCTTGGTTGCCGACGTTTGCAACGTTGAACAGCACTTCCAAAACCACTATTGCTGTTGAGACATATAAGGACCACTCCAGAATTAGGCGCCACCATGGCTTCACAACACGAAGCGAAGAAAGAGGCATGTGCACTTGCATCAGAGCGTAGGGGCTTGTCGCCGTATGAGGCATAGCACCCTGATTTTGTTGATTGCTTTGAACTGTTCCAGCCATTGTAGTCTTCATCGCCTCAGAACTGGAAGTAAATGAACGGTGACACGCGACCCGGCGCGAATCCCAGAATGATGAGCGCTAAGCTGGCATAAACAGTCACTCTTGCAGCAAGCGAATTGTCGAAAGTTTCGATGATTCGATCGCGCAGCGCTGAAAGCAACGGAAGATGCCGCAAAGTGAGGAACGCTGTGTACATGGTCAAAGACGCAGGCAGAGTCGATTGTAGGAACGAACTAACAACGATGCTCGAATCGCCAATCATAATCAGTCGGTGAGCCATTGCGAGCGCTTGTGGCATAGTATCTGCGCGGAACAGTATTCCTGCCATAAAAAGAAACAGGATTGTGCAAAGGACTCCGGTCCAATGCCAAAGCGGATGGGGACGGAGTTTTGCCAACCACGGTGTTCGTGTCACGAAGTCTTGCCAATCCTTAGATACTACCAGTCCCGTGCCGTGAAACGCTCCCCAGATCACGTAGTGCCAGGCGGCGCCGTGCCAAAGTCCACCGAGAACCATGGTTAACATGACGTTGCGTCGAACCTTCCATGCGCCACCTCGTGACCCCCCTAGAGGAATAAAGAGGTAGTCGCGGAGCCATGTTGAAAGCGACATGTGCCAACGTCTCCAGAAATCTGTGAGGTTGGCGGCGATGAAAGGCCAATTGAAATTTTCAGGCACTTTGTATCCAAACAGCAAAGCCGAGCCACGGCCAATGTCGGTGTAGCCTGAGAAGTCGAAGAAGATTTGAAATGTGAATCCAGCGACTGCGACCCAAGCGTCGAGTGTTCCAAGTTGATCGATGTTGTTGAAGCCGCGATTGACGACATGTCCCATGTTGTCGCCGAGCACGATTTTCTTAAACAGCCCTTGAAAGATGAGAAACATTCCTTCCTCAAAATTCTTGGCCGAGAAACGAATGTCCTCGGTAAGCTGATGCATAAAATCCTGGAATCTTTTGATTGGTCCTGCGATTTGCGACGGAAAGAAGGCCGCGAACAATGCGAAATCACGGAAACCTTTTACTGGTTTACTGCCGCGATACACGTCGGTGATGTAGTGAATAAACTCAAACGTGAAGAACGAAATGCCCAGAGGAAGGATGATGTTTACGACTGGAGCAGAGATATTCGATGTTGATCCTATAAGGCGTGATGCAATTCCAATTGTTTGAAACAGGGAATCCAGGAGGAACGCTGCATACTTGAAGAAGCACAAGCACAGTAGATTGAAGACCAATCCGGATTGCAAAATCAATTTGCATTTTCTTGCATCTGATTTCGCGTTTTCGATTGCCAGTCCAAGATAGTAATTGATCGCTGTTAGAGCCAGAATCAGCAGACCATATTGCGGAGCCCAGCTCATGTAGAAGAAGTAAGATGCCACCAAAAGTAGTGTCTTTCTAAAACTCTTCGGCAGAACCCAATAGAGCGCGAAGACCAATGGCAAAAAGCAGAGATAGGAGTAGCTGTTGAATAGCAAGCGTTGATTCCGAGTCTGTGTTTCGCTCGTGGCGAATTCGGCGATTTCGCAAGCTCAAAGGCTGATTGGTATTGCCTTTAGGCCGGAAATCAAGCAACAGCGGATATTAGCATGTAAAGTGCTGCCAAACCTTGCATCTCTCCAATGTCGGAAACAACAACGTCCAATCTGAGTGCTAGCACAATTGCGCCATCTATCGCGCCCTGTACCGTGGCGGGCTTCTTTGTTTTCAAGCGGTTAAATAAAACCAATTGGAGCAAGCTTAGAGTTGAGATACACACCGCAAGTTGTTTAGGTTTACCGTAATTTCAATCACCGATTTTTAAGATAACCTTTCACCAGCAGCCTCAAAGATACTTATCCCTGTGAGCTTTCAACCGAATTCCAGATCACCTCTGTGATCGTCTTTGTGTCGGTTGCTCGACTTTGTGTCGGTTGCTCGACTTGGCATGACGTCTTGTTTTGAGGTGTTGGTGGTCCACGTTGTTTGTCGCAAACGAAACAACAACAAGAGTTTCCTTAGGAGGAAACCAACATGCGATTTAGACTAAACCCGATTATTTTGATTGCGGAAGTAGTGATCTTCGTCTTGGTTGCAACGGGGCTCGTGATCTCGATTTCGCAACGCGTCCCACAAGTGACATCCGGGGCACCGTCCCTTGCTCATCCACGCGAGCAAGTACAGCTTATGCCTGCTAGTTCCGGAGAGCTCTGGCGCAAGACGATTTTCAACGCAGACGGCACCGTCTCTCAGTCTTGGATTGCGTACCAGGACGGGCGTCTTGGCGTGTTCCACTTCGATGCGCAAGGTCAGCCGACTCGCTATCTGTCCTATCGCAAAGATGGTGATGCTCAGCCATTCTACGAAGCGAAATTCGCTCCCGGCGGACGTTCGATTGTGTATTGGTCTCGTGTCTCAGCCAATGGCGATGTGACCACTGTCGAGCACCTGACGGACGGTACAACCCGTTCCAAGACAGTTTCGCAAGACGGCACGCTTCGAAGCGAAACCACGACGCTCGCGGATGGTACTAGCAAGCAATGCGAATTCGAAGCTGACGGTGTCGCTGTGAAGAGCTCTCGAGTTCTCACTCCGGAGCCGCAAGAAGTGCAGCTGAACGACCAGCTCAAGGTCACCATGACTGGTGCGCGTGTGAAGGAGTGGAGCTTACTCGACAGCGCTGGCAACGTTCTCGAACGCGGCGAATTCACCGCAGATGGCGTTGTGTTTACGTTCCTCGACGATCGAGGGAGAATCACACATCGCCAGTTTTGGCGGCAGATGGGCGAAGACTGGCAGCAGCGGTACTACAAGCTTTACCGCATTGACGAGTATTACTCGTCGAGCAACCATGTCTATCGCCAAATTTTCTTCGCCGCAGACAGCAAGACTGTGATTGAATCGCGACTGTTCCGGTGGAATGGAACCGTCATGGAAGTGCGCTACTATGACGAAAAGGGACTTGCGCTCCGAGTCGATTTCTACGACTATGAGGGCAAGTTTGACTACACGAGGCCGCAGCCGTCCTGGTATACGGGAAGTGAGTGGGTCTACGACTCGTTGCTTGTGGAACCCGGAAAGAAGAGCGACGGCTCCGGGTCGATTTACCGTCTCACCGGGCGTGCATTTAGCACTGTTCCTGAAGGCGAAACTTCGGATCAGATCGACCCCATCTTCGTTGCACCGAAGCAATAAGCCGGTTTCGACTGCAACGGTCCGATGAGGAACCGAATGTGAGAGTCGTGGAAAATGTTGGGCTGGACTTTGCTTCATAGCGGGTCCAGCCCTCATTTTTTCCTTCTCGAACCTGTAATACTAAAGCGTATCGTAAAGCACCGAATACGGTATTGTTGACGAGCTTGGCTGTGGAATCACAAATGAGCACGCGGTTTGAGGTGTGCACCGCCTGTGGTGTGCACCTCCTGCTCTCGGACTCGTAACTTCGGCAGCCCAAAGACAGGCAAATTTAATGCACGAGTTGCTTTTCCCCGCTGGTTTTGTCCCGTTTATTTCACGTACTGTGTGGGATTAAATAATAAAGCAGGAATCCCCTTCTTTGTCTCACCAATAAAGGAAGTAATTTGGGATGAACAGATATCAATTGCCGAAGATTATTATTGGCAAAATTGGCGGGGTTGGTATCAGGAGAACCGCGCGGGGAAACACTCTCATCCTGATTCTCGCGGTCACAGTTGGAATCATAATGACGTTGTTGTTGTTCGCGTTGGCGTACACGCGGTTGTTGGGAACTCATCAAGAGCAAAAGACTGCAATAGAAGCCTCATCGCTTGCAGCGGCTCGCGAAATGAGCAAAATTGTTGTTTTTGACAACGTCTGTGGTTACGTTTCATTGTCGGATTCTGCGCCCAACGGTGCCGGAACTATGCCGCAATCGGGATTGAGCGATCAATATCCGGTTCCTGTCAAAGGTATCAACACCATGATAGGAACAGCCAGACTCGACCTCATCATTGCCGATCGGATCGCGCAACACACTCCTCCAACCGGTTGTGCCGCATACGACATGTCTGATATGGAACAGCTCGCTCTGCAAGACCTCAACAATGCCTTGAGAGCATGGGATCCATCGATCGCTGCCGGTACCGGAACCGGTCTCAGGCAAGTTCTCGAAGCATCGCTTACACCATCGGGAAGCCCGCAGGCTGTAGACATACATGGTGCTCAAGTAAGACCGTACGACATGGCACTGCTGGCATATAACCAGAACGACATCCGCATGAACGGCGAGTCTTCGTATGTTTCCGGATCTCTTCAACTGACTCTTGGATGTATTCAAGGCGGGGCTGCGACAAACATTCCGGTTCCTCGTGAAACCGGTGGTGCCTCCACCACAACGTGTCCCGCTGCTGCTCGCGTATCTTCCAATGTGATCCCCGGATTTGTTTACTTGTCTTACACAAGCGTGCCTTACACGACTGCTGCCGGAACCACAGGCAACTTCGTCTTCGGTGGAATCGGTGACAGTGTCCGTCTGATTGACACGCGGAAGTGGGTAGCGACCGTTGCTGGCCTGCCCTATCAGATCCCGACAATCGTCAAGGCTGAAGCGGATCAGTTAATCAAAGATATGCACAACTCCACAGGCAAGCCGATTCACGCCGCCGCGTGCGCGCAGCCGGCAAGTGTTTATGATCCGAAGCCGAAGCCGGGTGCCCTATCCATCAGCTTCCCCGACGGACAACCATCTGGAATCACAACGCCTGGTCATTTGCTTGCACATCCGCAAATGATTGACAATACTAACGATGCAGATTGTCTCACCGCGGTAAACGGTGACTATCCGTCCGATCTTCCAACTGCATCGATCAGCCAAACAAACCATCCCCTGGACTCCACCGGAGCCGTCAACATGCGCCCGATCGGCAAAGTTTGGCAAGTCGCGCTGCATGATTGGCTCCGTCGCGCCGGCGTAAAAGCTGACATTCAGGCTGTTGTAGCCATGCAAGACAGAGTGCTGTCTTCGCCAACGACGGCGTCCGTCACATGGAACCCGCTAACAGTAGCAGGTCCTCCGCCCACTACCGCTGTCTCGTTGGGACCCATAGCTGCTGGGCGTATTCACGTTTTCCGTTTCGACAACGATGGTTGGATCAGCTACGAAGGCAAACCGCATAAACCGTGGCCGCTACCGGTTCTTGCCGATGCACAGTTCTATGCGGAATCCCTCGACGCGCTGAATGCGGCTCCAACAGCGGACTTCCCTCCTGGAGGAACCACCCCAACTGTATCGATCACTGCAGTCGTGTTCAATGACAAAGGTGTTGGAAAGGCAAAGGGTCAGCAGGATACATTCAACGATACGTTGCAGTTCACGCCTTTGTGGGATGCATACATTCGAGACGAAGTGCGCAATCCTGCAACTGGAAAACACTCAGGAGAGCCGCTCGATAACACTCAGGTCGCAGTAGCTCCTTCCAGTAATCAGCCAGTTGCTACGGGTGCAAATCTGGAGGAACGCCTGAAAGGTGCAAAAATCGCCATAAACGGTGATGAAGGAACCTTCCCAATTGCCACCCTTGGTTATGGCAGCGGTTCAAAGAAGTACGGGAAAAACGGCGGAGCGATTCCGATTCTGACCGTTCAGTCTGATTTCTCTGAAACGATGGTGACGCTTCTCAACTATCCGAAATCCACTGTTTACACACAATACGACAACGGAGGAACAGGCGGTGCCGTCGTTCGCCCAACGTACAGAAACAATGGAACAGCAGTTGATATCAGGTTCAGACGCCAAGTAAACGTCGGTGCGCTTGCCCAGGCTCTCGGATTCGAGATCGGATACGTTGGAGACGGTGTCGGCAACCCGTAGGTGTCGGCAACCTTGGATGCTCTATACGCGTTCTTTGAAACTCGCGCCACCTCTTCAGCAATGGGATGTTCTGAATCTCCAGACAACCAGAGATTTTTCCGGAAAAATCTCTGGCCCTCTTTTTTGCTTCTTCACGATGGCCTCAAGCTGTCATTTCAAGCGAAATTTGGCCCGTTTTGCTAAATTTTGTATGTCTCAGGGGGCGTCACGCAGTAACAAGTTGCAAAACAGGTTTCGTGCCCGGGTACGTAGCTTCTAGCGTAGGTGTTGGGGGGTAGAAAAGGTGTTGCAGAAGAAGGCTCAGATTCTAGGAATTACATTGGCTGTCAGCCTCGCAGGGCAAATGGCCATCCCGGCGAATGCCGCTGTAACAGCCGGGCAGCTGGAAGCAAGTATCAAAAAAGCGAACATTCTTGCAGATGGAATCGGCGTAAAAGCCGAGGTCAAGAACGAACTGGCGCGCGTATCCACATACAGAAATAGAAAAGCAAACGATGACGACAGCAAAATTGAAGCCGTTCTGATTGCAAAGACAATCATTGACTCAGCTCCCGAAATTACTAGGGTGATGGTCTACTTCTACACCAGCCTCGACCGTACTCGGTTCAAAGAAGTGGTTGTCACCGCGGGTGATGTCAAGGCATTCGGCTCTGGTCAAGTTGGTCAGAAGGAACTGCTTTCCTCCATAACGATTAAAGAAGGTGCCAACTACGATGCCAGCCAGGTCGCGGGTTTGATTGAATCAGCGAAAATGGCGGGTTCCAGCGGTGGTGTTTCGGTTGCGATTAATGGAACTGATGCTGACGTAAGTGCATACTTGGACTCCGAGAATGAGCGCGACTGCAGATTGGAAGCACTTCGTTTGGCTGAAAACACTCTTTCTGCGCAGCCTGGCGTACAACGTGTCAAGGTTATGTTCTTCAACCCTTCACCGGATCAGAAGGGCATCTATCGTCAAATCGTTCTCGAGGCCAATGCTATTCGCAGTCTGTACAAGAGTCTTGACACTTTGCTAAACCCGGTCCAAGTAACGGTTGCGAAAGTTCAGGGTGGAGGCTCCGGTGATTTAGCAGCTGTGGCGGGACCACTTCAAGCGGAACGCCAAGGAGTGTTGGATCGGCTTAAGGAGCTGGAAAAGAAGGGTGTCGGTATTGCCGCATATCTCAATGCATTTAAAGACATGGAATCTAAAGTGGCTGCCGGGGATGAAGCTGTGATTCAGACCGAGTTGAAGAAAGTCACTGGATACGTAGAAGAAGCAGAGAAAAAGTATAAGATGGCCAAAGAAAAGCCGGCGCCCGCATCGGCCTCCGCGGCTGCAAGTGGTCCGAGTCCTGCTGAAGGTAATCCTAAATACGTCCAAGTCCTCTGGTACTTTGCGCAGGTGCTTCAAAATGCCAACCGCGGCGCCGAAGCAAAGCAATTCGAAGCTCGGGCAAATGCTGTGTTGGCGAGACATCCTGAAATTCCCAGAACCAGACCGCCGAAATTAACTGGCTATGTTATTGGGCGCGGTAGCCCGATTCGAGAGAACGAAGTGCTGCTCGATCCTCAAGCTAGATTGGCTGAAGCAGAAGCAGTTTTAATGAGCTCCCCTAGATAAGGTTTTGTGCAACCCATTGTCTGAGTTGGATTGAGGGGATTTCCAGAGATTTTTCCGGAAAAATCTCTGGTAGCGTGCTGAATCTGTAAGCCCTTGCGCTGCAAGGCTTCGTGGTCTCCAAAGATTTTTCCGGAAAAATCACAACAACTAGCCAAATCGAAATCAAGACCGCGGCGACTGACCGGATTCGCTGACAACTTCAAGAAAGATCGGTTACTTCTGTAACCTTTGAGGTGCGTTCAGGTGATCTTCATCGAAACATTTTTGAACGAGCTCTGCTGCAACCTGCTTTTCGTCCGGGATTGAGTCGCACAGATGGTCGTATGCTTCGGAGATGCGATTGGCTGACTCTAACGTTTGCTTATGATAGCTCTCGTGCAGTTCTGCCACTGCTAGATTCAATGCCTGTTTACACGCCTGATCTAGAGTGTCGCCTTGTCCCATGAATGTTCTTCCTAATACGCCATCCGCTGAGAGCCGTGCTGCTTTCTCTGCATTGTCATAGATTCGTTTGCAAATTTCAACGTGACCGTCTTCGTGCGAAACCACATAGGGGCGCGCATCTTTCTCGATCCAAACAACGATCGGCAAAGACAATTTCAGGTTTACTTGAGTGATTTTGAGGTCTACCTTGGCGTAGCCTGGAGTCACATCTTTTGATTCGATGTGAAATCCGAGATCTGACTCGCATGCAAAAACCCAGTCAGTGTGAGCTTCTCGCCCCTCTTCTTTGATTAACTGTTCCACCTGCGCTTTGTCCAGGAATTTTCTTTCGACTGTCGCTGGCTTTCTGTCGATGTTGACTCCGAGAGGCGTACAGCCAGGAAGCAAAAACGTTGTGGCAAGGCAGGCAATGCCAAAGCAGTGTAGCCTGCGCCAATTGGAGTGTGCGGGACTCATGTGCGTTCTGCCTGTCTATCTGATTGGAAGTGGACGAGCCGGATAGTTTAGATACAGCCTCGCAATCGTTGCCTTGTCGCGTTTTGTGAGTGCTGGCAACTGCCTTGAAGACTTCGAGAAGTACATGATGTCACTGGCATTTTGCGAGTGACCGTTTAGACCGAAGGCATGCCCAATCTCGTGCAGACAAGTTTCTTTCATTTGCTCTTCGGAAATCGCAGCGCCAGTCGAACCCTTGATCGTCAACAAGTGAATTGTTCCTTTTCTGATTCTTGAAACGCCATCCAGATCTGGTTCTCCGACAAAGGTTCGCGCGAGGCCTTGCTCAACATGTGCTCCGGATGAATCCATTGCAAGGTCTTGCGGATTGCTCGTCCACACTACGACGAGATCTGCTTGGTTAGGGTTGTTCACGAAGAAGTAGGACAACTTAAATCCGGAAGCTTTCACCCACGTGTTGAAGCTATCGGCAAGCAAAAGCATGAAGTTCGGGTTGTATCCGTGAACGTCATTTCCTGGGGTGACGAAGACTTTGATAGGCAGTTTTTCCAGCTGCCATTGATGTGCGTTGTGCTCTGCTGCAAGCTGATCTAAATAGTCCGGGCTGTGCGGGTCGCTGAAAACCTGACTGTGCTTTTGTTCTTGAAGATCTTTGATCAGTCGCTCAGCTTGCTGCTTCATGCGCGGTTCTGGATTCAGCGTGATGTAGCGCTGTGCGCTGGCGATCGCGCGATCGTACTGACAAAGGTCTTTGTAGCCCAGAGCGAGATTCCATGCCACCGCTTTGTCTTTTGGTGCGAACTGCATAGCTTTCTCCAGTTCCATCACGGAGCCGCCTGCATTACCGAGATTGTGATAAACCTCAGCGAGCAACTGATGCACGTGAACGGAGTTCTTGTTCGGATCGAGAGTTGCGGCTTTCTCCAAGAGGATGCGAGCATCAACGTTCCGCTCGCTTTTTATGAGCATTGTTGCTTGGTTGAGCATGTCGTACACAATGTTTG
Organism: uncultured Candidatus Obscuribacterales bacterium; assembly: GCA_964478655.1. Taxonomy (GTDB): domain Bacteria; phylum Cyanobacteriota; class Vampirovibrionia; order Obscuribacterales; family Obscuribacteraceae; genus CAYZJR01. Next base: position 68,499 of record CAYZJR010000002.1, read on the forward strand.
TGTTTTGCTCGTATTGTGTGAATTGCCTTGCATGCGCCATGTTCAGAGGAACCGAAAGGAGGCAACACGTTGCCACCACCGCCCAGGTGCGAATTCTTTTGTGACACAGCGCCATGTAAGTCTCCTTGCAAGTTTTTATATTCCCGACCTTGGTCGTCTTTAATTAAGCGTCTGATTAGACGACGCGCGACGCATGCTCGATAATGTTGCAATGTCGGAAAACGCCAGATGGGTTGCTGAGTGGAACGCGGGCTCAATGGGCTGCGGCGAACTCGTTCTCGAGCTTCGCGCCAAGCTGAAGTCGCTTGAGCCCGGCCAAGTGCTCAAGTTGATCGCTGAGGACCTTGGCGCCATCGAGGACATTCCTGCATGGTGTCGCATGACAGGAAACTCAATGGTAGGTGCAAGCCACCCTGTGTATCTGATAGAGCGAAAAACTGATTGAGAAATAGAGGTTAATCGATGAACAAATTCTGCGTTAGTTTGACTTGTGCCAAGGATAATGCCGACAAGGCCACGGTGGCATTCGTAGTCGCCAACGCTGCAGTTGCTTCTGACAAAGAAACTATGGTTTTTCTGTCAACAGAAGGCGTGCGGCTTGCAGCAAAAGGATACGCGGATGATGTTCATGAGGTCGGATTCGCACCACTGAAAGAACTGATGGAGAATTTTGTGAAGGCCGGCGGTAAGGTGTTCGTTTGCTCTCCTTGTTTCAAGAAGCGTGGACTGCCGGAAGACGGCATTATTACTGGTTCTACGATTGTCGGGGGCGCAAAGTTGGTAGAGTTCCTCACCACTGACGGTGGCGCACCTTGTGTCACTTATTGATTTTGGTCTAGAAAGATGCAACCAGTCCCTGCGCATGAGTTTGAACCGGATGCCAGCTTCGATGGAGGAGACCTCGACTGTGGCAATGGATTGCTGCTCTTGATTCGCAAAAGTCTCGATGCGCTAGAACCGGGACAGCTTCTCGAAATTCGTTCAACAGAAACGTCGGTTGAGGAAGATCTTCCCGCCTGGTGTCGGCTGACAAAAAATGAACTCTTGTCTTTTACGAGGGACGGAAAGCAGCGCAGGTACTTGGTTTGCAAGGGGTGCTCAAATGAAAAAATGGAAGGAACATCTGCAAGCGGAGTGTCAACTATTGCTGGGTCTGTCTCATCAATTGGAGGAACTGTCTCGTCAATCGAAGGCGCCGTCTCAGTTATCGAAGGAACCATAACAGGAATCGAAGGTGTTCCGTCAGACATTGAGGGGCTGGTATCGACGAACGAGGGGTTCGTTGCCTCAATTGAACCATTGTCTGTGATGGGCATAGGAAGCTGGCCTCGCCCACGATGGATGTTGCAGGCCCTGCATGAGTATGCCGAAGGGAAACTGACCGAGGATGAGTTTCAAGTGACGGCCGATGACGCTGTTAGATTGGCTGTCGAAGCACAGTTACGTTCAGGTGTTGATGTGCTGACGGATGGCGAACAGCGACGAGACAATTACTCGAGTTTTGTCGGAGGACGGCTCGAAAATTGCCAATTGATACCGCTTGTTGATCTGCTTCCCTTGGTCGATGACCCGGAAAAGTTCGAGCAGGAGATGAGTTCTCTTGATGTTCCAGCTACTAAGGTGCGGCATCCTGCGGTTTTTGGAAAGTTGCGTCGTACCGCGCCTCTTTCGGTTCACGAATACGAATTCACCACTAAACTAACTGACAAACCCATTAAAGTGGCGCTTCCCGGCCCGTATCTGCTAAGTCGAACCATGTGGATGGAGTGCATATCCGACAAAGCTTACGATTCGCGAGAAGCACTGGCTGAAGACATCGTCAAAGTCTTGAAAGAAGAGCTGCATGCTTTGATCGCAAGTGGCGTTGCGCTTGTGCAGATTGACGAACCCGTACTGACTGAGGTTGTTTTCAGCGGCCCAAAGGCAAGGCGTTCGTTTATGTGTGGCGCTCTCAGCGAGCGCGGAACCGCCGAAGAGGAGTTAAACTTCGCTCTTCACCTCATCAACTCTGTCGTTTCCAAGTTTCCGCGAGAGCGACTGGCGATGCATGTTTGCCGCGGAAATTGGACATCAGACGAGAGTGTTGCCCTTACAGGTGACTACAAACCACTTCTGCCGCTGCTTCAGCAAGTCGAAGTGGGGACTCTCTTTCTTGAATTCTGCACACCTCGGTCCGGTGACCATGCGGTTTTAAAGGAACTGCCAGACTTCATGAGAGTTGGTCTTGGTGTCGTGAATCCTAAGGATCCAAATGTCGAGTCTGTGGAGTCGATAGTAGATAAGGTGCGCTCGGCAAGCCGATTCATTTCGCTCGATCGTATTTTGTTGGTTCCTGACTGCGGCTTCGCCACATTCGCGGACAATCCGGTTGCGCTAACTCGAACAGCGGAAGCTAAGCTCCAAGCCATAGTTCAAGCCCAAGCACAACTCAGGTAGGAACCCACGGCGCAGACAGTTTTCCCAAAAGAGAGCGGAACCGGAGATCAAAGCTGACCCGTGATCATCGCAAGCGGAATTTAGAACAAAAGCGGACCCGAAGACAAATAATTTTCGATCTTGCCAAACGTCTTTGATGTAAAAAAGTGCGAGAAACTCATGAGCCTTCCACCTCGCGAGATCGCGAGCTTGAGAGCGTCATGGTTGCAACCTGGAATCATCATACTGGTTTCATCGCTGTCGGCAGCGACAAGAGCAAGGTTCAGAATCGATTGCGCATGCTCTGGTTCAAGCCATGCTACGGGCCCGAACGCACCCTTTTTCGCGTAGTAATAGCCGACAGTCTTGCCGCTGCTCTTAACGAGAAATCCGTTTTGATCGGGGGTTTTAAGGAAAAACTCGTGATCGACTAACCTGGGCGTCCCTCTAATCACAGTGTCGATCGCCGCTGCATCTTCAGCTTTGAGCGATTCCAATACGTACTTCGTATTTACTTGAATGTTTCGTGATGGAACGGAGTAGGTAAACAGCTGATAGCCAGGCAGCATTCCAAGCTGCATGTACTGAGCCATTGCGCGCATGTCCACGGATGCCCAGACGAAATAGGTCTGAGCGCCGGACTGTGCTGCATCCTTCCAAACTTGCTCGGTTAGCCGAGGTCCGATCCGCTGGCCCTGCGCTTCAGGCAGGGACCAAAATCCCGACAAGAAGAAGATGGTATCGCGGACGATACCGTTGCATACGCTGACTATTTTTCCTTCTCGTTCCGCAACGTAGAATATTCCTGTTTTGAGAATGTGTTCGTATCCTCGCTGCCATGGCTCTTTTGGCATTGGTGCGGCAGGGAAATTCATACGTGTTCGGAGGTCATGAAGGGAGGTCAGAAAGACATCGGTTGCTTCCGCCACGTCCGTTTCGGTTGCCCGTCGAATCGTGGTTGAATGTGCACTGGTTGTCATAGAATCCTCAAGTTTTCGCGCTGGCAAGGTAACACAACATGATACTTCGGATAGAAGAAGATCGTTTGCCAATAGGGCATGAAGACCACTACCCGGGAAAACACGATGACCCAGGTGATTGTCATCGTCTCTTCAGACTAAATCCGCACTTGTGAACTCTCTCGCTTCTGTCCGGCAGGCTCGAAATCGGGCTCATAGTGGCAGTGTTCACGCGTTTTTGATTTTTCGTTTACGCGAACACTTCTAACTTTTACACGATTTATGTGCGCTAGGGAGCATGATCAAATTTGAAATACATGCAGTGGAAGGTAGTTATGAAAAGAGTGTCTTGTACTGCGCCGAATATCGATGATCTTTTGATTCATGCTGCCACTTTTGATGAGGGTAGAATTTCACTGGATAGCTATGAAATCTACCAACTGTTGGCCACGCTAGCAGCTGCCGGAAAAGCACGTCTGGGTGCAGGGTCGGTGTTGAGGCTGGGCTCTGCGTCGTTGCGAAAAGATAGCGTAGGCAATGTGACAGTTTCTCTGAAACACAAAGGACTTTGTTTCTTGAGTTCAAGCGCCTCGCTTGACTCAAGCTTGGCCAGCTAGGTTGCCTTAATCACAATTCAAGAGGCAGAAAAGAATAGTGCCGAATCAGTTCGAATATCAAGCGGTTGAGCGCGAACCTGCATGTCTGCTGGATTCTAAAACCCCAAAGCGCCTCTTCATCGCGCTGGTGACTGTAATTCTCCTCGGGTTGGTCGTATTGTGCTTCGGCGATGTTCAAGAAGGACCTCGCAAAACGAGTGCTCAGGCTTTGGCTGGGCTGAGGGCTGTTGATCTCTCGGAGATAGGACCGTGGCAGGTGGGCTCAGATGGTCACTATGAGAGGGCTGGCTCTGAGTTGGATGTGAATGCATTGAGTAGCGCAAGCAAAACAATTATGGCTGCCGGTGTGAGCACCAGATCTGGTGACATATCCGTACCAAAGCTGAGACTGGTTGTGGACTATGGCTCCCGGTCTAGCAATCCTGTCAGGGGAAGGCGGCAGCTGCGTACTGCGAAATTGATTTTAGAGGACGAGGTAAAACTTGATCGTACGCCGCCTCTAATCTCACATCTTGCCTCATGGTCTTCAGAGAGGACCGGCTCATTCGGCTCGGGCGCAGACGAAACTGAAGAACAGTTAGCGCTTCTCTTGAATGACTTCATTGGCGATATAGAGCAGTCCAGAACCCATCGTTGAGCTGGCTTGGCGCGGCTGTCAGAACTAAATTCGATCCACTGTTTTTGCACTTTTTTGATGGGTCGGTTTTGCTGCGAATGAGCCATGGTCGCAGGATTCCCCCCACACACAGTGATTCGCGCATATATGTCGATTTGACGTCGAAGCTGCGCTAGGTTTGATCCGGCTTCCTTTTCGGAAGTCCTCACCAAGTGGCAGTTGTGAGGGTCTTTTGTCTTTGCTTGAGCAGCGTTGAACCTGTGGTCCAAGGTATCTAAAGTGATGCCACTGTTTCTTTTTCTTATTTCAAGGGCTTTAGACCAACCAATCGGCAGTGCCACCACGAAAGCAAAAAGAGCGCCTCAACGAGGCGTTCATCGGAGCTTGACCAAAATGACGGTCATGGTGAATCGCACTGCTCGGAGTTAAAAAATGGCGTCAGATGTCATAACCGTAAATCCAGGCGACTTCATTCCGTGCGATGGCGAAGCTATCGAAGGCTTTGCTCTCGTCGATGAAAGTGCGATCGCCGGTGTTTCTACTCCTGCAATGATCGAACCCGGGACCGAGCGTTCAGCTGTTTGTAAAGGTGGACGGGTGGTCGAGGGTTCGCTCAAGATTCGCTGCGCTCCCAAACGTGCGCGTTAAACCTAACGACTATTCCGAAATCTGGGAGTTTCACTATGACCGAAAATGTCAAAGATACTCGTGCTTTTCTTCTACACACAATCGGCGTTAACCTTTCGATTCTCAAATCGGAGCTCGAAGAACTCGCGGCCATTCAAGCGCAACAGAGCTCTCAAGCATCTCTTGCCGCTGGAGAATTGCTGCGTGTCGCCGACGAGATCGCCACTTCGGCGGACCAACGATTGAACACTGCCTCGACCGACGAACTTGGGGAGATCTTGAGCGAGGTTTTCAACGCAATGTCGAAGACAACGGAGGCCCGCTGCTTGCTTGGAGCTTGCAAGTCGAGCTCATAGTTTGCGCCTGGCTATTGTTCATCCATTGAAGCAGGGGTAGGCGCGACTTACCCCTGCTTCTTTTTTTTTTTTCAAACGAGTAGACCGGTCGACTAATAACTTTGAAAAAGTAATGGACGCATAGCAGCGGAGCCGCCGACTCACGAAACTCGTTCGTGAATCAACATGCTTTCGTGCTATGCGCCATCACTTTCGGTAGTAACGACTTTTCCAACGTATTCACCTTGTTGGTTGGTCAACGGTCAGTTGCCGTCGGCGAAGAGACCTTCCAGATGGTTCCAGAGGGGCTCCAGCTCCTTGTCGTTGAAGTCTCGCAGTTGACGCGACAACTCCGCCTGTTCCTTCTTGTACATCAGGAACTTCTTGGTGTTGCTCGTCTTCTTCGATTCCTCGACATTTGCAATGCGGTCGCAGAGCTTGACGATGATGGCCTTGCGAATCTTCGCGATTTTCGGAAGGGTCTTAGCCTTCTTCTGCTCGCGGGTGGCGCCGTCTTCATCGGTGACGGCATCGGTGATGTCAGCCACTTCCACGGGGAAGCCCGCGGTCAGGAGCTGCTCACGAGTGACTCCACGGTCTTCCTTGAGGTCGTGCGTCTGGCACGACATGCGAACGACTTCGTCGTCCTGGAAGCCGAATCGGACTGCCACACCTTCGACTGCGTCGAGATGGTAGCTGTACGGATGTTCTCCGTACTTCTGGTCGCCGTGGGCACGCTGACACCAGATGCGTGCCTCACTGAGTTTCATTGTGGGTCTCCTTAGGGGGTCGAAGCCGGGAGTTCCGGCGGGTTGTACTGGAGGAGTCACCGCAGTTGGTGCAGCTGCGGTTTTGTCCTCGTACTGGGATGCAGACTGGACTGAGCGTCTGCTCAGATACCAGAATGCGGTTGCGATGCAGATGGCACTCGCTCCGGCGATTGTCCAGTTGACACCAACTTGCTCGACGAGCCAACCGATGGTTGGTCCGCCCAGCGCGAACATTCCGAAGTACGAGTACATCCAAAACACGGTGGAGACGACGCCCCTCATGCGGTCCTCGGTTCTGTCCTGAATGAGCGCGTGCGAGCCGATGAGCAGGATTGTCATCGACAACCCGGTCGGAACGATGAGCGCCAGTGACAGCGGAACGCTGCGGGACAGTGCGAAAAGAAAGAGGCAGACTCCATAGCCGATGCCGGCGATGCCGACATAGCGTTTGAGCGGGTTCATGAATGCGGACTTGGCGGTTCTGTTCGCCAAGTACATCGAGCCTATCATGGCGCCAATCTCCGAGGCTGCGATAAGCAATCCGTTGGTGCCTTCACTGCCGCCGAGCATGGTCGTGAAGACCGGCATCAGCGGCACGTAAACACCCAGAAAGCTGAACACTGCAACGAAGATGAGAATGCGCCTTATTTCCGGCGTGCCGTAGGTGAAGGCGAAGCCCTCTTTTAGCGATACTCCGTCACTCTTTGGCCGCGGTGCCGGACGAACCCGAGCAAGCGTCAAGAGTTCCAGGATGTAACTCACCGCATTCAGTGCGAAGCAACCAGTGGCGCCGATAGCTGCCAGCATCAGAGCACCGGTCGCGGGACCAAGCACTCTGCCGCTGTAGAACAGCAAGCTGTCGAGAGAGAATGCGTTCATGCGGTCTTCCTCGTTCACCATCTGCGGTATCATCGCGAATCGTGCCGGAATCTCGAACGCCACAATGCAACCAAAGAAGGCTGAAAGCAGGTAGAGGTGCCAGACCGCGAGATTGCCGGTGGCCGACAGGGCAAGCCAAGTTAGCGAGATTCCCAGCGCCAAAAATTGCGTCGTGACGATGATGCGCTTTCGGTCAAAGCGATCTGCAGCCCATCCGCCCAACACACCAAGTACCAGCATAGGCACTTGGTAGCTGAACAAGATTGAGCCCAAAACGAAGCTTGAACCCGTCATTTTGTACGCGATCCACGCTACGACCACCTCTTGCATCAAAGAGCCGGTTAGCGAAATCAGAATACCCATGCAGTACCAGCGGAAACTGGGACTTCTGAGAGACTGGAAGGTCGCGCTGAAATACCGAGACACCGCGCCAAGAAGGCCGGTGCTCTTTGGCTTGTCATTCATACATGCCTCCGAATGCACCGGGCGTAAGCAACTCCACAACCGAATCCGGTGGTGGTAAGTGCTCAGAGGCGCAGGTGATTATGTTTGGTTGACTTTGGGGAGCTGAAGGAGAAATGGAAAACTTGACATCAACCTATGCTCTCACCAGTAGCCAGCTCAATGAGAAAGTCTCTAATTTCTTGGTCTTGATAACAGTTTGTGGCTCTTATATGGCTCTAAGAAGACATCGCGCAGCTGCGAAAGGATCTTCGCAAGTCACAGCGAATGGATCCTCGCAAGTCACTTGTCGCGCAGAGTTCTACCGCGCTGCCGGCGTGCCTCTGGGCGGAAGCACCGACATACGCTTGATGTTGCATCCGGCGGCAGCATCCATCACTGCTACAACGTGCTTCTGTAAAGCATCTCCATCGGAGGCAAGAATGAGAGGCAAATCTTCTGTTCCGGCCTTCTGCTGCTCAGCCTTAATCGCAGTCATGATCGCGGTTGTATCCACGGGATTGATTGGAACGTTGTTAATTTTGACGATACCACCCACGATGACATCGGCGTTGATTTTCGGAGAGTCATCTTTCTTCGGAGGTGGGCTGTTGCTTTGGCCCGGCGGCTCTACCTTGAGTACGGCTTGGTTGACCAATGGCGCAATCAAAATCATGATGACGAGTAATACAAGAAATACGTCGGTGAGCGGAGTTACGTTAATCTCCGTGAATACTTCACCAGCCTTTCCGCCCAATGCCATAGGACAGAAACCTCCATCGTGTGCTTAAAGTCGGATTTTGCGGATTCAAAATTTCGACTGTCGGTCTAGATAGTGCTAATAGTAACGCGTGTTTCGCTAGCGAGCCACCTCCTTAACCCTAGAGGTTTATATGTGTGTAATGTTGTCAAGCGCTGCGCGTAGCTGCGCTACCTGGCTTCTGACGATTTCAAGCAGACTCGCATTGCATTGCGAACCGAAACCTGGACCGCAATATCAGCTCTTTTGGATACGTCGATCACGCCTCAATTGGTTCCTTCAGAAAATTGGCCACTCGAGAGTTTTTGAGACAGAAAGTCATGAAAACAGTTATACGGCTCTTATCTTGGCTCATAATGTCGCTTTATGTGGTTTATCTCATTTGAATATGTCAAGCAGCCATCGATAGGCTCAAAGAGTTCAGTTTTGTTTTCACGTCATGAGCGTCGTAAAAAGTCCGGTTTCATAAGCCCGACATCTATCGCAAGATTTTTATCTGCCCTCCGGAGGCGGATGCTCATGCGCGCTTCTACACGTAAGAGAGTCTTTCGGCGCGTGCCGAAAGCTCTGTTGTATCTAACCTCAGACAATCAGGTCTGAAGACAAGGCATACAGTATGGAAAGAATCTCTCGCAAGTCCCCCAAGCTTCTCATCCACGAACACCTCGACTGTTCTCCACGCCCGGCGACAATGCTGGAGCTGTGGGAGGAAATCGGGTTCGAGAAGGCTTCTATTCCGCAGAACATTCTTGCGACCTGGCGCGGTGACAATGTCACCACGACTGGTGCTGCGAGGAAGTCTGCTCTTCTTGCCGCTCGCAAGCGTGCGGCGAAGAAGTACCAGCAGTGGCTCGTTGGCTTCGCCAGCGCGTCGCTCGCCAACTACGTTGAGGCGATCGTCAAGCACATCCTGCCCCTGATGCAGACCGAGAAGAACCTCGAACGCATCACGCGGGAACGCATGGAAGATGCCATCGCTGATGGTGTCATCGGCTTCGAGCTGCGCTTTGCGCCGCAGCTTCACACCTGGAGCGGTCTCTCGCTCGAGCAGGTGATGGAAGCGGTTCTGGCCGGCGTTCGTTCCGGCTGCGCCGGCTCGGAAATGAAGTGCAAGCTCATCATCTGCGCGCTACGGCACGAAGATGCGAGCATGGCGATGAAGCTCGTCGACCTCGTCGTGAAGTACCAGGAGTACGTGGCCGCCTACGATCTCGCCGCAGACGAGCATGCTCGTCCGGGCGTTCTCGCCTGGTGGTTGTCCTCGTTCCTCGTCTTGCTCGCCAAGCTCGAGCTCGAGAACAAGCCCGACATGGGCCGCACGATCCACCTCTGGGAAACCGACGCTCCAACTGCTGGCGACATCGAGATGCTCGAGGTCTTGGAAGGGAAGAACCCGACCAAGCTCAAGGAGCTCTTCGACGCTGCGCTCGCGGAGCACGGCATCAACCTCGGTGCCGAGCACGATCGCGTCTTCACCGGCGTTCTGCGCCGCCTGAAGGAGCACGGCAAGAACAGCCGAATCGGCCACGGCATTCGCGGCAACCGTCAGAAGGACCGCATCTGCGAGGTCTCGCCGACCTCCAACGTCGTCACCGGTCAGGTGAAGTCCATGCGGCATCACCAGATCGACAAGATGCACCGCCGCGGCAAGCGCGTGTGTGTCAACACCGATGGTACGCTGTTCACGGAAGTGCAGCTCACCGACGAGTACAACAAGCTCGTCGAGGCGTTCGGCTGGACTAAGGCGGATTTCCTGGCGGTCAACCTGACTGCCCTGGAGGCCTCGTCTTTCAGCGCCGAAGACAAGAAAGCGATGGAAGCGAAGCTTCGTCGCGGCTATCGGTAATTCCTCCCTTCGCTAGCGCCGTGGCCTCGTCTGAGGCCCGGCGCTAAGGAGGAGTGTCCAGCGGAAGCGAGAATGCCCGGTCAAAATCCGGGCACACTCTCGCTTTCGTCTTTTCGGTTTTAATACGAATAGATATAGTAAAAATGTTTCAAGAAGCTTACAGAGAGCGCAACTTGGCCATGCCAATGTTGTTACATAGTTCAGGTTCTTCTTGTGAACGCTTCAATCAATCACCAAAGGTTAAGTGTCTGTTCCTTCCATCACTGATACCAGAGAGGCCACCCCGAAAGTAGCCTGCCGAGCCTTTTGAACCCTCCTTTCTCGCCATGATCGTGGCGTCGGGTTCAAACAGTGAATGGAACAGTCCTGTGATCCCAAGCGGCGAAAGCCTGATGGCGCCTCGCGATACGAGCACTGTCAATGTGGTTAACGCATTGAACGATGCAGTATGTGAGCGCCTGATGTCTTCGCTGTTCCCATGAATCAAGCAACGCAGCAGCTAGGAGCTCTGCGTTGTGAACCTACGACAAGGAACGAAAACGCTAATGAACAAGAATCAACTCGCTACGGCAACCAATGGCTTCGGACTCAACGTTCTGCGCAGCCTGTGGGCCGAAGGTGGTCGCAACCAGACCGTCTTCATCTCCCCGACCAGCATCTCGACGTGCTTCTCGCTCGCGCTCAACGGCGCCGACGGCGCGACTCGCGACAAGATCGCTTCCGTTCTCGGAGTTCCGGCCGGAGAGCTCGACGCGGTCAATGCCGCGGTCAAGGACCTGATGACGGAGCTCGAGACCGCCGATCCCGACGCCAAGGTGGAGATCGCCAACGCGCTGTTCGGTAAGCTCGGCTACAAGTTCAAGCAGGGCTTCATCGACACCAACGTCGCCAACCTGCGCGCCGAAGTGAAGGAGCTCGACTTTGCGGGCGACCCCGACGGCTCGGTCGAGGCGATCAACGGCTGGTGCGCCGAGAAGACGCACGACAAGATCAAGTCCATCATCAGCCAGATTCCGCCCAGCGCCGCGATGTTCCTGCTCAACGCAGTGTACTTCAAGGGCATGTGGGCGAGCCCATTCGAGAAGGATCTGACGGCGCCGCGCACGTTCACCAAGCTCGACGGCTCCACCGTGGACCATCCCACGATGCAGCAGTTCGTCGACAAGGTGCCGTACCTGGAGACCGACACGTTCCAGGCGGCGAGCTTGGAGTACGGCAAGGGCCGCTTCAAGATGTACTTCTTCCTGCCCAAGGACGGCACGACCATCGATGCGCTCGTCGAGTCGCTCACGGGTGACAATTGGGAGCAGTGGATGCGGCAGTTCCGCAACCGCGACGGCCAGCTCTACGTGCCGAAGTTCAAGATCGAGTACTTCTCGGTGCTCAACGACACCCTGAAGGCGCTCGGCATGCAGGTCGCCTTCGACCCGTCGGAAGCCGACTTCTCCAACATGGTGCCGGCGCCCGACCGCGTCTTCATCGACGAGGTGCGTCACAAGACCTTCATCGAGGTCAACGAGGAGTTCACGGAGGCGGCCGCGGTGACGTCCATCGGCATGTGCTTCGCCACTTCGATCGGTCACTTCGAGCCGCCCTTCACGCTCGACATCAACAAGCCGTTCGTGACCGCGATTCGCGACAGCGTGACTGGCGCGGTGCTCTTCATCGGCGCCATCGTCGAGCCGAAGTAATCGCGAATGTAACTTCGGTCAAGCGAGTCCGAGTTACACAGGGTCCTGGCGCCTGACCAACCCGCTGGGAGACGACGGGTGAGCGCATGCACCGTATTCGGTGCCTCTGCGTTCACCTGTTCGTTTTTTGTTTTGTGATACTACTCCGTGTCACATGTCTGGGATGCCTTCGGCTTCCCATGTTGCGCACGCATGCTGCGAACCGACGACTCGACTTCGGCACGGTTGATGTGGTGAAGTGCTGAGGACTTGAGTTGGTTAGTTCGCAGGAGACAGCCGACTCGGTGAGGTGCAGGAGAGCCCCAAAAGGGCTTTCTACTGCATTCTCATTTTTGAAGAAAGATACTAGAGGGTGTAGTGTAAAAGTCCTAAAACAAGAAGCGACAGAAACTGGCTACTGAAGCCAATCTCTGCCGCTCTTGCCCGAGCACCCGTCTAACGGCCTAGACCACCGCGATTCCGGAGAGCCCTTCGAAGGACTTCCAGCACGTAGTGATGTCGCCATCAGTGTTGCAGGCTGTTCTCACAACCTCCACGGGAAGTCCGGTGCGTTCGGCAAGACCTTTGGCGGTCTCGATGACGCAGGCGTCGATGTTGACACCAACGAGTCGGTATTTGATACCTGTCGTCGGATAGCCTTCTCGCTCGCTTCGAAGAACAATCTGCTTCGAGCCGTCACAGTAACGCTTGCCTTGGACGAGGAAGCGCTCATAGCCGGATACCAGATTCAAAAGACATGCGTGCGTTGGAGGAAACGGTTCAACGTCGAAGACGCTCTCGTAGGGAATCTCCAAAAACATGATGTACATGCCGAGCCGACGCGCGGTTTCGATTTCGCGCGCGACTGCATCCAGTGTCGCCTCATCACAGCTTGCCTTGAAGTTGGGCTGCATGTCGACGACGATGAGCATGTAGGTAACGATGTTCATAGGCTGCTTGTGCCACCGCAACCGGTGGCGTTTTGTGAATCGATGAGTCCTGAGGCACCGGCAGAGCTGCCGGTGCCTCAGGTGTTCAAAGAACGGGCTTGTCTGCGACGTTACTCGGTCAAAAGCCCTGAACCCTCGATGATGTCGAGGTACTGGCGCCGGATCTTGCCCCACTGGTACTTGCGCTGCCAGTCGGGAGACGCCGACAACACACCCTTGAACGTGCTCTGGCCTGTGGAGACCAGATAGCGCCACTGGAAGTGGTTGTAGATGTCCATGATGTGCACCCAGTACCCGAGCACCAGAGCGCGGTTTCCGTTGATGGCGAGCATCGTCTCGTCGTTGAGGCAGCCGGCTTTCAGGCCCAGGTTGTCGCTGGCGGCGCCCAGGAGCCACGGATCATCACCGAAGGGATCGACAACGATCACCTTCGAGTGCGTGATGGCGTGAGCATCCGGAAGCTTGAGCAACTCCTTGTGCCATTCCTGCCAGCCCTGCTCCAGCGCAGAGGCCGCGATGATCGTCGGGAACTTCTTGCGGGGCTGGAATAGTGCCACCGGCTGCGGTGCCGCGATGAGCGCCGACTCCGATGCTCCGCCTTCGACCGATGCTGCGACGCCTTCCGGGACGACAAGACCGCTTCCGGTCAACTGCGTCATCCCGGGCGGAATTGCTTGAGGCGAAATGCCCGCCTTGCTCGACGAGCCCGACTTCTTCGTGCCGGCTCCCTTCTTCCTGGGCGGGCGGGGCAGCGCTTGCGTGCTGCTGACCGTGCCCATGATCGGCATACCCGGATGCTTGTACTGCAGCCAGGTCACCACATCGAGGAAGCTGGGAGCGCCGGGGTAGAACGCGACGAAGTAGATGCCCTGCTTGGCACGCAGGAGAATCTCCTTCACGCGCTTTGTGGAAACGGCGTAGTTCAAAAGGTCGAAGGTCTTGCCGCCTTCTTCCAGCTTCGGCTTCTCCCGCTTCTCCGAAGAGGGCGAGAAGATGGCCTGAACCTTGGTGCCGTCGCCCAGGTTGATGGGCTTCATCACGTTGCGGTTCGCGGCGCGCAAAGCGTCACCCTGAATCGGGTCTTCCGTGCAGTCGGCTTTGATCCGGTCGTAGTACGCCAGACCTTCTTCCGCCAGTGCCGGCGAGTCGATGTAGAGGGCATGGTTCGCCTGCGTGCAGAAACCGGTCGGCGTCGGGTTGACGCTCTGAAGGAGCCACTTCTTGCCCTTGCGCGGGCCCTTCTTCTTGCCGTCGCCGGTGGCAAGAATCGCCGACTTGTTGTGCGCGATCATGTTGTCGCCGACCATACGGTCAGTGACATCCGCTCCGTCTTCATGAAGCGCCTTGCGAGTGGCGGCGTTGGTGATGTCGTGCTTGCCGGTGTTGCCGAGGACCATGCTCCACCAATCCTCGTTGGCGCGCAGATACTCGACGAAAGCCGGAGCCGAAAGCTCGTAGTAGAGAGCGAAGACGTGACCGGCGATCTGCTTCGCCTCCTCGTACGGCAAGCGCACGAACTGCGGGAGGCTGGCACCGAGCCACTTGTAGATGGCGTGATCGGGATCATTGATCGCCTTCACCAGCGCTTCGGGGTCAGGAGACCCGTCGGCCAGCTTCGGGAGGAGGTCGGCGAGCTTCTGCGTGGACACGAGGTGGCCGCGGTTGAAGCACGCTTTGACGTAAGGACCGTAGTCGAAACCCAGCTTCACGGTGTTGGTTTTGACACCCTCACCGCGGACGAGATTGCCGGGCGTGCCGAGCATCGGGTAGACGGTCCAGTAGTAGCTGCGACCCTCTTCGGCACCGGGGTCGGTCCACTTGCAGCCCTGAATCGGGTGCTGATCCGTGGTAGAGGAAGATCCAGTCGACTCGGTCTCGCCATCGAACTTGATGTGGCGCGAACCGATGACCGTGCTAACGCCTGTTTCGACATCGGTCCGTTCGAGGGACATGCCGAGACAGTTCTCGATGACGCCGTCCCAGATCCAGAAGACCATGGCGGCGGCGTTGTTGCACAAGGCAACAGCGCGGAGGTTGTAACTAGACATAAATTGTTCCTTTCGGAAGTTTTGCCTGCGGCGACGGTGCCCAGGTGTCGTCACGGGCTTGGCCGGCACGCGCGCAAAACTGAGCAAGGGAGGAGATATCTGCCTCCAAAGCTCAAATTCGAGTGCGTACGTCCTCAGGCAGCCCGTGAAGCTGTCTGAGAGAGCCGTTTAACTAAGAAACTTGTTGTTTTGGGAAACTTGTGGTTCTCAGGGAGAAAAAACGAAGATAACTCCTGGTATCAAAACCCCCTTTGAAAACCTAATCAAAAGTCATTTCTTTCAGGTGTTTAGCTCAATTGCCTTGGGAAGAACCGCATTACTATTCAGAGCTGTAACTAGCGTAGCTTCGCGCGTGTATTTTCTTATTCACTAGCGCGGCTCACATCTCGTCTCATCTTTTGCTGTAACCGTTATTCTGTACTCATCACGACGCCAACTGCGAACGTTCGCATCGATTCAAGAATGAAGCCGAGATTCACATCGAAAACAGCACTGATTGCAACGCTCTTACTCTCTGGCGTTCATCTCAACGGCTGTTCGACGCAGTCGACAAACATTCGGCAGAACGAGCAAACATCGCTGTCCTCCACTCTTGAATCGGTGCAAAAAGCGCTAGATCACGGTCATCTGGAAGAGGCGCAATTGACGCTCAAACGCGTCGAGTTGAACCTTTCTGCTTCGGAAAAGGAACAAGTGCTTGATGCCTGGCTAAAGCTCGCCGCTGCATATCAGGACATGGGGAAATTTGCAGTCGCCGGACCGGTGTTGGAAAACGCTCTGCAAATAGCCAAGGCACAGAACAACACTAAAAGGCAAGCTGAGATTCTGCAACGATTGAAGGCACTCTCGCAACAGGAAACGGAAGAACACTCTTTGTTGGAAACCCAACTTGAGGCGAGTGACAAAGAGCGGCATCAAGCTGGTCGTGCCTTTCGCCACAAGGTGCAAACGTTGCAAGCGAAGTACTTGCATTCGACAAACTACCAAGACGCCGCAGCCGCACTAGAACCTTGTCTTCCTGAAGCAATTGCATTGCGTCACAAAAACGTCAACGAGATACAGCTTACCATGCATGTCTTGGAAGAGATGTACACCAGATTTCGCAAATACGATCGGTGCGCCGCCATGTATGAGGAACATCTCAAAACAATACCGAAGCAGCTTGATGGCTTGGAATCGGGGGACTTCAAAAGTATTGACAATGCTCGCGACATGATCGAAGACCTGGCTGGAATTGTTCGAATGAGAATTTACCAGAAACGTTATGCCGAGGCAGAAGACTATGCTAGACGAGGCTTGAAGCTCTGCAATGATGTGTATGGACCGGATTCGGCCAACTCAGCAATGCGTCACCGCGAGTTGGGAAATCTCTTGCTCAACCTGAATCGCCCCGACGAAGCAGTTGAATCGTTTCAACGTGAATCAGAAATCTACACGAAGCAAGGCGATAAACAAGAGAACCTCTTGGCGTTGTTGTCACTGGCTAAGAGCTACAACGGTGCGTATCGATATCGCGAAGCAAAGGCGACACTGAGGAAAATTCTGAGTTCGATGCGTCCTGCTCAGGCCCCTGGACTCTACGCGCAAGCTCAGAGTCTGCTATGCATCAACACGCTGAGGTTGCATGAAGTAGCCGAGGCAGACGCCCTCAACCAGGAGGTTCTGGAAAGGCTCAGCGAAAAGGAACAGCACAAATATTTGATTCAGCACTTGGTAGAGTGGCAACAAGCTTGCATTTTTGTCCCAGCAAAACTGAACGAAGTATTTTCCGTGGGAAACCAGATCAAAAGCGCCTCTAAGAGCGACGGAAAAAGTCAGGATGTGTTGGTTAGGCTTTTCAATTCTGATTACTATTCTTGTAAGGCAAAGCTGCATCTTTCGCAACTTGATCTTGCAATCGCCGATCTGAAAAGGCTGGAAAGCAGGTATCCATCAGATGATCCATACTATCGACGGACGATCTCGAATGAACTTGCAAACTGCTATCGCTTCAAAGACGATTTGAAAACTGCTGAGACATACTATCGAAAAGCGATGAAACTCCAGATGGACGAAGTCAGCAAGTCTGCTACCAGAAACGCTTTTGCATGGTGTTTGCTTGAACAGGGAAAGCACAAGGAGGCAAAGTCACTATTCGAATCAATTCAATTGCCGTCCGGATCTATTGCATCTCGAACACTTCTTGATTTGTCGCGAAACGCAGGATTAGTAATCATTTTGAAAGCAGAGGCCGAAGATACTAAGGCAAAAGAACTGCTGCAAGGCGCCATTAGGAAGCTCGATCAGTTTCTGGAGAAGTATGAAGGTTTAGATGCGTCGGGGCTGACGTGGAAAGTCAGTTTGGCTGCGGGTTCTGTACCGGGATTCTCTGATGAACAAAAACGTGTCGCAAAAATTGCTTTGCGTTCGTCCGAAAAGTATCTCGCCAAATCGCCTTGGCACAAAAAAATTTCCGAATACTACAAAACACTCTTCTAGTCTCGAAACGCCTCTTGGTTACTTGTTTTGATATTGGCGAGATTGCGCTAAGTCTAAATTCCGCTTGGCAATTCGAAAAATACGCCACAGTCAGAAAGGTTGAATGTCATGCGTTGAGCAGGTTGAAAGCTCTTTGCTAGATTCACTTGTTATATTTCGTAACCCATCTTTTTCGTGATTCTTCTGGAAAGTCAAAAACCCAGAAACACAACTCCAATTTTCGCCGCTACTTCTAAACCGCCTTCGCGAGCGGTTCTAATGAAGTCTGCGTAGCTACTTGCTGTAAGCGACTTGTCTGGTTTGCAAGCCGCCTCAAATAAATTCGCGCTCTCTGAGATTGGCTTCTGCACTGCGTTTACGCATCAGTCGGCGGCCCATTTCAGCGCGTGCGGACTAACCTCCCGCAATCGAGAAGACGCCATGAAATCAAGGCGCAAGAGAAGACTTAATGTCTGCGTGCCGCTTCTTTTGGTTCTTTCTGCTTGGGTTGGGCTTTCCCCGCGAGTTTCGCCGGGTCTGTACGAGTCCGAACTGTTCCATCCTGATCAGGGGCACGGCTCAATGAGCGAGCTCAAGGCATTTAATCGGGTTGAGAACCACGAGCTGTTTTTCGATACTGTTAGTGGTGAGCGACTGCATGGCTGGATTTTCATTCAGCCGGGCAGCGAACAAATCGTCTTGCTTCACCCTGGAAATGCCGGCGACATCGCAAAACATCTCCCCATCATAGAGATGCTGCTCGATAGCGGGGTGTCGGTCTTCATTTATGAACCTCGCGGATTTGGCATGAGCGCCGGCAGTCCATCGATCAAGAACATCTGTGAAGACGGCGAGGCCGCCTTTGACTACCTTGCCTCGAAGGGTTATCGCAACGATCAAATCGTTCTCTACGGAGAATCGCTCGGTGCCTCTGTTGCCACTCACGTCTCGTCAGTGCGCCCCGCCGCTGGTATCATCCTTCAAAGCGGATTTGCATCGCTTGAACGCATTGGCAAGGAGAAAGTTGCAATCCTTCGTGCGTATCCGAGTTTCCTGTTTCCCGTGCCGCGACTGGATAATGCCGGAATTATGGAAGGCAAGCACCAGCCGCTTCTGATTTTGCACGGCGAAAAAGACACGTTGATCGATATCACGCACTCGGATGAGATTTTTGCGCGTGCGTCCGGTCCCAAGAAGTTTGTACGATTCCCGGATTCAGGTCACTCCGTCTTCAACGGACGCGATCGTGAACTCTTCGTGAATACAGTGCGCGCCTTTCTTTCGACTTTGCCGTAGCGCGGATTGGCCTTGCTGATGGAACCAGTGTGCTCCTTGTGTTCATGCGCATGTTGCAAAGATAAAAGAGGACAAGAAAAACCGCTAATACCTGAGAAACGCCCATGGATACCGGAACTCCATGGGCGTTTCGTTTTGAATTTGACGATACTAGAACGTATAATATAAAGGAGCAATAGTCTGCAAACGAAAGGTGGGCAAGGTGTTTACTAACTATCCTTTCTTGACGGAGGCAGAGGCCGTGGGTGCTGCCTCTGGTTTTCCTGTCGTTGTGAGCGATTTCACTCTTGCCTGGACTTTCGCTGCATCTGCAGTCTTGTTCATTTTCTTCAGTAGCTCTGCGTAACTGTTCAGGCAAGCAACCAACTGCGGCTTTTCTGTCTTCTCCAGCGGTTCTCGAAGTGTCACCGCACGCTTCAACAAGGGTTCAGCGCGCTCGTACTTCTTTTGTTTCGAAAAGCACTCTGCGTAAGACTCTAGAGTGGCTGCCAATTTTGGGCTTGTTGTTCCATACAACGCTTCACGCAAGCTCAGTGCTTCTCTAAACAATGACTCGGCTTGATCGTACTTGCCCAGGCTCATGTTGCAACTGGCAAGGCTCTCAATCGGCTTAACCACCTTCAGATGGTTTCTTCCGTGCACTTGCTTGCGTACTGAAATGCAACGTTTCAAAGACGGCTCAGCATCAGCGTCGCGACCCAGCCTTCGCAACACCTCTGACAGTCCTGAAAGAGAATCACCGAAATCCGACGAGATAGGTGCGGACACTTCGCGAATGGCGATCGCTCGCTTGTAGAGCGGTTCGGCCTCTGACAGCCGTCCGTTCTCTCTGCACAAATCCGCCAGCCCCTGCAGTGCGTTGGATACTTCAAGAGAGTTCTTGCTGTAAGCCTTTTCGTAGATGGGCAGCACTTCTCGATAGCACTTCTCCGACAGCTCGATCTTGTTGAGCTTTTCGTAAACCAGTCCTAGATTTAGAAGGGTTGTGGCATAGTGTCCGTACTTTTCTTTGTCGCCAGCGGAAATGTCGCGAGCGGTCTTGAAGTATTTTTCCGCTTCTGCATACTTCTTCGCCTTCAACAGTTTAGTACCGGCGTCATTTGCATCGGTCCAATCGTCTGCAAACGCAGGTAATGTTGTGGCAAACACAGAAACTAGTGCAGAGGTTCCCACTACTAATGAAAGACCCAGCACACGGATGTGAGCGTTCAAAATTCCCTTCCTTTTTTGAGGCTCGATGCGAAATGCATCAGGGTACCGACGACATTCTAAAACAAGATGCTGGCGAAAGGCTTGATTGATATCAATTTTCCATTTCTATGTGTATATGGAGCGACTACACGAGGCGCAGTGGCAACGTAAGAGACGCAAATGTGGTGTTTTCGCCACTGATTGAGCTTCTCGGTTAGACATTTCGAGGCGGTTCACAAGCGAACATTGGCTGAATCAATTCTTATAGTCGACGTCAGTCCTTTGCGGACTCGAGCAAGAATGGCTTGAACCCTCAGGATTCCAAGATAATTGCGATAACCTAATTTTCCCCGGGATGCCCGGAAAAAGGTAGTACAAAAGGACTTGGAATCCGAGCTGCAATTCCGGCAGCCGGCCAGCACCACTTTTTACTCTAGGAGAATCGCTCATGACGGGAATCTTTCAAGATTTGG
The DNA here is from genome assembly GCA_964478655.1 of uncultured Candidatus Obscuribacterales bacterium. Lineage (GTDB taxonomy): Bacteria > Cyanobacteriota > Vampirovibrionia > Obscuribacterales > Obscuribacteraceae > CAYZJR01. The sequence goes on from CAYZJR010000002.1 coordinate 88,849, forward strand.
AGAGCTTTGGGCATGAACAGATTTCGTTCTTCCATGACAAAGAATCCGGTCTAAAGGCGATTATTGGCGTTCACAGCACGGTTTTGGGACCATCGCTGGGTGGTTGCCGCATGTGGAAGTATGCCGACGAAGCTGCGGCGCTCCGCGACGTGTTGCGACTCTCAAAAGGCATGACCTATAAAGCCGCCGTGGCTGGACTCAATCTTGGCGGCGGTAAGGCCGTTGTAATTGCAGACTCACGCACCGAAAAGACTCCAAGGCTTTTGGGCTCTTTTGCCAAAGCAGTTGATTCACTTGGTGGTCGCTACATCACAGCTGAAGATGTCGGTATGTCAGTTGGCGACATCGATCTCATTCGCCAATTCACACGCCATGCTGTCGGGGGTTCCAATGAAGGCGGCAGTGGCGATCCTTCCGTCATGACAGCGTTTGGTGTTTTTCAAGGTATGAAGGCTTCCCTTAGATTCGCCGGTCTTGGAGAGTCACTGGAAGGTGTTCGCGTCGCCGTGCAGGGTGTCGGCAATGTCGGCTATCACCTCTGCAGCTATCTTTCAGCCGCAGGTGCGAAGCTTATCATCACAGATATTTATCCCAACCAAGTGGAAAGAATTGTCCAAGAGTTCGGAGCCGAGGTTGTGACGCCGGATCAAATCTACAACACTGAATGCGAAATCTTCGCACCATGCGCATTGGGAGCCATTCTCAATACGAGAACAATCCCCCAACTCCAATGCAAAATCGTTGCGGGTTCTGCAAACAATCAATTGGAAACCGATGCTGACGGCTTTGAGCTCGTGCGCAAAGGCATTGTTTATGCTCCTGACTATGCCATCAACTCCGGCGGTCTGATCAATGTCGCCGCTGAACTGGAAGGCTACAACCAAGAGCGTGTTTTGGGTAAGGTCTCCCAAGTATTCAACACGATCGTAGATGTTCTCACTCGATCGCAAGAACAAGGCATTCCGCCTCACAAGGCTGCCGATGCACTGGCAGAGCAGAGATTGGCTGAAGCGAAAGCCGCCAAGACATCAAGCATCAAACAGAGTGTTTCACTGACGAAGTAGTTCCAATAGTTGAGCTGCAACACTCTACACGCCGACATCGAATGTCCCTTCTGCAAGGAGAAGGTCACTTCCGGTGTCGGTTTTCGTGCGGGCGTCATCGACCAAGGCAACTATCACATTGGCGACAAAGTCGGCTGGGAAGGCGGACCTTGTCGCCCGAAAACGCGCCCGCCAGGTGGAGCTCTGAAAACAATCGGCTATTTTAACTGTGACAATTTGAAGTGTTCATCGTGGCAAGACTGCTATCCCGATGTGCAACTGGCACTCGTCACCGTCAAAGATGACGTCATTGTCGAAGTCGCTATTTTTGATGGTGATCCGGGCGATGAGCGCTTTGCCATCATCGAGCCGAAGCTGCAATCGTGATTTTTTTGAATTCGAATCGTGGAGCCTGTTAGCGGGTATAGATCTAGCTAGCTGCTATTGGACTACTACCCATGCGGTTTCAAACGTGGATTATTTCTGCGATTTTGCTTGCGCTTCCTGCATCTGCCAAGGAAGACGAATTTTCCCGAATCGGACTTCCCTCTGCTTTAGATGTAAGCGAGCCCGCAAGGGGAAACAGTCTGAAGGCGCTTGAGGCTGCAAATAGAGAAATCTTATCGAGACCCAACTCGCCAAAAGGCTATATGATGCGCGGAATCTATTATTTGGGCGCGCTTGAAGACGAGCTGGCCATCAAAGAGTTCGATCGCGTCATAAAGATGCACCCGCGATTTTCCCAAGCGTATTTGCAACGCGGTATCGCGCATGAACACATAGAAAAGTACCAAGATGCCTTCAAGGACTACGAGAAGGCCGCAGAAAGCACAGACACCAGAACGAGATGGCAAGCCTTGAAAGCATCAGGTTCTTTGCATTCGAATCTCTGCCAATATATCGATGCCATAGAAGACTTTTCGAACGCATTGAAGATCGCACCGGAACCGCCAATGCTGCTGCGGCGCGGCGAATGCTATTTTCAATTGAAAAACTTTGACAACGCAATCAAAGATGCCACCGAGTGTTTGGTTCTTATGAAGGAAAATCACCGATCGTATTGGTTGCGGGCGCAGGCTCAAATTGGCGCCAAGAGGCCGGTTCTTGCGATAAAGGATATGTCTCGTTTGATTCAACTCACTGAAAGTGGCAGTCCTGATAGTTGTTTTGAATTGTTGCCGCAGTACTACAAGTTTCGAGCTCAGTGCTACATGCAGCTCGGAAACAAAGATCTGGCAAAGAAAGATCTCGATCGCGCGAAGGTGGCGAGTGCAGATGCGTTAAAAGAGGCACCCTTCAAAAATCGTCCCAAGCCTTAACATCTGCGCTTTGCATCGGATATCTCGGCTATACTAATCGCCAATTTCTTCGATTCTGAAAGGATTGCTTTGTCATGAAATCCCGCGAATTTCTCATGATACCTGGGCCGACGCCGGTTCCTGATGCGGTTTTGGAAGCAGTGGCCCGCCACCCAATCGGTCATAGAACTGCCGACTTTTCCGCCTCCTTGATGGCGGCGACGGAAGGATTAAAGTGGCTTGGGCAGACGGAAACAGACCCGCTCATTTTGACGGCCTCAGGCACTGGAGCGCTGGAATGTGGTGTTGCCAATACTGTGGGCGCAGGCGACAAAGTGTTGAGTCTGATCTGCGGAGTTTTCGGGGAACGTTGGGCGAAGTTATGCGAGGCTTATGGCGCAGAAGTTGAGCGTCTGGTTGTGGAGCCCGGAACGGCGTTAGATGTTGAGGCCGTACGCGAGCGTGTGTCAAAAGGCGACTTTCATGCAGTGACAATAACTCACAACGAGACGTCAACCGGAGTGATCAACGATCTTCAAGCATTGTGCCGCGTTGCCAGTGATAATGGAGCCCTTACTTTAGTCGATGCAGTCACCAGTTTTGGTGCATGTGATATTCCGATCGACAAGTGGGGAGTTGACGTCCTCGTTACGGGCAGCCAGAAGGCTCTTATGCTGCCGCCTGGGTTATCTATGGTGTTTCCCGGTAAACGTGCATGGGAAGCTGCGGCAAAATGCAAGAGTCCGCGTTTCTATTTTGATTTCCAAAAGTACAAGAAGTCACTTGGACAGAAGACTACTCCGTTTACTCCAAACGTCTCCCTTGTAGCCGGGTTGGAGGTGTCGTTGCGTTTGATGAAAGAGGAAGGACTGGAAGGGATATTCTCTCGTCATCGCAAACTTCAAGGAGCGTTGAGGGCAGGCATAAAGGCGCTTGATCTGTCACTGTTCGTCGATGACAGCGTTGCTTCGCCAACAATAACTTCGATTCTTCCTCCGAAGAACATAAGTGTCGATTCTATTCGCAAACGGCTTAAGGAGCGCTTCTCCATCCTTGTGGCGGACGGACAGGAAGAGTTGAAGGGGAAAATCTTCCGCATCGGCCACATGGGTTATGTTTTTGATCGAGATATTCTGATGACGCTTGGTGCGCTAGAAGCGGTTTTGATCGAATTAGGACACACTTGTCGCGAAGGAAAGGCAGTCGAGGCTGCTATCGCAGCGCGCAAATAGCTTCGTATGAATCAGTAGTTCTATTTCTGCTTTTCGACGCGTCTTCTGCCGCCTTCCAACATCAAATCGAGCGCGTCTTGATCGCCCTCGCCCACATTTACCTGCTCAACCTGTCTGGTGAATTTCAATCCTTTCGGTATCGAAAACTCAGATGCCGGAACCTGTACTGATTTGCATTTGTAAGTCTTGAGGTGGTGCTTTTGCTCATCATCCATGTCGAAGTATGTGCATTCAATCGGCACGGCTTTGGTGTTTGGAACTTCCATGACTTTTGAAATGGCGAGACAGGCAGCAGGAGAAACACCGAGCGTTGTTGTCGACGCTAGTTCCATCTTGCTTACCGCCGATCCGGCAATCTCATTGTTTGCGCGAAACTTCCTTTGCTGTGTGCGATACGCTTCAGACGACTCGAACAAATCTGTTTTGATGCCGAGAATCATCTTGGTTCCCTTTTTTGAAAGTGGAACATCAATGACAGATATGCCACTCACCATTGAAACCGGGCGAACAAACGACCTGTACGTCGCTACTTTCGTGGTGCTGTACTTTCCTGTTCTTGCGTTAAAAACGAAAAATTCAGTGTAGGGTGCGTTCGAAATGAAAACCAGCTCTGACTTCACATATTTCAGTTTGAAAGATGTTGGAGACAATAGAAGGCGCATTTCGCCATAAACGCGACTGAACTGTTCTAGGCTCCATGCTTTGATCTTGGCTCCTGGAGCCGGCTCCGACGTGCCCTTCGAGTTGGCGGCTGACGGTGCAGCAACCGTTTGAGTGCAAGTGACAATAAGGCTGGCTAAAGTCGCGATCGCCCGAATTGGCCAGGGGCTGGGTTGATTCGATGGCGTTTGCATTTCGGGTCTCCGAATTTGCTACGTTAACTCTCGGAACTAACGGAAGGTGGATGCCGCGATGACACGAAGCGAAGCAGACTGGTCAGTATGACCTATTTCAACACGAAAAAGGCAGGACGGTGTTTTCAGTGGTGATCTTGCGTATATGTTTTGGTTAATCCGGTTTCACAAACCGGTTTTCATAAGAAGAATTCTGTTATTAAATGCCTGTTGAGATCCTGATGGAACTTAGATATGGACAGCAATTCGATGTGTCGCGAGCGTAGTGGTGCTAAAGCGAAGAAGAGTTCGCTTGGTGCGTGTCTGGCCTTGGCGGTCGGCATTGGGCTCTCTCAAACATTGCCTGCGGAAGCTTATAACTGGGCGTATTCGCCGTTCTATTGGGGAACAGCTGCTCTGTCATCGATGCGTTATTTCTTCCCTGTATTCGGTGCACCATACAACGCCAATCCCATGTATTCGGCTGCAAGCATGTTTCGCACCGTTGGGCGCGGAGCAACGATGCTGCCGCCATATCGGTATCCCTATCAGCTAGAACAGTATCAGGACGAAGAGCCGTTGCAAGATCCGCGCGATCGCGTGAGACCGGCGCGCACCGGTCCCGATGGTGTAGACGAGATCAGCTATGCCGGATGGCGTCCTTCAAATATTCCAGCGCCACAATTAGGTTCTGTTTCCCAGCCTCTGTATCCTGGTTATACAGGGCAACCGGTCACGCCGCAGGGAATTGCCTACGGCGTTCCGCAAGCGACACCACTGATGGTGCCACAGGGAGCGCCCCAGGCTGTTCCTCAGGGGTATGTTCCACAAACTGGACTGGCGCCACAAGCTTATTTGCAGCAGCCGGCGCAGCCTATAATTATTGGAGAACAAGTTTCTGCCAAGTTGGAACCTCCTACTGCTCCTTCTGCGAAGAATTCGTCCAATCCGCATTTGTTGGCTCCGGCGCCCAGTCCCCTTCCAGGTTCTCCCGCTCCGCTCGCCGCAGCGTTCATAACTCATGTCAACACCAAATATGGTGGCAATATCTCTGAGGCGCTTTTTGATCCTGAAACGCGATCGTGGGCTCGAGTGCTCGGTCTGGTCAATCATGACGACATGTTCCACGCGGATTTGACTGATGATCGAATTCATGTGATTTCTAAGATCTTCCACGACCCGCATCTTGACCCGTTGAGCAAGCTTGATGCAACTCGAATTCTTCTGCGCAAACAGAACGAGTCAATTCAAGTTGCCGACAAGGGCAAGAGCAAGCGAAAGAAAAACCAGTAGCGGCTCGCTGCGAGATGGGCGGGCGCGCTAGTTGCGCTAGTCTGAAGTACCTAATACCTACTTATCCGAATGACAACTTTGTTTGTTCGCAGAGCTGGCAAATGGCATGAATAGAGCGTTTCTGTGAATTGCAATCGTCGTCTTTCGTTGCGCGCGCCGCCCGAATCGATTGCCGGTTGATTGCATGCGAAGGCTTTTGTTTCATAGGCTACGCCCGCATATTCTGTTTTTCGTTTTCTCTGGAGTCTTGACACTCGTTCCAATTTCCTGAACTTACCATCTGAATTTCTCACGTATTGCTGTTTCACTTCTGCACCGAGGCAGTAAGGGAGAATTGCGATGAAGCCGCGTGATTTTTATAGCGATCTCGACAGCTTGAAGCGTGAGCTTGTCAAAAATCGCGACTATCGAATTCGCTGGCGCAACAAGCGAAGCAGCGTCACTATCATCGCACCGCACGGAGGTTACGTCGAAAGTGGTACATCCGCCATCGCAAATGCAATTGCGGGCCGGGAGTACAACTTCTTCGATTTCCAGGGACTGAGGCGCGAAAGGGTGATGGAGCTTCATGTGACGGCGACACACTTCCGTGATCCCGTTCTCTCCAAAATGCTCGACGGCAGTGTCACCGCACTCTCCGTTCATAGCATGGGAGAAGAGGGTGACATGACGATTTGGCTTGGCGGGCTCAATCGAGAGCTAAAAGAGCGTGTTCGGCAGTCACTGGTGGCGCACGGGTTTCTTGTTAATCCGGACAGTCCAAAGTATCGAGGAGAACATCCTAAAAACGTAGTGAACCTCGCTGCGTGCAAGGGCGTTCAAATCGAGCTTCCTGGCAAACTGATTGCTTCGATGTTCCGTGGCAATCGTTTGTTCTCGCCAAAAGGACGTTGCTCCAAAACGACGGAGGTCTTCGAGCGGTTCATAAAAGCCGTGAGAGAACCTCTGGCGGGAAGCAGCGACTTGCAACTAAAATGCCAACGCGAGCGAGCGCAGTTGGTTTCAACCGGCAAATAGGCGGAGTCGAAATGTCGAAAGCAAAACGATATTGGCTTCAACTCATGACTGAGTTGAATGTTCCGCCTGTCGTGGCAAAGAAGCGCTGGCGAGAGCTGGAGCTTCTTTACCGCTCGGACGGACGTTTCTATCACACCCTGAGGCACGTCACTCACTTCCTCGATTGCCTTGCGCGTCTCGCTCTCAATGGTGACGTATCGCCTGCCATGCGGCTCGCGGCGTTCTATCATGACGCGATTTATGACGCGAAGCGAAAGGACAACGAAAAGAGAAGTGCCCAACTCATGGTGGAGTTTGGCTTGGAAGCCGGGATTGCGCGAGGTGTCATTAGTGATGCCGAAGCGTTAGTTTTGGCCACTCGCAAACACAAGGTCTTGCGTGGGAGGCTCAGTGAGGACAGCAAGCTGTTTCTCGACTGTGACCTGATGATTCTGGCGGCGTCGCCTGCGGTGTACGACAAGTATGCTGCCAACGTGCGACTCGAGTACTCACACATCAAAACCCGCGATTTCAAGGCGGGGCGTGCCGACTTCATGGAGAAGTTTCTGAAACGCAAGCGCATTTACATGTCTGATCTTGTGCATAGCGAGTTTGAGGCAGCAGCCAGGAAGAACCTGAACCGTGAGCTCGCAAGGCTGAGAAGCTAGTCGCGTGGTAAACGCGCTTGCCCGTGTTAGTTCGAAATGCTAAACCAAAGCAGAAACCGGGTGTCGTAGTTTGCGCGTGAAGACGTGCAAACTCTTACGGCATCCGGTTTCTTTGCTTCTGTCCTTGGAATACTATAAGGTGTCATAAGATTATTGACAGTAAAAATGTTCAACAAAAAACCAAAGCAGCGAGAACATCCTTGCGAGGTCCAAGATCTCGTATGGTATGTTCCCGCTGCTTCCAGTGCATGTTCTGGTGAACCAGAGAACTCGTCACAACTTTATTGTTTCTTTTTCCGGACTCAGGATCCGTTGTTGTGATGCGAGTTTACTCAGACGGCTGCTCCGGCGTTAGAACCGGAAGAGGTGATGCAGACGCCCGAAGATACCGACCGTGTCCGGGTGTTCGTTACCCAGATGACGTTCGAGAATTGTGAGAGCCTTGACGAAGTTCTCTCGAGCCTCCAGCGGCTTACCCATCTCCTCCTGCAGGCAAGCCAAGTCGCTGAGCGCATATCCGTAGACTTGATGATCGTCTCCGAGATGCTCGTGAGCGAGGTGCGATGCTTCGAGCAGGAAATTCTCCGCCTCGTCGAGCTGCTTCCAGCGCCGGTGTTCTGCACCTCGCTTGATGAGGTCAGCCACCGTCGGAAGTATCAGCTCGGGTTCGGCGGACGAAGTTTTAGTGGGTTCATGCGTCATGCAATGTTCCTTGTGTGATTGGAGGGGGTGCGTGTCTTCGCGCAACCGAGCTCGTGACCAGGCTGCGAGAAGTCGAATCGCTCTTCAAAGATTGCAACGAAAATTGCGTTGCGTCAGTCGAAATCAACGCCGGGTTAACCTGCGTTTGTTGGTGCCAACGCCTCTTTTGAAGGACGTTTTTACGTTCCGTTTCGGACGCGGGGTCGAGGCGTGCTGAGAAAGGACGAAAGTGGCGAACTCTTTGAGGTCTTCGCGATCTTCGGCAGTCAACTCATCGAGCGGGGTGACAATCGTAACTCCGCTCTTTCTTGTTTTGCGAATGATGCCGCGAGACAGAAGGCGCGTATCGACCTGAATCATGTATTTGCTCTCCCGTGGTGTTGCGTGCTCGGATTTCCGATTTTGAATCTACCGGCTGCCAACTCTTACACCGAATCTCTCTTGTTAGTCTCAGCGCCTATCTCACCAAATCGATGCCGAAAAGGGCGTGGCTTTTTGCAGCGGTCTTCTACGGCAGCGTGAAGCTGAAGGAGAGATGGCTGCGGGAGCGCACAGGTTGTGGTTTTGGTGGAGAGGTTACCTGAATTAAAATCAAAAGAGAACGCCTTACTAGTACCCGATTACACGCGCGCGCGTTAGAAAAGATTTGTGTCGAGCAGTCGCTTAGCATGGCGAAACAATTCAAAACTTCATTTCAATGCGGGTGCGTCCTATGCTGCTACAGCTGTGCCTTTTGGCTCAACCAATCAACCGTTTGATCGCCGTGTGACTAACGCCTAAGATGTCTTGGGCGACTGATGATCGTTAAGAGATCCTGTAGAACCTTGCCTAGCGCGCTTCTGCGAGGTTGGTGCTTTTCAAAAATTGGCGAATTTGTCCGGGCTGCGAAATGGTGTAGTAGTGGCCGGGTTTTAGGGGTGTTGGATAGGAACGCCGTTGCCTGGGCGTTCCTATCCAGCACAAGGTTTTCACTTCGAGCTGTCCGAGTCTTGAGTCGAATCAGATGGTGGGGAACCACCGTTCTGAATCACTGGTTGCGGCTCAGATCTCTTGGCCGGGCGAATGCTGTCGAGAACACCGTCAAGCTCAGTGAGTTTTTCCTGGTCAGGCGGCGTGCCCGTCCAGATGGAGTTTTCCACGACCTCCAGGACGCGTGCGACCTGTTGGTTTAGTGGGTTTCCCGTGGATATCAGGTCGCCGATCGACGCACTTTGCGCCTTGAAATAGAAGCGCAGGGAGGCGGCTATGGTGCGCAACGTTTCCGGATTTTGGTCTCCTTCGCGCAGGCGCCGCCATGCCTTGTCGATTTCGGTCCAGGGATGAACCGCTTGTTTTGGCGACATCTTCTTGCGCGTCTTTGGGCGGCGAATGATGACACCGACACTGAATACGGTGCCGATCAATCCGGCTGAAAGCAGTGTGAAAGTCCAAACTGCATGAAGACCATGCCTGCGTTCCATGCTTGGGTCTTCAGGGTGCCGCTTGCGCCCGTCGAAAGTTTTCGACGAGTACACTTCGAGTGGTTCAACCTGCAGCTTCTGCCACTTGCCGCCATGTTCGCGGTAAGAGACATTGACTGTTGTGTTCCACTTTTGCATGTAAATCATGCTTTGAAGCTGCATCTCGACGCGAATGTAGGTGAGATCCTCCTCGCCTTTTTGCGTTGTGATGCGGCGTTCCACCAGTGTCATGTCGCCCTGAACGGTCAGGTTTTCGGCATCGAGAGTGGTGCCTGCGGGAACCTTGAAGCTGATCGTAATCGGCACAAGGTTGCCAGTGCGCCAGCCGAAATCGCGCTCGCAGTACTCGACGACATATGCCGGGCGATCTCCTTTGATCTCCGGAAATCCTGGCCACTCTTTTGGGTTGCTCAGGGCCATCGCTGCGATAATCGCAACGGCAGCGACGCCGGCGCCCGTCGTGATGATCAGCGCCCTTCTAAGCATCTTCATGGGTTTCTCCTTCAAAACTGAGAATTAGCTGTCATCTTTGCGTCGCAGAGTACCCTGCATTGCGACGACAATGACGCACGCAAGGAAGCCGAGCACCGGATAGAAGAACAGCTCTTTTCGCGAAACCTTCTCGTGCATTTCGAGATCGGCTTTCTGGCGAGCAAGGCTTGCGTCACGCGGTTCGACTACACGCTGGTAGCTTCCACCGCACTCTTCAGAGAGCTGGTTGAGAAGCTGCTCGTTGAGCGCTGTGCGAATCGTATGACCGTTTTCTTGATAGAAGCGACCCGAAGCAACCTTCTGGTCTTCTTTCGACAACTCAGACACAAGAATCTGGGCTGGAATCGTTTGACCGACACCAAGCACAACCAGCTCGACCGATCGTTCTTTCAGTCCTGCGACGATGGGTTCGAGCTTTGTTTCATCGTCTACTCCGCCGTCGGAGAAGAGCACAATCAACTTTTTGTGGTTCTTCTTGCTGTCGACGTCGAAGTACTGGAATGCGAGGTCGAATGCCTTGCCCATTGCGCTTCCGTCTCCGGAGGCACTGGACACGGTGAAGGCGTTTTCTGCGAGCCAGCCGATGGACTTGTGCTCATACGTGAGAAACACCCGTGGTGTCGCTCTACCGGCGTAGGTGATAATGCCTACCTGATTGCCGCTCAGTGCAGGCAGAATCTCATCCTTGATTGCGGCAGTGGCGGTTTTGATGCGGGTATTGCCCTGGCAGTCGGAGGCGGCCATACTGCGGCTCACGTCGAGTAGAACGACGCAGTCGACTGTTCCTGCCGGTACTTCGTGGGTTGCATTGGGGCTGTATGGGCGTGACAGTGCGCCCACCGCCAGGGCAAAGCCCACCGCCAGAACGGCGCCTTTGAAAGCGACCGTTCTTTTAGTCATGGGTTTTGTGTGACGTTGGATTAGTTGCATGTCGCCCCAGCGTTTGATCAGTTGCCAGTGTCGCCTCCATGCAAGGTAGGCGAGAGCGGGTCCCAGGGCCAACGCAAGTGGAAGCAGCCACAGGAGCTGCGGATACATAACGTTCATGATTCGTCTCCTAGATGCGCTTGCCCGCACCACCTTTGCCTTTGCCTCCGCCGCCTGCCTTTTTGGCATCTTGCAGACGTTCGAGGTTGTAGGTCGAGATGATGTTGTTGGGATTTAGGGTCAAGCTCATTTCGTACGCCGAGACCGCTTGGTCGATTTTGTCGCGATTGGCATAGCAATTGCCGATCAGTAGCTGAAGATCGCTGGCGAAGCGACGATCGCCGTCTCTAATCGCGCCGTTTGCATCTCCAAGTGCGACAAAAGCCTTGTCGAAGTAACTGCGAGCCCCTTCGAAGTCGTAGTCTTGGTAGCGCTTCCAGCCTTCGTTGAACATGGCTAGATTGCGGCTACCGCAACTCCAATCGAAGAATTTGTTGCTGCCTTCGACGAAGCGCTCGGTGACGAGGTCTTCGATAGTCGGCCTGTCCTGCAACGGACCAAGAGTGTCGTCGTCCGGCTGCCCGTCGACTTGTGACTTGGGCTGCGCGGCTGACTGAAAGTCACCTTGAAGCATCGGCAAGGTGTAGTCGACGAATCGCACCATGCCGATGTATAGGACGAACACCGACGCCAGAAGCAGCACCGCCGCCGACTTGCGCCTGTGAATCCGAACTAAGCGCATAACCGCCTCAGCAGCTCGCGCCGGATTGAAGTGATTCGCTGACTTGAACAACGTGTTCATGGTTCCTCCCCTTACTTCCCAAACAGCACAGCTTCAAGCGTCAGCCAGACAACGGCCGCCACAAGAGCTAGAGCAAATGGGAAATAGAACAGCTCTTCTGATGTGAGAGCAGCATTCTGAGCCACAGGCGACGACTCGACCGCATCGATTTCATCGAAGCACTTCGTCAATCCGTCTGCGGTTTCGACACGAAACACGCCGCCGCCGACCCGTTCGGCGAGCCTGATTATGTCGACTTCTTGATTGGCGAGCGTCTCGCCTACGCCGACGACGTAAAGTTTGATCCTGTTGTCGCGGATAACGCGCTCGAGACGTGCCATCACATCTGGTGCTAGCGTGTCCTCGCCGTCGGTGACGAGAATCAACACGCGGCTGGTGGATGTGCCGTACTCCCTGAAGTGCTTGGCCGCAAGGTCGATCGGTCCAGGGTCTATGGTGCCGAAGTTGGTTCCTTGGCCCAGACCCAGTGGTCCTGTGCCTTTGGGCACGAAGTTGCCGTGACGCCGAACTTGCTTCAGGTCGCGATCGAGCGGCCAGCAAAGGGTTGGGCGTTTGTCAAAAGCGATGACTCCCACGGAGTCGCCGTTTCCTGAATTTTCTCGGCGGGCCGCAAATGCAATTATCGCTGCCATTGCTGCGTCGATTCGTCGAATCTCTTGCGGAGATCCTGATTCGTTGGAGCCAGTGTTCGGTGAGCTTGAGGAGTCTCCAAGCCGCTGTTCAAGCGGGTCTCCCGCTGTGTTGTTTGTGGTGGGCAGAGTGCCTTGAAACTTCTTGCCCATCGAGGCAGACCAGTCAAAGGCAACGATCATGTCTCGCCCTTGAATCATCTGCTGTTCTTCGCTGGTTTTCTGGATCTGTGGACGGGCCAGTGCTGCACAAGCCAAAACGATGGTTGCCAGCAGAGACGCGCGCACAGTCCAGACAATCCATCCGTGCTCGGTGATACCTTCGAGCATGTTCGTTTGCGGGTGGTGAGCTACTCCTTGCCTGTTGGCGCGACGCACCAACAGTAGTGGCACCGCAATCAGTGCCGGGGCGAGCAGCCACCAGGGTTGAGCAAACATGTTACATCCCCTAACTGACTGGAATGTCGTTGGTAAAGAGAAACGATTGTTGAATGAGTTGGAACGGCGAATACTGTGCCTGGATGTCTCCAAAAAGAGAAAGTGGAACTCAACCATCACCGTATGCTTAGTGCGGCAACCAGTCAAGAAAAATCAAAGAGGTTCGACAAACGACAGTGGTTAATGCCTAGTCTTGTTGACGTTTCCGATATTGGAGCGTATCAAAAGCTACACCTGAAACCATTGTCAAATCTGGGTTTCGAGCTGCTTTAGTGTTTGCTGGTTCTCAAGTCTTCATGCGAGCCGACCAATCTCAGCGGCGCACACCTGGTTTTTGCTCATCGAGCGTTTCGACTGTTCCACCATAAGCGCCCCACAAGCCTTCTCGGGGCTGCCTGTCGCGCTTCATTTTGTACTCCGTAAACTTTTCCATCCACTCACTTCCATGAACCGCATAGACAAACATGATGAATGAGCCGATGACCAAGACGAGAAAAATCATTGCGTAGGACCATGCTTCGAAAAACGGGACAAGCATGTAGATGAAAATGGGCATTTGTTGAACTCGCTTTTGGTTCTCCAATAGCCGAGTGTTTCCTAGAGAGAACCGACAGTCATTGTGCGCCTTTACTGTGCTAATGCAATGGTAATTTCACGCTCGTTGGGTCGCGATACTATAAAGCGAAGTATAAAAGCGGTAAGAACGAAAACGACAGAGCGTGCGGGTTTGCAGCTCCATCGTTTTCGCAACCAAATCCATTCGCTCCGGTGGTGCCGGTTCGGGATGAGGTTAGACCTGGGGACCACGCTTGGGCAGCTGCGTTCGGAAGCTGTTGCCCTGAAACACGTGTTCGAGGTAGGCGCGTGTGGCATCATCGAGCGCAAGAGCACTTGCGTCCAACTCGCCAACACGCACTTTGAGAAACCGGTCGATGTCTTCAAGCGGAATCTCTGCCATCTCCTTCGGTCTGCCGCAGTCGGGGTCAGCACGGCGGCTTGAAGCGGTGATTTCGGCAGGAACACCGATGGTGTTGCACAGCGCCATCACCTCACTCTTCCAGACACCGGCGATGGGCAGGAACGTGGCAAGGCGGCTCGCCAAGCTGAACGTTCCCATCACATCTTCGGTGCGTGTGCGTGAGCCAACAAGCCAGCGATTCTCGGCGCGGCTCTGCGAAAGAAACGCGGTCCAGCGCGCACCTTCTTTGTCCTCGGTGGTTGGGGCGGGAATGGTCGTGACCTTTCCCGTCTTTTCGAACCACTCGCGGCAGCGCAGACCAGCGACGTCGCCGGCGTAGATACCGAGCGTCTTTTCCGGATATGCCTGATTGCACAACCAGAAGACAATGGCGCTATCGCTGCCGCCGCTGATCGGGACAAGAAGTCCCTTTGCGGCTTGAGCTTCGGCGCGAATCCAATCGATGAGAGACGTAAGACGCGGGTCCATGCTACTCACCTCCGGTTATGACGAACGCCGTGCCCGTCTGTGCAAAAAGCGCTCCCGAGCAGATCATGGCGACAACATCGGCCACTTCCGAGGCGGGGATGATGCGTTTCTGTCCGCTCTTCTCGAGAATCAGGGCGATGGCTTCTGCTTCTGACATGTGTCGGTGCTTCATGACACCGGCAATGGTGCGGTGTGTCATGTCACTTTCGACGAAGCCTGGGCAGATTGGGATCACCGTGATTCCGTGCTTCGCGTACTCCAGCGCCAAGCTGCGAGCCATTCCCACCAGAGCGTGTTTGCTCGACGAGTAGGCGCAGTCGTATTTGACGCCCTGAAGTCCGGCGATGCTGCTCATGATCGTGATGCTGCCGGATTTCGCTGCAATCATCGAAGGCAGGCACGCTTTGACGAACAAGAACGTGCCGTAAACGTTGACGTCGAATATCTCGCGCCACTTCTCGTCGCTGAATGTCGTAGCAGCGCCGCCCTTGGCGATGCCGGCATTAGCAACGAGGTTGCGCAGGCTCCAGCCGTTCTCGGCGACCTTTGCCACCGCCTGCGATGCTGTGTCTGGTTTGGAAGTATCGCCCACGATGAAATCCGCACTGCCGCCGGCAGCGCGAATCTCGTCCACGGTAGCGCGCAAGTCGCTTTCGGTGCGACCGACGAGCAGCACTGCGGTGGTCTTCGCCATCGTCAAAGCAATCGCTTTCCCGATGCCGCGGCCGCCGCCTGTGATGATGGTGGCAAGAGTTGGGGCCGACGCGGAAACCGCGCCGTCGCTGTCAATTGAAATAGACATTCAAGCCTCCTCCCAAGACATCAAAGTCTTGCTTGGGTTCTGAAGTTGAAACGAAATTGAGGGCTCAGAAAGTTTCCTTCCTGAGCCCTCAGGTTTGGTTGATGCGAACCTCAGCCCTGCTTCGTGTCGGTCGCCTTGGTCTCGGCCGTCGCGCTCGCTTCCGGCTTGGACCGGGGAGCGGGCTTGCGATAGGGCTTCGCCGGGCGGACGCGATGCACCAGGAAGTGCTCGTGGCTCTCGGGGCTGGGGCGCAGCACGACCAGCTTTCCCTCGTAGGGACGGGGGAAGCCGATCTCGTACAGCGTCTTGTGCATGTCGCGGATCACCGGCTCGGGAACCTGCCGCTTGCGCAGCTTGTTGCGCCGGATGCACTCGTCGAGCGGCACGTCCATGAGCAACACGACGAAGTCGGTGTAGCCCTTGTCGAACGCCCTCACGTAGGTGCCCTTGCGCTGGTCCACGGTGGTGTGCGTGTTGTCGGCGAGGATGATGGCGCTCTTGTCGCAACCCTCTTCGAGCCGCTTGTAGAGCACTCCGGAAACCTCGCGGTAATCGCCCTGCACGGATGCGTCGCCGTACAGCTCTTCGCGGATGGAGTCGCGGTTGAGATACACGACGCCCTTCGCCTTCAGACGATCGGACAGCGTGCTCTTGCCGGAGGCGGGCAGACCGACCAGAAGGATCAGTCTGCGCGTGATGCCGTCGGTCAGCCAATCGACCAAACGATCCGCGTGAACGGTCGTGCCCGAGCGGAGCCCGGAACGGCGGTGTTGAGCTTTGCTCATAACTCGATTGCTCCTTCTCTCGCGTTTTTGAATCAAGTTCGACCTTTGAACTAGTTCAAAACGGGGATCCTCTGTGGAACCCTTTTCGAGGTGGAATTTCTGGCAGAAAGGATTTTTGCCGGATTTAACAATGAGCAGGAAGAAACGGGAAACAGAAAAACTCTAGATATCAGCCATAGCCAAATACAAGCATTAGTCGGGGAGTCTCTAAAGAGTGTAAAAAAACTAACTTCTCGAAGATCAGTAGGTCGATCAAAAAAGATCGAGGCTGCCACTGAACTTTGCTAGGTCAGATCTTGGTGTTCAAGTGTCATTTCCCCTTTGCGCTAACCGCGCCAATCACGTGCGGGTGAACTCCTGAAACTGCCGTCGAATCAGGGCTCTGCATCTCCAGAGATTTTTCCGGAAAAATCTCTGGAGATGGCCGATAGCCGTCAGGGCTGCGATCTTGGGTAAATTGACTAGCAAATCAGCCGATCTGGAAGCCAAGGGCTTTCATGAACTTGGAGAGCCACTGCGATTCGATTTTTGCGACCCGCTCATTGGCAGCGTTCAGCGCTTTTTCCATCTCCTGAAGACGTTCGTCTTTTTCGGCGATTGTTTGATTTTTGGCTTCTAGTTCCTCTGTTTTTGACTCAAGCTCTTGCGCCTTCGCTTCGATTTCGTCTTCTTTGCGCTCTACAAGCTCATCTTTATCTGTCAACTTTTCATCAAGCTTGTTCAATGCAGCTTTGAGTTCCCGATTCTCCTTCTCAACAATGAGACTGCGAGCTGCTCTTGCGCGAAACTCATTCAGCGTTTTGACGCGTTCCTCCAAATTCTCAACCTGATTTTCGAGAAATCCGATTCTGTACATCGCCCCTTGCAGCCGCTCATGAGTGAACTCCAGACCTTCCAATAGTTCCTGCAATGTTCTTGCCGAAACGATTTGCCTGTTGAAGTAACCTTCTGCCGGTCTGGCATTGATCGCGATTGGCTTTATGACAGGAGAAATCGGTGGCAGCAAAGAACCAAAATTGGAGTGATCGTGAGGAGGCGCCATGTCGAGATATTCCACGGCTTCCGTTGCGGTGACCGAACAGTCGATCGGCGAATCGTCCGCAAACAAGACATCCGATACCTCGGATGCTTCTAGGCGATGCACTTGTGGTTCAGCTGGAATTTCTTGCTCGTTGTGCTTTTTCGATTCGCTCTGGCGCAGCATGGATTTGACACAGGCACCATCGATCAACCACATTCCTGTGACGCTGCCTTTGGTGGCACAGATGTTTCCTTCATCGATCTTTTGCTGCAGCTGTTCCTGAGAAATTCCAAGCAGGTTGCAGGCCTCAGATGCACTGAGGATACTGGAAATGGATGTTGCGCCGTTGTGGTGAGACTCTGCTTGTTGAGATAGCGAACCGGCTCCGGACTCCTGATTCCCATGAATATCCAACATTTCGCGAAGCACCTTTCTATTCGTTGTCGACTCGATTTGCACCAATCTGGAGCCAATCGGAGCAATTATGAAACGAACGGCGGTGTGTGTCCAGTTGAAGTTGGTGTTGTATATGGTGTCAATATCCTCTCGATAGTTGCGTGCCGTTGCAAAGTCGAGTTGTGTATATTATATGCAATCGTAGAAATTCCGCAAAAAGCAAAGGATGCAGCTCCGGGCGGGTGTTTCCCGCGCCGGAGTGCATCTTTGCTCCGCCGAAGTTACGACGACTTCTTCGACTTGCGGACGCGGAGTCGACTCGCGTCTGCTTCGATGACCCACCGGTAGTGCGGTGCGGTCTGATGGCGGTAGGTCACCTTGGCGATGTCCGACCACTCTTGACTGAGGCCCGTTCCGTTGTGCTTCAGGATGCACGTCCCAGCGGCTTCGACACCCGCGATGCCCATGTTGAGCAGTTCGCAGATGTAAGACGGCGACCACGTTTTCGCGGGCGCGATGTGGAGCTCGCCGGCGGCGGTGTTGCGGGCGACGATTCTGAACGTGTTGCGTGCGACGGGGCGCGGCTTGGGCGCCTTCTTGATGTCCTTCGCCGGCGTCCAGAACCCGCGCGGCAGGTTCGTCGCGCGCTCGACGATGTAACCCATGAGCGACGGCTCCGGGTGCGGGGCGATGCCGCGCTTGTAGACGCGGTCGCCGTCGATGTAGGCGATGCCCTGGTTGAGGTAGTCGCAGATGTTGAACGAATACCACGGAAGCACCGGCATGATGGTCAGCTCGATGGTTCCGGATTCCACCAGGAGGAGTCGGACTTGTCCTCGCTTGAGTCTCTTGCGTGTCTCTTTCTTCTGCATGTCAGTTCCTGCAAGCCTTGCGGCTGATTAGGCACGTTCACATTGCCGGCGGCGATGGTGGCGCGGGCGCCACTATGCTCGCCGACCCTCATCATCGATGTTGCCTGGGCGGAACTTGGAGAATGCGTGGGGCGAGCGTTGCTGCCCGCACCCACGCATCTCCGCTGCCGGCGGCCTTCTTAGTTCAGGAAGCCGCGGGCGACGAGGGCGTTGCGCAGCGCCTCGGAGTCGTTGACGGGAACGATGCTGACCAGACCGCGGTCGACCGACTCGAGCGTCTGCCGGCACTGGTCGTGGATGGCGCCGATGGTGGCGTCGATGGCGGCGGCGTCGAGCTTGCCCTTCTTCACCAGCGCCGCCTTCTCCTCGGCAGCGGTCAGCGAGAAGTCACCGGTGCGGTAGGCGGCGATGAACGCGTCGGCCTCGCGCAGCGAGCCCTCGACGACGATGACCGGGATGCCGCGGGTGAGCGCCTTGTAGATCTCGTCACGCGTCACCTTGCCGCCGTTGAGGACGATGATGGCGACGCTCTTGCCGATCTGCTTGTAGCCCTCGAGCAGCGTCAGGTACAGCTCCAGGTCGCCGTCCCAGTCGAGGACATTCGCCGGGTCGGCCTGCACGACCGCAGCGGCGTGCTGGCGGTAGTCGAGGCGGCCGCCGTAGGCGTCGACGATGACGCCGCCGCCGCGACGGTCCATGTGCATGACGCCGGTGCGGGGCGTCGTGGACAGCGCGATGCACGGATACGCGGCGGCGAGGTGCGCCGGCACGTTCGTGACCATGTCGCTCTTGATGCCGCCGTCCTCGGTGGCGTTCGCCGTGCCGCCCGAGAAGGCCGTGCCGCGAAACTCACGCACCGAGCCGTCGGCGCCGGGGACGCGGAAGGCTTCGAGGAAGTAGTTGATCATGTTCGCCTGGATCTCGGCGGACAGACCCTTGCAGCCGCCAGCGATGCGGACGATCTCCGGCGCCACGCCCGGATGCGAAACCAGGCTCGTGAACTCGACGGGCAAAACGTCGCCCTTCGAGAGAACGTGGAGCTGGCAGTTGCCCTTGTCGGCTTCGATGACGAGCTTCGGTGCGATGGTGTTGTCTTGCATTTGCGTAATTTCCTTTAGGAGATTTGGGCCGTTGAAAACACCCTGGCGGCGGACCCTACCACCAGAGCAAGTTAGCGGTCGAGCTTGAGTGCCCGACCGCGCTTGTTGACCGTTTCCGGTCGTATCAGTTGACCCGAGCGCTTCGAGCCCACTGCCCAGATGACCGTTTGTGCTTGTAGTTCTTGGTCACCCTTCCCGCAACATCCCGTCGCGGGGCACATACGTCGATTTACGGCTTCGGCTTGATCTCGTCGGAACTGATGATGGCTCCCAACTCGATAAGCTTGCGCCGCATGTCCTCGACGTTGTTCTCGCACACGTGAACAGTCGGATGCTCCGCCAGGAAGTCTTCGTCGTTGGCCAGCTCGTCGCATTTGCGACCGCTGCCTTTTACGAGAAGCACTTGCCAGAACGGGTCCGTCTGCCCCAGTTTCGCCCAGGTGCGCACCTCTCTGTCAGTGACTCCGCCGCCGTTGTAGGCGAGCAAGAGCCCCTTCCAGTTCGCATTCCTGAGCGAGTCGCATATCCGAACGCATTCCTTCCACTCGTCGTCCCATGATGCGGTCGAGTCAGAGCTGGGCTGCAGGATAACTGAGGAAGTCTGCGTCGGATGCACGATGGTGATGTATTCCGGATTATTCGGATCTTCATGCACCACGATGCCGTACGGCGTGTGCCGAAGATGTCCCGCTTTCACGATGACACCGAGCAACGTCGACTCGGGGCAGTACTTGGAGATCGCCGGAAAGACTTCAGTGATGCCGGGGACGACATGGGTCGGGTCATCCTTGCGCAGCATGCGGGTGCCGCCGAAGAGGCAGTAACCCGAGAAGCGCTCGTGGGTAGACCCGTCATCTGCCCTTCCTGAGAGTGCCAGCCTGAGGTTTCTCAGTCCGACTGCATCACTTTCACTCATCAAGCCGCAACCGCCAGTACCGCGCAGCACGAAGTGCCGGCAGTCGCGTGCGAAGTTCAAACCAAACAGCTGAGACTTGTCCTCCCCCGTCTGAATGAAGAGGGAAGGCGTATCAGCGAAAAAGTTCTTGGACATTGCTTCCCTCCTTTCTTGGTTGGGGTTGGACGATGCGAGAATCAAAGGCGCAACGGCGGACCTTCCCTTCATGGCTGGAAGCCACGAAAAGAAACTCGGATGCCCGCTTGGCTGAGACTTTGGTTACGCGGTAACTAATTTCCTGAATGAATCGAAGGAATCAAAAGATATCGTCTACCTTAGGCTCGTATAGAGATAAGGAACAACCTACAGATGGGTGTAATTACTAATTCGTTGAAGATTATGTACTCGCACAGCTGTGATAGGTTGTCAAGTGAGCTTGGTGTAATTAACGCTAGGCTTTTGATATGGGAAGCCTAAAGGAACTTTTTGGTCAGTTCTCCGCCTCAAAAGACTCCTGTTTATCCGATCCTCTGCTAGCCGCGCTGGGTTCGCACTAACGAACAAGTGCCGGATAGACTCTATTTCTTCTTCAAGAAATACTCGGCGAATGCATCTTGAAGGCTCGTCTCTAAGTGATTTACATCAGCCATCATTGGATGCCTCGGAAAAAAACGCCGACCCATGTCCCAGCAATCGAATGCCGTAGTCGTGTCGTAACGTGAATAGTAAATGTCTCCCAAGTCTTTGAATGCACCCGTCAAATAAGGGTTGCGCCTCGCCGCTTCGGCCAAAAGTGTCTGAGCCATGGCCGGGTTTTTCGGTCTCAACACGTTGGCTCGGAAAATATTCAGGACATAGGCTTTTTGAACACCCGGTTTATCGAGCGAATTTAGGGTTTTAATTGCCTCTTCAGCTTCTGCCTCGGATTTTGGTGTTAATGACGATACCAACTTCCTGCACTGTTCGTCCTGTTTTACCTTCTGCATAAGCTCAGCAATTTTGGGCGAAACCTGCTCACCACTTACAAGGGAGTACTCCAGCAGAGTCAAAAGTGCGTCGAGAGAATCGTTTGCCGCAATGAATTTCTCGGCACTTTTCTGTGCCTCTTGTTGTGTCGGCAAGGTACTGTTCATGGGGTTCTTTGGTTGTGCCAGCAAAGGCTGCATCGGGTTTTCATTATCCAGTGTGCGCACGTAATCACGAGGAACCTCAGCAGCATGACCCACGCTCACTTCATCTTTGTTCAATAGTTTGAACTGTACAGTCTGCGAATATGCCGGAAAGTTGTTTTCGTCGAATTGGAGCATTTGAGGAACTTTTGCAAGACTTTCGAGCTGCCGGCGAATCGATGGGTGCAAGGAGCAGCAATAAATGAGGAACTTTTGAAACATGTCGCCGTGTTCGCCGATCGCAGTCGAACTGGGCTGGAAACGGACTGCCACGATGCCCTTGTGCTTGAAAATCTTTTGGCTTCCCTCATCTGTTACTTCGATTTGTGCAGCGCTGTTTCCAGGTCCTGTCAGTGAAAACAGCGATTCCAACGCAAAGGGATCAAAGCTGCCGTCACCGATATCGCCCACGCCGGCCGCGTTTAGGATGTTGGACAACATCATTCGATTGCGGATTTCTGCCGATCTAAAAGCGATGACCGAGAAGAGGGAGTGGTCTTGATACGTGTGTTTTGAAGTGTCGAGAGTGAGTAGCCTGTTCTTTGCAAAATCGTAAATGTCTCTTTTGTCTCCATCCTGAACGCAGATGTAGTCTGGTCCAAGGAAAAAGGTTTTGGTTCTCTTCTGAGGAACTTTCGAAGCAGCATCGGATGGCGGTGGGTTGCTATTGGTGGAACTCATGCCCGCCGGCTCAGGTGTCGCACTTTGGGTTGTATCCTGTGCCGCGCCTGGTGTTAAATCTCGTGTCACGCTCGGCGCCGCATCTGGTGTCACAATTGGTGTCGCGCCTGTTGTTGTAATTGTTGTCGCGTTTGATGCCGCGCGTGACACCGCATCTGATACCGCGCTGGACATCGTTTCCGAGACCGCCTTCGACTTGTTGTCCTTTTGTGTCGAGTCGGTGCGCAGAATCTCGTAAGTCAGCTGCAGTTCCGACGCAAATGATGGTGATGTCGACAAGCACAATGCCAATATTGCCAGGCTGCTTCTAGTCGCATGCGTTTTTCTTTTGCCGCGCATCAGGACTTCTCCGAGACTCACAGCATTGTTCCGCCCATTGCCTCAATCGAATCGCTCATTGTTTCCTCTAATCGCCCTCGACCATTCGAACCTTCGCCTTGAAGTCCGAGATGTGCGGTTGCGGCTCTCATTTGTTAAGCATCTTGTTTCGGGCGCAGCAAACCTGCTTCGGATTCGAAGCCGCGGAGTTCGGATTTCCTTGATTCCCGTAACTGTACCCGGAGTGTCGGGATACCTTGGGATACCTTTGCGAGCTGCGCTATGAAAACTACTTATACTTATACATTTGTGAGTGAATCCTAAAATATATTCTCAGTTTTCTTAGTGCATGGCGGCTAATATCCATACTGTCATTCATTTTTCTTGCTCCTGGAGGAACTAAGCCTATCTGCTAAAGCGAATACACCTCTTTTGGTTACCGCTTTGGTAAACGGCTAAGGCCACTTTTGGAACTCGCTTACTCAGTGAATTGCGGCGATGGTGCTGCGATTCGCTCGTAGTGTCGTTCGGGTAATTCTCGGTTCTGTTTCCCCGTGCTTTCGGTTTGATGGCACAGGATCAAGAAGAACCGAGACATGCCCGTCTCGGCAGAGTTTGCTTGCTACCAGCCTTCAAACGCACAAGCGGCGCAGGCGCCCGCTTGAAGAGAAGGAACTGCTTATGAACAAAGACCCCTTCAACCTAAAGGGGATTCTTGAGCTATTCGGGAAGGTCGGTAAAGAGACACGAGAGACGTTTAGGTCGTTGTCGAATCGCAACTTCCGCATCTACGTCATTGGGCAGATCGTATCGCTCAGTGGCACCTGGATGCAGAGCGTTGCATTGAGCTGGCTCGTCTACACGATGACCGGTTCGGCAACTGCCTTGGGTTTGGTGTCATTCGCCGGCAGCATTCCGCTGCTCATTCTCCCCTACTTCGGCGGCATCTTGGCTGACAAGTTCAATCGCCGTGGTATTCTCTACGTTACACAAAGCCTGGCAATGCTACAGGCGATCGTCTTGTCGGTTCTGGTGTTTTTCGACCTGCTGACACTACCGGTGGTGGTCGGGCTCTCGCTCTTCGCCGGTTGTGTGACAGCGATGGAGCTGCCTTCTCGACAGGCGTTCGTTCCTGATCTGGTCGATGAAACCGACCGCAACAACGCAATCGGGCTCAACTCGGCCTTCTTCAACGTTGCGCGAATGGCTGGTCCGGCACTTGCCGGTGTCGTCCTGGCGTCGTATGGAGAAGTCGTCTGCTTCGTGCTCAATGCGTGCAGCTTCGTTGCCGCGTTCATCGCGCTGACGATGATTAACGCCAAGCCGCAAAGCAACTCGCGATCGAAGAAGGAGTCGGCGAAATCCGGCTCGTTCAAGACGGTCGCAGGCATCCCAACTGTTCGCAACGTCCTCATGCTGTCGGCAGTCGCCAGCATGTTTGGTTTCCAGTACGCGATTCTTCTGCCGGTGGTTGTCGCCAAAGTGCTCATGGGCCAAGCAGCCCTGTTCGGGTACCTGTCGGCAGCAGGCGGAATCGGAGCACTCTTCGGATCGCTTCTGGTTGCCAGCCGCGGAACCCCACAGATGCTGCGTCGCGGCATCGGTCTTGCGGCATGCGGGTTGGGTTGCGCCATCATGGTTCTTGCGATGTCACCCTCAGTGATGCTCTCGGCGGTGGCGATAATCGCTGCCGGTTTCTGCTTGAGCTTCCAGTTCAGCGGTGGCAATTCGCTCGTTCAGGCCTCTGTTGATCCTGCTGCTCGTGGGCGAGTGATGGGCATCTACTCGATGTTTCAGCTCGGCTTCTCGCCGTTTGCCGCTATTCTTGCGGGATGGTTTGCAGAACACTACGGAGTGTCCGCCGCGCTTCTTGTAAGCGGTGCGTTCGCTCTGACAGGTGCTGTGGTCTATCTCGTGTTGAATCGCAAGCGCGAGGACAAGGAGGGTAACAAGTAACACGGCTCCTCGCAGGAGTCGTGTTGCTTGCCTCTGGCACGTCGGCAACTGGCGTTCGGTGTCACCGTGGCACTGGACGCAGCCCACAGAACAAACAAGTGCTTCAATGTCTGGAGCAACCTTCAGACCATCAACATCGGTGCTGCTGCTAGCTTTGCTGGCAGTGGCGCCCCAAGTCGGAACCGCACAGGTTCCAGCCTCTTCAACTTCACCTAAAAGTGAGCTAGTGATGAAAGCAAATCAGCAAAGCGGCGGAACGCTGCTGATTATCGGCGGCGATGCAAAGTCGACGCTCAAGGTTTTGGTCAAACATGCAGGAGGTAAGAGCGCTCATATCGTGCTCGTTCCGCATGCGTCCAGTCGAGAGAAAGAGTCTGCCGAGGAAACGGCGCAGAAACTTCTCGCTCTGGGTGCAGGAAGGGTGACCACTCTTATGCCCCAACGCGGCAGGAAGTTTGCCATTCCGGCAGACGCAACCGCGGTGTACATGCTGGGTGGCGATCAGCTTCGGCTGGTGCGACGCCTCGGTCAGCACGGGGTCGACGAAATCAGAAGCTTCCTAAACCAGGGCAAACTCGTGGCTGGCACCTCTGCTGGTGCCGCTGCGGTTGCCCCAACCATGATTGCCGGCGGCATGTCGAAGGGCAAAATCGACGGCAGTCTCAAACTCAAACCCGGTCTCCATCTGGTCGACAACGTTCTTGTCGATACTCACTTCGGTGAGCGTGGCCGATTCTATCGACTCATGGTCGGCGTTCTACGCCTGCCTGGGGCGCTCGGCATCGGTCTCGACGAAGATACCGGCATTCTCATTCGAAACGGCAGCGCAGTAGTCGTCGGCGCAGGGCACGTCACCCTGTTTCGCGCAACTGCAAATCCGCTTCAGCGGTCTCCTACGCGCACCCTGAAGGGAGCGGCAGGTGGTGTCAATGTCACGACACTGTCTCGCGGTGACCGATTCGACCTTGCAGGCAACGTGCATCACCGCTGAGCCGCCAGTAACGGCTTAGTTCTGCACTGCCTCCACGATGTGCGCGCCGGCTAACTTGGCCGGTGCGGAAACCACAAAATCGCGCCATTGGGCGCAACATCCTGAGCAAAGAGCAAGGGAAAATTGCCAACATGAAGAAACATACAATCTCATCCGACCTCCAAGACCTGGACTTCGACCAGCAGCTGGAGTGGCTCTCCACGCAGCTGAAGGCACTCAACAGACAGCTGATCGTGATAGGCGATTTCGGCGAGGACCTCGACGACGAGGTGACCACTCTTTTGATCGACGGTGAGCGCAGGCGTAGGGAACTCCTGTTTCTCAACACCATGGGCAGCCGCAGGCAGAACCTGTTCGAGCTGCGTGCGGTCGTCGCCAATCTGGCGCCGCCTGCAATGCGTGCGCGCCTGGCCAAGGGCACCCTCAAGGCGCTCAACCAGCCCAAGGTTCCGGTAGGGATCGGCACCGATTGCGGCAACGCAGTGGGTGAAAAGGAGAAGAAGCTCACGGGCATCTCGTATATGGCGACACCCGAAGAAGTGGAGCCGGGCGAGCCGCTGCTCATGCGGGCGCTGACCGAGGCGGAAGACGGAAGCATCACTCTTGTGCTCATCTCCGGTCTCACCGACATCGCGAACGTCCTGCGCAACCACAGCGAGCTCGTGAAGCAGAAGGTGCATTCCGTTGCCATCATGGGCGGTATCAATGTCGTGAAGGGAACCAACGATGTTCTCCTCGACGATGCCGGCTTCATGACCCCCGACGATGCCGCGAACAACAAGTTCGACATGAAATCGGCGACGTACACGTATCGCCGCTTCCAGGAGCTCGGTATCCCGCTGGTCATCCTCACCCGGTTCGCGGCGGGCGCGTGCCAGGTGCCGCGTAGCTTCTACGACGACCTGGCTGCCACCGGCCACCCCGTCGGCATCAAGCTGCGCAGCTCCCAGAAGGTCTCGATTCAGGCCCTCTGGCATCGTGCCAACCTGCCTGCCGACGACGAGCGGCGCGAGATGCTGCCGGCTAGCCGCGACAAGACGTGGTTCTGCAATACGTTCTGCGCGGGCCAGGGGCTCGACCGCACAGGCGACGACGAGATCTGGGATCTGATCGTCGGCTTCAACCTGTACGACCCGATGACGCTGGTAGCCGCGATTCCCGACCTCAGGCGCAAGTTCTTCGAACCGACGACGGTCACCGTCAACGGTGTCGAGCACCTGATCATCGGTGTTTCGAAAGACAAGCACGGCGTCAAGGAAGTGCAGGCACTCCGCGAGTACATGGTGCAGCGCTGCATCGAGTCTCTCACCGCGAGCCTCAAGGAACAGTTCTCCGCCTACGTCGACCAATCGGATTCCACCGAGCCTGACGCGCCGCCGACTCCGCCACCGAATGCGGTGGCGGGCGCCGGCAATCAGTCTGTCGGCTAGTCCGCACACTCAAGCTGCTGAATGCACGACCAGCAGCCTGAATCAGCACAGTCGTGCAACACCCGGTGCCTAGCGCGCTGGGTCAACACGAGCATCGCGCCTCCTTCGGGGGCGCGATTGCTCATCCCAAGGAAATTCGCATGGAAATGCTTCTGATTTTCATCGTCTTGATGGTCGTCGTTGGTCTGCTAATGCGCAGAAACACTACCGTCGCAACGTGGCTCGATTCGGGAACTAGCCCTCTCGAAGACTGGGCCAGGCAGTCGTTTCTGCGCACCTTCGGCGTTCCCGCCGCGATTGCCGCAGTAACCATGTTGATGTTCCACCTGACCGGCTACACCCGGCTAGGTGCAAGCATCTTCGCCAACGGGTTCCTCCTTTTCATTCTCTACTCCCTCGCTCACGCAATTGGCGGGCGGAGTCGGGTGCGCCTAGCGATTTCAATGCTGTTTTTGACCTGTCTGTTCGGCAGCGTCATCGGCTTGGCTCTAGTCATGGGCTTGGGGCTGTAAGCCTTAAATCCATGGCGTGGTGTGAAGTGTTCTGACACCTTCAAATCGCAACTGAAACACTTGCCGGGGGTGGTCGCATGGTCCAAACCTGCGCCACTCCTGGCATTTGTTTCTTTTGTCTGGAACTATTAGACTGGTCGACTGACACCTCCAGAGATTTTTCCGGAAAAATCTCTGCCAATCCCAAAGTCAAAGTGAGCACACCGTTTCCGATCTTTGGTTCTTCAGTAGACCGGTCAACTAACAATCTCTAAAAAAGCAAGGTCCCGAGGCAGCGATTTGAGTTTCGCCTGCCATTGGAACCTTGCTTCAAAAACCAACACTAGCCCGCCTGACCAGAACTCGCTGTCGAAGCGGGATTCGCATTGACCGTAATCGCAACCGGACTTGCTTGGTCGGCAGGCGGTTGCGCCTCAACCGCATTCGCCGCGGTTTCCGGCGAAATAGGTTTTGCCGCCTTGGCGTTGCCGCCCTTGTCCCCTGTAGCCGAGGCCGCCTGGTAGTTTCTCCAGAGCTCAGCCAGTCTGCCATTGGCAAAAACCAGCTCAGCAAAGGAACCGACTTCGACGAGCTTGCCATCTTCCAGCACGTAAACCACATCGAACATCTCCAACAGATGCAGCTTGTGCACTGTGGAGATGACGCAGCGGTCCTTGCGGAAAGAGCCCAGCAAGTTGTTGTAGATCACTCGCTCGTTAGCGGTGTCCACGCTGGAGGTGGGCTCATCAAGCAGAATCAGGTCGGTGCCGCGCGCGAAGAAGAACCCGCGAGCCAGCGCCAAACGCTGCTTCTCACCGCCGCTGAGGTTAATTCCCTTTTCGGCGATATTGGTGTCCAACCCGTTGGGAAGGCGTTGAAGAACCTCATCGAATCGCGCTTTTCTCACCGCTTCCATGATCTCTTCTTCGCTTGCCTCCATACCGAAAGCAATGTTGAAGCGGATGGTGTCGGCGAAGATTTCGGGATCTTGCGGCATCAGCGTCGTCGCATTCGACAGATGATGTAGACGGTGCTTGAGCGGCTGACCATCGGCAAGCACGGTCACTTGCTCGGTGACATCCAGTCCACGCAGAAGGCGAAGCAGCGTGCTCTTGCCGCTGCCGCTTTTGCCCACTACTGCGATCGCTTTGCCGCGCTCAAGTTCGATTCCAACGTTCAGGAGATGACGACGCGTCGCATTCACGTCTTCATAGGTGAAGCACAAGTCACGCACCGAAAGCTTGCTCCACTTCGCAGGAAGTGTAGCGTCAGCCGGCGGCGGAGGAGTCTGCTCGACGTCTTCGAGAATCATGTGCGCAGCTTTGAGGTCGGCCGCCTGTCTTACGACTCGCCCGTATTGAGAAGCGAAGTTGTGGAAGGAGTCACCGATTCGGCGCAGATAGTCGAAGAGCGTGAAGAATGTACCTGCAAGCAGAATGCCGCCGGCAGCAAGCGTCGAGTAGGTGTATGCGACCAGCACTCCACCGGTCATCAACGCGATCATGATCGACGTGATCGCCCACTTCCACTCGTTGAGCGCATTATTGCGCCTGTACAGGGGAAGTGGCAGGAAGAGTCGACGCTTCACCTCCTCCAGTGTGCGACCCTGAAGGCGCAGCGTGATCACTGTGACGATGTTCGTGATGTAGTCGTGAAGCGCTTCTGCGATGTAGTTCTGCTTCTGATTCAGCTCGTCGTACTGCTTCGAAAGGATTCGGTCGAACCGAACGATTGTGTACATCGCCACGAAACTAGTCAATGCCACAGCGGCAGCGGCGAGCGGCATGAACGTGTACAAAATCAGCAGCGTGCCGATCAAGCGGCAGACCATGTAGTTGATGTCGAAAGTGCCTTGGAAGAAGTCTGACAGCGCGTTCGTCGCCCTGTTGATTTTGTCGATGCTCTCACCCGAGTGGTGCTTGCGCTGCCATTTCAAAGGCAAGTTCGTCACGGTCTGGAACATATGCGCTTTGTACGCATAGGTGATGTGAAACGCGACATAACGCTCAAGGCATCGGGTTGGACCGTGAATGGCCCAGAAAACACATTTGAGCCCGACGAACAAGCTCATATACCAAGCGACATCATGCAACAACTGCGAGTGTCCTGCGGCGCCTGAAGTCAGGTCGGTCTGCACGGCGTTGAGCATGAGTCCAAGAAGATACGGCTCCAGCAGCGCTGCTGCCTGAGCCATCATAAACAGGACGGTGTAACCCAAAATGGCAATGCGGAATTTGCCCGCAAACCGCCACCCTGTCTTGATGATAAGTAAAAGGCGGTTATCACTGGCCATGACGATGGAGTCCTCTTCAACTCAGAAGTTGGCGGGAGTGTGCGAGTCCCAGACCGGGACTCGTCTTGGATAAAGGCACACGCAAGATCTGCGTCACACACAAGGCTGAATCTAAGCGATATCGAACGACTCGCAGACGAGATTCGAAAGACCCTTGTGAGAACTCACAGGTGTGAGGTTGTGCTGTTCGCGTGTAAAAACTCTTGGTTGCGAAAAGAAAAAGTCGACTCTAAAACATAAACTTTTGAAGACTCAAAACTCGATTCCGAACACCTATTTCTTGACGTTATTTAAATCGACTTGATTGGCGGAGCTGTGACTTCTTTACTTCCGCTCACTACTTGAGATCCGCATTCCCGTCCGGTTGTCTTCAGCGCATGTCGGTTCTGATTATCTGGCGTTGCGAACCGCTGCTCGCAAAATGGGTATGCTAATAACGAAACCTTTTGGGCGGCTCTGTGTGCAAAAGACAAAAGCAGACCCACTAAAGCTGGACGATGGAACTTCCGAAGAAGAAGCTCCCTACCTGACTATTATCATTCCTGTGTACAACGAAGAGCAGAACATTCCGCTTCTGTACGACAAACTCGTTGAATTCTTCAGCACTAATCAACACACATGGGAAGCCATTTTTATCGATGACGGAAGCACCGATAAGTCGTTTCAAGAGTTGCAGAAAATCAGCGACAAAGATCATCGAGTAACTGTGATCAAGTTTGTAAGGAACTTTGGTCAGACTGCGGCTATGGCAGCGGGTATTGATTTTGCAAATGGTCGAGTAATCATCCCGATGGACAGCGATTTGCAAAATGATCCGGTCGACATCACAAATTTGCTGAACAAGCTGGACGAAGGCTATGACGTGGTAAGCGGCTGGCGAAAAGATCGTCATGATGCTCTTCTGAATCGAAAAATTCCGTCGTGGATTGCTAACGGGATAATCTCCTGGATTAGCGGAGTCAAGCTGCACGACTACGGTTGCTCGCTAAAGGCGTATCGAAAGGAAGTGGTGAAGGGTATTCGTCTTTATGGCGAAATGCACAGATTTTTACCGATTTATGCCAGCTGGCAAGGCGCACGGGTGACGGAGATTCCTGTAATTCACCATGCACGAAAATATGGTGAATCAAAGTACGGAATTTCTCGAACGATCAAGGTGATACTTGATCTCATCACGGTCAAATTTATGTCAACCTATCTCACTAAGCCAATTTACGTGTTTGGTCTTTCCGGACTTTTGTGCCTTTTTATTTCTTTTGCAGCATTTGTCTGGATGGTCGTGCTCAAATACTGTTACGAGACAACGTTTATAGAAACACCTTTGCCGGTGCTGGTTTCAATGTTTTTCCTTGTTGGCGTTCAATTGGTGTTGATGGGTTTGCTTGGCGAGATGATCGTGCGAACTTACTACGAATCGCAAGACAAACGAATCTATATCATTGAAAAGAAAATAGCTCGGCTAAAGCAAATAGACGAAGGTTAAGTCGACGCAGACTAAAGACGAAGTCTAAAAACAGAGGCTAAAGACTAGCAGCGCTCACGGAAGAGTTCTGCGTTAATCTCGGTTTCGATAGTCTTGGGGCTGCGGCATCAAAGGTTCCGCAGGCGGTGGGATCGCTTTCCAGCTGCCGGTTATGAGACCTGTCGCAGCTTGCATAAGTGCTTCGGCCTCGTCTTCGCGATGCATCGACTTAAGCAGCTTTGCATAACTCTTGAGCAGTCTTATCGTTTCAGGATGCTCGTTGCCGAGCGTTTTTCTGCGAATTCCCAAGGCGCGTTGGTAGAACGTTTCTGCCTTTAGGAAGCTGTCTTGCATGTGGTAAAGAGTGGCTAAATTGTGCAAAAGCCATGCCACAGTTGGATGCTCTGGCCCGAGGTTTTGTTCGTACAAATCGAGCAACTTCAATGCCAGCGGCTCTACCTTCTCGTAATTCGCTTGCGTGTAATAGAACTCCGCAAGCTTGTTCATACGGGTGGCTGTCTCATAATGGTTCGGACCCAACACGTTTGTGGTAATGTCCACCGAGCGCCTGAGGAGACCCTCCACGTTTTGAATTTTGTTTTGTCTCCATAGCGCATCTGCTAACGCGTCTATCGAAACAACCAATCGGCGGTCGCGTTCTCCAAGATGTTCTGCCATCTGCAACGCTTGTGTCCATGCCGCTTCCGCTGCGGGTAAATTGCCTTCGTTCATCGCCTTTTCGCCGGCTGTCTTAGCCTTTTCCCACTGCATTTCCAGATCGGGAGGTGGTGTCTTCCCTGGTGCCTGCTGAAACCATCCCAGCTGTTGCAACGTCTCGTCAACGGTGATGTCGTGTCTGCGGCTGTGCTCGAATACGGTCTTTGCTTGCTCGACGGTCAGCAATCCGCCGCGATGCAGGAAGATGCAACGAAGCGCAGATTGCAAGGTTCTTTCATCGATAACTCCGGCAACCAAAAGCAATCGTCCCATCATTTGTGAGTTGCTTAGCCCAACTTCAATGGCGCGCCTTATATCTTCGTCTGATATTGTTCCGGCACCTTGCAAAAACTGAGCTATCGGCAATGGTTCTTCTTGAGGTACTCTCGCTGCTTTCAGCTGATTCACGGCTTCTTGCAGTTCCGCGCCTTGTTTGACTTTTGCTAAAACCGCGGCCGCGTCGTGCGGCTTGAATTGGTTGTTTGCGATCATCTTTTGCAGATTGAGCGCAGCTTCCAAAATGTGTTGTGAGGTATACCCAAGTTCCACTAAAACCTGGCCAATCGGTTTTTGATTGAGCAAACCAATTTCCAGGGCGTTCATCAATTCCGATTCTGACAGTAATCCAGCCATCGCCAACAGCTCGCCGAGGCGCATGGTTTGTGGTTGAGGATAAGTGTAGTTGCTCGGCTCCGGCGGAGGTTCCGGCTGGGGTTGAGGTTGTCGCTTTCGAGCTGCCTTGAGTCCTTCGGCCGCCTGTTCGAACGTGATTTTGTTGTCGCGAATCATGATTTGCGAATTGACCGCAGTCGTGAGCAGCTGCTCTGACAACTTGCCCATCAAGACCAGAACTCGACCCATCGGCAATCCGGTAGAGGCGCAACGACTAAGTGCCTCGTCAAGTTCTTGCTTGGAGAGCAGTTCTGAAGCTAGCAGTAAATCGCCGAGCTTTGTTCGTTTGTCTTCGCTTGGCGTCCAGCCCCGCTTCTTGAGCGCTTCTTCGCAGCTGATTCCTTCGCGGCATGCTGTCTTGACCGCCTGCACCGCTTGTTCAACTGTAATGAGACCATCTTTCAACAGGGATTGCGCCGACACTGCTGCTTGAAGCTGGTCTTCGGTGAGCATGTTGGACACTATCAAAACGCGACCAATAGGCATCCACGTTTCGCGTGCAATTTGAAGTGCTTCATTCAGGTCTTTTTGCGAGACAAGATCTGCTTTAACGACCAGATCGCCAACCAAAATTGCCTTCGGATTGTCCATTTTGTTCTGCTTTCGATTCCAGCGCCAGCAACGCCGCGAGGTTGAGGGAGGGTCGCGAGAGTAAGTTGCCGCCCAATACAACGATTGGTGATCTTGTACCCGGAAAAATGATTTGATACTCGGATTCAAGACATATTATCGAAGATCTTAGACGATCTGACTGGTAAAGTCAGGCGCGGTTGTCAATTCCAGCCGCTGTTCATTGCCTCAGAACTATGTTCAATCGAGTAAGCGCTTGGTTGATTTCGTCAGTCAAAAGATCGTCAGTGTCTTCGGCAAGCGGCTTATAAAACTCCTCGGTTTCATTGACCATTCTTTGCTGTTCGTCTTTGTCCAACCATTCCGATGATTCTCTCAAGTTGTCGAGCCAGGCTGCTAGTCTGACGATTCGGGAGTTGACGCTCGCTTGCTTCAACCGCTGTTCGTAGATCTTGAGCCGTTCGCTCTTGTGTTGATCGCTAGCGTTGGCTTCGATGGTGGGTTTTGTCATAATCGATACCATCATTGCAATGCCCCTGCCGAAGCTGGTTTCTAGCTCGCCGACTGAAAGCTTGCCGTTGGACGACTCGACGACATCGTGCAATAGGGCTGTGCAGATTGAGTTGAGGTCTTTCAGTTCGACTTCTTCCAGCAATATTAGTGCCGTGCGCATAGGATGCACTATGAACGCCGGAGTCTCCTCCGGAAAGGCGCGGGTGGGCTTGCGTGACTGGCTTTTGTGGACTTCCTCGGCGAACGTCAAGGCTCTGCCGATCAGAACCTTTTCGGCGGTTTTGAATAAGTCGATAGAGACGAGCAACCGATGGCGCAGAGTGCCGGGCAGCTTACTTGCAGGAACTGCGTTGGAGTACATTCACCTTACATCTCTGGTTGACATTGGTATTATAGGCGGTGCAGCGATAATTTCAATGACACTGCGCGATTGTGCCGTTGAACTCTTGGATTAACCGCGCCTGCCTTTGCCAAACAGTGCACCGCCAACGAGCATAGTCACATAACCCGCCAGAGGAACCGTGACGAAAAAGCCGAAGACATTGCCGAGCCAAAGAACGGCACCTACGACGAAGATTAAACCGCCGATTAACTGCAACGCCATAGATTTACCTCGTGAAAGATGGGTTGGGTTGCCTGTGCTTTTTGTGCCCTGGAACGAAAGAACAATACTGGAGGAACAACCGATCAGATCGGAGAATTTGCAGGGGGCTTAATCCTCGCTTTTTTGGGTTGGGTGTGTTGATAAAAATACTAAAACAAATAGTATCAAATGGCGAAAAAGTGAGAGCTGATAGGTGTTTGACCCACCAGCTCTCACAGAAGATGCGATCCCGGCTCAAGCGCAATCAGCCGAAGCTGTTAGCGCTCGCCCATGAACACGTCTTCGTCTCCGTCTGTTGCGCTCCCACCTGATTGCGGGGTAGCAGAGCCGACGGGACGCTGGCACGGTTCGCAGCCGGAGTGGCTGTGGGAACCGGAGTTCGCAGTGTCGGCGTCTTGCGAGGACGGTGCCGACGTTGTGGCGGGTGGCGACTTGCGCCGTCTTGCCCGCGTTCCCTTGGCTTTGTCATTATCGGGATTGATCGGGGTCGGCCGCTCATTCTTGTCGACGGCGACATAGATCACCTCTCCCTCGGTGACCTTGATGAATTTGCCCTTGCGCTCGACCTCGACGACCACTTTCGTGGTGATAGAAGTGCGACCGACTTTCGTCACTTTCGACCAGCAGGTAAGCAGGTCGCCGACGTGGACGGGGCGCTTGAACACGACTTGCTTGAAGGCGACGGTCACGAGCCGATTCGGATACACCTTGCGTGCACCGACCGCGCCGGCAATGTCGATCTCCTGCAGAATCGTGCCGCCCAGGATGTACCCGTAGGCTCCGGTCTGGTTCGGAAACATCACCTGACGCAATGCCGGGCAGCCGCTCTGGGTGCTCTTCGAGCGACCGGAGCTTCTGCGCTTCGGCTTGCGCGCCGGCGTTTCGCCGTCGCCGGTGAGCGCTACCGGGTCGCCATTCTTGTTGACTGCGGCGTAAACGACTTCGCCCTCGGTCACCGAGACAAACTTGCCGTGGCGCTCGACCTCTACGAGAATTTTCGTCGTGACCGATGTGGTTCCGGTCGAGACGACTTCCGCCCAGCAAGTGAGCGAGTCGCCCACGTAGACCGGCTTCTCAAAAATAACCTCCTTGAAGCAGACGGTGGCGAAGCGCAGGTGAGGAAACGCTCTTCGCGCAGCCTCAGCACCAGCGATGTCGATTTGCTCCAGGATGATGCCGCCAAAAATGTTGCCTGCCGGATTGGTGTGACGGGGAAACATCACGCGCCGAACGACAGGACAGTTTTTCTTGATGTCCATCTGAAATTCCCTTACTGACTTGTGAACCGAAGTTCCAAGCCAGACTTTGTTGCGTGTTAACAGGCGGGGAAGAGCCACTGGAGAGAATCTCCAACCGCTCGTCCTGCCCGTGTTCGAATGAAGCCGCGCGATTTTTGTCCAGAATGCGCACAATGCGCACAGGAGACGTCGGCTACTTTGCCCTGAGCTTCACCTTCTTGGCTGTGCGAACCAAGTCGGCCAGGCTGATTCTGCTTGCCGCCTTCTTGTACGTGGGCACGGCGCAAAGAAGACACTGTTGGTCGTACATGTCAGACAGAATGGCGATGCCGGTGGCGTGCACATTCTCTGTCAACTTGTTGAAGTCGAGCCTGCCCGTTGCCAGCTTCTCGAAAGCCAGCAAAGATGCTGCGATGATGTGGCGTGCTTCTGCTTCTTCATCGATCTGCTTGCTCCCCTTAATCAGGGGCGAGACGGTTGCTCTGACGAGTTCTTCGTCACGCTTCGTCCAGCGAACAATGCTCGCAGGAGTACGGTTTGACAAGGACACCATCGGGGTGTTGAGCATGGCCTCTGCAACCACCGGCAGTATCGCCTCCAGCTGTGACAGCGGAAGCTCTATGACGCGGGCACCGGACGAATCGACCCAACCGATTGTCTGAGGCAGCACTCCCTTGTGAGCGTGCTTCAACCTTTCGAGAAGCGAACTCGCGTAGGTGGCTGCATCAGGGAAGTCGAGTCTTTTCAGCACCTCGATCGCCAGAAGTACCCGTACCAGGTCGGTCGGATGGTCGCTGAAGCCGGTGCGCCTGTCGTAGTCTGAGACGGGATTGATGCCACCGGCGGTGCGCTGGACGGCGAGGAAAACGATCAGCGCGTTTGCAAACATGGGGCCCATGTTGAGTACACCGGCCACATCGGAAAACGTCTCTTGCGCCCAAGACTTCCAGACCTTGAGCATGAAGTCTTCCAGAGAAATCGGCGTTACACCGCTGCGTCTGATGATGCCGGAAGAGCGAGGCAAATTGACTGTTCCGCCCTTGATGCGACCCTCTTCAAAAGCGAGCTTGATTGCGGCTTCAAGAGTCTGGGTCAGCTCTTTTTCCAGACCTGAAACAGCAGTGTGAATGACGTGACCGCCAACTTCGTGACCATCGGGAAGCCACATGGGAAGGCAGCCACGCTGGTCTTGAGGCTTGCACACGAGGGCGATCGGAAGTTCCGCAGTTGGTGCCAACGTGTATGGACCGCCACCACCTGGTCCGAAAAACGCGAGCGGGTCGAGTTCGGGCCACGGAAAGGCTGTCTTCGCCATGCCTTCGATTTTGGAGTCGTCCATGAAACGGCGGTAGATGTTAGATACCACCGAAATGAACGCCCGCAGCTCAGCTTTGTCGCCTGCAGATCTCAGCTGCACAATCGGTGCCGCCAAAACTGAGAAGACCGACTCAAGCTGATCGAATATGGCCTTTCGCTTTACGTGAGCGCGAGGACCGAGCGTGGCAAGCAAAGTTTCCGCTTGTTTCACAGCCTGGTCGAGTACGTCGACATAAGGCTGGTGGTAGCGGGCAGGCAGCAGTGTGCGACCATCTTCGACGACGTCTTTGTAGACCTTGAGGCTGGAAGCGCCGGCAAATGGTCGTGGCAGTGTGCTCTTGCGGCTAAGAAGCTCTCGGGTGCGTGCGGTGACGACCGCGTAGTCCCCGAGCGATATGTATCTGTTCATAACTGTCTCCTCGGGGACCACCCGTTTTGGGTTGATCGTTAGCCTGCAAGAACGCAAACGAATTCGCAGAACCTGGAGGTTCTAGCGAAGCAGAGAATTGCGCGTTCGAAGGCTGTTTAAGGCTAAATGCCAGGAGAATGAAAGTGAGGTTGAAAAGCTCACTAAGCCTACTCAGGTAGAGATTCTGATTTCAAGAAGATTGGGTTGTAAAGAGAAAGCCTGATTGTAAGCCTGTCTTCGCTTCAAGCCGAACGTAGATCAGTATCGCGAAGCCTTATGTTGACAGGCTCAGAAATATATAAACAACAAATTCAATACTCGGAGATCTCAAACAGCTCGCGCAGCTATATATAAGCCTAATTTTCTCCACACTAGTGAAGTTACGAGCTTTGGTCTTAATACACGCCCGTTACCTTTGCAATTGTTCTTAAGGTTCCTTGCCTCAAAAATGAGCTGATGGTTATGTTCATGGAACATTCAACACTTTTGATTTTCATCAGGCTCGGACTTATCTCGCAAAACCGCTGACACGCACCATTTTGGTCTTTCTCTGTTGCTGCACTTGCAGTTAAGGGAGCGACCAGCGGCAAGCGACATGGCGAGACATCGTCACTCTCATAAACCAAACGCATCATTGCGCAAAGCGATGTTTCGCGTATTTGCGGCGTGAGTCCAGTCTGATTCGGCGGCCCTAAAGGGCTTTCGCAAGCGGCTCTTCGTCAGCATGCGGCTGACGGCGAGCCGCTTGAAACTCTTTACGCGGGAACTTCAGCAATGCAGAAAGACGACCAATATCTGGTGTTGGTGCGCCACGGCCTTTCGCTGGCCAACGTGCACATGACACAACCAACAGATTCGCATTACTACGAAGTCTCCGGTTCGGACCTTCAGGTCGCGCTCACGGAGAAAGGACGTGAACAAGCGAAGGAAGCTGGGCGTAAGCTCGCACGCGTGTTCTCGAAGAAGCGTCGGTTCAAAGCTCTCAGGCACAGTCCCTTCATGCGCGTGGTCGAATCCACGGATTTGATTGAGGCGGAGCTTGGATATTCACTTGACCGAAAGGAAGATTCCAGGCTGAAGAAGCGCAGCTATGGGATTTTCTGGAACGTCAGCTACAAGGGTGTCGAGGAGTTGTTTCCTGAGGAGCACGAGCGGTTCAAGGCTGAAGGCGACTTGCTTTACCGCCCACCGGAAGGTGAGAACTACTTCGACGTCTTCGATCGAATTGACGATTTCATCGTCGAGGAGGCAAATTCAGACGATGCCGGAAACCTGCTAGTGGTCACGCATTCCGTTGTGATGCTGGGTTTCCAGCGAGAGCTGGGCGGGTTGTCCGATGACGAAGTGGTGCGACAGTACCACGACGTTTCGCTCCCGAATGGAGCGATCTTGGTTTTCAAACGCAAGCATCAAGGCGACTCTTGGTCGAAGTGGGAGCCAGTCGATTTTGACGAGCTCGCCGCCGACCTCGAGCGCGATTCAGAACCAGAGAGTCCTTTACTGGACGACGAAAAGGATAAGATGCAACTTCATTCAGTCTCTGTTTGTTTTGAGGACACAGTCCTCGGCAGAGCGGGATTGGCATACGCTGCCGATCTCGCAACAGGACTCGGGCTAAGGCTCGAAGTCTTCGTTTGCATAGATTCCAAACGGGAAGAAACCATCGGCGCGTCCGGCACCATCCGCGATGCGCTTGTAGAACGCCTGCGAGGCTTGGTGACTGCTGCCACCAACTTCACGCCTGGCGACAAGTTCACGATCAACACGTACGAAGTCGGCAGCGAGCCCCTGATCGACTCGAATTCGATTCTGGTCGATCAAGCGGCTAAGCATCATAGTCGCGATGCGATCGTGCTTGCTTCGTATGACGAAACGGCTGTGCGCGGGCGGCAAGGAAAAGGTCCGATCTTCGTGCCGTTCGGAGACGAAACCGCTGGCATGCACGCTGCTCACTTCGGACTGCCGCTGGCAAAGACGCTGGGCCTCTCGATCGTGTACTACCACACGACCTGGAGGGACGAGAACACGATCTCGGACAATCCAGCAGACCACATGTGCACCGCCGCTCGTCGCATTCAGAGCGAGCTGAGTCGCATGGCGACTTCCTTTGGCGTCGAGCATCGCTTCGTCATCGAGTGCGCCGACGATGTTGTCGAAGGCATGCTGCAGTGCGCGATGCGCGAGCAGGCTGCTGTAATTGTTCTGGCCAGAGGTGCTAGAACCGGCATCGGTAGCTACGTAACGCAGTCGCTGGCTCAAAGTCCGATACCATGCCTGGTGGCGCCCAGGCGATGCAAGGAAGCAGGAGGTCTCGAATGAAAAACGAAAAAAGGACCTCCGTAGGTTCCATCCTTCGCAACCCCTTCTTTGTCATGGTTGCGGTGCTCCTGATGTACGTGGTCAAGGCAATCGTCAAGATTCACGTCGGCACGAGCATCAATTCGCCCATGATTACCGGTGACGGTTTTCACAACGTCGCCGATATCCTGGAGGCACTCGCGGTGATCGCGGTCATCTTCGTTTCAAGGATGCCGTCTTCCGGCGACTATCCGTTCGGACGCAAGAATATCGAGTTCTTCGCATCGCTCGCCATCGGCATAGCCTTGCTGGTGCTCAGCATGCAGTTTGCTGCCCAGAGCATCGCAGGCATCTTCTCATACTTTCCCGAAGCCGATTCGGTGGTGCGCGCATTCGTTCCGTTGCCGAAACACGAGGCGCTGATCATGGCGCCAGGTACGTTCGGTATCGTGCTTTCCGTGACACTGGGTTCAGTGATTCTGTCGATTGTCGTCAGTCGTTATCAGATTGCGATTGGCAGGTTGACCGGACATGCGAGCCTAGTTGCTGACGGCGAAGAAACTGCGTCGGATTCTCGCATCGAGTTCGTCACGCTCGGTGCGATTCTGGCTGAATATGCTTTCCACGCACCGTTTGTCGAGTACCCTCTCGGTCTACTCGTCGCAGCGATGATCGCCAGAACTGGGTGGGAATTGTTCAGCCGCGCCTGGCGCGTACTGCTTCAACACTCACTTGGTTCAACGCACGAAAGTGAAATTCGCAAGATCTGCCTGGGCATTCCTGGAGTGGTGGCAGTGACGAGTCTGAAGACGTTTCAAGTCGGGCAGACGGCAGTGGTGATGGTTTCCATCGCCACACGTCGTGGTTCCGGCCCAATCGGCTTCATCAAGTACGGCTTGGAGCACGCCGTCAGGAGTTATCTCCTGTGCGACGAATACAAAGAGTGCGAACTCTCGGTCAAGTTTCAGAAGCCGGTGCCCGAGCGCTATCGCGTCGCCTACGCGGTAGTCCTTTCGGAGCCCGGGACTGGTGCTCGATGCGAAGTCAATGCGAACGGTTGGCACTCCACGGTGGCGGTCGATCTCGCGCAGGCAACGCACTTGGTCATCTGCGATGTCGAAGCGGGTGCCATCGTTCGCACCAAGTACGAGAAGCTTGCAGCAGCTCTGGCGGGACCTCCGGCTGGAAGTCGGCACGGTCTGAATCATGGTAACGGCACCGTCGAAACCGGCTCCGAGAGCCGCGAGGGCGGGCTGGCAAGCTACTTCGAGGTGAAGCACATTCGTGACCTGTACGTGTTTGAACCAGCAAGCGAAGCCAACGCACGCTTGCTTGCCGGAAGCAAGGTCAATCTGCTGCCGGCGCCATCGTACATCCCCGAGACGATGGGTTTCTAGCAGGCTGTCTCACTGAAGCAGCCGGAACTGCATTGGATGCGGTGTACCTTGTGTCACCGCATCCGGTGCAACCCTCACATGCGCACCAGAATCAATGGTGCATTGGAGACGACATGATCAAGAAAATCACTTTTCCTACGGCTTACCGCAAGTTTCCAGCGGGCTTCTCCATCGAATTGCGCCCGGGCGTGAACTTGCTTGTCGGCGACCAGGGCTGCGGCAAAAGCACGGCCCTCGAAACCCTCGACGGCAACTCCAAGGCCGGTGCGGTCGTCGAGATGGATGACGGCACGAAGATCAAGCACTACGACTTCGAAAAATATAACCCGCGCGTGTCCACGGCTTTCGGCGGCGTGGTCGACATGGGTGTGCAGGTCAATGCGCTCTTCATGAGCCATGGACAGGCCGGGGTCATGATTCTTGCCGACCTCTGCAAGCGCCTCGGCGTGCCCCACACGCTGCTCATCGACGAACCGGATACCGGTATGTCGATTCGGTCGTGCCGCACTATCGCAAGGTTTTTCAAGATGGTCGCCGCGCAGGGGCATCAGCTGATCGTTGCGGTGCACAACCCGATTCTGTTTCTTTCATTCGATGAGGTGTACAGCGTCGAGCACCAGCGCTGGATGAAGTCGGGCGACTTCTATCAGACGCAACTGGAGGACCCGAAGTAGATAGAACTCTCTCGCGGGTGCGACGGCTCAGAAGCGAGGCGGAGACCTTCACCGGTTTTCGTCCGCTTTCTGGGTATTGCAGTAGACCGGTCAACTATCATCTTTGTCAAAAAAATTAATTGACTTTTGTCATTTGCCCCGCCCCGGGAGGGGCACCAAGGATGGTGCCCCTCCACTTTAATTCAGATCGGACAGGCTAGAGAATTGAATCCCAAGCTCGGCGGTAGTGATCGTCCTTGCAAGAACTGGAGCAGAACGGGTCGAAATCCCCGTTGTAGACAGGATTCGGCATGTGATCGATGTTTCGCCCGCAGCCAGTGCAGCTCGTGCCTGAAGAACAGACTGAGCTGTGCCGCACGCCACGGTTGTATTCTCCCTGGCATTTGGCGCCGCAGACGAATCCATCGAAATCTCCGACCGTACGCATGTTCGGAGTGCTCCCGAAATCTGTGTCGAGTTCGGTGTTGCAGACGAGGCAGTTTGCCATACGCGTGTTTCTCGTGTGTTGTTTACTGTCTGGGTGAACGACGGAAACCGAAGAGCGCCACCCAGAGCGCTCTACGGTCAACTTCTATTGCTCCTTTGAACAGAAACAGAGTTGGAAGAAAAATGCAGAACTAGG
Organism: uncultured Candidatus Obscuribacterales bacterium; assembly: GCA_964478655.1. Lineage (GTDB taxonomy): Bacteria > Cyanobacteriota > Vampirovibrionia > Obscuribacterales > Obscuribacteraceae > CAYZJR01. The sequence goes on from CAYZJR010000002.1 coordinate 130,802, forward strand.
CCTGCCCTGACTCCCAAGCGGTCAACCAGCTGTACGTCACTCGCGCATAGCTGGCGAACGTGAGAATGTCGCGCAGGTAGAGAGTCGTACCGCCGCCCGAGTTCGAGTAGTTCATGCCAGGATCATGCAGCAGACTGTTGACCCTCTCAAGCACGTAGCTATCGTCCTCTGCGTTGTGGTCGTCATGCACGTAAGCTTCGCGCCCGCCGACGTTGTCGTAGAAGTGGTAGTGCCGCATCCAGCCGTTATCGACGTGGTACTTCGCCTTCCTCGCCAATGCCTTCTGGCGCAGGCTCTCCTGAACGGAAGACATGATTTCGTGCACTTCACCGGAGAGTGCATAGGCTCTCTCGAGTCCTGCGATGCCTGCTTCGGTGACGAGAACATCATCGCCCGTAAGAAGCGTCGAAATCTCGTTCAGCCTCTCTTTGACTGATTGCGCTGAAGCACGCGTCTGCGCCGACAATCGGTGATGATCTATCAAGCTGCTGACCGCATTCAGCACGTTTTTCACCGACATCTCTGCGCAGTTCAGGCTCGCCTGATGTGCGTCGACCATCCGCAGTCTGAGGTCGGGCAGCTCGTCTGTGTCGATGAGCATGGGAGAGCCGGTATCGCTGAGATAGCCGACGATGACCCGCTGATCGAAGAACCAGTCCATCTGCTCGATGACGGGATGCTCAGCCTTCTGCTGGCAGCGAGCCATGAAGTTGCGGTGCAGCTGCTCCAGAGTCGTGCCCGGCACCTCGGTCACTCGCGAATACCAATCGATGACGAGAAAGTGCTGACGATGCAGGTTTTCGAACGTCGTGTGAAGCCGCCGAGTCTGTCCGGCAAGCGGATGCGCGTTTTCGTGGCTGGGGCGATTCGGAAGAATAGAGTTCATAGTAGTTTCTCGAAAGCAATCTGACAGTTAACGACGCCAGCCGGCAGATGAGCCGACCGGATTGATAGTGAATCGATTGAAGAAAACCACCAGAGCAAGGAGGAGCGTTTCGACGACAGTGTGCCGACGAAGCGCATCGCGCTCTGGTGAGTTAGCTGCTGATAGATGGTTGGATGGAAGCTTCTTATTCGGGAGAGGGTTGAAAAGAAGAATGAATGCGCCTTAATAATGAAGGTTGCCAAGAGGAAGGTCAAAGTTTTGATATTGGCATGTGTGGAAACTCAAAAGGCTTGTTGCACAAGCCACGGAGTCCTTTGGTAGTACTGACTTTGTAATTAATAGGCAAAGATTCCCGCCTAGCGCAGCTTGCGCAGTTGTGGCTGCCTCGCTTATCACCCAAAGCCTCGGCGCAACGGAACCAAGGCGGCTAATCCCATTGACTGAGAGGAGGCAATTGTTGGTAAATATGTTGTCAAGGGGTGAGGTTGCAGCCATGTTCAACTCGAGGGTGCTCAGCACAGAACAACTTAGAGAGCGTCTAAACCGCGTCTATGCGGCAATGAAGACGCAGGGGCGGCAACCGGCACGCTTTTACGACCTTTGGGACCTAAAAGAATTGGCACTCATGAACCACCAAGAAACGGTCGTTGTGCCGTCTGGATGGTTAGAGGAGATTGAGCGGCAGTGCAAGACGCATTAGGGACCTTAGCTCCATACACACTTGTTCTCTTTCGCGATTTGTCGACTGAGCCGCCACGCCTTAGCGAGTTGAAGGCCGCTGCTCAGGCTGCTTCTATTGCCTGTATTGAGCTGCGCTCGGATGATTCTGATATGAACGTTTTGCAGAGTCTGCAACACGTCTCTCAAATTATTGTTGCCGGTTCTGTATCCGGTGAGGCTTTGAGCGACTTTTGCATGAACTTGCGAATTCACCGGTTGCCTGTGATGGTAGTCATCGATGCCACCACATGCGGGGCGCCAACTCAGTTGGAACTGGAAAAAATCGATGTCCAAATCACTAAATGTGACGCCGTTTTATCTCTGTTCGAAACCGGAAATAGATTTGTCTATGCCTACGCGAAGGTGGAGAGCGGCGCATCCGTGGTGATTTACTTGCCGAAGAGTAAGCGCGTTGTTCTAATAGAACGCAAACACGAACCATACAAAGGCATGCTGGCATTTCCTGCTGGTTTCTTGCGGCCAATGATGGAAGACCTTCCAAGCTGTGCTGCTCGAGAAACATTCGAGGAGTGCGGCATTCGAATTGCGCCCAAAAACATGCGATTGGTGAATGTAAGTTCTAACCCCGATCGAGACCCAAGAGGTCACGTCATCGACCATGGGTACCTGACCATACTCGAGTCGGAGGAGCGAATCGTGCAGTCGCTCTGTGCGGGCGACGACGCGAGTGATGTGCGTTTAGTTCCCGTCGAAGAGGCGATGACAATACAGTTGGCAGCCGATCACAATGCTCTATTGGTAGACGCTGTGGCACTTTTGGCGACTTCTGGAAACAGAAAATTCGGTTGGATTGAAAAGGTCTTTGTGGAACTAAAGAATTCGTTTGAGGGATTTCTGAAGGGAGCAACGTCCAGAGTTTAGGCTAGATGGTCGTTTTCGGAATTAACTCGACTGCGGGGAACCACGGCAAGTAGTTTCTGTCATTAACCTCGTCTTAATACCTGATGTGTCAGGATAGGCTTGAACAGAGTCATATGAAAGTAAGAGGAAAGGGCAATGAGAAGAACTAGAAGGCGTGACTGGTCAGGAAAGCTCTTTGTAGGAGCCCTACTATGGCTTGTTTCCAAGGTTTTAGAACCAGTGCCCCTATTGAGAAATCTTTTTGATGTTGTTGCATTCGTGGTTTAGTGAATACATCAATCGGCATGCACAGGGAAGTTTCGAGAGCTCGAAGCTTCTTTTTGTGTGTTATGGAAGTGATTCTTGCTAGCGAACCTCTTGAATCATCATCTTCGCGACTGCCACAAGCAGCACTGCCGACAGCACTCTTCGTAGTGTGACTCCTGAAAATTTACTACATCCGGCCCAAGATCCCAGCAGCGCGCCGACAGTTGCTGCCACCAAAAACGGTGCAACGTCGTCTAAAACGAATTTGTTCGAGTTCACCCGTCCGACAATGCCTGAGACGGAATTTGCTAGTATGAACAGAGCTGATATTGCCGCAGTTTGTTTTGGGTCTGCCCAGCGCATGAAGATCAAAAGAGGGCTGAGAAATACACCACCTCCGATACCAATTGCACCTGAGAACAAACCGAGCAAGGCGCCCGATATTGCTGCAATTGGTGTGTTGACCGGTTTTAGTTCTTCCTCTTTCTTTTCCGACGGAATCCAGGCTAAGCGTATGGCGGCTGCACTCAATCCAATGCCCAAGAGAATTGAAAACATTCGCTCAGAGATTGGGATCTGCGATCCAACGTAAGCTGCGGGAACTGAAGCAACAATGAAGGGCAGTGCCAGCTTAAATGGCAGGAAACCTTTTCGAGCGAAGGCAAAAGTGGAAATTCCAGCCGTTACGCAATTGAGTACCAGTGCGGTGCTTGACATAATGGTTTGAGGCCAAGAGTAAATCGACATCGCGGCCAGATAGCCGGTTGCGCCGCCATGGCCCACAGACGAGTAGAGCGCTGCAACGACGAGAAAGATCGGTATTTGGGCGAGAAACGAGAGATCCATCTTGTCAAAAAAACTCTTGAGAATTGAATATGTTACCGTATTGCGATGCAACTGACGCTGTCATTAGCGACTGACAAAGGCAAACCGGTCTATCAAAAAGTCGCAGATGCAATCAAAGATGAGATTCTCGCCGGGCGCTTGAAAGCCGGTGCCAAACTGCCATCGACAAGAGACCTCGCGAATTCGTTGAACCTCTCTCGCCACACGGTCGTTCGCGCTTATGAAGAACTCTCAGCACAAGGCTACATAGAATCAGCCGCGCGAAGCAGCGTTTACGTGAAGCATGAAATCGCAGCCGCCATCAATGCTGCACCACCTGTCTCGAATGTTCACGAATCTGGATCTTCGTCTGCACGAGAGGCAAGGTTATCGACATACGCAACAAGAATCGGTGCCGTAGCGCAGGAAACCGGACCAAATGCCGAGTTGTTCAGCGAATTGAATTTCGGTGCGCCGGCGGTAGATCAGCTTCCTCTAAGCCGATGGCGGGACATGGTTTATCGCAGCACACGTTTTGACGACCCCGGAATGCTTGCGCCCGAGACTGACCCTTTCGGGTATCGCCCACTGCGTGAGGCTCTTGCCGGCTACTTGACCCGTGCGCGCTCGGTGAGATGCAGCCACGAGCAAATTGCAATTTTCACAGGCGCAAGAAGTGCGCTCGATTTGATTGGACGCATGTTGGTGGAACCAGGAGATGTCGTCGCAGTCGAGAACCCCGGTTTCGCGGGTGCATACAGATTCTGCTCAATGTTTGAAGCGCAGATGAAACCGGTCGAAGTCGATGACGATGGGATGCGCATCGACAGATTGACCAGCGTAGCAAGTGATGCCAGGTTGGTTTATGTCACCCCATCGCACCAAGATCCAACCGGAGTAGTGATGTCTCTCCCTCGTCGACTTGCGCTTTTGAATTGGGCAAGCCGCATGGATTCTTGGATCATCGAGGATGACTATGACAGTGAGTTCAGTTATGGAACCAAGCACACGCCTTCACTCCAGGGCTTGGATAAGGATGATCGAGTGATTTATCTTTCCACATTTTGGAAAATTCTGTTTCCGATGGTGCGGCTTGGATACTTGGTTTTGCCCAAGTTATTAGTCGAACCGTTCGGAAAAGCGAAATCGCTAATCGAACGTGATCTGCCGATTTTGGAACAGCGCGCACTCGCCTACTTCATCGAAGAAGGTCACTTGGAGCGTCACATCAAACGCACGCGTAATATCTATTTCGCAAAAAGAGCCATTCTACTTCAAGCGCTGACCAGACAATTCAAGAACAAGTTGAAAATCTCGAAAGTGAGCGCTGGAATGCACGTCGTGCTGCAGTTTCCCAAAGAACTCGATGAGTTGTTCATTCTAAAATGCTCACAAGAATCTGGTGCATCACTAGTCAGCACTCGTAACCACTATGCAGTCAACCCAAAGCAAAACGAGTTTCTCATGGGCTTCTCGCACCTAGACGACGACCAAATTTCGGTCTCTGTCGAAGAGTTTCGCCAAAGGCTCGGACTCTAAGACTTCAAGAAAATGTGTGATTGATGTTGCGCCACAAGAACTCCTCCGGACGCCGTTCACGCAGAGCGAAAGCGAGCATGGCTTTTTCTACGTTTGCGAGATTCATAGTCTCGTTCTTCTTCCTCTTCTTGCATTTGCGTTGAGATTGAAGCTACTATAAGAGTAAGTAAATATTTGAAAACGAAGATGCAGCTAGGCGTTTCGGAGATAAATCCGATTTTCCTAACTACACCTTCGAATGCGGGGAGATCTCACGTTTGCACCACTACTGGTGCTCTCGTTTGAATGATTCGCGCCACGTCTTGCGACGAACAACACGACCAGACTCCAGAACTGTGCGCGTCACCGTGATGTGGAAATGCGTCTTGTCGGACTGAACTTCCATGCGGGTACGAACCATGAGCGTTCTATGTCTGGTTTCGATCTTGTGCGACATCGTGCCGAGATACCTGCTTTCGGCGGGGTTCTTTGCCGATGTCGTCCAGGCGTTCAATCCATTTGCTTCGATGCGTCGGCTTCTCACTCGATAGACCGTGCGCACACGATGTGTGTATCGAACACTTCCGTCCTTCGTCCGCGTCCACTTCTTCTCGAAATCGGGCTTGCCGTCTCGAAGAATGATGAACCTCGCGTCGGGACGTTCCTTCTTCCTTGCCACCGGCGGCAGTTTCGGGTATCGACCCGAACTGGTTTCGATGGTGGGAAGGTCGAAGCGAGTCTCCTTGATTCCGAGGAAGAGTTGGCTCTTCTGCAGACTCGCACTGGGCCATCCAATGGGAAACTGCGCGTTGGCGATCGCCAACCTGATCTTATGCCCTGGTTGGAAAGTCCACGTGGTGAAGTGCAAATTGCGACTCACGACAATGGGCTCACCAGGAGTAAGATCGCGCGGGTTTTCTCTCGTTCCGACCTGTTGCGGTCCATGAATCATTGCCGCTGTGACTAGCGACACCTTGCCGGACGGCGATACGTCTTCGAGACGCACCGTCCAATTGGCGTGCTTCGCGTCTGCCGCGACCTTCAGGCGCACCTTCGGAAAACCGATGACTTCCACGGGCTTGCCCTCGGCAATCGGCTCACTGTCGTAAACCAGTGAGTAGTCATCGTCGATGCGAGCATCGCCGGTGATATCACCCCACCAGTTGCCTTGCACCACGCCCGCACCGGGGTAGTACTTGAGGCTGTCTACGCCTGCATTCTCAGCCCGGAGGCTCTTCGCCAGCTTGCTTTCTGTCGACGGGTAGAACCGGCGCCACTTGGTGCGTGTGATTGGCCAGTTCTCCAGACGCCAGTGTCCAGGCGTGGTCTCCTGCTCCTTGTCCGGCTCGTGCCCAGCGCGCACATACACCATCAACCGCTTTCCGTCGGAGACTTCGCGATCGACGCCGTTGCGCACTCCGCTCAACCAGCGATCGAACCAGGCGATTGCCTTGTCCTGCCACTCGTAGTTCGGTCCCGGCCCGCCCTCATCCGGAGATGAATGCTCCCAGGGCCCTATTTCCGCCTTCACGGGAACATTGAGGTTCTCTAGCATGCGAACGCATGCGCTTCGGTACGGATCGAGCAACCCACCGATGATGTAGACCGGAATGTTGATTGCGCTGTAGTCTGCCTTGAGCGACTTCCCACTGCGCCACCACTCGCCGTCTCGCTGATGTCTGAAGTATTCGAAAATCCACGGCGTCCGATTGAAGCGCTCGCGGAAGTACGACTCGTCCAACTTGTACTCTGGCGAGGCCGGTAGACCCGTTTCATGGTTGATAAACAGGTGATACGGATCGACGTGCGTGACTCCGTCGACGTTGTGAACGTCGTCGTAATACAAGTCGTCCGACGAGTGCATGGTGATGATCGTCTTCAGCGCGGGCGGGCGTCGCATCGCAATTTGCAGCGAATTGAAACCGCTCCACGAGATGCCGAACATACCGACCGAACCGTTGGAGTTCGGCAGCGCAGCAAGTTGCGCAATGATTTCGTCTGCGTCGGCAAGTTCGATGTCGGAGTACTCCCTGTCAGGAAGTGTTCCTTCCGAGCTGCCAGTGCCACGGATGTCGACCTTGACCATGATGAAACCACGTTCTGCGAAGTACACGTAGGTCCCATAGTCGCCGATGTAGAAAGTGTCATCCTTGCGATACGGCAGGTACTCGAGGAGCACGGGGAAACGCACCTTCGAGTCTGCACGAGGAACGTAGAGCGTAGCAGCCAACCTTGTGCCATCGGGCATCGTCAGCCAGCGGTTCTCCACCTTAATGCGATAACGACGCCGAGCCGGGGGCTTCTTGCCACTGCTCGAGCGCTTTTCGATATTTGCCATTTCACACCTCCTTCCCAAGACGCGGGAAAAAAGCGGGGTGCTCGAAGCGAGACACCTCGGATTTTGAAAAGTTCGTCAGTGAAGACGACAAGCCACGCACATCGCGCGATGCGATATGCCTAAAAAATCAATTCAGCTCACTTGGCTGGAACGGGTCAGAGATTCCCGAAAAGAAATGTACTTGAGATCTGTTCACAGCCTAGAGAACAGTGAAAGTCTCAAGCAACTTACAACTGCCGTGTGGTGGTAATAACATGCTCAGATACTCGACTTTGAACAAGTCAAGATTGCGCAAGCTATCATCTCTTGGAAACTTGATATGTCGTGCTGATTGGTGGTTTGCTTGCAAACTCAGCCTACCAAGCCACTTTTCGCGCATCTAAGTTCTCTCTTCGGAATTTCCAAAGATTTTTCCGGAAAAATCTCTGGCGATCTCAAAGTCCAAAAAAAGCCTGCGTGGGAGCCGCGTCCCATGACATCCCGTGTTCCACGAAGCAAAAGAGCCCGGACATTCGCCGGGCTCTCGATCATGTTTTGTTCAGTTCGACGCTTGTACTAGAGACCCAATTGACGGGCAATAACGAGGCGTTGAATTTCAGATGTTCCTTCTCCGATTTCGCAGAGCTTCGCATCGCGCAAGAAACGCTCCGCTGGGAAATCTTCAATGTAGCCGTAACCGCCGTGAATCTGTACGGCAAGGTTGCAACACTTCGACGCGATTTCTGAAGCGAACAACTTGGCTTGCGAACCTTCGAGGGTGACACGCTTGCCGTGATCTTTCATCCAAGCAGCATGGTAGATGAGCAGGCGAGCAGCATTGATTTGTGTCGCCATATCCGCCAAATAGCCTTGAATGAATTGGAACTTTCCGATGGGCTGTCCGAAGGCTTCACGTTGTTTTGCATACGTGAGAGATGCATCGAAAGCAGCTTGGGCGATACCAAGTGCTAACGAACCAATCGAGATGCGTCCGCCTTCAAGTGTGATGAGAGCTTGCTTATAGCCTTCGCCGACATTTCCGAGCAGTGCGTCCTTGGGAATTTTGCAATCTTCGAAAGTTAAAGAAGCGGTCGGCGAGCCGCGCATTCCCAGCTTCTTCTCGACTTTGCTGACGAACATTCCTTTCGTTCCCTTGTCGATTACGAATGAAGAAATGCCCTTGCGCCCTTGGCTAGGGTCAGTCATTGCCATGATGATCGCGACATCGGCGTGTGTTGCGTTGGTGATGAACTGCTTGGTGCCATTAATTACCCAATGATCGCCTTCGAGCTTGGCGGTGGTTTTTTGTCCGGCGGCATCAGATCCGGTGCCTGGTTCCGTCAATGCCCAACAGCCGATCCACTCACCGGTAGCCAGTTTTGGTAGATATTTTTTCTTTTGTGCATCTGTTCCGAAAAGCTTGATTGGGTTAGTGCCCAGCGAGCAATGCGCAGCATAGCTCAAACCTGTTGAACCGCAGGCTCTGCCAATTTCCTCAACTGCAATTGCGTAGCTTCTGTAGTCGCTGCCGGCGCCACCGTACTCGGTAGGGACCAACAAACCAAGCATGTCGTGCTTGCCTAAGTCTTTGAATATCTCCTCCGGAAAACGTGCTTCACGATCGATTTCAGCCGCCTTGGGTGCAAGTTTATTGGTGGCAAAATCGCGGATTGCTTCGCGGATGGCGTTGTGTTCATCCGTCAGGAATTCTCCGTAGGGTAAAACTTCCTTGCTGGCGAAAGTCGCGCTCACTGTCGTATCTCCTTTTTGAAAACCGAATTTTTAGTTGAATTCGGCTTGAAAATTACTCTCACCGCTCGGTTCACGCATCCGAAGCAGATTGCGGCCATGAGAAACCTGAGGCCGTTTGATCTTGAGAGTTAGACCAACTCCCAAACTCAAAGAATGATTCTAACCCTTAGAAGGCGCGCTTGATTATTTCTTAACAGATAGAAATTCTTCTATGGCCGCTAAAATTCGCTCGGAGGCTTTGCCGTCTCCAAAGGGATTCACCGCGCAGGCCATACTGGCATAGCTCGTCGGCTCTTGGATCAATTGTCGTGCCCCCTCCACGATTCCTTCTTGGGTCACACCAACCAGCTTTGCGGCACCGGCTGCCACTGCTTCAGGGCGCTCGGTATTCGTGCGCATAACCAGAACCGGCTTTCCTAGCGCTGGTGCTTCTTCCTGAATGCCACCGGAGTCGGTGAGAATGAAAAAACATCTTTGCATGGCATAGACGAACGGCACATAGTCGAGCGGTTCGATACGGATGAGGCGTTCATGCCCTTCAAATACCGGCTCGATTGATTGTCTGACAACCGGGTTCTTGTGAATCGGATAGAGAATCTGAATCTCAGGAAACTCGTCGGCAATCTGTCTCAGCGCGCGGGCGATCTCGTCCATTCCATTGCCCCAGTTCTCTCTTCTGTGGGCTGTTACCAGAAGGACTTTGTATTTTGAGAAATCAGTTGTTCCGAAAAGCGATGTGTCTACCTTCGTTGATCCGAGCCGATTGGAAGTATCCAATAGCGCATCTATCACAGTGTTTCCTGTGAGGTGAACGTTTTCAGTAACTCCCTCTTTTTTTAGATTTTCAACGGCCAATGCGGTAGGTGCAAAATGCAAAGTGGCTAGGCGACCGGTTTGTCTTCTTGCCATCTCTTCAGGAAATGGGTTGTAACGGTCGTTCGTTCTCAATCCTGCCTCGACGTGCCCGACTGGAATTTTCTGATAGAACGCAGCCAGGGACGCCGCCATAACAGTCACTGTGTCGCCCTGCACTAACATCAAGTCGGGTTTGACTGTGCCCAAAAGTTCGTCCATTGAGGTCAAGACACGTGCGGTGAGGTCGGCAAGTGTTTGTCCGTGGCGCATCAAATCCAAGTCGTAGTGCGGAGTTATTCCAAACCACTTGAGCATTTGATCGAGCATTTCTCGATGCTGAGCTGTCAATACGACGATCGGTTCAATATGCTCTGAACGTGCAAGAGCATGTACGACCGGGGCTAGCTTGACAGCCTCCGGTCGCGTTCCAAACACGCACATCACGCGCCTTTTCATAGGGCAAGATTCTACCGTGTCAGGGTGTCTATCTGCTAGACTTGGTTCAGCCTGCCCTGGTGATTAAGGTCAACTTGACTGCCAGAGTGGTTTCCAGTTTCTTCCTGCATTCCTCAAGAGGTAGTTGTGGACGTCATTATCGAAGGGCAAATCACTGAAAGCGAAGGCATGGACGAAGTGCTTCAAACGGTTGCCGAGTTGAAGTCCGTTCAAACCCCTATTCTTCGCATCAACGAGGAAGGCACTGAATTGCAAGGAAGAATCGCCTTTTCCCAAGGCGGCTACATTATTGGCGCCAAAGTCAACATCACCAATGAAGTCGGATATCCTGCTTTGCGCAAGCTGCTTTTAGTAAAAGCGGGAAACTATGCCATTCTCGATCCGCTCAGACGAAGCATTGCTGAGTTGAATCAATCGTTGTGGATCAAGGCGGAGAAACTCGTTGATCTGCTTCCTAACTTGCCTGATACCCCAGACGGTCTGATGGACGCGCATCCGATCGAACGAGAGGTGGGAAGCGTGGCACGTCCCAAGACTGGTCAAATCGATCTGACTGTTCCTCTCGAAAAAGAATTCAACGAGCAAGGCGAGCAAATAAACAAGCCGACTCAAGTTTCCACAAAAGCGAAGGCGCGCAAGTTCGACCTTGGTGTCTGGCGCGCGATGAAGTTTGTCTTGGCGGCCGTGGTAACAGTTGCGGTGGCATTTGGCGCTACCTATGCGGTTCAGCATTGGAACGAACTGCCGGACAAGCTGAACATGAAGCAGGATGGTTCGACACCTGCTCCTGAAGCCACTCCAGTAAAAGGCGGACCGGAAGCCGCACCAAGCTCCTCGGCCAGTCCTTCTCCGGGTGCAAGCAAGTAATTCTCTTAACTGTAAACATTAGCGCGACTTCATAATACTTGTGCAAGCACGCAACATGTTGAGCTATTAGCTCTTTAACTAGTGAGTATTTAAGACCATGCCACTTTGTGAATCCAAAAGATCCATCTGCGAGATGGTGTATCTGCAACGCGGTGGCAATTCCGAAAACAGCTCTAGCTGAGCTTCTAGTACAGCTCTGCTAATAATCAGATTGGCACCACTGTTTCAAGAAGAGCTATAACACAGTCGCGCTAAGAGTTACGCAGTGTTTGCAGTGGTAGTGTTCCCATAGCATAGACAGTTCTATTTTCAAAAAGCAGCCTGTTTCGACATTCGGAAAATTGTCCAAATGCTTATAGATACTGGGCTCAAGGTGCTTCAACTATGGCCTTAACAACAGATTTGGTTTTTCGCCCTTTTGTTTGTTAAGGTGGTTTCACATTTCTCTACTCATGTAACCAAAAAGGTTTCCTCTCAGCACAGCCAATCTGAATTGACGGCTTTAACCAACGAACAATTCTCGCTCTCCTCGAGCGATGCTGAGAGCCAGTCACGCAGCCCTGCTAGTGGATGCCGCCTTGGTATCCGGCGTGACGACAGTGTGTTGCAAAACAAGCGCTTCGCGAGCGCAGACGTTGCAGCTGACTGAGCTTTGCAAGAGACCCCGCCTGCTCTTTCAAGGCTAAACGAGAGTGATTTTTCTTGATTGATAACCAAGCTGAAATCCGTGCGACCTCGCGAGTCGCTCGTGATAGAGGCAAAAACACTCCACAAGGAGAACTATCATGGAAAAGTCTGTCAACACCGTGATGCTGGTCGATGGCAATCTTCGCAGCATCGTCTTCGCCTCTCGTCCGGGCATCGCCACCTTCACCAAGGTCGATGAATGCGTCGAAGGGCAAGCCGTCAAGGTCGTCGCCGAAGGTCTGACCGAAGCTGACTACGTCGTTCGCTCGGTTCGAGCCGGCAATCGTCGCTTCATCCTGCTCCTCGCCGGCAAGATGCCGACCATCGAAGGCGCCACCTACACCGACGACAATCGCGTGGAGGTCCCCGACAGCGATGTCGTGTACGTGATCTCCGGTGCTACGCTCGTCGCGGCTCCGAAGAGCATGATCGTCAGGCCTGGTGACTTGCCGCAAGGCAAGCGCACGGGCGTGATTACCGGCGACGTTCCGCTCGTCTGTGTCGACGAAGCGACGCTGCGCGCCTTGCGCGGCGACAGCAACCAGGCGTAACCCGCCTCGTTTTTTTAAGAGTTCCATCAACCGCGAGAAGCGCCTTTGGCTCAGCCAAGGCGCTTTCTTGCACAAAAACATGGAGATTCGATGAAAGACAAAAATGCACCGATTGCCTTGAGCGGACGTATCTACGTCGACAAGTTCTTGGCGCTCAAGCGCACAGATCTCGCGCTGCCGGACACCCTCGTCCGCGGCGACATCAAGATCAACTGTGTCTCGAAGGAGGCTGACCACGCCGGACTCCTCACGGCGTACGTCTGGGGCGGCAAGGGCTGGCGCAAGTTCTCGCTCAGGGACAAAGCCGCGGTGGCCGCCACCTACGGCTCGACCGGCGAGCTCCTGGCGCGCATCTCCGATGCCGTTCGCGACCTGAAGAAGCTCAAGGGCTACGAAGCGGAATGGGGTCACAAGTCGTACGTGGTCAAGGTTTCGGCCGTCAAGCCGGAGCCTGCCGCTGCGCCTGTGTCCTCTGGTTCCGCAACGTCGTCTGCTGTTTCTGCGCCGGTTGCGCCTGTGTCTGCGGAGCCGCCCTTCAAGCTCGAGCCCTACACGCCTCCGGCGAAGAAGGTTCGGCGCAAGAAGGCGATGACCGCGAAACCGCGTCGCCGCAAGCGTCGCGAAAACCCCAACCAGGCGACGATGTTCTAGTCGTCGCCATATCCCCTATCCGCACTTGCTGAGCTTGAGCTCGGCACCCTGCGGTGGGGCCGGTGAAATTCCGGTGCTGGCCATGCCGGGCAAGGGCATGGCTGGGGAAATCGTGTGTTTCCCAGAAAAGAGACAAATTATGAAAAATCCTAAGCAGTTGTCCTACACGGACAAGAAGGCATTCGAAGAATGCCCGCTGCAGTACAAGTTCCGAAAGGAGCGAAGACGCAGAGCAGCAGCTACTATTCATGAGGTCGCAGGAGACGTGGTGCACGCGTTGGCTGCGGAAGAACCGAAGAATCGCGACGAAGCCGAAATCGTCGAACAGCTGAAGCGGTTGCCGGTAGCCGAACGCGAGGAGGCCAAGAAATTGGTCACCGAGCTGGTCGCCGCCGCCGACGAGCTGGAAGACGAGGAGGAGGTCGATGACAAGACGAAGGAAACGCAGCTGTCGTGGGACGACCCGATGACCGGCTGGACGCTGTTTGCCAAGCCCGATGAAATCGGGATGGTGGACGGTGGACGCGGTCGCGACGTCTTGCAGCTGACCGACCTCAAGTCAGCCGAAAAGCGCAAGAGAAGGCACGCTGACCAGATGTACTTCTTCGCGCTCGTGGCGCACCTGGCGAAGGTCAGGGGCTACTACGGGCCGATCAAACTGGTCGTGAAACTGCTCAAGAGCAAGACGGAAAGCGTGGTTGGTTTTTACTCCCCGAGAGAGACCGACCGCGTCCTGCTTCGCATCAGGTGGACCATCCGCTTGATCGAGCAGGCGATCGAGAAGAACGAGTTCGAGGCTCGCACCGGGCGTCACTGCCTCGGTTGCGCGTATCGCACTAGTTGCCGCGCCTTCCAGGTGTGGTCCGAAGAGAACGCAGAGCAGATTGAAGAGTGGGAGGCTCAGCGGGTTGCCAGTCAGCAGCCGGCAGAGAAGACCGCGTAAGCAATCAATGAGTAGTCATCGGAAGCTGCATGGTGTCACATATGGTGTTACGTATGGACCGTGTTGATTCGATTCTTGCTCGCTAGCGTTCTGTTTTTTTCTACAACAAGAGCCAGAAATGGCTCACAAAAAGGAGAATTACCATGGATTACGATGGCGTCGACATGGGAAGCCATGACGGTCATGGCCACCATGGCGACCTCGGGCACGGGCACGGCAATACTGACCACGACGGCGATCACAGCCACAGCGGTCAGGCCGTTCACGAAGCCTTGATGGTCGCGCACTCCCATTGTGGGACCCACCAGGGTCACGACCACATGGGAGGCGTTGCTTTTGCTCACCACGCAGCTCACTCGTTCGAAGCGATTAGCGCAGTCGACACCGCCCACCGGCGTCAGGACAACGGTCTCGCCACCAACGAGAACGCTGCCGAGCGTCACGAGCGTGAAGAAGCGTTCAAGCGCAAGGTCGAGGAGGCGAAGACCAACCCCAACCGCCGCTACTACGGCTGCCACGTGGTTGGTCACGGGTCGTTCGACATTCCGGCTGCGTTCGCCAAGCTGGCGGCGGAGATGGGAGTGATCCGCATCTGCAGCTTCAGACCCAACTTCGGTCCCGTCGACGTGACCGAAGGGAAGGTGCTGGAATGGGATGCCTGGAGCGGGGGTCACACACCTCCGCACCGCTCGGCAGGTTACTATCCCAACGCGACCGGCTACACCCGCCTCTGGCGGCAGTACTGGCAGCTCGGATACCTCTCGAAGCCCTGGCGCAAGCACTGGGCTTTGAAGTGGTTTTTCGAGGGACTTCTCGGCTCCGTCGAGAAGCCGCGATACGACAAGAAGGCGAGCACCTGGATGGAGGTGTCGTTGGTCAACTGGTACTACCGGGAGACTGGCGATGAGGAAACCAGGTTCGAGATTCGCATCGTGTCGCTGCCGGTGATGGACGTCCAGGACAAGGTGTGGGGCTTCCGGACGGGGCCGCTCGCGACCCACCAGAAGGTCGCCGAACCGCTGGTCGCGAAAGTGCTGGAGGCGCTGAAGGCTGCAAAGCCGTCCAAAGCCGCGGCTCTGCTGCGGAAGCGGATGAACGAGCAGCTCGAAGAGGCCGACCGGCAGACGCCTGTGCCGAATCCGGGAACGCCGACCGGTTCTACGCAACCGGCGACCGACACGGGTCAGTACGGGACGACGTCTCACACCACCGGTGGTACCACTGGTGCGGGCGGCGTCAAGGAGACCGGTGGCACCGGCTCCGGTGTCGATCTCGACAGCTTGCTGGGTGGCGGTGCTTCCGACGCGGAAGCGGCTGTCGCCAAGCAGGTGGAAGTCGAGCTCGAAGTTCCTGAGCGCAAGGGCTGAGCGACACGGAGGGGGTGCCGAAAGGCGCCCCCTCCGGCTTTGCCTGATCACTTTCGAGGAGACTTAGCTATGGAAATCCACTTCCTCACGGTGGAAGATGTAGTCTTTGACCAGGAGCGGCAGTTGGAGCTCTACGGCGGTGGACTTCCCGGTATCATCAACCGGGGAAGCCTGGAATCCGCCGTGGCCATGCCGCAAGCCGGGTTCGGAGGCGAGTACGCGCACAAGGACCTGTACGAGATGGCGTCAGCTTATCTCTTCCACCTCGTGAGCGGGCACCCCTTCGGCAACGGCAACAAGCGCATCGGGCTGGATGCAGCGCTTGTGTTTCTCTACATCAACGGCGTGCTTGTGGAAGCGTCCAACGAGACCATCGCCGAGATGGTGTTGGGCGTCGCCAACAGTCGCACAGGCAAGGACGAGGTAGCCGCGTTCCTGCGTCAGCATGGCGCCACCGTCGGTGGTGACCATCTGGCCGGCGCTGAAGCTCTCGCTTCAGCAAGGGACTGGATGCACCGCACCTACGCCTGGGCGTTCGCCAAGCTCGCTGAGTAAAGGAGAACCCTCATGCGCATGTTCACAGATGACCAGCTCGGTCAGATTCAGGCGGTGGCGAAAACACTGTCCGACGAACCTGGCTTCGAGCTGGCTGTCTTCACCCGCGTCGAGCTTCGGCTCGCCGCGATTCTCGATGCGACTCAGATGGCTGTCGTGCGTTTCTGCGCCGAGGAGTGCGAGCGTCAGGAGAGCGGTCCGCTCTCTGTGCATCGCATGGTGGCGGCGTGGGACTTCGCGGTCGACAAGCAATCGACGGTCGCGTCGTTCACTTCGGATGACATCGAGCACATGCTCAATGTGGTGGAGCCGGCAAAGAACCCTGACGGGTTTCGCCGCACGCCGGTGCGCATCAGGTTCACTGCGATCGGTTGGGAGAACATCCCCCGGTCGATAGCTAGCCTGGTCGACGCACAGGATGTGCTGGAGCCGCGCGACCTCTACAAGGAGTTCGAGCTCATTCATCCGGGCGCTGACGGCAACGGCCGTGTCGGCGCTATTCTCTACAACTGGAGAAGCGGAACGCTCTGCGCGCCGCTCACGCCGCCGGATGTCTTCGGCGACGAAAACAAGTAGTTACTAGACGTCAAACCGGACGGCATGTTCAGGCGCGCGTCTGAAGCGCATGCCGTCCAAACTTTCGTGTCAGTTCATCGGCTAAGAAAGGAAACTCTCATGACCACCATCATCGTCACCATCATCATCTGCGCGCTCGGAGGCTTCTCGTTCGGCAAGACGTCCAACGGCATGACCTCTCCGCGGCAGGCTTTCAACATCTTCACCGGACCGTTCATGGCCGTCGTCGGCGCTATCATCGGCGGCATCGGCGCTGGTGTCACCGGTGGTGCGATCGGAGCGGGCGTCCTCACGGGGCTGCTCGTCGGTCTGGTCGCCGGTCTCGTCGGTCTGGGCATCGCCCGACTGATGCGCGGAAGGTAGCCAATTCGTAACCTGCGCAGCACACCGGCAACGCCCAGCTGGGCGCCGGTGTGCTGCGGGTCGCTGCAGCCGGCGGCTAAACAAAACGGCTGTTTTTATGAATAGGGAACTATCATGATTACGCAAGCACAAGAACGTAGGGTGTTCAGAACACCCGAACAAATGGAGGAAGAGGACGGAATAAAAGCGCAACACGCAGTGTTCCGAGCTCTCCAACTGTTACTCGCAAGAGCCGGCACCGGCTGGACCGTCGAGGAATCCCCTGTGGGAAGCCGCGATGACAAAAATGGTGTCGACATTCGTCTCATCTCTCCGGACAAGAAAGAGCACAGGTTGCTCGACGTCTCGCTCGGCGACAAGCCCGACAAAGAGGGCTTGCTCGTTCGAGTTCATCGCGACTGGTTTCGCGTCGAGTCCGACGGCTCCTGGACACTTCTTCCGGAGAGAACCAACGACTTCATCCAACGGGCAATGAAGCCCACGATGGAGGCACCCGCAGTGGGCGTCAGCTCGCGTTAGTAATTTACCGAACCAGCTTTCACATATGCTGCTGCCCGCAGCAAGTCAATTCCGCCCTAATGCATCGGGCTTAGTGCCACCACATGCGAGGCGGACGACAATGTCTGGTCGGTAAGTGAAAACGTCGCAAGACGTCCGTTTTCTGAACGTGTCGAGGCGCAGCGAAAGCTGCGTCTCGGCTGTTCGTGTTGACGGAGGAGACATGACAGCAAACAAGTTGATGACCATCCGTGTGGTGTCGTTCGGGTACAAGTACTCGGAGCCGCCGCCTGCCAATCTCGTCTACGACGTGCGGTTCGCCAAGAATCCGCACTACGACGAGGCGCTTCGTCCGCTGACGGGCAAGGCCGCCGAAGTTCAGGAATTCCTCACCGGGGAGCCTGATGTCTGCGCGCTGCTCGACCTGCTGGAGATGACACTTCCGCTTCTGTTGTCGGGCTATCTCAAGCACGGCAACAACCACGAAGAAGTGACCATCGCCTTCGGTTGCACCGGCGGCAAGCATCGCTCGCAGTTTTTCGCCGAACGTGCTGCAGCCATCATCAGGTCGTTCCTGGCGCGCATTGAGCGTCAGAGCGCCCTCGTGGTGGAGCACCTGCACAACGGACGCGAGTAGTTTTTTCAGCCAACTCAACTTCTGGAGAAAACGATGGGCTCTGTATTCTGTGTCAAGCACTGGGGTGTCGGCGGTGAGGGCTCCGGCTCTTCCATCGTCGTTGCTTCGAGCGAAAGCATGGCCCGTGAGATGGTGCGAATCCACCTCACGTCCAAGCCGGAAGGCTACAGGCAGTTCACCAGCGTCAGCCTGCTCGAGGTCGAGCCTCTCGAAGACTCGACCTTCGCTGGGGACTGCTTCTCTACGACGGAGCACGGCGTCATCCTCGAGTACTGGTTCAAGCCGGACGAGGTGCATCCCGAGCTTGTCTTCGTCGGCTTCGACAAGGACAAGCTCGCTCGCGAGCTGACCGACTTGCAGGCGAAACACAACAGCGGACGCGGCGTGGGCTGCGTTCGCACGTTGTGCTTCTACCTCGAGCGCGGTCAACTCAGCCAAGCCCGAGCCGTCGCCAACAACGAAGGCGACAAGATCAGCTCGTACCCCGACATCGTCGAGGTGCTCAAGCGGGTCGGCTTCTGGCACGAGGTGCGTTTCTAACTCACACGAAGGAGAAGCACTATGTGGGTGATCAAACTCACGGACGGGCAAGGCTTCGTCGAGTGGTACTCGTCGCTGTCGGTCCGCGCTCAGTCTCACGACAAGGAGGGGGCTCGTCGGTTCGCGTCCTACCAGGCGGCGGTGGAACAAGCTCAATTCTGCCAGCGGAATGCCCACGCATTCTCCGGTATCTACTGGGAAAGCGGTAGACCGTCGCTCATCGCGGAGGTGGAGCCCGTCGACAGTCACATCTCGGTGTGGCGGTTCAAGGATGCTCCCGAAGTACTCCGGCAGCTCTGCCCCAAGGCGTGGCTCAACCCGGACGGCGAGCACGATGCCCTCGAGGCCTCGTGGTTGGCGTACGTTCCGCCCGGCTCCGGCTGGGTGGGATGGTTGGAGAGCAAGGAGTTCACCTGCTGCGAAGTCAGTGAGCACGCGCTCGCCGATGGAGCCCAGGTGGTGATCGCCGCGCACCGAGGGTGGTGTGATGCCGCCATCGAGCCTGACCTGTCGGACAATCCAGACCGGGTCATTCGAGTCTGGCGGTACGGTGAAGAGCGCGTGCCCGTCTCCGTGCCCAACACCGACGACGCCGACTGGGTGGCGCAAGTCCCCCAAGAGCTCGTCGACGTGCCCATCTCCTGGCTGGAGTCGGGCAGCAGCTTCGGCTGCAGTGGTGTCGATCAGCACTCGCTGCCCGATGGCAGCGAGCTTCGTATCGGCTGCCACGCGTAGCGTTTTGTTCCATACAGGGCGACCTGTATTTACTTAACCGAGCAGCTCCCGCATCGGAGGGGGCTGCAATTTAGTAAAGGAGTCCTGTCATGGACATCGGCAGCGGAACGGGATACCCGTCGTCTGCCCTGAGTAACTTCGCTCCGCATCCATTCATCTTCCGCGGGTTTCAAGTGAACTCGATGGAGGGGCTTCTTCAGGGTCTGAAGTTTCAGAGTCCTGAAATGCAACTCCACGTGTTCACGCTCGTGGGAAGGGCGGCGAAGTTCAAGGGCAAAAAGAAGAAGTGGCAGAGAGACGGCATGCTCTACTGGCAGGGCAAGCCGTTCGACCGCTATGGCGAGGAGTATCAACAGCTCCTCGACGAAGCGTTTCTCGCCATGTTCACACAAAACGCTTCGGCGCGCGCTGCGCTCCTGGCTTCCGGCGATGCCGAGCTGAAACACAGCATCGGCAAGTCGAAGCAGCCGGAGACGGTGCTCACGCGAAGCGAGTTCTGCTCTCGGCTGATGCGCATTCGCGAGCAGCTGAAGCGGCAACTCAAAATGAAGTAACTGTTGATTCAACCTGCGCTGACTGCCGCTCGGGTTGAGGAGGTTGGCCAGCAAGCGGGTGTCTCGACGAAAGTCGTGGCACCAGCGGCGGTATTATTTTGTCTCGAATCTGCAGACACCCCGTCTTAGTGCGGTAACGCTGCAGTGAGATCCGACGCCTGTTTCGCAGGGATGCCTCTGCGGGTGTTGGAACTCTGGTTCGGAACGGAACTGCAACATGAAATCGCTCAAGTCTCTGTCCGCGTTCGTCGCCGTCGCGCTCGTCGCGCTTACGGCTGCCCCTGCGTCTGCTCAGGTGAGCATCGGCATCGACATCCGGGTTGGTGGCGGCGGTCATCGCCATCGCCATCCGGCTCCGTGCCCGCCTCCGGTGATTGTCGTGCCCGCCCCTCGGCCGTGCCCGCCTCCGCCGGTGATCATCGTTGACCCCTGCCCGCAGCCTCCGGTTGTGGTGGTGCCGGCTCCTCAGCCGTGCCCGCCGCGTCATCCCGACATCAGCGTCACGGTCTTCGAGACCGAGCGCGTGTGGGTCGAGGCTCAGTACGGTTGGGTGCGCGACCACTGTGGTCGCCAGGTCTGGAAGGTGGTCGTCCCCGCTCACTGGGACTCGCGTTTGGTCGAACGCACTTACCGCGCATGGTGGGATGCCCGGCTCAACTCCTACGTCTATCGCGACCTCGCTGGTTGCGTGAAGACCTGGACGCCGCCGGCTCCTCCGTGCCATGACCGTCCGACGGCTCCTCCTCATCGGGATGGCCGCTGGCGCCGGTGAGAGTGTGCAGATGGAGAGCACTTAGCCGGGCTGGTCCTGGCTAAGTGCCTCTCCTGTTCTTGACAGTTCAGGTTGGAAATCCTGAGACACTCCACTTCGGTGGTAACGCTCAGGTGAAGCACGAGGTTTCAAGCGCAGGAAGCGTAAACTGCGAACCAAGTGCTTCGGTCAGTCGTGCAAGAAAGAACACATGAAAACGTTTACAGTCCTTGCCGCCGCGCTCGTTGCGCTTGCGGCTACCTCCAACTCCGCCAATGCTCAGGTGCGTGTCGGCATCGGTGTCGGCGTCGGTGGCCGTCACAATGGCGTCGGTCTGTCGGTGCGCATCGGCGACCGCGGGCACTGCCCGCCGCCCGTTGTGCACTGCCCGCCGCCCGTTGTGCACTGCCCGCCGCCTGTGGTGCACTGCCCGCCGCCCCGGCGGGTGATCGTCGTGCCACCGCCTGTGGTGGTGGTGCCGGCTCCCGTGGTTCACTACCCCGACATCGACGTCGTCATCGTCGAAGATGCTCGGGTGTGGGTGCCTGCCACCTACGGTTGGAGGAATCACTGCGGTCGTCGCATCTGGGTCGAAACGTGCCCCGGATACTGGACGACCAGCCCGAAGCGGTATTCGTACCGCGGTTGGTGGGACAACAGCTGCGGCTCGTATGTCTATCGCGACCGCCACGGCTCGCTCAACCGGCACCGCCGGTAATGCAGGCGTGATGGCGCGCTGACACGAGTCAGCAAGCTAAAACGGGGGTGCTGCCGGGGAAACCTGGCAGCACCCATTTCAATTCACTCTCAACCAGAAAGGAGGCATCTATGCCGCTCGTTGTTGTCGACGTGCAGCCGTACTTCAAGTACAGCGGCGAGGAGCGCTTCCTTGCTGCTGTTGAGAAGGAAATCGTTCGCGCGGTGAACGCCGGACTGCCTGTTATTCTCGTGGAATTTGCCGGCTTCGGTGATACCTACGATCGTCTCAGGCGCCACCTCAGAGGATATCCGCTTTTCGAGCGGGTAACGAAGAACCGTCGCGACGGTTCGCTCGAAGTACTCGAAGCCTGCCGTGAGAGGGGTTTCGCGACGTCGTTTTTCAGGATGTGCGGACTTTACACGTTCGAGTGCATCGCCGAGACGGCTGAGGGGCTCGCCAAAAACGAGCCTGGATGCCGTATTCACTTGGTGAAAGAGGCGCTGACCGACAAGGTGATGGGCTGGAAGATGTTTCCAGTCGTCGCCAACGCCAGCTTGGTTTCTCAAAACCCAGAGGAGCCTATCAACACGCTGGATGCGGATCGAACCGGAGGGATGTGGGCACCGTAGCTCATGCCTCCGGCTCCGCGTCGTCTTCGTCGCAGCGGTGATTGTCACGTTCGTATTCAGCCGCGGCTAACACCGCGGCGTCCCTTCGAACCACGAAAGTGGTGTTTTTATTCACCAACCTGCGCAATCGGACCTTGGGCTTGTGCTCATGCCGGTTGCGCGCAACCTGGAGATTACATGACTCATAAAACTGTCCTTCATCTGGCTGATGGCACCAAGGTCGTCGTCGCCGGCGGTTCGCTCGAAGCCAAGCCCAACGAGGTCGTCATCGCCCACAAAGGCTCGACGGTAAAGGGCGCCAAAGGCGCAATCGTCATCGCGCTCGCCGGCTCCAACGTGACCAGCATCGACGAGACCTATCTCGTCGCTCTCGCTGGTGCCACCGTGGATGGTGACCTGCTCGACGGCCTCACCTTCAACCCGGTCAAGCTCGATAGCAAAGATCGCGACTTCGACCCGCAGGTCGCTCCCGACCCCACCGCCGTCGTGGTGCTCTACGATGGTGAGACCTTCATCGCAACCTTCGCCGGTCGCGCCGAGGTCTCGCAAGGTCGCATCGGCATCGCGCTTCGCGGCGGCATCGTCAAGGCGCTTCGTGGCTCAACCGCGATTGTTCTGCCGAACGGCTCCGCCGAAACCGAGGATTGCGCCACTTTGGTTGCGCTTCCCGGCGCCTACGTCAATGGCGCTCGCGTCGATTCGTTCACGCTTTCGACGCCGGACTGAGCCGACGTAAAGCTGTGTAGAATCGCAGCTTGCCCGCTGACCGAAAAGACTGCTGGCTGTGGGGTAGAACCCTCATGGCCATGCAGTCTTTTTCGGTTTGAAAAATAACTATAAAACATAGTAAAACTGGTGTCAATTGAAATATGTGCCAAGAGAATTTGCGAAGAACGTCTCAAAACCGAGGGAGGAACCGGCGCTCAGCACCGGTTCCGTCCCAGGGTCGAAGAACCGTCAACAATTACTTGCTAGCCGGCAATCCAATCAATTGGCTTCGGCTTGCGACGCAAGGCGCTGTTGAACCGCGTCTTGCAATTAGACCTTGGCCTGATCTTCGTCGATGCGAGCCGATTCGTTGGTGGTGTGCGCGATATTGCGCTTTACGCGAGCACGGACGCTGAGCCACTTTTCCGTTTCCGGATGCCTGTATGCGTAGTTGTCCGGTCGGCAGAGCTTCACCGCGATGTCCGCGATGTGCTTGGCGTAAGCCAGGCGCTGCAGGCGGATTTCCACCTTCTGCTCGTCCCCGACTTTGTCTGCCACTTTTGCTGACTTCAAAAGCTCGATCATTGCGGACATGAGGTTGAGGAGCCTGCGCGTGTCGTTGGCGAACTGACGATGCGCGTCGGTGAGGACTTCTCTTTCGAGAGGCTCATACTCCATGCGCAGAATGCCGTGACGCTCCGAGGCGAGCTCGCACGCGACAGTGGCGTTTGTCATCGCCTGAACCGCAATACCGAATATGGAGGTGTGATCGAAATTCTGCTCGAAGTAGGATGCGTACTGTTTCCAATCACCTTCGGCGCGGGCAAGGAAGGTGCGCAGCACTTCGGCAGTGCCGGTGGGAAAGTATTCGTTGGCCTGGAGGCTCAGAACGAAGGAGTTGACGAAGTCTCGCCCTGAGTGGAGGGCGGTTTTGTTGAGGCGTACGTTGTACATTTGTGTGATTCCTTTTCAGGTTTGTGTGGTTTTGCTTGATACCAGCGACAGAGCAATGACACCTTGCTCGCCTTGCCGGAAGCAATTCGAGTTTGGAGTGATGTCGTCCGGCAATCCGATTGCTGCCTTCCCTAGTTCTGTAAGAAGCGGGGCACAAGCTAGCACCTGATCGAACGCTCGACGCAGTCGAGGGAGCTTGAGCTCGAATTCGAGTCAGGGATTGACGTGGCTTTGTGCTTCAGAGAGTTTGGGAGCAAGAAAAAAGGATAGTTCCACTGTATCGTTGTCAAGCGTGCGGGGCAATGAGAAGATTGCTCCAGCTGGTGGTCGAATACTCCTGTTTTGCGCTCAATATCAAAAGGAACGCCTGTATATGGGCGATGCAACTCATGTGCGCTACCCGTGATAGCCGGTTACTTTTCGAAATGGTTGCCGGGAGAAAAGGTTTACCCGCTTATCTCGGAAACAGTCGAGAGAAGAGAACTCGCAATATCAGCGCCTTTTCTACGACGATGATATCGGGACTCTCCAGCTGCAGCACGAGGGCGAACGTACCCATATCTCGGCCGGTCTTTTCATTAGCTTTGCGCCAGCCGTCGGCGGTATCAAATCTGGTGGCTTTGATGGCCGCCTTCAACAGCTGCAGATTCGATTCTTTCTCCATCAAAAGAATAGCAGTAACCCGCATTTCAAGCGGAGTTTGAGCACCCCCTGCCAGAAGCCTGTCGACGAATGTAAGAACATCGGCTGTGTCGTTGTGTTCGTCCGGCTGAGCCGACCACTGCGTGATATTTTCCTGCGCCGCCAGTTTGTTGACTGTTGAATCCGCGTCGCGCCCTTTGGCGTCTGTCTTTGGTTTTGTCGGCGTTTCGGCTTTGCCGGTGGTTGCACTCAGGCTGCCACTCACACAACTTGCTTCCATACCTTGCGTTATATCGTCCGAGGTCATTCGGTGCTCCTTGGCTCTGCGATTCGAGGCGCAGCAATAATTACCGGCATAACCGGTTGCGTGGCAATTCTTCTCTTGGCGACAGACGTCGTCGCGACCTTTGCATTTTACTGCAATATCACTCGGCGGCACTCAGCCGCTCCTTACTTATATGAGGAGGTGGACAGGGGACGGGACTCCTCACGCGAGTATAGGGGCGAGTGTCTTGATTTCAAGTGCAACCGATCTCATCTTTAGCAAAGTAAAACACGACCGCCTTGTTGACAGCCGGCTTTCAGGTTTTGGCCAATGCCGCAAATAGTCGTTACGTTGGTTCTGTTGATCTTTATGTTTGCTTTTGTCTCAGGTAACTAAGTCGAGACTTTCTTGGTGGTTCGAATGGATGATCGGTGGATATGCGAAACGATCCTTTCGGGTGGATACCGTCATGCCACTACACCTGGTGATGGCGTGGAACAGTATGTTTTGTATATTGATCGGTTGGCTCAAAACCTGCGCCCTTGGCGGATTAGCGGCATCAAATAAATTGGACGCCTCTCAGAATTTCCCGATAGGCAACTCAATTGCGCACCACTTATGGTGAGTCGAGTGTCTGATAGATATAGATGTGGTGGCATGCCGTAAGGCTGCTCCCGTGGGAGATTAGCGGGTTCACATATTTGCGCTTGGAGCATATTCGATCTGCTGTCGATTGTTCATAGCGCTCGCAATATAGTCGAAAATCCTTTGCTGGAGAGCCATTAGAGCGGTGTCATTATCTGTCTCATGGCATCCTCTTTGTACTTTGTTGGTACCATAGCTGGTGTAGGGGTCTGATATATGTCTTCAATGTGTTTGAGCAAATCGCAGAACTGTTGCGGGTTTTCGGAGCGAACCAAGAGGTGTCAACCCTATATCTAGTGGTGGCATCGAAAATTGAGATCACTCTCCGGTGTGATTTTATCTTGTTCGGAAAAGCGCATGAAATGACAGTTTTCGCATGCACGTGACGATTTGACACAAAAAAAGCATCTTGTCTCGCGACCCTACCGGTAGTAGATTATTCGCAATCAAATTTTTCGTTTCGAGGAGAGAAACAACTCCTTACAACCCTGGGGAAACGAGGGTGTTGTAGAGCGGGTCGTCAGACCACATCTACTGCGGATTCGTTTGCCTGGCTGTAAATCCCCTTAGCCGTTTGCCAAAAAGCAACGGTGTTGTTTCTGTTCGCGCAAACACATCAACTGTTCCCCCAATCAAATCACACAACACTCTCGTCACCCATCTAGGAAGGAAGCTCGCATGCAGACAGCTCAAGCTGCCACCAACGCCCCAATCGCAATCACCCACGCTCCGCAAGCCTCAAAAAAGGAAGACTATACACATAGATATTGGGAATCCACCCAGGAAACCCTTGTTGGCCTCTACGGCAAGCGCGACTCAAAAACCGGACAACCAATTGAAGGCGTTAACGACATAGTTCATCGCGTCGCCACATCTGTTGCCTTGGCGGAGCTGAAATATGCTTTGACACCGCAAGAGATCGTCGACATCTCCCTTTCTGATGCACTCAAGCACGATAAAGTTCAACAGTGGACTGACACATTTGCTGATTCAATCGGCAATCAAAAGTTCTGGGCCAATACTCCGGCAAACATCAACGCCGATCCGGATACTTCCTTGAAAGTGCTCAAATACTGGGCATACGGCAAGCTGGCCAATATGAAGGAAGATGAGATTTGGCTGCGTTCAGAAGAGCTTAGATTGGCTGTGTTGAACAATCGCATCACAAACCTCTCAGAGCACGAAGTAGCTATGGGCGGCTTGGCGCAAGCGTTGCGGGGCAAGGGATGTCTTGCTGCATGCGGCGTAGCCTATGTTCAAGACAGTCTCGAAGGCATTCAGGAAGCTGCACGCATCGAAGCGCTTGCTGCCAAGGCTGCGATGGGAATGGGTTTGAATACTTCTACCTTGAGACCTTGGTCTTCAATAATCTCAAACGGCGCAGCGGCATCCGGTCCGGATCGCTTCTATGAAAAGACGATCGCCAAAGCCGTCGAAGCGGTTGCTCAAGGTGGAAGACGTGGAGGCGCTCTCATCGAATTGCGCAACACCGATCACCCGGACATCCTTTTCTTCATCGACAAGAAGAAGTTGATTCCACCTCCGAGTCTCTCCAAAATCTATAAGGAATGCGAGTCTGCAAACCGACGCCAAGCCAACGAAACAGGCATGGACTATAAGAAACGTATTCTCTCGATGGCTGAAAAACAGTATGGCGAATTACACGCTCAGTATATAGAACGCCAAAACTATTTGAAGAACACCAACGTAACAGTTCTGGCCATGCCAGGGTTTATGGAAGCGGTTGCCGGAAAGCGTTTCTATCAAACCAGTTTCATGAAGCAACCTTGGATGGGTCCGGTCTACGATCCAAGAAAGCCTGTAATGGATGAGCGCACTGGACAAGTCAAAGTCAATAAGCTCACCAAAGAGCCTACATATGAAGAATACGCTGTCGACCTCAACAAACACCCTGAAGCGCTCGAAGCAGCTCGCAGCCTAACAACTGCGCGAGTTGAGATAACCGACAAGTACGTCAAAGTACGCGGTTACTTCTATGCTCCGGACATTTTCCAACGCATAGTTGAAGGCATGCGCGACTCCGGAGAGCCCGGTCTGGCTTTCTTCGAGACGATTAACGCAGCTAACGCAAACAATCATGTGTACGAGTTGAACACCTGCAATCCTTGTGGTGAACAGTTCCTGCCGGCTGGTCCCGGACTGGATGGTCGTGTCTACATGGGAAACTGCAACCTTTCTTCCTTGCATGCTGCTCATCAAGACTTCTGGAGCCCGGACGGCACCTACAACATGGGACAGATGAAGGCTGTTGCTCGCGCCCAGCAGAGATACATGGATAACGTCTCTGACGTCAGCTGGTATCCGATTCCGGCTCAGAACATGACCGCTCGCATGGAAAGAAGAAACGGCGGCGGATTCGCAGGCATCGCTGAGTTCCTCTCAAGAAAAGGTCTGGAATTCGGCTCTAAAGACGCTCTCGACGCAACTGAAGAACTGTTCCGCCAATACACCAAAGCCTCTGTCGAGGCTTCTCTCGACCTGGCCAAAGAACGCGGTGTCTATCCGTTGTGGGAAGGCAGCAGATGGCACAAGAAAAATCTTCGCGTGCGCAACACATGCATGACAAACAATGCTCCCACAGGCACATTGGCTCAAGCACTGCAAACCAGCTGGGGCGTCGATCCTCATAACGGCATCGTCTTCTCACGCAAAGTGCGCTCACGCTTTGTCGACTTCGTCGCTCCCGGATTCAAGGAGTCGATGATCAAGCTTGGCGCCTGGCCGGAATCTGAAGAAGGCCAAAAGGCGCTGATGAAGAAGATTCGCGACAACCACAAATCGTGCCGCGGCATCGCTGAAGTTCCTGAAGCGGTACAAAAGGCATTCCCCATTCGCGTGGAAATCGAGCCCGAAGCCTACATCAGGCATCTATCCGCCATTCACATCGGTGCAAGCGACTTCCCCGAAGCATTCAACTCCGTTTCGAATACCTGTTCCATTCCTTTGGATTCCAGTGAGCATGCCGTTCATGACGCAGCAATCCTTGCTTGGAAGCTGGGTGTCAAAGACATCACCTTCTATCCGGATGGTTCAAGATTGAGCCAACCAGTCGAGAAGATCGCCAAAGAAGACTACAGCCGTGAAGACGATTTGCTCTCACTGCTAGGACATCAAGAAAAGCGCGGGATCAGCGTCGAAGAGACCACAGGACAAACCTATAAAGTCAGAGTGGGATCTGCCGATGGTGGCTCGACCTTGCACGTCAGCCTAAACCACGAAGTGACCAGACCTGGCGAACTGATAGAAGTCTATGCTCGCATGGGCAAACCAGGCGCAGTCGAAGGCGGACTTTTCGAAGCAGTCGGAAGACTGGCATCAGCTTTCCTGCAATACGCAGCTGAGTTTGGTGAAGAAGAGCGGGCCAAGGCCGAAGAGGTTATAGTCAGCCAGTTGGTCAACATCCAATCCGGCTATCCTGCCTTCTTCAAGTTTGGCGATTCCGAAAAAGCAGTGGTGGTTCAATCACCTTGTGACGGCTTGGCCAAAGCGATTCAACAGTATCGCCGCCAATTCACGGCCGCCGAAGTCGTGGAGAAAACAGTTGCACCTGTTGAGCCCGTAAACGCGCTCAACTTCGACCCTGCTCAAGCAGCTTCTCTCGTCTTTGATATCTCGGCGGAGAACACTACAAGAACTGCACCATGCAGCAAATGCGGACAAACAGAGTGGCTTAAGATAGACGGCTGCAATGTTTGCCAATCTTGCGGCTTCTCCAAGTGCGGCTAAGAGGTTTATGGGGCGCGGCTTGCCGCGCCCTCCAATAAATCTCCAACTGAGTTTTAGACGGACGACGACAAAAGCGCCTCCTTTTCGAAGGGGGTGTTTTTGTAAGCACCTAAAGACGGGAAGGTTAGAGCTCCTTGAGCCGTTCCTTCACAGTGTCCACGACTTCAGTTACGCCATTTGCTTGTGCTTTTTCCAACTGACTCTGGTACAAAAGCTTCGCTTTTTCTTTCTCGCCTGTTTCTGCTAGGCAAGCCGCCTTCAGCGTAAACCCCACATAGTGTGCTTTGTCTTTTACTGAGACGCGGCTGCTCATTTGAACCAACTCCTGAGCCAACTTGTCGCATTGCGCGAAGTCGCCGCCGATGAGAAGGTTGGTCGCTTCGTCGACATTTTGATTGTAGCGTGTCAATTCGGCAGCAGTTAGAGTCGTTATTGCGGGGGAACTGTTATTTGTTTTGGCAGGAGTTGAAGTGGTACTACTGGGAGTGGCATTGTTTATCGCATCATATGCCGATTGTCCCTGGTCTGTTTTGTCGCTTTGTCCGGCTGGCGGAGTCGCGTTGTTGATTGCATCGTATGCAGATTGCGACTGCGCTCCTAATTGTCCGAGCTTTGTGTTGACACGGTTTCCCAGACCGTTTTTCGCCAAAGTGGCTGCTGCACTGGGGTCGATTGAAGTATGCAAAGGATTTTGACCTTGGGCCTGAGGATTTTCTATTGGTGTTCCCTTCTCTTTTGTGGTCGTGTTTTCGACACAAGAAGTGGCAATTGTTGCTGCCGATAAACAAAAAAGGGATAAAAGCGCTGCTTTAGGGTAAGTCTTCATCGGAGTCTCTTTGTTCTAGTGCCAGTATCAATCTTATCTGACGCTCCCTTTTTAACTGCGGTGGAGCGTTTCCAGGTTTCCTGGGCAGAATAGTAATGGTATCCTCGGCTAACTAGCAAGGCTTTCCAAAGCCGAAATTGGGGTGTCCATTCTCAGTTCACGTGCAAACGTCTAGAAAACCGCCATGGAAGAAAACCAAACAGCTAAAAAAGGCGCAGTGACGAAAGACTGGTATTACATTCTTGGCATTCGAACGAATGCCACCACGACAGAAATTCAAAACGCTTACAACGATCTCTACGAGAAATTCGGGCCGCATGTGACCGCCAGTGATGCCGATCCCGATGTGCAGATTCGCACTTATAAAGACATTTGCTCGGCGTACGAAACGCTGATGGATCCTAACAAGCGCAAGGAATACGACAAGACAAGCGCACAGTACAGACAAGCAACCGATGTTCGCGCTTTGTGGGGCAAAATCACGCAGCAACAGACACAACAAGCTGCAACAGCAAAAGAACAAGCTCAAAGCTTTCAGAGCGTTCCGTCTTTGGCAGGGCACGCCGCTTCTCAAGACGCCGCAAAAATCCAAGCTCTTGCCCTTGAGATGGAAATCGATGTGAGTCTAAAGGAAGCGGTCAAGGGAACGCGAAAGCAAATCACAATCACCGATCCGACACCTTGCGAGGACTGCGCTAATCTTAAACCGGTGAACCGTATGCAGTGCCCTAGCTGTAGAGGACTCGGTTACTACAATGTCGACCGCCAGATCGAATTGGAGCTCCCTGCAGGCATGTATCAAGGCATGGAGATTCGTAGACAAGAGCAGGGTCGCTATGATCTTCGAGCTGGGCGCTACGGAGACCTGGTTATCAAGATCGGGCTGAGGGCTCACCCCTGTTTGACTGTGCAAGGCAGAGACATACTTTGCAGCGTGCCGGTGACACTTTACGAAGCGATGCTAGGTGCCGAAATTGAAGTGCCCACCGCTACCGGCAAGGGGGTGATGAAGATTCAACCGCTGACACAGCCTGGACGTGTTTACCGCCTTAAAGGGCTTGGGCTGGCAGGTTCGGATATGTTGGTGACGATTAGCGTAGTGATACCACAGACGCTATCAGGCGAGGAAGTCGCCCACTACAGGAAGCTTAAGGAACTCTCAAAAGACCCGAATCCACGCGATGCGCTCTTTCAAAAAATGGCTGGTCTCTCCTGAACATCTTACCGCTTGACAGCCTTGGCGTTTTCAATATGTGGCAACCGCTTGAAAGCCTCACTGGGCGGGTGTCCTAGCCGCGCTAATCGTCTGCCTGACAACGCGCCCTTTGATTACATGAGCTTCTTGTAAGGTTGGTTGTTGTCAAGCGCCAGGATCGCCTGTGATTATAAGGGTTTGAGCGCATTCTTAAGCGGCTATCATCCCGAAACCATTGTGTTGCCTACGATCTCGGATTCGGCTTAGTTTGTAGGTACTCCTGTTTTTTTGTTTCACGACGAAACGCACCCGATTAGATAAGACATATCGGCATTCCAAGCTAAGTAACTCTTGCCACCGGCAAGGCGGGAGTTGTTCGCTTCGTCGTTTTGTCCAATGTCAACGCTGAAACCAGCGGATGTTTTCCCCGCTCAGCATTTAATCCCGCCCTCTCCCAGAGGAGAAGGCTTAACAGACCTGCCTCTGGTTTTCGAGGCGGGAAGGAGACAATCCAATGAAACGCAGAAAGGCTGCCTCCATCGAGGCCGCCGCGAAGAAGGTTGCGCGCGAACGCAAGCTGGCTGTCGAGGTCGTCCACAAGGCGATTCTCGATGCCATTGCCAAGGCCAACCGAGATCGCGGAGACGGGTATCTCTCTTTCGCCGGAATCCTGCCTGTGGACCTGCCCGACGGGACGCGCATCGCGATCCTTCCGGACATCCACGCGCCTGCCCATCATGCCAAAATCATGTGGGCCGTCATGGCGTTCCTGAAAGACTTTCGCCCGCACATTCTCATTTTGATCGGTGACGTCGCCGACGTGTTCGGCCTGTCGCGCTGGCCCAAGCCCCCCCGGGTTTCGGTCAACCTGCAGGAAGAGCTCGAGGAGACCCGACGCCTCATCGACAAGCTCATTTCGGTCTCTGGCGCCTACCACACGTTCATCATCATGGGCAACCATGAAGACCGTGTGCGCAGGTACCTGACCGACCCGGCTTCCCAGCTCGCCACCGTGGTGAGCCACAGCACGAAGGAACCGATTCTGAGCTTCCACGAGCTCATGGGCTACAAGCCCGGCGAGCCCGTGACGTTCATCTACGACCTTCACGAAGCCGGTGGTTTCGGTGGTGCCCTCGTCGTCAACGGCGACATGGAGTACCACCACGGGTTCATCGTTCGTCCCAAGCCGGGTGCCTCGCCGCGCGCCGACGCCGACCGTACCGGTCGCTCCGTCACGCACGGTCACACCCACCGCAAGGGCATGAACGCGCGTCTGACCACACGCGGCATGGTTCGCGGCATCGAGGGCGGCCACCTGGTCGACCCGACGCACGCCTTCATGGGCTACGCGAACCTGTTGAACAACTGGCATCCTGGCTTGGACGTGGCGGTGATCGCGGGTGGCAAGGTCCACACGCAGTCGCTTCCGATCAAGCAGGTTGCTGATGCAAACGGCCAGCCCAAGTTCGTGTTCACCTACGCCGGTAAGGTGTACACGCAGTCTGACCGTTAGTGCTTGTTGGAGCGGGGTCCCCGGCGGGACTTCCTCCGGGACAAACCCCGCTCCTCATCTCTAACTAAAGGAGTTCAAAAACATGAACACCAAGACGAAGAACTCGGGCACCCGCAAGAAGACCGTCGCCTCGAAGCGACTCACTCACGCGTGGCCGCCCGTCAGCATTCTCAACCCTGGTCCCAACTTCAAGTGGTCTCGTGAGGTCGTGTTCGACTTCCACGAGGTCTGCGTGAAGTGGACCGAGAGGTTCGTGGCCTATGTGAACCGTACCTACGGTTACAACATGGACGCCAGCGCCCTCGATTTCTATCACATGCAGATGGACCCCAGCAATCCGCTGACGCCCGAGCAGTTCGAGGAGGCTTTCGTCTCCTTCGCACGTCGCTCCGAGGGCGGCTACGGTGACCTGCAGGCGTACGACGGTATCCGCCAGGCGATGCAGCGCATCAAGAAGGCGGGTATCGAGGTCAAGATCTGGACCTGGACTCCGGGCGCGGCTGAGCAGAAGTTCAGCGGCAACTCCGGCTACCAGACGGGCATCGCGCAGCGCGTGACGCTCGACCTGATCAAGAAGCTCGACCTGCCCGTCGACGTCGACCGTGACGTTCGCTTCATGACGCCTGGCAAGAAGAAGTTCGAGCTGGCGAAGGAGCACATCCCCCTGATCGTCGAGGACAACCCCGAGACGGCGGTGGGCGTCGCGTCCATGGCGCATGCTGTGATTCTGGTTCCCACTTCGTACAACGACAGCCTTGCGTTCCGCAACGTGCTGCCGCTGTCCGATCGAAACGACCTCGCTGACACCGTCATCGGCTTCTTCAAGGAGCTCGATGCGGCCGGCGTGGTGCTGTAATAGGAGATATCGATCATGAGAAACACTCAGTATCGGTCCGTTACGGTGAAGGAAGACCCGAAGACCTCGTTGGCCGAAGCAGGTATCTACGACCTGCAGCTCGCCAACGGTCAGAAGGCCGTCGCCGTCGCGCACCTCTATTTCCCGCATCACGACCGCAACTTGGTGGACCTGGTACTCCAGTACCTGCGCGACACCAAGCCCGAGGTCGTGTTCCTTTTGGGCGGCATCGTCGACGAAGAGGCCTTCAAGGACCTCGGCGACACCGAAGCCAACTACCTGCACGCCACGCCGGACTCTCCGGAAGTGGCTGCGGCGCGTGAGGCTGGTCTGTTCCAGGACCAGGTGCTGGCTCTGGGCTCGTCCTGTGGCGAGTTCATCCGCTCCTTCGCGGAAGCTTCCGGCGGCAAGGTGATCTACATCCCGTCCGCCACGCACCTCTCGATGCCGAACGAGGTGCGCTTGATGGAGTACATCCAGTTCAAGAAGCTGTCGCTCGACCGCTGGCAGCAGAATCACCCGAAGTCGGACGACAAGGTCTCCGACCCGAACGTGATCCTGCCGAAGAACCTGGCCAAGCTGTTCGACATCCACAACGACCCCAACATCCAGGTGCTGCCGTATAACGCGGCGGTGCGCCTGAACGGCAAGACGCTGTTCATGGTGGGTGACTTCCGTCGCCGCAACGCCGGTGACGCGTCGCAGGTCGAGTGGGAGCAGCGCGGTTACAGCATCGTCCGCAGCTTCGACGCCAAGGTCGCGTCGGGCTGGCAGACGACCCCGGAGCACACGCTTCCGGGTCTGACTCTGAACTTCCACGAGTTCCACGAGGTCGGCTATCTCTGGGATGTGGTCCGCATGGGCTTCCTCAGGGACTACGACCGCCGTGCGCCTGGCTTCTGGGCCGGCATCATCGTCGAGACGGAACTCTTCGGTCAGTCGTACCCGATCATTCGGGGCAACGACGATCGTCGCAGCTTCGTCATCGATGGCGCCGTGTACACGGAGCCGACGCCTGGTGGCCTGCCCAACGGCGGCAAGATCAGTCTTGCCCCGCGGGAAGTGACCAAAGAGGCTCGTGTGGAATACGCCATGCCACCCGAAGAGGGTGAGGAGTCGGAAGACGGTGAAGGTGGTGCCTCCGGTGCCGCCGACGCCGATTCCGCCGCAGGCGATTCCGCGAAGTCGGAGTAAGTTCGGATAGCCCTCTTCGCAGCCACCGCATGCGGTGCGTTGCTTAGGGGGCTTTTCGGGCGGCGAGAGGGTTGCAGGTAATCCGGTCGTAAGACTGGAAAGCCTCGCAACCCTTTCGTTTTAGCTCCCGTGCTACTATCGAAAGAAGTAGGATGAGAGCTAAATGGAAAGAAACATAGAACAAGAATATTGATTGCGCAAAAGATATCTGTGGTTTTGCTACGCAGAGCGCTCGGATTCTCATAACCGAGATAAGCGGTAAGCCGCCATGTTGCCCTTACATCACACTCTATGCGTAACGTTCCATCAGTCTAGTTTTGCGTCAGTCCTGTTGCGTCGCCGTGCTGTAGATGAGCGCCATCACTGCCGCACCGCCTGCAATTAGAGCAAACCAGGCAAGAACACTTTCCACAGCCAGCATGGCGCTCAGTCCAACGCCGATGATGACTCCCAGTGCCAGCGCCAAAGGCAAGAACGCCTGTTTCTTCCCCTTGGGCTCTTGTCTGTTGTGATTCATCGTAATTGTGGCCACCAGCAGCACGAGAATTCCAATGAGCGCAAGTAATGATCCTGTCATTTGAGGATCTCCTTTCTTGGTCTGTGCAGATGCCCCTTTCTGCGATTTGAATTGATTGAGTTGTGCATTTGTTTTTTGAAGGAACTGTTTTCAATGCTCGCAAGCATCCAGACAATTGGCGCAGAATATAGGTGCGCTGTGTATTTTGGAATGCGAGTTACTCCAATCTGGCACAAGGAAAGAACGAAAGTTATTTTCAACCTAGTCGTCACTTTGCGCACAAAGCAACAACCATGAGCGTTTTATATGCTTCGCGCTTTGGCTGACGGTTGTGCACGTAGTGCTATCGATATTGTATTTCGCTGCCTGCTTGGTGATAATAGCGTCCCCATGACCCACGCCCTGCACTTCACCAGAGATGACAAAAGACCCTTGCATCAATCAGTGGGTCGAGCCCTTCTCGATGCCATACGAACCGGCGTTCTTTCACCTGGTGAGCGCGTTCCTTCCACTCGCGACCTCGCCCGTCAACTATCGGTTTCGCGCATAACTGTGGTTCGCGCGTACAACGATCTGGTAAGCCAGGGATTTCTGGAAACGGCGCATGGTAAGCCGACCCGCGTCAGCCGCTCTGCGGCAACGGTACTAACGGACTACACTTGCTCGGTCGTCGCGCAAAAACAACCCACACTCAAGCTCTCCCCATACGCTTACAAGGCACTTGAGACGCAGCTCGGTGTCGCAACCTCTGCCGATCAGCCGTTGCTCAACTACGGCGCTCCTGCCTACACGGATCTTCCTCTGGAGCCCTGGCGCAAAATCCTTTCGCGCTGCGCAAAGGAGTACGACCCGTCCGTTTTGAACTATGACTCAGATCCCCTCGGATACTATCCTCTGCGTGAGTCCATCGCCGGATTTCTTATGCGGGCACGTGGCGTCCGCTGCAAGCCCGAGCAAGTTGTACTCTTTGCGAGCGCTCAGCAGGCGTTGGATATGATCGCACGTTTGTGCGTCATTCCAGGTGATGTTGTCGCGTTGGAAAATCCTGGCTACTCCTATTACAGAGCTACATTTGCCGCTCACGATGCAGACATTAGAGCAATTGACGTTGCTGATGACGGTATTGAAGTGGAACAGTTGTTGACTGTTCCTCCTGCAAAAATTGTTTGCGTCAGCCCATCTCGGCAAGATCCACTTGGTGTCGCGCTGTCTTCTGAGAAGCGAAACAGGCTATTATCCTGGTTAAGCAACAGTGCAACACTACTGATTGAGGATGACTTCGAGGGCTTTTTGTGTTTTGGAACGCGTCCCGATTCAGCTCTTCAGAGCGTTGCGCCTGAGTCAGTTCTATATCTGTCAACCTTCTGGAAGGTGTTGTATCCCTTGGTTGCAAGCGCGTTTGCAGTGGTACCTGTGCACCTCTTGCCTGCATTCTACGCTGCCAAACTCTTGGTCGAGCGCAAGATATCGCTGATGGAAAGTGCTGCGCTGTCCATGTTCATAAGCGACGGACACTTGGAGCGACAGATTAAGAGGCTTCACTCATCGCTGCAAGAACAAAGACAAGCTTTGATCTTTGGCTTGAGTCAGGCTTTTCAGAAAGACATCGAGATTCTCAAAACCAGCGGCGGGTCACATATCGCGGTTCGGATTTACACGGAGAATTCTTTTGAGTCCGTTTTCGATTCAGCCATGGCTGCGGCACTGCCAATAGTGCCAACCGTTCCATATTATATGCAGCGACCTCGCCACGGCGAGTATCTCATTGGCTTCAACCAGCATAGCCCAGGCGAGCTATCCATACGTGTTTCAAGGATGAAAGAGTTGCTTGCGCACCCGGAGTTGCGCGATGAGTGACTACGTATTTTCACCACTGACATTTGAGCGGACTTGATTCATCTTCATACTGTTCCTCCCGCCCTAAACCACCACGCCACTTATAGATTTTCAGAGTCAAGCTGAAAAGGTTGACGAGCTCAGCTCATCCGATTCTGCTGCGTATTTTTGAAAGCGCGTACCCCCCAATATGGTTTCGGATTGCGCGGTGCTACCCCAATTTCGCAACGCTCTTTACCGCTTTTGAACAGGCTTTTCGCGCACATGAAAGAAGAGGGTGGAACTTGGGGCGCTCACGCTCGCAACGATACAAGCGGCAGATTGCCGGACATGATGGAGAAGTGCGGCAGAGTTGATGTCAGCTTCCGAATCAATTAAGACCACTTTCACTCCGCTAGGTAAGTCCACTGCTACAGGCACGAAGCAAGCGGCAGCAGCACCTTCAAAATCCCTGTTTTCAATCGTGACTTCGCGCAAGACGCAATGTTAGACATAGGTGTTAACAGCATTTGAATTTTTGAGAGACTTTTTCACCGTTCCAATTTGGAATTGAAACCGCGAGATTTTCGGCTGGTCATGCGCCAGTCCGCATCTATCAACAAAATTTCCAGGGGGGTATTTATGTCACTTAAGGCATTAACACTCTATGTGGCTGCTGTGGCATCGCTTTTTCTTTTGATCAACTTCACACTCATTTTCGTCGTGTCGATGTCTGTGGTGTTGATGGTTACAGGGTTTTCAATGCTTGTTTATAAGCTCTGGGTTATTCATCAGCGCATCGGCGGAGCTGAGAGCAATCTGGTCTATTTTCTGGCGGAGCGCCAGGGGAGCAACGCCTCAAGACAGTCTAAGAGGCAGGAACGATTTGAAGATTTTGCGCTTGAGGCAAAGGCAGTAATTGCGGCGACAGGTGCTAGAACCGCACAAGTGGGTCGTGGAGAACGGCTGGGCGTGCTGGTTGTCGGCGAAACTGAAGTGGATACCGCCGGCATCAGCCGTGCCGGAGAGTGGATGCGCGAACTCAATCAGAGCGATCGCAAGAAGGGTTCCACGCGCACTGCCAACGTGCGAAACAACGCACAGCTCCTTTTGCTTCTTCATGAGGCGGACCCGGGTTCGGCACTTAATTTGATCGACATGCTTGTGGAACAGTCCGAAGCCGAGGGGAAGTCGCTGCCTGTGATCGATCGGAACTTGCTTTGGCTGTCAAATCAAAGATGCATCTGGATCTGGCTTGCCATCAAGGTCTTTCGGCATCCGTCGAAGCGGCTGTCCTATGTGCTAAGAGCAGAAGATGGAGTCGATCACCTTTTTGAAGGAGAAGAAGCACTGCGATATTTGGCTCGTTGGGGACTAAACCAGCAAGCCCGAGTTTCGCGAATTCCTCCGGTTAGGCCGGATGCGAGGAACCACGGTCCGGTTGGGTCGTTGAGACCGTAACTTTATTTGCAAACATGCTTCGGCGGGCACTACTCTTGGTGCCCGCTGGAGAGATTAAGCACGCTTGAAAAAGCTTGAGTCTACTATAGAAAGTCAAAGTTGGCGAGAAAAAACTAAGAAAAGAGAGAAAGCGGGCGAAACCATCAGGTTCCGAGACCTGACAGAATCGCCCGCTTCCAATCTAATCTTTAAAGCAATCAATAACCGTTCTTGTCCACCTTGACCTTGCCGCGAAACACCCAGTAGATACCGAGCGTGTAGGCAAGGACGAATGGAATGCCGACGATCGCCATCCACAGCATGATGCGCAGGGTCTGCGGTGTCGAAGCTGTGTTGTAGGCTGTGAGGCTGAAGGCCGGGTCAATGCTCGAGCGGAGCAGCGTCGGAAACAGCCCGATGCCGAAAAGAAAGATGGTGCCTGCGATGACGCAAGCGCAGTTGAGAAGTGCGCGATACTCGTAGCCCTTGTGCAGAGTCCGAGGAATGTTCGCTACTGCCAAACCGGTCGCCACTGCCAAAACCCACGCATACCAGTGCTGAGCAAAGTTTGCGATCATGTACGGAAAGACGATGATGGTACTGGCGGTGGCAAGGGCGTACATGACGAGGAAGATGATGAAACACTTCTTCGCCCATCTCTTCACCTTTGCCTGCAGCTCGCCCTCGGTTTTGAGGTTCAAGTAGATCGCGCCGTGCAAGGTAAACAGGCTGAGCACGAACAAGCCGACCAGGATCGGATACGGTCGCAGGAGCTGACCAAAAGTCAGGCTGGGAACCTCTCCGTCTGCGCCGACCGGCACGCCCATCACCATATTGCCGAGCATGATGCCGAACACCACAGGTGGTAGCACCGATCCGAATGCGAACATCACGTCCCACGTTCTGCGCCAACGAGTATCGATCTCCTTGCTGCGCAGCTCGATAGCGACGCCGCGGAAGATGAGCCCGACTAGAAGCAACATGAGGCTGATGTAGAAGCCGGAGAAGGCTGCGGCGTAGGCGTCGGGAAAGGCGCCGAAGAGGGCACCGACTCCAACGACAAACCATACTTCGTTGCCGTCCCAGACCGGACCGATTGAGTTGAGAAGAATTCGACGTTCCTTATCTCCCTTGGTGAAAAGGTGCAGCGCACCTACACCGAGGTCGAAGCCGTCGAGCACGGCATAGCATGTGAACATTATGCCGATGAGGAGGTACCAGATGGCATTGAGATCCATTAGTTGCCTCCCTTCTTGTCGTTGTTTTCGTCGTCCCCATCGTGATTGTGAGGGTGGTCCGCTCCTTCGTGCCTGCCGTCGCAGCCTGCTTCCGGATGCTTGGAGCAGTCGAGCCTATCGCTGTGCGATTCCTTGATGCCGTCGAGGTCACTACCTTTGGACGGAGCGAAGGCATGCAGCTCGTCAGGCCCGTGCTTGATCTTGCGATCAAGGCTGAAGATAAACACCATGCCCAGAAGTGCATAGATGATGATGAACATCACCAGCGACGTGAGGATTGCATCGGCGGAAACGGTCTTGGAGAGCGCGTCCGATGTGCGCAAAAGTCCTTGGACAATCCAGGGCTGTCGTCCCACCTCACAACCAATCCAGCCGAGCTGGTTGGCAATGTATGGAGCGGCAACGGACAGAACAAAGATGCGCATGATCCATCGGCTCGTGAAGAGCTTCTTTCGCCAGAGCAGGATAACCCCGAGCCAGCTCAGAAGAATCATGTACGTTCCGAGTGCCACCATGCCGTGGTATGCGTAGAAAGGCACCATAATTGGTGGCCTCTCGTTTTCCGGTATGGCATCCAAACCGGTGACAACGCCGTCCACGCTGCCGGTGAGCAAGTAGCTCAGCATTCCCGGAAGTTTGATTCCCCATTTGACTTCGCCTGTCTTTTCGTCAGGGATGCCGATGACCCAGAGAGGCGCATTCGGTCCGGTCTTGAAGTGTCCTTCGTATGCAGCCATCTTTGCCGGCTGGTACTGTGCGACGATCTTCGCCTGGTGATGTCCGATTGCGCCCTGCAGCGGCCCGGCTATCGCGGCGACGATGAGTGCGATTGTGAAGGAGCGGCGGGCGAAGTCGAGATGCCGCCCTTTGAGGATGTAGTACGCGCTTACGCTCATGACGAAGAAGGCGGCTGTTAACCAACCACCCACTACGGCATGGGAGAACCGGCTAATGGAGCTGGGGTTGAACACCATCGCCCAGAAGTCGGTAATTACAGCTTTCGCGTTCATCCCGGTGCCGACAATCTCGTAGCCGGCGGGAGTCTGCATCCAGCTGTTGGCGACGCAGATCCAGAAGGCGCTGAATGTGGCACCCAGTGCCACCATGATAGTGGCGAAAAAGTGGATTTTCGGAGACACGCGGTTCCACCCGAAAAGTAGAACTGCCAGAAAGCCCGACTCGAGAAAGAAGGCGAAGATGCCTTCCGCTGCAAGAGCCGAGCCGAATATGTCACCGATGTAGCGGGAGAAGGTTGCCCAGTTTGTGCCGAACTCGAACTGCATGACGATGCCGGTGGCAACGCCCATAGAGAAGTTGAGGGCGAATAGTTTCACCCAAAACTTGCACATGGATTCATACAGCGGGTTCTTCGTCCACAGGTACATGCCTTCCATCAAGACAAGCATCGTTCCCAAGCCGATTGAAAGCGGAGGGAAGAGGTAGTGAAAAATGATCGTGAACGCGAATTGCATTCGCGCCAGGAGTTCAATTTCCATGTGAAAAAGCCCCCTTTGGGTTAGGGCTTACGCGCACACGCCTGCCGTTGGACTCGGCGGTGGCGCAAAGAGCCAGTTTGCTTCTCGCAACCAACACTTGACGAAACACCCGCAGAGTGCGGGCTCGACCGCGCTTAAGCGATGCGAGCCCGGCACTCTGGGGCACCACTGCCTTAGAACAGGAAGTGGTTGATCGCCCACGTGGCGATCGTCATCACGAGCGAGGCACCGAATGCGGTGCCGAAGCTCTTGACGTAGAGGACCTCAGGCATCACCGCAGCCGTCGCCCGGAAGGCAAGCGCGTTGATGAGAAGTCCGACGAAACCGAAGGTCAAGATCTGCAGCGGAAGCACCGTGCCCAGCGTGAGGAGCGTGATGCCGAACCAGAGGCACATGTTAACCAGCCCGATGACGATGACGGAAAGCAGTCCGCGGAAGAATCCGCCCCTGCGCACAGCGACACCGCCGCCGGTGACAGCGGGAACAACAACGAGGAGGGTCAGCACCATCAGTGCCAACCGAATCAGGAATTCGAGCATGTTATGTGTCCTTTCAGAAGTTGTTGGGCAGCGCCTTTCAGTGAGGCTCTGAATTGCCTCAGGTGCTGCCAACGTGTTAAACGAAAGCGGGCGGCGCACCGTGCGCCGTCCTCAACTCATTAAGAATTTTCCAGCGAAGCCGCATTCACATCGGCGGAGTGTCCGTCGCGGTTGTCGCGCCAGGTGACGCACCCGGCTTCACTTTCTGGAAGTATCTGACGATGCCGTCTGACAGCGATTTCGCGACCTTGTCCTGGTAACTGTCCGTCACCAGGAGGTTGCGCTTTGCCGTATTCGACATGTAGCCGACTTCCATGAGGGCTGCGGGCACTGGAGACCAGTGCACCACAAAGAATTGTTTCTGAAGCACCCAGTTTCCTTTGGTGCTCAAGTCTTGCACTAAGCCGTCGTAGAGTGTGTCGGCAAGTTCTTTGCCTTCGGCAGTCCAGTAGTAGCCCTCGATGCCATCGAGAGCTCGGCTCGTGTGTGCGTTGATATGAACGCTGACGAAGATGTCCGGACAGGCGGCGGTGGTCACGTCGACTCGCTCTTGCAGACCGACTTTGATGTCGGTCGAGCGCGTCATCGTGACGGTGGCGCCGTGGTCTTCCAGATTCTTTTTCAGTTTGAGAGCAATTTTGAGCGTCAGTTCTTTTTCAAGAACCTTGCCCCGAATTGCGCCAGAGTCATCGCCGCCGTGCCCTGCATCGACGACGATTTTCTTTCCGGACAGAGGAAGCGCAGTTGTTGCCTGCTGTCGCTCCTCAGTGCTGCATGTGGTGTCCCCAGGAGTTGGTTTCCGAGCGGTGTCATCGACACCGAACTGTGTCCAGCTATTGGTGTTTTTGTTGGACTCCTCAACCACCGTTGCCTCCGGTTTTTCCGGAGTGGCGGATGTTAGATTTGGCACTGTAAAGAGCATGGCAAACAGCAGAAGAAAAATCTTCCAAGCGCCTCCCGTGAATTTCCGGAGGGGTTGTTTTTGCTGCATTTCGTTTATCTGCCATGTTTCACCACCGGGCCTCCTTGCTGAGTAGGCGAGTTCGGCCCTGGCGAGGGAATTGAGAGGGCCCGGCAATGGCTTGCCGAGCCCTCACGAAGCCATTCTTCACAGACCGCCTGCTACGCGCGCTTCGGCGCTTGTGCTGGTTGCCTGCGCGGAGGTACGATCTTGTCGAACGTCGACTTTATAGAGTCCAGCTCTGCGTCGTCGAGCGACTGTCCCTGGTACAGCACCTTCGAACAAACGGCGAGAATGTGGAGAATCTCGGCCCGGAAAGGATGCTGACCCAGTTCGAAGTCAATCTCTCTGAGAGTGCGTGACTCGATGCGGAAGAGACGCCTGATGATTCGCTCGATTTCTTTGAAGTTTTCCTGGCTGAAATCGAAGAGCATCAGCTTCTTCCAGGCGATGTCGAAATCCCTTCGCGCGATCTCTCGAGGAGAACTCGGGTTGAAGGAGCCCTGATCGTCAGTCTCGCGGTTGAATCGCCGGATGAGCCCGACGAAGAATGCGATGCCCGCTATGGACGCCAAAAGCATGCCCACGTTCTTGAAAAGATGCCAGTCGTGGAGCGGGGTCTTGGGTCCTTCCTGCGGGAGTTTGCGCTCGCCGTCGTATGTCATCGACGTGTAGGGGTCGACGGCAGGCAGCGTGATGAGAATGTCATCCTGGCTTCCGTCAAGACGGTAACTCATGTTCGATTTGAGCGTGAGCTGTTTCTTGACGTTGAAGCTCTGCACGTGCATGGTGATCTTGATCAACCTGCTGCCGTCTTTGAGGTCGCGAGTGAAGATGTCGACGTTGCCGACTACTTCGAAATCGCCCTCGATAGCGAGGGTGTTGGTATCAACCTCGGTGCCGGGCTTCTCCTTGATGAACATTGTGACCGGAATCACGTCTCCGGTTCTCCAACCGTAGTCGCGCTCGATGTACGCCACCACTTCTGGTGTCGGGCTCGAGGCTACGACAGGGTCGGAAGAGAAAGCGGGCCAGTCGATTTTCTGGTCCCAGTAGAGCCACGCCATGACGCCGATGGAAACGGCGGTCACGAGCACAGCCCAGAATGTCGTCAGTAGCTTGTTCATAAGCTCTGTCTCCTGTTCTTGGGTAGAGATTCAACCGATGCTTTCCTTGACTGCGAGCCGATAACTCGGCTCTGAAACAGCCAGGTCGGCGGTTGAATTGCCGTGTTACCGCCGCTTCTTAGCGGCAGGACGGG
>CAYZJR010000003.1:0-43918 GCA_964478655.1 uncultured Candidatus Obscuribacterales bacterium
CCCTCGCGCCGCCGCCGCCCGCCCCGCCGCCGCAGCCCGCCCCACCGCCGCAGTTCATTTTGCCGCCACAGCAGCCCAACCCACCGCAAGCCGCGCCACATCCACAGGCCGTTTCGCCACCGAAGTCAGTTGAACGCCCACCTGATTTAAACTCGCGACCAGCCGACACTCCGAAGTCCACCCAAGAGCAGGAGTGGTCTGTTCCACCAGAATGGGGAACGGCGAGGCCTGGTCCAAAGTTCGATATCGGTGCAGTGCAACAACCTCCGAAACAGCCTGTGGAGCCAAATGCCGGTGATTGGGCTTCGTTTGCCTCGGACTGGCCTGATTCTGGGATTCCAGATATGCCTTTCAATAAGCAGGCAACTCCGGAGCGACCGATTGGCGCAATTATTCCAGACAGGCCGTTTTCCGCAGCCGCAAATCAACCTCATCCGACTCCTGAAGCGGAAGCTGCGCCCCAAGCGGAGCCGACTCCTGGGGCGAGTCCGGACACACCGAAGCGCTCAAAGCAAAATTTACCACCTGTGCCCGGCTTTAAGGCACCACGCTCGGTGATTGAGCCTACGCCACCACCTGCGAAGGCACCAGAAGTTGAGGCAACACCATTTATTACTTCTCCTGTTTCTAAAAGTGACTCGCAGTCAACTAGCCCTCCGCAGCGGTTTAAGTCTCTGCCGGTGGATATTCCGCAAGAGCAAGCTGAAGGCGAACTACCGCTGCCAACCGTAAGTTCACCGTTTTCTCAAGCACCTACGCCTGCGCAACCACAGATTGAACCGATACCCACGAACCGTTCCCCGAGAAATCCACCGACTCCACCTGCACCACCTATGGTGACTGCCCTCGATGCGCCGCAAGTTGCACCAACACCAAAAATACCAGCAAAATCGATCCAGGGTGAAGCGGAAGATGACCTTCCACGCGAACTCACGGACTCTGGCATCCACAGAGTGAGGGCTGCCACAGCAGACTTTCAAGCCCTGCCTGCATCGCGCGAGTCGACACCGATGCCCGACAGAAAGA
The DNA here is from genome assembly GCA_964478655.1 of uncultured Candidatus Obscuribacterales bacterium. GTDB lineage: Bacteria > Cyanobacteriota > Vampirovibrionia > Obscuribacterales > Obscuribacteraceae > CAYZJR01. The sequence continues at coordinate 1,027 of CAYZJR010000003.1, forward strand.
CGCAGGCTATGCCTAGTTCAGTTCCGCCTGCATCTTCGATGCCCGTTGAGGAGTGGACCTGGATAATCACTGATGCGAAAGATCCGGCGTTGCAATCAATGAGCGGAACAGGCATTAAAGCAATCGCTGAAGGGGCGGAAAGTGATGCGGCCAATGCACCTGGACCGTCTCAGGCTGGTGCGATTGTTCCAATCGACCCACACATTCAAGAGTCTTCAAACCAAAAGGCTTCGTCGTCTCTCACTTCCTCAAGCGGACGACCAACGATTGCAGGACCAAGCCCTCCTATGCTTTCTGCTAGCGGTGAGTTTAAGAATGCTCCTCCGACAGCAGCGATCAGTTACTCCGGAGGACACAAGTCTGCAAAGGCGGATGCTGATGTCCCTGCAAAAGCGCCAGAGCTCAGCTTCTCTAGCGGAAAGGAGTTCAGAGAAGAACTGCGGGCGCGATTGAAAACTGGAGAAGCGCCTGCACCGCCAGTGGAGTCTCCGCCGCAAGTAGATTTACCTCCAGGACTTCCAAAAATGGGACCGAAAGGTGAAGACAAGTTCTTCATCTCTTCCAAGCGACCTGAAAGTGTCACTGACGAGCATAACAAGCCTGCTTCACCCACAGATGAGCTAAGAAAGCCGATCATGCGGACGACGGGATCGATGCCGAAGCCTGCGCCACGGTCCAAAAAGAATACACCGCTGATGATATCACTGGCGACTATAGTGTTACTTGGCGCGGCGTATTTGTTGCTGGTCTTCATCGGCAACAAGTTCATGATTGAGAGCCCGGTTGACGGCGATTTGCCTCCACTGCCGAACGATCAATCTTTCGATCCCCTCAACCCAATGACCGACCGATGGGAGAAGTATTTCCAGGCCGGCAATCAAGCAAAGGAACAGGGTGAGCTCTCTGAAGCTATCAAGTTCTACTCTGCAGCAATCAAGCAGAACCCGCGCAAGTTGCAGGCGTATCACGCCCGTGGTTTGGTTTACTTGAGTTTGAAGAACTATACGAAAGCAAAGACCGATTTTACTTCAGCTCTTGCAATTGAACCTAAGAGCGTACAAGTTTTGAATGACCGGGCGGCAGTTGAATTCTTCCTCGAACACTATCCGCAAGCAATCGATGACTATAATGCGGCGCTGTCGATCGACCCGCGAAACGCTGATGCGCTTTCGGGTCGCGCTCTCAATAAGTATAAGTGGGGGCGTTTCAACGATGCTATTGTGGACTTGAAGACCTTGCTTGAGGATCACCCAGATTATGTGAAAGCGTATCAACAGCGAGCTGACATTTATTTTGCCTTGAGCAACTATCCAAGGGCAATTGATGATTACACTCAGGCGCTGAAAATGTCAGGTGAGTCTGAGCAGAAGTTTCACGACCGCGCACTTCTATATAAGAACAGAGGTGCAACCTATCTCCGTATGAAGCGCCTGAGAGAAGCGTATGATGACTATTCCATGGCTATTCGATTAGACCCAAATGGGGCCGATTACTACAGCGGACGCGGTTGGGTGTGTATGGAAGTTGCGCGGCCGTTTCAAGCAGTGCAAGATTTAAAGACGTCGATTGACTTGAATCCTTTTGACGATCAAGCGAAGACCAACTTGAAGGTGGCCTGCGAAAAAGTTGTGCAGTCTTCCAAACATGTTCTCGCCAAAAACTCTAAGGATGCCAGAGCCGGCGCAGAACAAGCATACGCATACCTGTACATGGGTGATTACAGCTCTGCCGAAAAGTCGGCAAAGAATGTGCTTAATGTCAAACCCAAAGATGTCATTGCGCATCTCGTACTCGGTGAATGCAATTTCGCCAAGAAATCATTTAAGGCTGCGCTGGACGCTCTGAATGACGCGTTGACCGTAGAGCCCGATAACATCGAGGTTCTATTGGCACATGCGAAAACCTTGCGCGCTCTCGAAAGATTTGACGACTCTTTGAACGATTACAATCTCATAATCGCGAAGAACTCGAAGAATTCTTTTGTATACAATGAACGAGCAGTCGCTTACATGGGTCTGAAGCAATACGAAAATGCGTTGAAAGACCTGCAAGAGTCCGTTCGTCTTTATCCTCAAAACGCCCAAGCCTATGCGAACATCGGCAGATGTTATGCGGCAATGTCGAAGTTTGACAAGGCCGTTGAAGCACTGAGTATTGCCATTGGAATTGCTCCCAAGCAAGTGCAAATTCTCACCGAGCGCGGAGAAGTCTACAGTATGCTCGGTGACTCAGACTCTGCACTCGTTGACTACGATGCGGCGCTTGAAATTCTGCCCAATTCACCTGCGATAAACAAGCTGCGCGCGACTGCACTGCGCAAGTTGGGGAGATACGAAGCGGCTCTCTCTGCGGTTGATTCCGCCATGCGTTTTGCACCCAATGACGTATCGGTCCTTGCAGAACGTGGTCGAATTAGGTTCATGCTAAATAGAACCAGTGAAGCAATAGATGATTTGAGTAAAGCTATCGAAATAGATGTGCGAAACGTCTCACTGTTGTCTGATCGTGCACTCTACTTTCTCCTAAACAGAGCATATGAAAGTGCGTTGAAAGATACAGACAAAGCCGCAACCATGGCGGGTTGGAGACATCCCGATGCATGGCAAATCGCAATGCTCAAGTGGTGCACTTATATGCGATTGAAAAATGTGAGCGAAGCAGAGCGCGTGCTGTCTGAAGCATTGTCTAACTGTCCGCAGAATTCATGGACGTATCTGATTCTCGAGTATGCAGCAGGAAAAGTGACGGAAGACAAAATCTTGAACAACCGCGAGGTGACCGGCGAATCCGCAGGAATTGCACGCGCATGGGTTGCAGTCATAGATGCCATCAATGGGAAACGTGCAGATGCTGAAACTCAACTAGATTGGCTCGAAAAGAAGTCGACATCACCTGTGGTGCGCCTTGTTAGAGTGCTAATTCAATCGGAGTAGCTATACCATCCGAATCATTCATTCTTGTGCAAGCTCAGACGAAACCTGATAGAAGTGAAGGAACAGTCTGGAGTAGCAAATGACCTCATGGCAGACGACAAGAAGGTAAAAAGATCCAAGCACTTCATGTGCACCAAGCCATGGCTGATTTTGATTGGAGCATTCATGGCAATGTCGGCTGCGTTTGCAATCGACTTTTTCACTTATCCGCTATACACAGACATTGGTGGGCGCAGTTTCAATCACGGTGAAAACGGTCTTTGGCTGCGCTACTTCTGGTATTTCGGAAGATATGCTCCTGAAGACCTTCAATCGATGTTGAAACGGTTGAATGATTATCAGGTTCGCTACGCTTACTTTCACGTGCGAGGCATCAACAAAGATGGAAAGCTAGAATTTCACCAACTCGATGAAGCGCGAAGATTGGCTGATGCAGTGCATTCCCGCTGTCCTAATGCTAAAGTAATTGCCTGGGTCTACGTGGGTAGCAACGTCGTTGATATCAGCTCACGGCACATCAGAAAGAAGATGATTGAAGAAGCAAATTGGTTGCTAAACGATTGCAGATTTGATGGAATTCAATGGGACTATGAGTTTGCGCCAAACGGAGGCGGCAATCTTATCTCCCTGTTGATGGAAAGCCGTGCCGCGCTGCCGAAGTCATCGATTCTCGGTGTGGCAACACCCATGTGGTACCCCGGTACGCTTTGGGGGTGGAGCAGCGAATACTTCGCCAAGGTTGCAAGCAATTGCGATCAAGTCGCAGTCATGTGTTACGACTCGTTTTTCTATTTGCCGCGAGGTTATGTTTGGTTGGTCAAGCAGCAATGCATCAATGTTTCGACTGCTGTTTGGAACGCCAATCAAAATTGCCGAGTGCTTCTTGGCGTTCCTACCTATAATACTTTTCAGGGAACGCTTGGGCATCACGGAATTCCTGAATGTATACGTCTTGCAATTAAAGGTGTGCGAGAGGGCATGAGTGACCAGAAAGCCGCTTCTGGAGCCTTTGCGGGTATTTCACCTTTCGCTGACTACACGACAGAAGGCGACGAATGGCAAACCTACAAAGACCTTTGGCTGCGGTGAAGAGGCTGTATTCTTAGTAGGACCTTAAACATCAATGTGGTAGGATCCGATCTGGGAAAAGGCAAGTTTCCCGCAAGGTCGCAGTCAGAGTATCTGAGGCAGCCCAGCCCAGGTCACAGCGCCTTATTGCACATCGATATCGCGCAAGCTAAAGAGGAGAAGGCGCCATGGTTATGCCGAAAGCGATTGCAGATGACTCACGCTATGCAGGACGACTGTTCGATATGGCAACTCCGGAAGATATTCCGGACGAGTGGAAAGGCACTCCAGTAGAAAAGCTTGTTCTTGCGGAGAATTTTGGTGTTCCAATAGAAGAAACCGGAAAGCCCGAGATGCTCATTGTCACTTGCATTGAGTTTCGTTATGCGCTTCCTATACCAGCGATGTTTGCTTTTGTGATTCGTCGAGCAAGCGGACGCTTGATTGGATCGGAATTCAGTCTCGCTTACACACTTTATCGCGGTGTTGAATGCGTCGCTCTAATTGGACACAACGATTGCGGTATGACGAAAGTTTCTGAAGCGAAAGATGGCATGAAAGATGCACTCGTTAAGCATGGTTGGAACGAACAGAGAGCGGAAGAATTTATTCAGTATCATGCTGGTCGGTATGGCATTACCGATGAAATTGATTCATTGGAAAGAGAGTATTGGAGACTTAAGAGACTGTTCCCCACACTTCTAATTGCGCCTATGTTCGTGTGCCTAGCCGACAAAAGGTTGTATGTTCCAAACTGGTACCTCAACCAAAATACTCAACACGGTGAAGACGAAAGTTTGGTAAAGGACGAAGAACTTTTGACTATAATGTAGTATTCCGCTGGGATATTCCAATATGAAAAAGTGTGGTCTTAAGTTCTCTCTCGTTGCAATCGTGGTGTTGCAGGCAGTGGCACTAACACCGGTCGACGCGTGGGATTTGAAGACATCTCCGACATCGAAGTCCAAGTCTGCGAAGACCGATGCAACCAACTCAACTTTGATTAGCAAAGCGAGCGCTGCGATTCGGAAACGAAGATTCAAAGACGCGCACGAACATTTGAAGAAGCTTGCTTCTTGCGGAGACTGTGGCGCGCATAACTTGCTCGGTGTGATCTATGAAAACGGGCTTGGTGTCGAGAAGAATATGAACCAAGCGATTGTTCACTATGAATTTGCTGCGCAAAAGGGTTTGGTTTCAGCGCAGCATAAACTAGGTGCGCTGTACTACCATGGCAAGGGCGGCGTCCCGAAAGATTTGAAAAAGGCAAGAAGGTGGTTGCGCAAGGCTGCAGCGCAAGGCTCGCGAGAAGCCAGAGAGATGCTCGAACAAATACCAGGTGTGTCTCAAGCAGAACTTGCGCTCAAGCAAGCAGGCGACAAGTTTCATGAGGGTGGCAGTCAATACGAAACCGGCATGCACAATCTCGAACACTCTTGGAAAGGATATGCCGATTTGGTCACAATCATGCAACAGGTGGGCACCTCGGCGGCTCAGACCCATACACCCTAAGTTTAACCTTGGCTCTCGGCAGCAGGTGTCCAAAACCTTTGAAACCTGAATATACACAGGTGTTGGTGTGTCAGGAATTTTGTAGTGTCTGGTGTGCGTCAGGGCTCGCAGTTCATGGAAGTTGCCGGTGAGACCGGCTCTGGCTCGCCACAAGGCGGGTTGACATTTGATCAGGTCATGGCTTACGAGCCACCGCCAACTCCGCTGAAACCAGCAAAGAGTGCGACGGAAACCGGGGAGCATGTGGTTGATGGGCGCAATTCAAGACGCGTTCTTCCACCGCTTGAGCTCGACCAGCTCTCGTTTCTGGAAAAGCCGGCTGCGAAGTTGGAGCCAATTGCGGAGCGGCAAAAGGAGATAGCAGCAAAGTACAAAGTTCAGTTCGTGCCGGCTGGGCAGCTGGTACCACGTTTTTGGAAGGTGGAGAAAGGCGCAATATCGCGCGATCAAATGATTGAGGCGCGCAAACCAACTTTGAAAGAACTTGATGGGTTGGAAGCGGCTCTGAAAAGATCGATTCCCAGTCAAGTCAAGGCTGATGGAACGGGCGTGAAGATTGCTTTTCTGCCGGAGAACAGCCCAAACGGAACTCTTGCAAGCTTCTGGGCACCACAGAATTTAGTGATGGTAACTCCAGGTATTGCGAATCTCCCTGCCACCATTAGTGGTGATATGCGGTTCGAACAGAAATTGGATACTATTGAAGCAGTATTGACTCACGAGTTTTCGCACAATCACGAAGACAAGCTTTTGAATTCAGGAACACTAACGGAAGCAAAATACGGACCGAGCGCGGGCTGGATAAGAGCGAAGGATACCAATACATGGATGCTGTTGGCCAAAGATGGCAGCTATTTCGCATATGAAGGCAACAATGTTTGGACCAAGCGCAATGAGAGTGGAGAGCGCGTTGGTTCATTAGGAAACAGTGTCCAAAACATCGCCGATTCCGTATCAATCAACAATGATGAAATGCGAAAAGTGGCCCTAATTAAGCCGGTTACCGGTTACTTCGATAATCCTTTGGAAATGTATGCCGAAGCAATGATGATGTTTCGGATTGGTAGCGAACAAAGAAAGTTCTTGGCCACACAGAGCCCTCTGCTCTACGAAATTGTCAAAGAAAATGATCAGGCAGAGATTTCGAACTATTTTGGACGCACACCGTTTGGAAACCCGCGTTACTTCCGCGACACCGATGGAATTCCGAGACCGGATTCGCCTGAACTTCGAAAACGAATTGCGGACTTGGAAAAGTGAACGTGCAACTGAACACGCGACTGAACGCGCAAATTGTCTACTCGTGATCTTCCACTGTGTGATCGAAAATTCTGTATTTGGGTTCCTCAAACTTTTCTCGCAGAGCTGGTGATAAGTACCACGCGATTGAAAACGTGACTAATATCACCGTCATTAAAAGCAAGGCTACGTAAAGCATTACTTCTCCTCCTTATATAAGGATCGAATGTAAGCGGTGATAACGAGCCTGTCAGCATGCGACAACTGGTTTGCCCATGGTGGCATTGCTGTGCCGGCTACGCCTTCTTTCATTACTTTTAAGCTGTATGCGATGCCGGGTCGTTCTATCATGAAGTTTGCCGGACGCCTTTGCAGAGCCGCCGCTGCCGGACCTTTTCCGTCGCCATTGAGTCCGTGGCACGAGGCGCACTTTTCACCAAACAGTGACTTACCTCGAGTGCCGTCTACCAAAGCAATAGTCGCTTTATCTTTGTCCGTATCAGGTTTGGGCAGTGTCACCAAATAAGCCACCAGCGCTTCAACATCTCGCTGAGGCAGATCTCTCCAGGCAGGCATCGCGGTACCAGGAACTCCATTCATCAGTACCGTCGCAATTCTGCTGGTCGTCAGCGTCTTGCTTGTAAGATCTTTAGGACGAGGAAGCAAGCTTGCCGCAGCGTCCCCTTTCCCATCTCCTGTAGCTCCATGGCAGCTAGCGCAATTTGCGGCGAACAAGGTGGAACCTTTTCTGACCGCAGTCGCTAGTTGCGCCCTATCTGCCGGTAGTTGTATTGAGACTCCGCCATCGGATTGCCGTTGAAATGAAGGGCTCGCCTGTGAAGAGGTTGGTTGCGACTCAAGTCTTTTTACATCATCAGGGCAACTGCAATACGGTGGAATCGGCCACGCAACGTTATCCACACCCGCAAGCTGCCGCTCTTTTCCCAGCGATTTTAGGTATGCCAGTAGCGCCATTGCATCTTTAGTGGGCGCCGATGCAGAACCTTCAAACAGCCATGGATAACCAGGCATCACAGAGTCCGAAACAACCAGACGTGGATTGTACAAATGAGTCAATTGCCAATCGTCTGATCTCACACCTGACTCTCTTGAGAGATCTGGTCCGATTCTGCGCGTTCCCCAAAGATGAGGATAGTCTACTGCTGTCTCCCAGGCACGTGTGGGGGCTCCGAATCGCTCTACATCAGAGGGAACAACACGAACTTGTTGCGTATGACAGTATGCGCAACCTTCGCGCGCATAAACTAGTCTTCCGGTAGTTTCTGACTCGGTAGGTTGAAGCATGGTGGCAGGTTTGGTGCGCTCAATCTCCTTTTGCAAGGTCATTCCAGGAAGAACCGCTAGTGTTGAGAATGAAAATAGGAAAAATCCCACACCTGCAACAGAAGACGACAGGTAAGCCATGTTGAGCCAACCAGCAGGTTTCGAAACCATATCTGATGACGGTAACGTTGCCGGCTCTTTTTGCTCGTCACCTTTTGAAGCATCCGACTTGCCAGTGGATGTGACTTCGGGATTGCGCGGGCCCGATGTGAGCGCGTGAATGAAACAGATGAACCCCGCCAAGAGCACACCGGCTACATGTGTGCGCGCTGACCAGTACGGGTGTGCGGTCCTGACTGAATCTATCCAGGGCAAGGCACTCTGCCATAGATGCGCTTCTACGAGTCCCGCTATCGACAGCAAGGTGACCATGCCTATAAGTCCGGTGAGAAGCAACCAGTAGCACCAGGCCAACGCTCTTTTGTTGTATTTGACGCCCGGCAAATTCTGCCAAACATGTGTCATGCCACCAATTGCGGTGAAAGTTGCAAAGCCCAGCATCGCCAAATGGGAATGTCCGATGACCCAATCGCTGAAGTGCACGAGTTTGTTTACAGGCATCAATGCTTGCAGAGAGCCCTGCAAGCTAACGACGAGATACATAATTGTTCCGGCCCAAACAAACCGCAGGGGCAGGTTCTCCTTCAGAGCCTGACCGGCCCCGCGCATCGATACAAGCAAATTGGTGACAACAAGAATTACGTCCATTCCTAAGTAGACAGAGGCGATAATCGCACCTTTCTGAGCTTCCATAGGGATTGCAGAGAAGACGTAGTGATGTGTGCCGTTAAGCGGATAGACGAAAAATAGAAGCCAAAAACCAAGCATCGACAAAAAATGACTGTAGATTGGTCGGCGCGTCGCCAGAGGAACAACGAGAAATGCCATGGAAAGTGCAAGTGGAGTTACATACAATCCAATCGCGTCATGAATCCATAGCCCGCTGAAAGCCGCACCCTGAGCACCGGGAACAAGTTCTGGAACGATATTGCCCACCGGATAGGCAAGCGCCGTAAAAATGAGGGAGCCGATTATGTACCATCCGGAAACATACAATTTCGACAGTTTCTTTTGAAGCAAGGGCACCACAAATTGTGCGACGGACAATAAGAGTGCCAGCTCGACCATGCAATCTACAACCAGCGGAAATTCGGCCCACTCGAGCGGTTGGCTTATGCCGGCAGAGACGAGGAGCCATCCCGGAAGAACTACCGCGAGATTCCAGACAGCGAATATGCACCACCCGAGGTGCTTGTTTAAGATAGGTCTGGCTGCCAATTTTGGAACAGCGTAATAGAGGAACATCAAAAACGCGTTGCCCAGCCAACCGAAGAAAATTCCTTGAGTGTGGTTGTATCGAAGGCGACCCCATGTCAGCCAGGGCTCGCTGCCCGCTATATCCGGGCTGTGTAGCTTGAGAGAAACGATCGTTCCAAAAACCGCTGACAACAACAGTGTAATGATGGCTGCATATGCGTGCGCCCGAATGAGGGAGTTCTCTTGTTTCACTGTGTCCGTCATTTGTCTGACCCCACAATGTTACGCGTACTTCTTCGAAACGAATTCAAAATCCAAAATCCAACCGCGCGTTTTTCGTCGGTAGTGAGTTTGAGAGTTGGCGCGCTTTCAAAGCCATCTATGCTTGCACCTTGATGAGCCAATGCTTGCGAGAAGTCGGGCGACAGTTGCGACAGATTTGAAGGAGACCTTGGCGAGTATTTCTGAGCTATTGATTCAAATGACGGGCCTGTCAATTTAGAGTCGCTGTCGTGGCAACCTATACAGTGCGCGCGCGACAATGCTTCACCCGCTGTGAGCAACGATTGTCTTTCCTCGGCGTCAGTTGGAAACTTAACAGCTTCCGCTGATGGGTCCACTATATAAGAAGTACTGCTTTCTTGCGGGGTGATCAGCGCGCCACCATTTAGCCCAAACCAAGACACAATGGCGCCTACGACAAGAACAGCGGCAGCGAGAATCGCTGGCGTGCGTCCTGGCTTTTCGGAATAGGTGGGTGTTTCTTGGTCTTGCATCAATGCTTCTGCGCAGGCTTACTTTTTATCGTTGTCAGATATTCAATGATTTGTTTTGCTTCAGGTTCGGTTATATGTGCACCGAACGTTTTGATCATTTTGTCGACTTCTTTAGCCCACGTCGCCTCGGGAAAATCCGGCTGCATGGTGATGTATCTGAGGCTGTGGCAGACATTGCACCGCGAGATGAAAAGCTCGCGACCTTCGCCGGGTGGGAAGTCTGCTTCGTCGTGCGGAAGTTCGATGGATTTCACTGTTTCATCGCTAGACATCGCGTTGTAGAGCTGCTTATTCCTAGTTATCGCATTATCCGCTATTGCATCAGTCTTGTTTAAGGACTGCGACTCGCTGCGATCTGCTTGTGCACCGCATCCGGTGAGCAGGTAAAGGCAGCAAGAGCTGACTGTCATTGCAGTAAAAAATTGTTGAGTCAGTTTCTTCATGCTTGCATCACCTGCACATCAATATGTTCGATGACGTTGCGCATGTAACCGCTCTTGTTCCATTGTTCCAGAATCTGTCCATCACCCGCTGCGTTATAGCATCGAGAGAGGATTCGATAATCACCGGGGGCGGATGGCGTCCACTTCAGGCGCCAACGATGGAAAGCAAACTTTCCTGCACCGGTTTGATCTATGGTTGCCTCTTGCCACTTATTGCCACCATCTGTGGATACCTCAACGCGTGTAATGCCTGTTCCGCTGTCGAACGCGATTCCTTCAACCTCAGTTGCTATTCCGGCTTTGACTGTATCTGTGAAGTCTGGCCGAACGATGAGGGAGCGAACACTCATTCGATTGATCGGAATCGTGTCTGTCGCCAAATGCTCTGGCTGCTCAATTGCATTTTTTGTCTTGGGGATTCGATATGCTTTGTCCATCCAGAAACCTTTGAACCTTTCCGGCAGCACACCGATCTCTTTGAGAGACTTCACCCAATAAGTTGCATACCATCCAGGGACGACAAGACGTATCGGAAATCCATTAAGCATCGGCAATTGTTCGCCATTCATTTCATATGCGACAAGCACTTCTTCGCTCATTGCATGTTCCGCATCGAGTGCCTTTACGAACTTTGCCATGCTGTATAGCGGTGGTTCGTCCAGACCTGCGAAACTAACTTGGACTGCACCAGCTTTGATACCGGCATCTTTGAGGATGTCTTTCAGTCGTGCTCCAGTCCAAGATGCATTTCCAACCGCACCATGCCCCCACTGTCCGCCCGGCACCTTTGGTTGGAAGAACGAACGAGAGTTGCCTGAACATTGATTTACTGCGATGACCTTATGTGGTTCGTATTTTGTCTTTAAATCCTCAACCGATAACCTGAGGGGTTTGTCGACGTGACCTGCTACGTTCAATCGAAAAGTTCTTAAGTCGACTGTCGTCGGAATTCCGGAGTGATGCCAGCGAACAAAGAACGCTTCGTTAGGTGTAATATCTTGGCGAAGGAAGTGAATTGGCGTTTCGAGCTGAGGCGGTCGATCCGTCAGCAAAATCATCTCCGTCTTCTCTGGAAACCTTGCGACGGTTAAACCAGGTTGCACTTTGATGATGCCGTCGGCCTTTGATGTGCAGGCAGCAGTCAACCCTGAAAATGTACCTGCGGCAGCCATTAGCAAAAAGCGGCGACGACTGATTAGCGACTCCAAGGCCGCTTCTGGATCGTTTCTTTCGTTGGCTTCCGAGTGCACCGATTACCACACGCGAACGTCGTTGGCATACATTACTTCTGTTGCACGACAAGCTTACCTGCTTGGCAAGCTATTCCCTCGACCTTGAGAATTGTTAGCGCGGCGCCGGAATGGCCTCAGATTCTTTGAACTGTTGTCTATAGAGCGCTGCGTAATGATTGTCTAACTCCATCAGCTCATTGTGATTGCCACTTTCTACAATCGTGCCGTCATGGACGACGAAAATTATGTCCGCAGAAACAATAGTCGAAAGCCTGTGTGCGATCACTAAGCTGGTTCGCCCTCGCATTAGTGGAACAAGCGAGGATTGAATCAATGATTCATTTAGTGAGTCCAGTGAACTGGTGGCTTCATCAAGAATTAGAATTCTGGGATCTTTCAAAAGTACTCTGGCTATAGCTAGTCTCTGCCGCTCGCCACCGCTGAGTTTGTGCCCACGTTCTCCGACGACTGTGTCGTACTTTTCAGGCAAACTTTCAATGAAATCATGAATGTTTGCCGCGCGCGCCGCTGTGACGAGTTCTTCTTGGGTCGCGTCTTGCCTTCCATATCTGAGGTTGTTTCCGATCGTGTCATGAAATAGATATGTTTCCTGAGTGACGATACCGATGTGCTTCCTTAGCTCTTGTAACTGCACGGTTTTCACATCGACATCATCAATTGAAATGAGCCCGGATTGCGGATCATAGAAGCGAGGGACAAGATGGGTGATAGTTGTCTTACCGGCTCCGGAGTGTCCGACAAACGCGGCTACCTGCCCTGGTTTTACTTCGAACGAGATATTGTTTAGTGCTTTCCTTCCATTTGGGTAGGTGAAGTCGACATTTGCAAATTTTACTTCGCCGCCTGATGCAAGTTCCAACAATCGCCCTTTAGTGTCGGATTCGCTTGCCACTATCGCTGGTGCTGGAAGCGTATCGCTTGTTTCTTCCTTCATGTCGAGATAATCGAAAATTCTTTCGAAAACCGCAAGTGCACTCACAATCTGAATCTGTACTCCAGCTAGTGCTGATGCTGGTCCATAGAGCCTCCCCAGAAGTGCGACGAAGGTCACGACGATGCCGACTGTGAGGTGTCCTTGCATGGCCAACCATCCACCGAACAACCAAACAATTGCAGGACCGACGATCACCATGGACAAAATTATCATGAGAAACCATCGCCCGATCATGGCGAGCTTAATTTCGAGGTCCATCAATTCGGAGACGACTTTGAAGAAGCGATCCTGCTCGAAAGTCTCTCTTACAAACGACTTGATGAGCGTGATTCCGGATACTGAAAGTGTTTCTTGCGTGACGCTGTTAACCTCATCTCTCTTCTGCCGTGTTTGTTTTCTTATCTCATACATTTTTCTGCCGATGGGCCAGATAGGCAGTATCATTAGTGGTATCAACGCCATTGACAGCAGAGCCAATTTCCAATCCAAAATGAATATGGTAACGACGGTGGTCCCAATCATCATGAAGTTGGAGAGGACAGTCACCAATGTTCCTGTTACTACGCCATCAATTGCATCAACATCATTGCTGACACGATTCATGATTTCACCCGTTTTGGTGCTCGTGAAAAAATCCAGAGGCATCCGATGCAGGTGAGATACGAGCTTCGTATGAATATCTCGCATGATGCCTTCGCCGACCAGAGCATTCAGGTATCCCTGGTACACACCAATGAAACCCGCAGCCAGTGCCGATACTGCCATACCTCCAGCGTACAAGCAAAGTTGATTGAAGTCTTTATTGGGAATTGCCTTGTCGATTATCATCATCGTGAAAATTGGCGGCAAGAGCCCGAAAAGCGAACTCACCAAAATGCAAGCGATGACCTGTGCTTCCTGCCATCGATATGGAAAGAAAAGCTGCGCAATTCTCTTCCAGTCCACGGGCTTTTGTGTCCGTGGTTTATCTGGATTGAACATGTTGGACCACATTAAGTGGACCGGGGGTCCGCCGCTGAACATTGGTTTTAGGGAAGCCTGATCACTCTGATGTGTGGGTAGAAGTCGAAGTATCGGTGAATATCGGAATGTTTCCAGATACCGTCGTTCCAATCGTTAGTGTAGACAGTACCGCTTTCTCCAATTATTCCGCAATGTGCGTTCGGTCCACCATTGAGTGAAGGAGGCGGTGCCATATATGCCATGAGTATGTCGCCGGGTTTCGCGAGTTTTGCCAGCTGCGCGTCATCGATATCACCAGGTTTCGATTTAATTTCAATTTCCCGAACGCCCTTAGCGCCGGCGAGGAGCTGTCGGCGTACGACTACCACCGTGGCAGACCGACCGCGCGTGATTCCTGCGGCCTTCAATACGTTGCTCAAAGCCGCAGCGCAGCCGAGTTGCCCTGAGGGTAGACCGTAGCCAAACCACATTTTTCTTCCAACAGATGAGTCGGCTGCTTTTAATATTTTTTGAGCCGTTGAAGCTTGCCGTGAGCCGCCTGTGGTGGGGGGAACAGCCCAAGTTGCAGCAGTGGAAAATGCGATGAGCGCTGCGGCTGAGACAAATACGATTGAATAGCCCAAATGCTTCATCGGTGCCGAACTCCTGGCCGCTCAATTTAGTTTAGACAAAAACTGACAAGTTCGCCTGCCATGTCAAAATGCGCCACGACGGGATGATAAGAGAGAAATTCTGACTTGGAGATGCTATTTTCAATTCGTGTCGAAGTCGGCATGTCAACCATGTATTGACAACGTTTGAGTTCAATTCTCGGTTGGCATATGACTGATAACTCAAGCTGGCGATTTGCTGGTCATCGCGGTCATCTGCGTTTGTCCAATCGCCGGCCGCAGCGACGTATGTGCTTCTCTTCACCCACGCGGGGGGTTCACCATGCCACGAGATCTGCCAGTTGGTAACGGTCGAGTTTTGATTAACTTCGACAAGGAATACACTCTTCGCGACATATACTACCCGCACGTTGGGCAGGAAAATCAAACTCAGGGGCACCCGTCGAGGTTTGGTGTTTGGGTTGACGGGCAATTTGCCTGGGTCGGCACAGAATGGCAAATGGAGCGCAAGTATCTCAAAGAAAGCCTCGTGACTGATGTCTTCTTGAGACACGACAAGCTGAAACTTGAATTGCGCGTTCATGACACCGTCGATTACAGACAAGACATTTTCATTCGGGAAATCAAAGTCCACGACCTCGCCGGCAAAAAGCGTGACGTTCGACTCTTCTTTCATCACGATTTTTACATCTCTGAAAACGAAGTCGGCGACACAGCCTACTACGACCCGAAAACCGAATCAGTAATCCATTACAAGAAGCATCGCTGGTTTCTGACGAGCGTCGGTCGTGCCGATAAGCAAGGCGTCGAGCATTGGGCGACCGGTAAGAAAGGTTTCGGCAACGATGGAACCTGGCGAGATGCCGAAGATGGACTTTTGGGCAACAACGGTATTGCTCAAGGTGCAGTTGACTCCACAATCGGAATATCAATTGAAGTTCCTGCAAATGGTGAAGGCATCGGCTATCACTGGATTTGCTTCTCGACGAGCTACGAGGGTGTCTACGAATTAGATAAGTTTGTGCGTGACCATACGCCTGGCTATTTCATTCCGCGCAACCAGAACTATTGGCGGTTGTGGGCAAATCCGGACTACTTGGACTTCCAAAACTTGCCGCAGAAAGTCGTGGATCTCTACAAGCGCAGCCTTCTCGTTATTCGTACTCAAATTGATGACGATGGTGCAATTATCGCCGCAAACGATCACGACATTGCGCAGTTTGCACGCGATACGTATTCGTATATGTGGCCACGCGATGGTGCGTTGGTCGCATACGCTCTTACACAGGCCGGTCGCAGAGACGAAGCACAACGCTTTTTCCAATTCTGTCTTGATGTGATCAAGGACGACGGATATCTGCTTCACAAATACAATCCGGACAAGTCTCTCGCTTCGAGTTGGCATCCGTGGATTCGAAATGGCGAAATGGATCTGCCGATTCAAGAAGATGAAACAGCGCTCGTGCTCTGGTCCTTGTGGCAGAACTTCAAGCGATTCCGCAACGTTGAATTCATGCGACCTTTCTTCAATCGATTGCTCTTTAAGGGTGCCGATTTCTTGTGTTCGTTCAGAGACGCAGAAACAAAACTCCCGCTGCCATCTCATGACCTTTGGGAAGAACGGTATGGTGTGCATCTTTTCACAGTCGCTAGTGTGATTGGTGGATTGCATTCTGCTGCAAGCTTCTGCCATGCATTGGGCGAAATGGATCGCCACAAGAAGTACACTGAAGCTGCTGACGAAACCCTTGAAGCTATGGTTAAGTACATGTGGAACGATAAGGAGCAACGCTTCTGTCGCATGGCCACGCGCACGGCAGATGGGTATGATCTCGATATGACGATCGACGCATCCATGTACGGTGTGTTTGCTTTTGGAGCACTTCCGCCGCACGATCCGAAAGTGAAAGCAACGATGGATGCAATTCGCGAGCGCCTCTGGGTGAAGACTGATGTCGGTGGCTGTGCTCGATACGAAAACGACTATTATCACCAAGTTTCTCAAGACGTGGCGAACGTACCCGGTAACCCCTGGTTCATTTGCACGATGTGGTTAGCTCAGTATGATATTGCGCGCGCTCGCGAGCCTGAAGCTCTCAAAGATGCGCTCACCATGATGGAATGGGTTGCAGACCACGCACTGCCGTCTGGTGTATTGGCTGAGCAAGTGCACCCGTACACAAACGAGCCGCTTTCAGTGTCTCCTCTGACTTGGAGTCACGCGACGTTTGTGTTGTGCGTACTCGAGTACTTGGAGAAACGCAGAAGAGTGATGTCCGAAGTAGTGCTCGGTCATACAGTGACGCCCGTCTAGAACTGCGTTTTTGCCGGACTCTAGCATTCGATTTCGAAATTGAATAGAATATGGAGGATGCGAAACATCATCCTCCTTTCTTTTGCAGCACTCTTGCTGACGCTTTTCGAAGCGCAGCCTTCGCACGCTGAAGACGGCTGGATGCTACGCCAAAAAGCAAAGGGATTTGGCTCGCTGACTATATTCGCGTGTTCGAAAGGACTGCGTATTCAGAAGGCAGATCCTGAATACACAATCGTGTGTAAGGCGCCTGATTGGAACATCGTTGTATTCAGCCGCCAGACGAAGTCGTATTTTGCAACTCCACTCGCGAAGTTCGACAGCATGAGCAGCATGAACTTGAGTGATTTTTCAGAACTTGTCATGAATAGAGTGGGAAAACACAGTCTTGTTGGCGTTGATGGTATCAGAATGACAGGCACCGTACCTTCGAAATGGCCGTCCGAATACAAGCAAATGGAACCAATTTTGCTAACCTACACAAATCTGCTTGGTATTCAAAAATCGGCTGCAGATGCGATGTGCAAGATGTATGGTGTGCCTGCGAAGGGCTTTCCGCTGGAGTGCTCTTACACCTATCCTCACGCTGCCCGAAAGAAAGTATACAGATTCAAGACGCTTTCACTAGATAAAATAACGATGCAGAACACAGATCTCAGTATGCCTCCGGGATTGAAAAAGGTTCCTAACCTAGACAAAGTAATAGTGCGAGATTTGCTTATTGACTAGGTTTTGCGGGGTTTCAAATAGAGCATCCCACCATAGGCATGTTACTTACATGTAAGATAAAGAAAACCACCGGTGGTGTCAAAGGTCCAATCGAAATCGATCTTGTGAAGTTCCAACGGTAGCATAGATGGTATCAATGAGTAGTGCCGATGTGCCATTACTGGTGGAGGCAACATCTGATTTTCAGCTTTCAGACTGCTTGCAACCGTTCCTCTCCTTTGCCGTTGCTCTCAAGCCGTTAGTTGCGGCTTGTAAACCTAATGGGCAGAGAATCTCAAGCGAGTTTGAGGATCACATGAGCTTGGAAAGGGTCGTCAGGTGGCTTTCTGACGGTATTTCATCCTTAATTGCATTTCCTGGCAGCATAAAGTATAAGGACATGAAGAGAGATTCTTAGTGTTTCTAAGAGTATCTGTCGTGGAACAGATTAAGATGAATGCTGGGATAGGAGCTTTTCCTTTTGAGTTCAGGGACCCAAAAAACGACGAAAAAGGCTTGTGTGGCATGCGGGCAGGAGTTTTCCGGTGAGATGACAACTTGCCCGGAAGATGGCACCCAGCTGACTCCTCTCACGCAAGAGCAGTCGGTAGGCAGCATTCTGGCTGATAAGTACGAAATTATCGAAGTCATTGGCGGCGGCGCCATGGGTCTTGTCTACAAGGCTAAGCACCTTTTGATGAAGCGCCAAGTTGCCATAAAGATGCTTCATCCAAACGCTGTGGCAAGCGCCAACACCTTGCAACGTTTCCAACAAGAGGCGGAAGCTGCTAGTTGTCTTAACCATCCCAACATTCTCACGGTCTTCGATTTTGGGGTCACTGCGCAGGGTCAGCCGTACCTGGTCATGGACTATCTGGAGGGCACGAACCTCGCCACGCTGATTGAGAAAGAGACTTGCATTCCGTTTCGTCGTGCTCTGGGTATCTTCTTGCAGATGGCTGCTGGACTCCAACACGCGCACTCGAAAGGTGTCATCCACAGAGACCTGAAGCCCAGCAACATCATGTTGGTCAGCTTTGAAGGTGACGAAGACTTTGTGAAAATCGTTGACTTCGGTATTGCGAAGGTCCTCAACCGAGACAGCGCATCCGACGAACCTGACTCGTCCGGCAACCTTACGCGAACAGGAGAAATCTTCGGAAGCCCGCTGTACATGTCGCCTGAGCAATGTCGCGGACGCAAGCTTGATGCGCGGTCAGACATTTATTCCATGGGCTGCGTAATGTATCGAGTTCTTACCGGAAAGCCGCCATTGGTCGGTATCGATCTGCTCGAATGCATGTACAAACACGTCAACGAGATGCCGGCACCGTTCTGCGATGCATGTCCCGATTTCAATATTCCGCCTGACTTCGAGTCGGTGATTTTCAAGGCTTTAGCGAAAGATCCCGATGATCGCTATCAGCAGATGAGCGAGCTTCGACAAGCACTGGATGTGTTCAACCAGTCGCTCACTCATCGAGTCAGAGCTTATGAAACGGTGGAGGTAGACTTCAAGCCTCAGCCGCTAAAGGAAACTCGCAAGGTGCAGGTAACCACCGGCACAAAGGCGCTATTGCCGCCGGACGACGATGGTGCGAATCAGGGGCAAAGCGGTTCGAACAAGCAGCTGGACAGCACTCAGAATGCCGCTCAGAGCGCACCAACGCCAGCGCCGCAGACGGCTTCAGGCGCGCTGTCTGCCGTTGCCAACTTTGGCGAAACTATGGACTCTCAAGCGCTTTCCCAACCAGGCAAGGCGCTAGATTCCACTATGCAAGGTGGCGCGGCAACGGGCATTGCGAGCCAACCACCTAAGCGTGACGTTCGTGTTTGGATCGCCATAGGTGCAGTGTTAGTTGCACTGCCTTTGGTGGCAATGATGATTGGCGGAAAGAAGGACGCTTCGAAAGAAACCCCTCCGGGTCAGACTTCACCAACCAGTTTCGATCACACTTCTACAGGACTAGCTCCTGCCAATGGTTCTCCAATGGACGAAGGCCTTCACGCTTACAAAGCGGGCAACTTTGCAGATGCTCAAAAGTATTTCCAGGATGCTGTAAATCAAGCAAAAGACAAGAACGATTCAAAGCAACAAGCCATTGCGATGAATCAACTGGTGAAGGCATACTATGCGGATGGAAAGTACGGGGAAGCCGGGAAAGAAGCGAAAGAGTTGATCTCGCTTTTGGACAAGATCAAAGACAAGTCTTCGCCGATATGTGCTGAGGCGCTCTGCAATCAAGCCTACGTCTTCATGGCTGAGAGAGACTTCAACAAGGCCGTTCCGCTATTGGAGCAGTCACTTAAGATTCGCAAGACGCTTACAGGCCCCGAACATGGAGACGATGCCGCCGACTCACTCAGCGGCTTAGCAGAGATAGCCAGTGTCCAGGGGCAGTATAAAAAGGCGATCGAGTTCGAGACGCAAGCGGTGTCGCTTAGAAAGAAATACGCGAAGGGCAACGACCCGGAACTCGCGGACGAACTAAACAAACTAGCTCAGGCGTATGAGTACGACGGCATCAAGAGCCGCAAGGCGGCGCATTTGAAGGCGTCCGAGTTGTTGTATCGGGAAGCGCTCAAAATCTATCAGGATGCACTTGGTCCTGAAGATCCTAAGGTCGCAAAAAACTTGATGTACATTGGCACTCTGCAGTTTCAACAAGGAAAGAATGCCCAGGCGGAGGCACTCTTTACCCAGGCTATCGATATGCGCAAGAAGGCTGCCGGCGGCAAACCTGATGCAACCGTAGCTGAGTGTATGGTGGCATTGTCGATGTTGTATGTGGAAGAAAAGAAGTTTTCGCTTGCTAGAGAAACCTTCAACAAGGCTGTGGACATACGCAAGGGTGCGACTGGTCCCGATGACCCCATGATTGCGAAGTGGCAGAGAAGCTTTAACTCTGCATTGTCCGGCTTTGGCAAGTAACGCGGCGTGATGGCACGCAAGAATTCCAAAACATCAAAAGCATCGAAGTCGCGAAGAGGAACCAATTGGTTTCTTATTATGTTTGTGCTGTTCCTTCTTTTGACAGCACTGTCGGTGGTGCCAATTCTGCGTTGGAAGTTGTCGGTTCCTGATGCGGTGTTACCGCCGAATCTTGTAAATATCGATGCAAAAAAGGTCAAGTTGAATCGTGTCAAGGTTGAGCGCATTGCCGTGCCACTTTCCATGGTATCCGGCAATGTAGTCAAAGCTCTCCTCGCCGCAGAAGACAGGCGCTTTTACGATCATCACGGCATAGATGTACTTGGCTCAATCCGAGCCACATTGGCCAACGCGCAAGCACGCGAAATGCGTGAAGGTGGTTCAACCATTTCGCAGCAGTTGGCGAAGAATGTCTTTCTGGATTATCGTGAACGCACCTGGCAGCGCAAAGTGAGTCAGTGGATCCTTGCATGGGATCTTGAGAGCCGATATACGAAAGATCAGATCTTGGAGGCTTATCTAAACGTTGTTTACTTCGGCAACGGCGCCTATGGAATAGAGAACGCATCCCGAGCATACTTTGGTGTAGATGCATCGAAACTGACTTTGGCGCAGTCGGCCTTTCTTGTAGCGTTATTGAAGAGCCCAAGCACCTTGAGTGAAAATCGTACAGCGGCATTGGAACGGCAAAAGGAAATTCTCGATAAGGTGGAAGAGTACGGTTTGGCCGACGGAAACTTGGTCGAGGAGGCTCGAACTGAAGTGCTTAAGTTCGTACAAAAAAAATAAATCTTGCGCTCTTTGTCCAAAATTTCCGGTTTTTGCGTATAACTAGTCAGCGCTAATCATCCGCCGGCACAGGTATCACGGGCAAAAAAGCCGGCAGAGTCGAGGGGCGTAGCTATGTGCAGGAAAGCAAACGCCTTAATGTTGTTGATCGCAAGCGATCCGAGAACGCCACCGACTGTTCTTGAGCAGCTTGCGGAGGAAGAAGACTCGGATTTACTCGAGCATGTCGCTGAGAATTCGAGCACTCCTTTGTATTGCGTCGAGAAGCTCCTTCGTCACCCGGACAGCAAAGTTCGAATCGCGGTGAGTAACAATCCGGTAGTTCCGTACAGATTCTTGGAGTGCTTGGCGCACGACTCCGATCTCGATGTTCGTTTCAACATTGCCATGAATCCACTAATTAAGAGACCGATTTTGGAACTGTTGTCGCATGACGAAAACCCATACATCTCATCGCGCGCATGCCAGACTTTAAGCAGAATTGCATGTCCTAACAGTGCTGAGATGCCCAATTTTCTCTTTATAAATGCGGCGCCGGTCAACATGACCGCATAGAGTTCAATCGAACCTATGTCTCAAGTCTAGTAAAACAAGTAGCCTGAGCGCCAATAGACGCCCTTTAAATCGCTCTTCGTGACTCTGCCGCCCTTCTCACTCTCAATTACTCTGAGCGAGTGGCGCACCAGGGGTGGTTCTAGTTCGCGAGCGAACTCCAAGGCTTCTCTGTCCGAAGAAGCAACAATGGTATATTTCGATATGAAGCTGTGACAGCCTGCTTCACCATCAAATGGTTCGTGCCATTCGCCTTCGACCGAGATGCAGTATTCTCGGGACTTGCTGTCGGACTTGACTGCATTCAACTCTCGAAGAATTCTCAGTGCTACGGCATTGGATCTATTCCATTTCAATGCTTCATCAACCATTTCGCGCGCTTTTCCGTTGTTCTTTTTGCCAATTTTATAAACGGTGGCGATGCTCGCGTACAGCCGCGAGAGCTGATCGTGTGATCGTTCTGCCAGGTCAGCATTCGATTCGATGTCTGTGACGGCTTCCTCCGCCAGCTCAAGCGCCTCTTCAAAGCGTTCAAGTGCAACGAGGCAGTCCGCTTTCAATGAATGAACATGCGGCATCATGTCCGGCTCTGAAACACCCTGGAGTTTTATCAACGCCTCTTGATGTCGATCTTCTCTAGAAAATACGATCGCCATGTTCAAACTGATTGAATCGTGATCAGCATCTGGTAAGGCAAGGGCTCGTTCATACGCGCGATGCGCTTTGTCAAATTCTTCTTGATCCGAATGCAAGTTGCCGAGCAGCTGCCAAAGTAACCACACTTGAGGAAAACGATCGACACCGTCCATGAGAACGGAAATGGCATCTTCCATTTTGTCGTCTTGCGCATAAGCCAACGCGAGCACTTCGTAGCCACCGGAAAAGGACATCTTTACGAGATCTTTTCCGAGTTCTTCTGCGCGTCCGGTGTTATATGCCTCGAGATGAGCATATGCTTCTTGCATCAGACGATTGGCTTTTGCTTCGTCGACCATTATTTTGAGTATCCCGAGAAGTACACTTGCGTTCGAACCCCGCGACTATTAAGTCCAATTGTGCTCTCTGCCGAAGAAGTACACTTCGCACCCGGGCAATTGAGCGCTTATCGTCTCCTTGTCGGCAATCGAAACATCCGTGCTGTGATAGTAAATCTGCTTGACGGAAGAATCTTTGAATTTCAACAACCCGTTGATTGTAACTTTTGAATTAAATAGATTCACTCGCCAAAGACTCGGCACATCGACCAAGTGTTGGACGACAGCGTCCGTTACAGGAGTTGCACGCAAGTCGAGATCTCTTAAAGACGGGAACGCCTTGAGATGTTTCATCGAGTCATCATTGACTGAAGTTCTTGCAAGTTTCAGCTCTTTCAACAAAGTCAACCGACTGAGTTTTGAAATGTTTGATCCCGTGATTCGTGTTCCGCACAGACTCATGAGTTGAAGGTTAACCAAATCGATCAAATGAGAGAATGCTTGGTCCGTGATTTGAGTGTTGTCGAGGAACAAGCTTTGAACATGTGTAAGGCTGCGGAGGAACAATAGAGTTTGGTCGCCAATTTGAGTGTTGGTCAAGTCGATGCGTTTCAGATCAACGAGTTGGCTGAGATTGGTTAGACCGGAACCGGAGATCGCGGCATCTCTAAGGCTAAGACACTCCATATTCGTAAACTTGGAGATTGTGCTCAGAGCTGAATCTGTGATGCCTGTTCCATCCAAAATCAGAGTGCGCAGATCTCGCAGCAAGCGAAGCTGCGAAACTCCATAGTCTTTTACTCCACGCAAGTTAGACAAGTCGAGCACTTGCAAGTTGAGCATCTTTCCTAAGCGAGAGACGCTATCATCCGTGACACCGGTTTTGGTCAAAGTCAGCTCCTGCAACTCGGTAAGATTTTCGATCTTCTTAAGGCCTTCATCAGTAATGGAGTTGTTGCTGAGGCGAAGTTCTCTCAGTTTGACGAAACCACCTATCGAGGCCATGCTCGCGTCGGTGATGTGCGATTGAGACAAATCCAGTTTCAGAAGTGAGGTCAGTTTTGGAATGTAGGCAACGCCTCTATCTGTAATTCTCGACAACTCAATGTGCTGCAATTGCGACAGTTCTTTCAGATGCCTTAGATCGTCATCAGACAAGGGTTTTGGTGTGTTGAGTTTCTTCAGGTTTGTCAACTGTGACAAATGTTCCAAACCTCTGTTTGTCATCTCTGATGCTGAAAGATCGAGCGACTGTAGCTGAGTCAAACCTTTTATGTGCGCCAGACCGGCATCAGTTAGTTTTGTAAGCGACAGATCGAGTGCTTCAAGTTGCGACAGCTGGCCAATTGCTGCAAGCACGTTATCAGAAATGTTTCTGCAACCTTTTAGCAAGAGCACTTTTAGATTCGGCAGCTCAGCCAAACAATGAAGCGACTCGTCAAATATTTGATTGCTGCACAAATCTAAGCGTTGAAGACTGGGAAGATCTCGAATCGTGATTTGCTTGCCGGGATACCGGATCTCCAACTCTTCAAGAGCTGCGAGATCTTCCAGAACAAACGAAACCTTCGATGCGTAGGTGCTGTACTCCGGACTGGCTTGATTCGTGTCGGCGCCGATTGAGAGTTTCTTTAGCGAACGCAGAGCACTTAGACTACCAAGTCCAAATCCGCGCAAGTCGAGTTTTCGAATCGTTAATTCTCTCAATCCAAACAGTGATTCGAGGTGGGTCAATCCACTATCGGCAATGAAATCACCGCGCAAGCTGAGCTTCTTCAACATTCGCAGCTGGCTGATGTTTTGCAATCCTACTTCAGTCAAGTTAGAAGCGTTGATGATCAACTTACATAGTTTAGGAAATGCTTCTAGACAAGAAAATGCATCGTCAGTGACAGAACTCGAGACAATAAACAGTTCTTGCAAGCTGCTTACGGGTCCTGTGGCTAAGCTTTGCAGCGTAGCATCGCTGAGTTTGTTGCCAGAAATTACGAGTTTTCGCAACGATTTGATGCTCGAAATTGGGGCGAATGTTTTTTCTTCAACGTTGCAATCGGAGATCCGCAATTCTCTAAGTGATGGCGAATCGACTAATGGCGAGAAGCAATTTGCAGAGATGCTGCAGTTATTCAGTTGAATGCTGATCAATTTATCAAGGTGAGGAACATCGATCAAACTTTGATCAGTCAGTTGAGAATCTGAGAGCAAAACTTCGCGAAGTCCCCGAAGTCTTGCGAGGTGATACCAGTCACTGCTCGAAAGTGCGTCGGCCGTCAAAGCGATTGATTGCAGTGAGTTTGGGTGTAGGGAATTCAGATGCTCTAAAGAAGAATTGCGATGAAGTTGCAGTCTAAGATAACCGCGTCCAGAGACATAGATTTGCCCTTGTGCATCGCCGACTCGCTGCCATCCAGAAGTTCCGCCTGGGTTTCGGTGCGCGATTGATACTGTTCCTATCGAAAACTCTTGCGGAAACTCGAGATGTCTTGCGAAGCGATCTACGACTGTGCAATCCGGTAATGCGCGTCGAATCACATCGAGACCGGTCTGAGTTACGCGCGTTTCGTCTAGAAAGAGGTGTTTCAGTCCTTTCAAATTGCAGAGATATGGAAGCCCTTTATCAGTGATCTCGGTGCATCCGAGATCTAAACTTTTGAGCTTGGAAAGCGTTCCAATTAATGACAAACCGTCGTCTGAGATCCTTGTCGCCGATAGCATCAGGTTTTCCAAACCTTTGAGGTGCGAGATGCTTTGTAAATCGACGTCGGTTATCGCAGCGTTTTGAAAATCTATTGATTGAAGATTATCCGGCTCCACCTGTTCGAATGCTGTCAGCTCTGCATCGGCCGCAAACACCAAGTGAATCTTCCCATCTTGTGGAACAGCAATGCTTCCAAGCGCCCGACCAATCTCTTCTCGGCGCAATTGAGCCGCGCTTCCATTGGCCGGCTGCACAAAAATGCGGTACAGAGTCCCCATTGAGCAAGTGATAGGTAGGCTTAGGATCTTGGTTTCGGTCATTTCGGCTTCGGGGGGTACTCCTGTATTTTGAGTTCTACCCGGCTTTTGCATAAATCAAATAGAAAAAGAAGCCTTGTTTGTAGCTCTTCTTGATCCGGGCTGTGAACCTGCAAGGACCGCAATTTGGGCGAAAATTCTTAACTCTTGACGAGTTCGCCGGTGGGTTGATATTATTGAATAACAAACGTTCGAAATAAAACCGGAGCGCAACGAAAATGCCCAAAATTGTCGACCACCCGAAGTACAAACGTGAGTTACTTGAAAAGAGCTTCGAATGCTTCGCTAAATATGGGTACGGTGCGATGACTATGCGAGAGCTGGCGAACCATTTGAATGTTTCGACCGGCACTCTCTATCACTATTTCACCGGTAAGCAAGTTCTCTTTCAGGCTTTGGTGGAACATCTGGCAGAACTCGACTTTGTCCAAACTCAGTCGCTTCCGGCGCAGTCAGCTTCGTTCCGCTCCAAGCTTCTTGCAGTTTTCGAACTTATCGAAAAGGAGGAAGAGTACTTTCTCAAGCAGACGATGATTTATCTAGACTATCTGAGGCAACATGGCGCACAAGAAGTCAGCAAAGATGTCGTCTTCCTGCAAACTATTGAGCGATACCGTATATGGTTGCAACACTATCTCGGTGTCAGCCATGAAGTCGTCACACTTATCGGCGCGGTTTTAAACGGACTGCTGCTCGATCGAGCCTTCGACCCAACTGTTGTTTCTTTTCAATCACAAGCGACATTGCTCGCGAATCTCATTGAGCCGTCTTTGCGCGGCATTTGAGGAGGTGCTAGATGTTCACTCATGTCACAAGACTGTTGGAACAATTTATTGCTGCCGTCAAAGCTTTGAACTCACGGTATTCATTGGCGAAGCTGATGACCGGAGCCATTGTTTTGGATGCGACAATCACGATTGCCTTGCTCTGCTGTTGTGTAAATGTCGAGGGGTGGTCTGACAAGAAGCAATCTGAAATTCAGAGCCCAACGAAAGCCGCAGAGGTCAGCTATCGAAAGACAGCGATAACTGCGCTGGGTCGGCTCGAACCAATCGGCGAAATCGTAAAGATTTCGGTCCCCGCAATTTGGAAGGATGAGCGCATCGAGCAGCTTCTCGTGCACCAGTCCGATTTCGTCAAAGCCGGCCAAGTCCTCGCCGTGCTCGATAGTCGAGTAAGGCAAACCGCAGCTTTGATTGAGGCGCAAGAACAAGTCGAAGTGGCAAGAGCTCAGCTTGCAAAAGTAAAGGCAGGCGCAAAGCTTGGAGAGATAGAGGCGCAGCGTCGATCCATCTCTTCGCTCAAAGCAGAGTTGGAATGCAAACGCGTCGCACAAGGAGCGGTCATTGAAAAACTCCGTGCGCAACTTGTCTTTGCAAAGAGTGAGTTTACGCGCCACAAACCCTTGTATCAAGATGGTGCTATCAGCGCTTCGACATTGGACAGTAAGCGCGTGGCGTTTGAGAGTGCAGTTGCAGCAGTGGCGGAAGCAGAGGCTGAACTGAAGAGAAACGAAACCACGCTAAAGGAGAAAATTAGTGAAGGCGAGGCTACTCTCGACAAAATCGCTGAAGTTCGCAGCGTCGACGTGAATCTCTCCATTCGAGAAGTTGCAGCGGCAATCGCCAAAGCGAACAAAATCAAAAGTGAACTCAATCTTTGTTATGTGCGGGCACCGAAAGACGGTCAGGTCCTAAAGGTGCATGTGAGGCCTGGTGAAAGTGTTGCTGACACAAAAGGCATTCTCGATTTAGGTTCCAATAGAAAAATGGTGGCGGTCGCGGAAGTCTATCAGAGCGATGTGCATTCAGTGAAACTCGGGCAGGAAGCAACGATAACGGTTGAGGGGCTGTCTCAAAAAATTCACGGGCATGTGTGGCAGGTTGGTTTGGAAGTGCTGAGGCAAAACGTGTTCGCGGCTCAGCCGGGAGCGAACCAAGATCGCAGAGTCATTGAAGTGAGAGTTCTGATCGACGACAAAGACAGTGCGAAGGTGAATGGTCTCAGCAACATGCAGGTTGAAGTTGCGATTGCGCCAAGCTCGAAAAGTGCACCTCGAATTGAGAGCCGACAATCATGAAGACGCCATTGGCATGGTTGCAAGTAACAAGAGAATATGTTCGACTGCTTGTTGCCGTTGCCGGCATCGCGTTTGCGAATATTTTGATCTTCATGCAACTGGGTTTTCTTCAATCATTGTTTGACGGTTCCACCCGACCGCATCACTGTCTTTGCGCCGACCTGATAATGGTCAATCCCAAGCAGGAGACCTTCTTCTCCGTAAGAAGCTTCCCGCGTCAACGACTTTATCAGGCCCTCGGTTACCCAGGAGTAGAGTCGGTCGCATCAGTTTTGGTCGGAACAGTTCAGTGGAAAAATCCGGAAAAGAAAAATTCCAGATCGATTCTGGTTTTCGGAATCAATCCCTCTAAGGCTGCCTTCGAACTGACGGGAGTGAAGCAAAATCTCCACCGGTTACGAGAGTTGAATCGAGTGCTTTTCGACAGAGATTCACGACCCGAGTATGGACCCATCGCCAAACTGTTGGAAGTTGCTGGCACTGTGGAAGCTGAATTAAACAGCAAGGTCGTAAGGGTTGTCGGACTCTATTGTATCGGCGCGTCTTTTGCTGCAGATGGTTCCGTCATTACCAGCGATACCACTTTCCATAACCTCTTTGGCTATCGAAATCCAGATGATATTGAAATCGGCTTGATAAAGACCAAGCCTTGGGTTGATCTGACAAAACTGCAGCAAGCAATGCGCACCGACTTTAAAGATGAAGTGTCGATTTATACAAAAGAAGAATTTGCGGAAGTTGAACGCAGTTACTGGGCCAACAGCAGCGGCATTGGATTTATCTTCGGCATGGGTGTTGTCGTCGGCTTCATCGTGGGTGTCGTGATTGTTTACCAGATACTCTATGCGGATGTGTCCGATCATCTTCACGAGTATGCCACGCTCAAAGCTATTGGTTATACAGATGGTTATTTGCTGAAGGTTCTCATGCAAGAGTCATTGATACTTGCAGTATTTGGTTTCATTCCCGGCTTTTCCATCTCAGCAGTGCTTTACGAAGTCGCGCGCACAGCGACACTTTTGCCAATCTCAATGACTTGGGAAAGAGCACTTCTTGTTTTTGTTCTCACTTTGGCGATGTGCTCGATTTCGGCGGCGATAGCCACCGACAAATTGAGGAAAGCCGATCCGGCAGACGTGTTCTAAAGAAGGAGCCAAGCAAATGAATATTCTTTTGGAACGCCATGAATCGACGGCGGAGCCTGTTGTCTCGATTCGTGGTCTGAAGCATTGTTTCGGAGAAGGGAAATTGCAAAAGGCAGTTCTTTGCGATATCAATCTCGAAATAGATCAAGGAGAGATTGTAATTCTTACAGGTCCTTCCGGCTCGGGAAAAACCACCTTGCTCACATTGATTGGTGGGCTGAGAGCGGCTTCAGAAGGTTGTCTTAGAGTTCTCGGCAGAGACCTTGTGGGTGCCGACATGAATCATCTCGTCAATCTTCGCAAGAATATAGGATTCGTGTTTCAAGCACATAACCTGCTTAAGTTTTTGACTGCGTTCCAAAATATAGCTATGTCTGCAGAATTGCAAATCCATTCTGGAAAAGTAGTGGAAGAGCGCGTCCTAGCCATTGTTGAATCGGTTGGACTTGAAGATCACATTAATAAGTTTCCCGAGCAAATGTCTGGTGGTCAAAAACAACGGGTGGCAATTGCGCGCGCTCTAGTCAACGAGCCCCGTTTAGTTCTTGCCGATGAACCCACTGCTGCGCTCGACAGCAAATCGGGAAGAGACGTAGTGAACCTTCTGCAAAAGCTGGCGAAAGAGAAGGGAAGTACAATTCTCTTGGTCACGCACGACAATCGCATTCTCGATATCGCCGATCGAATTGTCCGAATGGAAGACGGGCTTTTGGTTGCAGCTAAGACAAGCAACATGACTTAAGTCATACGAGTCTGTGACTAGCGATATCTTGATTTCGACCCTTCGAAAATAGAAACTATCGGTGCGGTTGGCACACATAGGGCTTGGCTATGACTGTACTGAAGAACAACTGGCATCTTTTTCAAGAATCAGCCGACAAGGCGATGTGCGAAGGGCGACTCGATGACGCAGAAGACTTTTGGGAAGCCGCGCTTCTTGAAAGCGAATTTTTCAAAGCCGGCGATCCCCGTGTCGTCATTACTATTGAAGGCTTAGCTGAAACTTGCTTGCGCAAGGCGAAGTATTGCAGGGCGGAGACTTTGCTGGAGCAAGCCATCAGCATCAGGCAAAAGCTTTCGCCTGAAGAACAAAAACCTATCGCGAAACTTCTTTCTCGCTTAGCTCAATGTCTGTTTTACCAACAAAAATACAAAAAGTCTGAGACGGTAACTCAAAATCTGATCCTTCTTTTGGAGCAAAAGGTTGGACCTGAACATCCTCATGTAATTGAGTTGGTATGCGCCTTGGCGCAACTTTTCATCTTGCAGGATCAATTTGCATTTGCTGAAGGCTGCTACGCGCGGGCACTCAAAATCAAGACCAAGTATTTGGGGCACGGTCATCCGGAAGTTGTAGAAGTGATGCAAGCTTACTCAGAATGTTTGCGAAAACTTCATCGCCATGAAGAAGCAAACAACCTTGTCGCCTGCATGCAGATGGTAGTCCAGCCGCCAACAACGATCTTTGGTGGAGCAGTCGCTTAGATTTCTAGTTGATGGTTCCGATTTCAGGAATGTTCGGTCCGATGTTTACGACTTGAACTCCAAGGTTCGTCTCCAATTCAAGCGCGTATTTCGACGCTTGCTCAGGGTCAGAGCCGGTACCGATAAAGACGCGTCTAAAAGGATGGGCCTTTTTCAAGTGAATTAGACCATCCACCAATGTTTCCGGCAACACTT
Source organism: uncultured Candidatus Obscuribacterales bacterium (assembly GCA_964478655.1). Classification (GTDB taxonomy): domain Bacteria; phylum Cyanobacteriota; class Vampirovibrionia; order Obscuribacterales; family Obscuribacteraceae; genus CAYZJR01. The sequence goes on from CAYZJR010000003.1 coordinate 31,549, forward strand.
TTACGGTGAGAACCATGTCGCGATCTCTCACCATTGGTTCAACCTGTTGCGACACTACTCGCTGCAACAGTTCAAACATCATTCCGCGACGGGCTTCTTCTTCCTCTGCGTGGAAGATGATAATCTCCTTGGGTCCTGGCTCTTCACGATCTAAAAGTCTCAGCAACATCGTAACCAGACTACGCGCCTTAGCTCCACCGGTACAAAGTACAAATGTCGGAAGATCATGCGGCAACTCTGTTTCGCGTCGATACTTTCCTAGTCCGAGCCGAAGATCCGGCAGTTCCCTCAATCGTCCTTCTAGAACTCCGAGTCTATAGAAGCTCATGACGAGCAGAATAAGGAGGAAAATTTGCAGTCCAAGTGTGCGCGCACTGGAGGAAGAGAGAAACAAGATAACTTCGGCCCAACCCAAAAGAATAAACGTAATCAGTGCCGGCAGAGGAATTCTGACTCCGTTAATATTTAGCGCCCATGAGCTCTTCCAGGGTGCACGCGTAACTTTAAGCGGCATGCGAACATTGAGCATCAACACACCGATGCCGAATGAGCACATCACAGCCAAGAATGCCATTCCGTATACGTGGCCGAGATCTTCCACCTTACCCGGAAGCACCATAATCATGAAAGTCGTAATCGCCATGAACGCGAAAACAACATATGGATATCCTTGAAAGAAAGGTGACTTGTCTGCCCATCTTCTCAAAAGGAACGCTGGAAGATTGCCTTGTTTAGCCATTGTTGTCGCTAGACCGATGCAGCCGACGTAAGCTGTGTTGACTGCCGCAAACAATGTCAACGCTGCATCAATCACCAATATTGTAAGTAAGGTCTTGCCGCCTTCAACAAAAGCTAGACCTGACAGAAGACTATTTCTGTACTCCAGTGTTTGTTGTTCTGTTAGAAGAACGAGGCACAGAGCAGATGTTACTGGTGCGGTAATACCAACAAGCAGAACGATCGAGAGATAGACTTTCTTGAGGGTTCTCCACGTAGGAGTCTTCAACTGTTCGATAATCTGCGCAGCGGACTCGAAACCGGTGATTCCGAGAAACGCAGCGGCACAGCCATGGAGCAAATCTTGAGGCGACAATTTGGGAACGTGTTTAAAAATCATCGAGAAATCGGCGTGACGCTCGAATGCCATTATCAGACCTTTCACGTCCATATACAGCAAAAGTCCGAAGTGGAAGAAGGCAATGAAAAATACGATGATTGCCGGCTCTTTAATGCCGATGATGTTCAATAAACCGAAAATGACAACTGGAGTAATTGCGGCAGCCAGTACGCTTGTGGTGGGCCAGTCCATTATGTTGTCCATCGAATCGATGTAATAGGCGCCGGAGAGTGCGCTTACAGCTGCCGTTGCTAAGTAGGACAAAATGGTGAGCGAGCCGACGACCATGGCCAGCCGCTTTCCGATGGTTTGAAGCACCATGATATAGGCGCCGCCGTTGAAGGGGCTGACGGTGCAACCCTCCTCGTAGGTGGATTTGAAGAACCACATCGCCATGCAGACGCCAAGAATAATCAGTGGTGCTGCGAATCCGACATATGGAAGTATTACGGCGGTGCTATAGAAGACCGAAGTGCCGATATCCGCGCCAACAATGCCGGCCCCCAGCCACCAGTTAAGAAGTGGATCTGAATGCTTGTTGTTGGCGTTGGCAGGGGTGGCGACCCCGGTCAGTTGCTGATTTTGCTTGTTGCTTGCTTCCACAAGAACCCTGTGACACGTCTGGATGCGTATTTATATGGAATATACGTCCAGGTTCATCACTCCTGAAGCCAGTAAGACTAACCTTCCAAAGGAATTCTGTCTAGTTGGCATTTCCAAAGATGACACCCGTCTGGCGTCCAGCGGTCTTAGTCCTACTGGACGTAGTCTGTGACGCATTTTATGGTCTTCATAAGCGAACTCTTGACTGAGGGAAATAGCTTATTTACCTCGTCCCAATTAGCTTCGGCCGCAGCGAGCTCAAGTGCTTTTGCAAGCTTCTCGGTTTCGCGGGCCATGATCGAGGCGCAACAACCCTTGAGCTTATGGGCGGAACGCCGTAAAGGCTCTTGATCTGCCGAATCGTACGCGGAGTCCAACTCATCAGAGATGGGGTGCGCGTCGTCCAGAAACGCCTCAAACAGTTCCTTGGTGCCGTCTTGGCCCAGCATCTCTTCCATTTCTTGGATGGCGACGGAGTTGTCGTTCATTTTGAAAAGTAAGCCCTAGGCATCAACAGTAGAGAAAAGAGAACAAGCCTTTTGGAACTGATCCTTCACGCGCTCGAATGATGCTCTCAACATCAAATACTTGGCTCTGGTTTCGTTCCAATCGCCTGCTTCTGCATGTGATGTGACTTCACCGAGGAGGCGAACAAGCGATCTCAGTCCGAGCGAGTGGCACGGTCCCTTTACTGAGAACGCGAAATGGCTTACCGCTTCAGAGTTTTTCTCTTCAATGGCAAGTTCGAGCAACTCTACGAATGTGCTTGCAGAACTGGTGAACAAGCGCAGAATCTCCTGCATTTCTTCGGTTCCATAAGCCTTTCTCAGAGATTCCAAATCGAAGCGTGGAGGAGTATCCGGAAGTTCGAGCCCTTGTTCTGGCGCTTGTGCTTTCGGTTTGGTGTAGCGTTCCACCACTTCTTTCAAACGTTTTTGACTGGCGCCTTTGGAGACGTGATCGTCCATTCCGGCTTCCAAACAGCGCTCGCGATCTCCATCGCGATCGTAAGAAGTCATAGCTACGATCGGCAGATGATACTCGCTGCCCTTCTCGTGCTCTCGAATGATGTTTGTCGCTTCGTAGCCGTCCATCACCGGCATGTCGCAATCCATCAAAACCAAGGAGTAGTCGTATTGACCAATGAGTTCTAACGCTTCTTTGCCGTTGGTCGCTGTGTGCACGTCGTAACCCAGCTTGCGAAGCTGCAAGGCTAGCAGTTTGTGGTTGACTGCGACATCGTCAACGACCAGAATCGGACTTGCATTTATTTTCTCGGTCTCTACTTCTGGCTCTGGCTGCCAACTTACGGACTGACTGGGTTCTTCAGTATCGCTTGGTTCTTGAACGGATTGTGGCTTCAGCTGCGGCGGTTCTGGTAGTTCAGCCGCCGGCTCACTTTCTAAACCGCTCAAATCAGGTTTGGCAGTGTCATATAGCGTCGGCTTCACCGACTGCCTCGGAGCTTCTTCCGGGTCGGTGACTTCCATGCTTTCAATTATGTCGTTTACAGCACTGGTGAGGTCCTGTTGAGGTGCTTCCTCCTGCTTGGGTACCTCACCCAGCCGTCCGAAAAACGCACCTTCTTCCAACAGAGACTCGCTTGTCTTACTTTCCGCCATCAATTCGCCGAAGGTTTTGCGCGGCTTCGAGTGCTTGGCGGGAGATTCTTGAACCACGTCATGAGTCTCTTGCTGCGGCTCTGGCTGTGGCTCGACAAAAGTTGGAGCTGTTGCCGGTTGCGAAACCGCGCCGCCGTTGGACTTTATCCTTGCGGCTTGTCTTGGCGCTCCTTCTGATTCAACTTCCCAAGTGATTTGTCCCAGCTTGTCGGTAAGCGTCTTCAGCTTGCCGTGCGCAGAGCTGATTGCACTGATTTGCTGTTCGAGATTTTCACAAACGGATTCGATTTGTGCGCCCACGTGAACGTTTTCGGTAATGTCGATAAGAAAGGCAACGACGCCTCCGACCTCGCCATCTTCGCCTTTCAACGGAGTCGATGTAGTGCGAATCCAGAGACCACCGAGAACGCCTGGGCGTCTCACAAAAAGCTCCACGGCCGGCATGTCGGTAACACTGAAAGCCTGGCGCCATGGCAGCTGCTGCGAAGTGCACAATGTCTCTTTGTCCGCCATAAAGTAGCCCATAGATGGCGTCCATTCTTGGGTTTGAATAAGCTCCGGTCCCAAAATTGTTTCGGCAGCAGCATTGAAGAGAAGAACATTGCCGTCGGGTCCAACGAACATGGCTCCAACTTGAGGATTGGTCAAAATTGTTTGGAGGATTTTTGGCAGACTGTAGAGTACGCCTTTTGAATCCTGCGGTGACTCCACAAGCTGACGCAGATCCTGGGTTGCCTCTTCGAGCGCCGGCCTACGATCGTGAGTATTCGACTTAATTGAATGAAGTGTCTCCTTGAGATCTGCGATTTGGCTTCTCAACCGATCGACGTAGGCGTCCCAGCTCTTATTCATGGAGTTCCTTCTTTATATGTATATAGACCTGACTTATTACTTATACCTTGTACCACCAGGACTGTGAAAAACATCCCTTGGAAATCACGTGTGAAGGAGTGCTTCCATTCGCTGGATTGAGTGCTTGCAAAGTGCGCCGACTGGATAGGATTTCGCATTGCACTGTAATCGTTCTGTTTGCTAAAGTCCTGGCTGTGAGCCCCGAATTTTTGCAATCGAGCAAACGAATGGTTGAGTCCCCGCTCTCTTCTGAGACACTTGAGCGTCTGAGCGCAGTGCTCACCGAAAGTTTGGGTTTGTCGTTTCATGGAGATCGGCTTGAGCAGCTGCAGAATCGCATCACGTTAGCGATGGATGAGCTGAGTTTCACAAGCATCAATGACTGTGTCGATGCTCTCATTTCTTCAGTTTTATCAAGGAAACAAATTGAAATTCTTGCGAAGCATCTCACTGTCGGTGAGACGTATTTCTTTCGAGATCCTGGAGTTTTTCAGGTTTTGGAAAGACTCATTCTGCCTCAATTGATCGAACAACGTAAGGCAACGACCCGATCTTTGAGGATTTGGTGCGCGGCGTGTTGTACGGGTGAGGAAGCATATTCTCTTGCAATGCTCATCGACCATCTTGTTCCTGATTGGAAAGATTGGGACATTTCAATTCTAGCTACAGACCTGAATCCTGAGTTTCTTGAACGGGCTAAGACTGGCATATTCAGCGAACGTTCAATTCGTAGCGTGCCCGATTCATACAAGTCGTTGTATTTGAAAAAGTCCGACAAGATAAAGAGTAAAAAGTATCAAGTTGAGGAACGGTTGAAATCATTGATTTCATTTTCGTGGATGAATCTGGTTGATGCATCATCGACGCTACCACTCAATGTGCCCGTAGATATCATATTTTGCAGAAATGTTTTTGTGTACTTTGCGCCGGCACAAACACGCAAAGTCCTTTCATGGCTCTCTCAAAATTTGGCTGACGACGGAATTTTGTTTCTGGCACCAAATGAGGTGTTTAGTGCTTCAAGCGTCTTCGATATCGAAAACATTGAAGATGTGATGACGCTGAAAAAGAAACGTACTGCGCGAAGTGAAGCGATTCAATCGGTGGAGGATATCTCGGCGGAGACTTCTCCACGCGTCTCGCAGACACGAATTCCTATCCAGACTGATGACGACCCAAACAATTTCCTGTTGATGTGTCGATCTGCAGCAAAACGTGGAAATCTCGAAGAAGCTGCCGGCTGGTGCGAACGTGCTATTGAAAGGGAACCTCTCAATGCCTCCGCGTATTATTTGATGGGAACAATTGCGCAACAACGCGACAATCCTGAACAAGCAATCATAGCCATGAAGCGAGTTTTGTTTTTGGAGCCGGAGTTTGTCATGGCTCATTTCACATTGGCGAATTTGATGTTGCAAGACAACCGGCCCGAGCAGGCTCATAAGCACTTTCGATGTGTACTTCGAGCGCTCGACACGCTAAGTGGAATGGATGGACGGGCAATACTTCCTGAGTCAGAGGGAATCACTGCTGATACGATGAGAGCGATTGTCGGAGCAGTATTGGAAGACTACGGGGCAGAGAATCCGACGCAAAACGAAGACAAAGGAGGTGTAGGTAAGAATGTTCATTGAGGATGACGAAGATCCAACGATAAAGCATCAGGTTCGTTCGCTCGAGCAAAGGGAATTGCATCTCCAAGAAGAGGTGATGGATCTAGCAAGACGCGTCAGTGAGGCAGTTCTCGAGACGCGCCCAAGCATGGTTGAATTCGTCGTCTCAGGAACAACGATTGCTGTTGAGACACCCTACGTCAGTGAAGTTCATATTCTGCGCGACGTAACTCCCGTGCCGTGCACGCCACCATGGGTGGTGGGAATCGTGAATATCCGAGGGCAAGTCGTCACAGTCGCTGATTTGAGGAAAGTGCTGGGCTTGGATGTCGGCAAGGTTTTGGTTTTTAACAAACTAGTTGTCCTGCAATCTGGCGAAGATCGGCTCGGGATACTGGTCGATGACGTACTTGGCGCGAGAATTATCGAAGATGCCGCCACGGTTATTCCGCTAGAGGAAAATTCTCCGTATTCCAAGTTCGCGCAACTCATGACGGCTGGTGGTGCTGTCATCTTGGATGTTCCCAAATTTGTCACGGCACAAGAACTCATAGTCGACGAAGAGGTTGTATAGTTGACCTAATGCTTGAAGATGATGACTTTTTGAAAGAACTGCGCAGCTCCTTCGTTGAAGAAGCTAACGAGCAGCTACATACGATCATTGATGTGTTGCTCGGCATTGAGAACAATATCGATGATGCCGATCACTCTCAGGCTATCGACAAAATGTTTCGAGAGGCTCACAGCATCAAGGGATCAGCACGTGCTGTAAATCTTTCCGAGGTCGAAGCTCTATGCCATTCGATGGAAAACGTATTTGTCGCACTAAAAGAAGCACAACTAAAATTGTCGGCACCCCTCATCGACTGTTTGCATAAAAGCGTCGATGGACTCACCTCAATGTTGGCGGAAGTAACTGCTGGTCGAACACCATCTAGGATGAAAGACCTAGAGGATGGATTGGACTCATTGCTCAAATACTCTGAAACAGAACTCGGAGTTAGTACGGTTGCATCAACCGCGGAGGCACCTGATGTGGTGTCAGTACCGGAAGCAGTTGGAGTGGCCGATTCTGGCTCAAACGGCGACATTGCGGTGCCTAACAACCCTTTTGCAGCGCCGAAAACCTTTGTTGATAGGCGATCTACAGACACACTCAGGGTCTCGGCGGCAAAGCTTGATGCTCTGCTAACACAGGCAGAAGAACTTCTTTCAATCAAAGCGCTGATCAAACAGCAATCAAGCACGAGTCTTGACTTGAAAGATTCGCTCGATCCTTGGAGTCGCCAGTGGATGCGAATCTACCCTGACATCAAAAGCATGCGAACTCTTTTGGAGCGCTCAATTCCAGAACCTGCCCAGCGAGCGCAAGTCATGTATCGCTGGAAAAAGATAATGGATTTTATCGAATCCACATACGCCTTCCACCAGACGCTCGAGGGACAATGCCAATCTCTCAATTTCCTTTCTGAGAGTACGACGCGCACCACTTCGACTTTGGTCGACTCTCTGCTCAGCGAGACAAAGCGACTTCTGCTTATGCCGTGTTCGACTTTGTTTACCGGCTTTACAAAGTTGGTGCGGGATCTCTCGAAAGACTTAGGCAAGAAAGTTGAGTTCACCATCGAAGGCGGCGAAATTCAAATCGACAATCGAATTCTTGTGCAGATTCGCGACCCACTAGTTCACCTATTGAGGAACTGTATAGATCATGGAATTGAAACACCTGAAGAGCGCTTGGCCAAAGGCAAACCGGAAGTTGCGAAACTTTTGTTGGCAGTCGAACATTTGGAGGGCAACAAGGTTCAAATTTCTGTAAGTGACGATGGACGAGGTATAGATCCTCAAAGAGTAAAAGCTGCTGCTGTATCCAAACAACTGATGTCTAAAAGCGAAGTTGACGGATTGAGCAAAGATGATGTTTTCAGGCTTATCTTTGAGCCAACACTTTCTACTTCTCATTCTGTTTCCGAGATCTCCGGGCGTGGTCTCGGAATGTCTATCGTTAAAGATATGGTCGTGAAGTTGGGCGGCTCCATCCATGTTGTTTCGAGTGTGGGTGATGGCACGTCTATCCAGTTTGATCTTCCAGTGACGCTTGCAACTTTTAAAGGTGTTTTGATTCGTGCCGGTGGACAAACGCTGGTTCTCCCTATAGTTAGTGTTGCTCGCGTACTCAGAGTATTGCCGAATGAGATCAAACTCGTGGATGGTCGTCAGTGCATAGTTGTCGATGGTGTGCCGCATCCACTCCTTCCACTTACGACAATACTGAACATTCCGGATATCTCTTCCGAGTGGTCTGCGGAAGAATTTCGGTTAGCCGTAGTTCTGGAATACGATCAAAAATTTCTCGCTATTATCACTGATGAGATCTTGGACGAACAGGAAGTACTAGTAAAGCAATTGACGCGGCCGCTTGTGCGTGTGAGAAACGTTGCCGGAATTTCAATTCTTGGTTCGGGAAAGCCGGTGCCCGTGTTGAACGTTTCAGACATTTTCAAAACTGCTAATCGCTTGATGACGCAGCAAGTTCCTGCTCGCGTTCAGACTATAGACGCGAAAAAGAAGGTTGTGTTAGTCGTCGATGATACTCTTACCGCAAGAATACTTCTAAAAAATATTTTGGAACCGGCGGGCTATATAGTAAAAATGGCCGTGGATGGCAGGGACGCGTTGGCGAAACTGAGTGAGTTTGAAGTCGACGTTGTCCTTACGGATATTGAGATGCCCGTGATGAACGGGTTTGAGTTGACCTCCAAGATTAAGGAACATACTGAGCTCAGAGACATTCCCGTGATTCTCGTTACATCGCGTGCATCGACGGAGGACCGTGAGAAAGGTATGCAAGCTGGAGCTGATGCATACTTCGTTAAGAGTTCGCTCGACAAGACGAACTTGTTGGATGTGGTGAAGAGAGTCTTCTAGGAAATGGCTCAAATCAGGGTATTGATCGTTGAAGATTCGAAGACTTCGCAGATGTTGCTTTCGCGCATCATCAATAGTGACCCCCGATTAACCGTCGTCGGCACTGCATCTGATGGCATAGAAGCGCTGGAGTTTCTTGAGCGCGAGAAGCCCGACGTTGTGACGCTCGATATACACATGCCACGAATGAATGGAGCCGAGTTCACAAAGAAAGTGATGGCGACCAACCCTGTTCCTATTGTCGTTGTTTCCGTGAGTTGGCAATCAAACGATGTGAACCTTGCTTTTCAGTGTCTCGAGGCGGGCGCATTGTGTGCACTGGAAAAACCGACGGATATATCGAACCCACGGTTCAAAGCCTTACGCACAGAGTTAACTGAGACAGTCAAAGCGATGTCGGAAGTAAAGCTTGTCCGCCGGGGCATGGAACCTCGCGGTGACTTTCCTGCGCCGTCCAGGGATGATGATGCTGCCGCTTTCCGTGTGATTGCTATTGGCGCGTCTACCGGTGGACCGCTTGCACTTAAGGCGTTATTGAGCGACCTACCAAATGATCTTCCGGTGCCGATCGTTATTGTTCAACACATGTTAGAAGCGTTTGTCGATGGCATGTGCGTGTGGCTCGCGAAGAAGTCTTCCTGGAGAGTCTGCGTCGCCAAACATGATGAGTTGCTGGAATCGGGCTGTGCCTACATCGCACCATGCGGAAAACAGCTGAGCATATCGCGAGACAATCGAATTAGATTGACGGACGAAGCACCTGAAAATGGCGCGAAACCATCAGTGTCGCATCTGTTTAGATCTATTACCGAGGTGTACGGAAAGAACTCTATCGGCGTGATACTCAGCGGAATGGGAGTTGATGGAGCGAGAGAACTTGCACTCATGCGTGACGCCGGTGCGATAACCTTTGCGCAAGACGAGGCTTCTTCCGTTGTTTTTGGAATGCCGAGTGAGGCGATTCAACTGAATGGGGCTTGCTATACGCATACTCCAGCAGGCATAGCTTCTATGATCTCCGACTTGTTCAAACCAACCGCGCGCAGAACCAGTTCGTCAAGAATTCAAGAAAATAAGTTCAAAAGGGGGCCCAATGACGTCTAATGTTTTGATTGTCGAAGACACCGCGACTCAAGCAAAGATGATCAAGCGAGTTATTGAATCCGGCGGCTACACTGCAACAATGGCTATGAGTGCCGATGAGGGATTGTCTATAATGCGTGCTGAAGTTCCGCAATTAGCTTTGGTCGATGTAAACATGCCGGACGTTGACGGCTATGAATTCTGCAAACGCGTGAAATCGGATGCGGCGCTATCCGCGGTGCCATGTGTACTAATGGTTTCGCTGACTCAAGTTACGGACATTCAACCGATCCTTTCATGCGGCGCAGACGACATCATTCTGAAGTCATTCGACGCCAAGTATTTTCTTTCTGCACTTAAGCGCATCCAAGACAATTTGCAAGTATCAGCATCAGATGAAGTTAGCGATGTCGAAATGTCGTTGGGAACAGAACGGTTTAAAGCCGCCGTTACTATGCGTAAAATCGCCGCTATGTTAATGTCGACCTTCGATATCGCTGTCCTTCAGCAAAAGAGTAAATAAAGTTTTCAAGCGATCTCTTGGGCTGGACTGATTGGCACAGAGAGATTAGGATGGAAGTAGAAGGGGGCGGCAGTGGCTAACGGACTCGAGCTTTTAAAGACAAAGGTTTGGGAGTGGAAGATTCAACTCGGAGTTGCCCTCCTCTTAATGATCGCGCTTGCCTTTGCGCACAAGCAACCACTGCTCGGTTTTCTAGTTGAAGTTGTAGGCATAGTTCTTATTGTTCTACCATCGGCAGTCCTCATTCCACTTCAAAAGAAAACCAGCAAGAAATTGTGCCAGTTCATTAGTTTTGCGATTGTGCTTGGATGCGCATTGGCATTGTGGTATCCAGATATGCGCGGAATGATCGAATCTACTGATATCAAGGCTCTAGTGCTTGTATTCGGTATGGGGGCGTTGCTGTATTTGACGCGGCTCAACTAGCTGCTGAGCAATCCGCCGGGACGGTAAAGGTGAAATTTATTGCGCCTTTCTGTCAAACATAAATTGGAACGTCGCATTTCCAACCGGCAACCGAAAGGCTGCTTGATCGAATTTTACATCATCAAATTCCAGCGCACCGTCAATGGTGCCGCCTGGTGGTACGGTGGCAGAAACTAATGCGCTTTGTCGAATTTCGTCTGCCGATTGTGTTGCTTTTGCCGTTAACTGCTGTGCCTTTTCGTATGCGCGCTGGCGAGCCTGCCAATCAGGCATAGACGTATTCATGATTGTCATGTCGCCGCTTCTGTTGGCGTTCATAAATCCGCCCCCATATCCAAAATTCGGTGGCACCCAACCGCCACCCATGTATGGATATGGCATGAACCCGTTGCCGATAACAGTTGTTGTAGATGTCGTTGTTGCTTGTCCACCCCAAAACATTGTCCAATTGGCTTTACTGCGTCCTTTCTTTTCGACTCTGTTTGCGAGTTCTTGAGGATCAAGCATGGAGATAACGCCGGGTTCCGGCTTCAAAGCAATTAGAGATGGAGCCTGTGAAAGGATGTTGATAGGCTGGTTTGAGTTGTTTGTGATTCTGACGTTTACACGCAAACTTTTGGCGAAATCGCTTGGTCGACGCATAATACTTGCTTCTGCAATTACTCCTCCGGCCGCAATTTTTTGCGTGAGACTGCCGCCGCCAAAACTGCGAGCACAAAACGGAGAGCCTGTGTAGTAGCGGAAGAAGACGGTATCGGCAACGCTCTGTGGCATGAATGAACCAAACAGAGAATTCGCTTTCAACTTTGTCTTCATTGCCGACTGAAAAAGCCCTTGGGCCTCGTCAGCCTTCCCACTTTTTATAAGAGCGTCTGCCAACCATTCCATAGTGTTGGCCGTATCGAGACTATCAACGCCGTTGATGTTATTGCGCATCGCAAGAGCTTCTCGATAAAACTCAACTGCCTTGGGAATCAGTCCTTGCTCTTCCATTAGCCAACCGAGATGTTCCAATCCATCCGCGGTTAAATCGCCACCGTTTGGTTCACCCTTCCGGTATATCTCCAACGCCTCTACACAGGATTTTTCGGCACCTGATGTATCGCCCTGCAACTGTTGCAGCCAACCCTGACCTTCTAATGCGCGAGCCATTTGAACACTGTCAGGTGACGTTTTTCTGAGTGTGGCGAGTGCCTGTTTGAACAATGGCGCCGCTTGCTTGAACTTCCCTTGCCAGAGATAAGCTTCGCCGAGCCGCTCGGTGAGACAAGCTCGTTGCTGTGCAGTGAAGCCTTTCTCAGTCTTTAAGGCTTGCATTACAACTTGTTCGACTTGGGCGCTTTTCCCGAGTTTGAGCGCTTCATCCGCCGCCTTCAAGTATCCTTTGGGGTCATCGAGAGCTTGAATTGAAGCCGTAATACCATCGCCAGAAGCCGTTGCTTGTTGCGCGGTCGCGGGCGCCGTAGCAAAGACTGAGACTGCCGAAGTAAAGACAATCGCGTTAAAAATTATGGTTGTGATTCTAAGCATCGTGCCAGTATAAAACATTTGGCTAGTTGTTAGTTCTGATCCAGGTAACTGTCGCGCGATGCATGTCATGCGA
>CAYZJR010000003.1:44018-129041 GCA_964478655.1 uncultured Candidatus Obscuribacterales bacterium
GCGATGCATGTCATGCGACATATGTCATGCGTCGCATGATGCGTGTTTGATCCTCGCAACCAGAAGACTAGGCTTTGTACACAATCAGGTGCTTGCGTTCAAGACCGGCTCTTTGTGCCAAGTCGACGAAGTATTCGCTGTCTAGCAGCGACTGATCTTTCGCGGCGGCGTCTCTGATGAGACCTTGTGCGCTCTTTCTATCACCCGAATCCAGCAACACTTCTGCAAAGATTACGCGCGACATGACTGGTGCTTTCTTCTCTAGATCAATTTCTTGCTGAACCGCCATTCCCTCTTCCATTTTTTCGCGAACGGGCTTAAGCACCCCTTCGAGCTTTCCTGTTTTTTCCATCAAACCAGGAGCAGTCTGTTCGATAACACCGTCAATTTCTTTGCGTTCTTCGCTGCCGGGTTCTGTGAACATGCGCATCAACATCATCACGGCAAGCGATTGCCGTTGTTCATCGGTTAGATTCTCAGTTTGTTCTGTAATCTGATTTTGAAGATCTTTCGCTTCCGCCTGTTTTTCCGCCGTGAAGTAGGCTTTCGCCTCATCGGCCAGTCCTTGCAATTTCTTCTCCAGCACAGGAATGCGTGGTGAAGTTTCCTTGTCGGCTTCTGCAACGACGCCTTCAAACTTCTTTCGCAGCTCCGGCGTCAAATTACCAGACTTCATGTACTCTTCTGCTGCCTTTGCCAGTCGGTCTATAGCAGATTCCGGACCTTCCCTTTGCGCCGATTTTTCGGACTTTTCGGAAGCTTTGTCAGTGGGCACGCCGAGGATAATTACCTGTCCGTCGCCCTGACTTTGCAGCGGCTCTCTGTGCTGTACCAGTTTAAGGTATTCGGATTGAAACGCCTTTTGAGTCTCGTTTGGCTTTTCTCCGGTGCGTTCTACGCGCTCGAGAGCCTGTAGTTCAGAAACCATTGTGTACCTCGCAGCCGGGTGGCATGTGGTTTTTCGGTGTGGGATTCGAGGAGCTTGAGAGTTAAGTTAATGCGAATCTGGATTTCAAGCAATGCGGAAATCACGAATGGGTACGTAGCTTACGCATTCGGGGCTTCCAAGTGATGCTCGACCGCGGTCACTTGTTGATGCCAAAGGGGTTATAATCCTTATTTCCACGCCCTTTCGCCTCATTTAATGTTCAGGCGATGACGGGCGATCATCTTTGGAAAGCCAATGACTGAACGAAAACAAGACAAGCGAAAAACAGCTGGAGACACTCCCAACTTTAACAAGTTGGCGCAGTCACGCGGAAAAGGCAAGTCTGAAAAATCGAAGGAACTCTCTAAACCTGGACGCTATACAGGTGAGTTCTCACCGAATCGCATGTTTCTTGGAATCGAAGATCTGATCGTTAAGTCAGCAAACCTTGATGACGACGCACCTCAGCCCAAGAAAGGGCAGCGTCTGCGCGAGCAAATTGACTATCCGGGCGGGCGCACTCGACTGCTTCGATACGATAAACAAGGCGAGTTGAAAGAAATCGTCTACCAAGACAGAAAGATTAGCTATCTCGACAGCTGGGTGAGGACTGGCGATATTTGGATGCACTACGATGCAGCCGGTCAAGCGACCGGCAACGTTTTGACTGGTGTGGTGCGACTCGATGAGTTTGGCAACCTGCGCTTTGAAGATTTGGCGGAAGGAACGACAAGAATTGAACGTTCTGATGGAGCGACTACATTTTTGCCAGGCGATGGTTCGGCTGTAACTTCAGAACGCGGGCGAGTGCAAAAGATTGCCTATTCGAATCAAAACTCGACGAGCCTTTCATACGACGAACATGGCAAGCTAACAGGAATGCGCACCCCGGATGGTGCTAATTGGCGAAATACGATTTCGACTGAGTGGCTGGTAGTCGATGATGCAGGAAATCCCGTAGACGAGGATACATTGCGCTTTGACGGCGAAGTATCGATTGAGCCCAATGGCACGCTCACAATGGTTGGTAGCGATGGTTCAGTGATTACAATTGCTACGAGTGGGACGAAGTCGATTTTGAACTCAGATCTCAGCCGTATAGTCATGAACGCTGCAGGAGCTGTGGAGAGTATTACGCCACGCGCGATTCCTGGTGTTTGGCAGTTCAGTTATGAGGGAGCGCAACTCAAAGGATTCACTTATAACGGAATCAATTGGACGCGCGAACAAGGGACTACATGGAGGCGGAGTGATACCACCGATCGCTGGAACGGTGAAGTCAGCGTTCAACCCTCCGGTCAGATTATCTTTAGAGAGCAAGGGCGCAAGCCTGTGACAGCCTCAGCAAGTGGTGCTGTTCTGGAAAAGAGAATCGAAGGCGGAGTGAGAGTAATCAACGCCGATGGATCTGTAGTTATCGTAGACGGTCACGGGCTTGTAATCAAAGTCGTCTATCCTGATGGAAGCGAAAGAGGATTCGAATACGACGACAATGGTGACTTGATCAATTTCACTTACACTGATGCTTCGAAGACATTTTTTGATTCATACCGTTTGAAGGATTCTGCATGGATTCAATACCAAAACGGTAAAGAAACTGGTCGTACGTTGAAAGGACGACCAGAGGTGTTGCAGTCGAGCGCAGAGTTTGCATATCAGGACACAGAGAACGCAGTCGTCGTAGTGCATCGCCCTGACGGATCTCGCATGATTCTTTCAGACGCGCTTGTGGTGCAAGAAGTGAAAAATGCGGCAGGACTTGTCCGATCATTCTCCTTCGACAGCACAGGCAGGCTGGTTCTTTTTTCGGATAGTACTGGAACATGGACAAGCAAAGATGGTTCCAAATGGAATGATGAGCGTGGAGCATCACAAGTTGGACAAGCCGCGGTTGCAGAAGACGGAACTTTTACATGGAAAGATTCCAAAGCGGAGACAGTCTTTTTTACTGACGGGTTTCGATTGGTAAGAAGCAGTGGAAGCAACCGTTTATACGACTCTAAAGGGCGTATCGTCGAGTTCGTGACTGCTAAAGGTGATCTTTATAAGTTTGGCTATGACAGCCACTCACTAATTCGCTCGGTCACCAGACCCGATGGAATTGTCATGACAAGTGAAGATCATGTGTCATGGAACATTGGTGGCGACGATATCTGGACAGGATTGATACGTGTCACCGCTGACGGTGCTCCTGTGTTTTTCGATTTGGAAGAACTTTGCGAAACTATTTACGGCGCAGATGGATCTGAAACGAGCATCGATTTGAATCCTCAAAGTTCAGAATGCGGACGCCAGTTTATTAAAGAAGCGGATGGAAGATTGGTTGATCTCAAAGCATCCGTTGATTTTGATGAACTGAATGATGCGGCTCAGCGACTCCTCGAATCGCTGGAAAGTGGTGCCGGAGATCTCGAAACCGTCAGAGCCGTTCTGGAACAATTAAGCCTTGCCGAGCGCAAGGCAATAATTGCTGCTTATGAGAAGCTCAGTGGCGCCCAACTTGAAGCTGCAATCATCGCGCGGATTTCTCCGGGACCAATTCGAGAAGAACTCCTTGCGATGCTTTGGTTTCATGACACGAATCAAACTTCGGACTTTGCCGGTTCACTAAGACAGTTGCTGGCAAGCGAAGAGGTTGTCGGTGATTCTTCTTCCGTGCACCAACAGGTCATGCGTCTTCTTTCATCACTGACGGTTTCAGACGTCTTTTCGATGAACTACTTCTTCGCTCTGCATGAACCTTATATAACCGCTGCTGAAGCAATTGAAAGTACTGAGCAGTTTCCAATTTCCGTGAAAAAGGCGGCAAGGATATATATGAAGGGGGAAGAACTCCTAACGGATGGCGACCGGCAGTCCCTTGCTGAATTATCGGTGGAACTATCGGACCTGGAAATGCTTCACTCAACCGTGAGCAAGATGACCGTCCAAGAGAGAGCCGCATTTGTTGCGAAGGTTGGCGAAGAAAAGCTCAACGCGACCTTCAACGGCGATTGGCAATCGTCGCAGGCGAAGAAATTTTCCAAAGCGAAAACCGGGAGGTAACTTGAGTTCCGACGATACACCGAGAGCACCCTATGATGGGATTATCGAGAATCTTCTCGTTCAGACTGCTCATCAAGGAGTGCTCTTTGGGCGAACATTCGTAGCAAAAGACATGATTGATATCGAAGGCTATGTCACAGGTGCCGGAAATCCTACATGGCTGATGACGCATGAACCAGCACATCAAACCGCACCGGCGGTGAAGCGTCTATTGGATGCAGGTGCCACGCTTGTAGGGAAGTCGTGTAGCGATGAGATGGCATTCAGTCTCGACGGAATTAACGTGCATTATGGAACACCAGTAAATCCACAATACCCTGATCGCATTCCGGGAGGTTCATCATCTGGCTCTGCATCGGCTGTGGCAGCAGGTCTTTGTGACTTCGCGGTAGGTACTGACACGGCAGGGTCAGTGCGTGTGCCGGCAAGTTATTGCGGGTTGTTTGGTTTTCGTCCGACGCATGGGCGCATTCCCACCGAAGGTGTGATCCCACTTGGACCTTCCTTCGACACAATAGGATGGTTTGCCAAAACGCCTGAGATGCTTCGAATCGTCGGAAGAGAATTGATGAAGCTGGCTCCCCATCAAAATATTGATGAAGAGCTGCCCGAAGCGGCTCTGCTGGTTACGAACTGCATGGACATCTCTCGTGAAGAGTTTCGCAACGCCACCGCAAAGTTGGTTCGTGAAGCCAAAGATGTATTCAAAAACGTTGCTTCCGTTTCGCTTCCTGATAGTTTACTTGCAGATATGAATAAGGCCTTTGCCATCATCAGAGGGCGCGAAGTATGGCAGTGTCACGGGCAGTGGCTTAAGGAATTTCGTCCTAAATTTGGCCCAGGCATTTCAGAGCGCATTTATAAGTGCGAACATATTTCAGATGAGGAATTGGCCGAAGCCGCATCCATCAGGCAGCGAGCGGTCGAAGCAGTGTCGGCAGTTCTTGGCGAAGGGAGCGTGCTCGTGTTTCCAACGACTTGGGACATGCCACCACTCTTGTCGGCATCGGAAACTGAACTTGCCGCAAATCGCGCTCGCAACTTAGAGCTATGCACAATCTCTTCAGTGTGCGGACTGCCTCAAGTTACCATACCAGTCAAATCCGAAATCGGTATGGCTGGAGTATCGGTTGTCGCCGCTCGTGGACGAGACACACAGCTTCTCTCTCTTGCAGAAAAGCTAATGTCGGCTCACTGTCTGCCTTGAGTTTTTCTGTTCGACTTCCTGAATCGATGTGTAGACTTGTCTGCGGACATGTTCAAGCTTTTTGGTATCTTCGTAAATTGCCACGGCTTCCTTGGCGATAGCATCACCTTTGGTGCCCGCCTCTTCGATTAGATCAAGCAAGGAAGAAAGATGATTGTTCATGTCTTCAACGGTGCTCGTCCATTCTTCCCATTGAGGGTTGAAGTCGCTCTTTATCCGTTCCGGTACTACGAGCTTGTGGACACCATTTCTGATGTCATCAACGTCTTTGCCAAGCAAGTGAATGATTGGTTCCATTGTTCCCATATAGAAAACCAGCCACTCGCGCCTTGGAGGTAAGTGTGTTCCGATCTCTTTCATTGGAATCACTCTAGGGTCTGCCAGCTGTGGAGCCATTTTGGGCGAAACGGGTTTTCTTCGTGCTTCCACATAAACGTTTATTGCCTGTTGGCGAATGCGTTCGAGAGCCAGTCCGGCATCTCGCAGATCTCCCAAGGTCAGCTCTCTCACCGTTTCTGTTGTGCTGCCGGATTCTACTTTGGCAATCGATGGGTTCTCTCCCGCTGCAGTTTGGGCGGCGGCAGGATTTGTGCAAAGCGATGTCGCGAACAACGTTGCACTCACGTATGAAATCATCGATATGGAAAGAACCAGTCTGGTTCTTGTTTTGCTACTTACTCTCAACGCGCACTCCTGTGAGAAAACACTCTATAGGTTAAAGAGTTCATCCTGTAATCCAACGTTCGGTTGGAAGTGTTGAAACTTGACACTGGAGAAGAGTTTGCCCTGCTGGTAAATCTCCCAGAGAATTGGAACATTGCTGTCGGCGCTCACATAAATTCGCTTTGCCAGTGCGTCTTGAGGTCCGGTTTCCTCAATTACGTATGCCTTCTGTCCGCCGACTTGAGTTGTGGAAGTTGTGACGCGTGCACAAAATTGTTTGTCTGATAGCTCTCGCTTTAGCTCTGACAGCAAGCTGTGAAAGTCAGACTTCAATACTTGATAGCCGTTGGGAAGCCGCAGCATTCGTGAATCTTCTTGCAACGTCATTTTCATGTACAGCAAGTTGATTCCACCCTGCGCGCGCACGACTCCGTCTTTTCTGCGAACGACTACAGAACCTGCCTTGTACGAGTTGTCGGTGACTTCGACGCGAACCAGGTTGTGTCTCTTGTAAAACATTTTGCCTTTCGCATGCGTTGGCTTTGCGGATTTGTAAGTAACCAATTCACTGTCGAAGGTGTAATCGTTAAGGGCTGAAGCGCTTTCAAGCAGCTGATCGAGGTATGCTTTCGCATCCTTCATCTGCATGTTGAGGCTTTCTACGCTTACAGGCTGCGCAATGCTGGAGAGCGCTTGTGAGGACGCTGCAAACGGAAATATGCTAAACGCTGCTAAAAGGGTGAACGCAAGATATCTATCAAGCCGCATTCTTGAAACCTTTGGTGCTGATATCCGGAAGTCAGTAATTATACTAAAGACAGCTCCTCATTCAGGAGTCCGTAGCACTTGGCTTCCTGGAAGAGCATTAATGCTTGTTCCAAAAGCAGCTTCATAAACAGCGCCTAAATCTAGGCGCCTGTTCCGGCCGATTCAACTAGCGCTTTGATCCTGCCAGACCGAACAGCAGCCACAAGAGCGGCATGGTCTTTTTCTGTTTGGTCTGCATAACCAACTGAGAAATCGGCGATGGCTTTGTCGAATACATCGCTGTTGCCCAGATAGCCACTAAGCAGCGCCGCGTCTCCTGAGCGTGCGTGAGCTTTTGCAAGAATAACAGCCATGACTTGGGCGATCTCCACCATTTGAGCTGGTCCCCATTGCAGAGGATCTGGCTTCACTTTCGTATCTCTGAGTTGGC
The DNA here is from genome assembly GCA_964478655.1 of uncultured Candidatus Obscuribacterales bacterium. Classification (GTDB taxonomy): domain Bacteria; phylum Cyanobacteriota; class Vampirovibrionia; order Obscuribacterales; family Obscuribacteraceae; genus CAYZJR01. The sequence goes on from CAYZJR010000003.1 coordinate 51,060, forward strand.
GGATATAGAAGTGTTTGCCGTCATCAAATTTCGTCCAGCCCAAGAATATGTCGCTCGCGGCTTGAATAATGCGCTGTCCGGCAATGACACGCTGTCCGTGATTTTCGAATGTGCTCCTGCCTGCATATTCTTCAAGCACCGATGGGCGCGCCTCTTTGATCTGCAAAATAAGGGGCTCGTCGTCTGGGGCTAGCATCAGAGCAATCGCACACAGCGTTCCCACACTGCCGATTCCTACGACTTTTATGGCCACATCAGCAAGTTTGTAGCGGTCAAAGAGCCGTTTTCGATCGTCTTGCAAGGTCTCCTTGTAGAGATCGAATGCATTTTTTACCTTGTCTTTGTAAGCACCATGCTCATTTCCAGGCAAGTGATAAATCAAAGGCGGGTTGTCTTTGATGAGATACTGGTTGTCTACTTTCTCTGTCATCTTCGGAAAGTAGTATTCTGCGATGGTTTTCTTCTTTTCCTTCGTCACCTGGCCTTTGAGCTGGCGGTGGAGTCCGGTGTCGATTGTTTCTTCCAAGAGGCTGTGCCAATCGACCTTTTGATACCAAACGTCGAGAATGCTCATTTTGGAGAACTCAGCCATTTTCTCTCGATAGGTTCTGGCGACGGCTTCAGCGCACTCGAGCGCAGCTTTCGGCTTGAGCTTATTTTCTCTTGCAGCTAGAACAAAACTGGCAGCCAACCGTTTGATGTCCCACTCCCAAGGGGCAGGCAGAGTTTCGTCAAAGTCGTTGATGTCAAAGACAATATTTCGCTCAGGGGTGGCGAAGGCGCCAAAATTGAGGAGGTGGCAGTCTCCGCAGGCCTGTACCCGGACTTTGATATAGGGTGTGGTCGACAGGTCGTGAGCCATAAGCGATGCGGCGCCACGGTAGAAGGTAAACGGCGATTGCATCATTCGCCCGTATCTTATAGGTATAAGTTCGGGAACCCTGCCCTCATTGGACTTTTCGAGGAAGTCGATAGGGTCAGGGCGGTTGGGCGCTACTTTCCAGCCGGCATGGCTCTGCCGTGGAATCGCTTCCCTCAGAGCCTTTCCGCGAATTCGCCGGTCGTCTCGAGGCGAAATCGTGTTGTCGTGCAGTACAGCTTGCTCCGAGTGTTTGTTCTTGTCGCGTTCCAAAGCTACCACTCCCAACAAAAAAGGTACCCGAAGATCCTATTCCCGGGTTGCGTGATCAACTGTCGAGGTTCTCGTAGAAAAAAGAAAGAAAACTTGAAGATTTATGGGGCATGGACACATATGTCTGGTAGCTGCGTCTATAACCATCAGGCACAAATTCACGGTTGGGTATTGTGCACGGAAACCAGAAGATAGGCAGGCAATTATGTTGAAACCGAAACCTAAAACTTATGAACCAGAATTGAAGGTCATAAAAGACGAAGAAGGTCTCGCGAACGATTTGGAGACATATGTTGATTCCGATGACATCTCGGACTTTGAAGACGATGATGCCGATTTTTCAATGGCCCGGCAGTCCGATGACCAAGAAGCGTCAGGGAAGGCTGCATATGGTGGCATGCGTGGATCCGACGATGCTCTGTCTGACTACCTCAAGGAGCTGAAGCGGTACAAGCTGCTCACCGGAGCCGAAGAAATCGAGTTGGCTAGGGCGGCAAGAAAGGGCGACTCAGTTGCCCGACGCAGATTGATTCAGAGCAACCTGCGATTGGTGGTAAGCATCGCGAAGAAGTATCGAGACAAAGGATTGCCGTTTCTCGATTTGATCCAAGAAGGAAGCCTCGGCTTGATGCGTGCTGTTGAAAAGTATGACCCTGACAGGGGTTTCAAATTCTCGACGTATGCAAGTTGGTGGATTCGACAAGCGGTGGCAAGAGCGATCGCTGATAAATCACGGGCGATTCGCTTACCGGTGCACATGAACGAAATGGTCTTAAAACTCAAAAGAGTTGCTAGACACCTTTTCGTAAGTCTCGGTCGCAGACCGACAATTGAAGAGATAGCAGAAGCCGCGAAGTTGTCTCCCGAACGTGTGGAGTACATTCTGAGTACTAACAAACAGCTGGTTTCGCTTGATGCTTCGGTTGGCACCGAGCAAGACACTTCATTTGCAGAAATGATTTCGAGTGACAAAGCACCGCCAGAGGAGCAAGCGGAAGAAGAGCTCACCTCGCGTCATGTCGGCAAACTGTTGTCTTGTTTGACTTCGTTTGAACGAGGCGTAATAGGTCTGAGATTTGGTCTAGACGATCAAGCTCCGCTTTCTCTCGAACAAACCGGACGCAAGTTGGGAATCAGTAGAGAGCGCGTCAGACAAGTAGAAATCAAGGCGATGAAGAAGCTGCGCCAACGCACAAGCGATGAGACATTGAGCGACTACATTGGCTAATGACCCGCTGCTAGCGAGAGGAAAGAAGTCACTTCCAGGGGAGAGTAATTTCTCCCCTGTCTTCTGTTATCAAACTTTTTCCGAATGACCTGTGATCGAATCGACTGATGTACTCGATTGTCACGCCCTTTTCTTTGGAAATCTCTTTGACTTTTAATTTTATCGAGGAGTGATGATCGGCAGCAGTAGAGAACTCCTCGCCCTCTCCTTTATCAAAGGAATTTGCCATTTCGCTTCCACCTGAGTGAAAGAAACCATCCGTCTCGAAATGTGCCTTTCCATTGCGAATTGCTAGTGTCTTCACGTGTTCTTTCACCCTATCGATGATCCACGTTTTTTGCTTGTCGGTAGTTTGTTGAATATTTGAATCTGCGCACATGGCAATTTGAATGCAAGTAACTAGGGCGGAACAATTAATCAGAAATGCCCAGACAAAGAAAATGGGCGGTTTTTTCATATCAAACCCTCGTGTCAGTAGCTGCGAGCGCAACTCAACATTTCTGCAAACGATCTCCACGAAGCGTGATCGGGATCTATCACTACGCCGCTTTCTGTTGTGTATTGATCGGCATTTGTTGCATAGTCCAAGAGTGCATAGAGAAATGAGTGAATATCTTGATGTTCCCACTCCTCCTGATTCTCTTCAAAGTCAATGCAGAGCAGCTTGAGAAAATGCGCAAATTGTTGACGCGACTCCATTGTGTCGACTGCCTTATTCAGCTCTTCTTCTATGTCTTCGATCGGTTCAACATGTTCTTCGGTATCCATCATCATCCTCATTGTTCTGCATTGTTATAACTATCGTGCAACGACTACTGCGTCGACACCGCCTAGAGGTTCTAGCGAAACCAATGGATTCGGTTTGATTTCTTCGTGAGGTGTCCTCAGTCGAAATTTTACCTTTTGGCTAATGGTCGCCACAATAAGCTCCATCTCCATTAGCGCCAAATCTTTTCCTATACAGCCCCTAGGACCATAGCCAAATGGGAAAAATGCGAAGGGATTGAGCGCCTGCTCATTCTCAGGCAAGAAGCGCTCTGGGCGGAACGAATCAGGCTGCTCGAAAAATCTTTCGTCTCTTTGAATTACATAGCAGAAGAAATTTAGGATGCTGCCTTTTGGAATACGGTAGCCGGCAATCTCTGTGTCATCCAATGCCTTTCTTGGAATTACCCAGGCGGGCGGATACAGTCTAAGAGCCTCTTTGATGACAGCTTTTGTCATCTTGAGCGACGGCAATGATTTAAATGTTGCCGGTTCACTTCCCAAGACCGCATCGACTTCAGCAATTACTTTCTCATACACATCCGGGTGCTTCATCAGCAGGTACCATGTCCAAGAAAGCGCTGCGGCCGTTGAGTCGTGACCCGCGTTGAAGAGCGTTATCGCTTCGTTTCGAACTTGCTGAGTCGACATAAGCTGATCGTCGCCTTCTGGGTCTTTTGCGCATAGCAACATGGCAAGAAGATCGCTTCCTGCGGCTGTGCCATCGAATGTGCCACCACTATCCGAAGTCTGGTGGGCGCTAATTGCCTTATAAATAAACGAATCAATCGTTCGAGTTGCCTTTCTTTTCTGGTTCTTCGATGGAAGAGGTAACCAATCCGGCAAGTACAGAATGTCGGAAAACTCTTTCAGCATCACTTGCGACAATACAGTGACTGCGTCTCCTAGTTGTTGTGCTTCTTCATTTACGTCCAGTCCAAACAGAATTTTTGAAATAGCGCGCAATGTCAGTTTGGTCATCTCTTCTGACATATCGACGTTCTGTCCTGGTCTGAACGAGGTGAGCGCTTCATGTGTTTTCGCGACTATCACACTGGTGTAAGTGTTCAAACGATCGTGGTGAAAGATCGGTTGAATAGTTCGGCGCTGCTTCAGCCAGAAGTCTCCTTCGCTGACGACGAGACCGTTGCCGTCGACGCTTGAAATGACTTGTTTGAATCGATCGGTCTTGCCGAATTCGCGGTGACGAGTAACAAAGACTTCCTTTACTTGGTCAGGGTGGTTTAGCAGGTACCAATGAACGGGACCAATCTTGATGCAGATAAAGTCGCCCCATTCCTGCTTCAATTTCATCGCTGTTTCCAACGGATCTCTTTTGAACTGATTTGGAAAATCCAAACCGAGCATTCCAGACGACGTGGGGCCGGGTGCAAGCTTTGTTGAAGTCGAGTCGGACATATGAGCCTTCTTGCTTATAAGAGGTTGGACCTCAAAAGTTTGGCATGATTGGCCGCTATCGGTTCGCGCTTTGCAGCTTTATTTCGGAAATCTAGGAGTTTTCTGCTCCTGGTGTGTGTGTGGCTTTATTCATTCGTTCTAATAAATGGCAAAAGACGCCTGAAAGTGAACGCCATTCAATGTTTTCAAGCAGAGCGGGTGTATAGTGTTGATGGCGCAAAAGGCACAATATAAGGATTGTCTTTTAGAGTCGCGCACCATGAGTGGCTGTGGATATGTCGAAGGCTGTAGGTCTCAAGGAAGTCGTAAGTCTGTTTGTCGACATTCAGCCGGGCGAACGGTTGAAGACCTCGCTCATGTTTACGTGGCTGTTTTTATTCATTTGCGTCTATTACATTCTTAGACCCATTCGTCGTGGCTTGGTACTGGATGGGCTCGGCAATGAATATATGCCGTTTGTGTATGTCGGTACGGCGCTTGTCACCGGTGTTGTGGTTTGGTTTTACTCAAAGTTTGCGCATCTCCCTCGCAAGAAGCTCATAGGCACCATATACGGTATTTTCTTCGTCAACCTGATTGCTTGGTGGCAGATTTTCAAATTCGAATCCGCCATCGCATCGGGCGCTTTTTGGGTTTGGATTGATGTCTTTTCCATCATGGGAGTCACCCTCTTTTGGATGTACGCAAATGATCTCTTCAAGTCCAATAGGGCAAAGAGTCTGTTCGGTGTATTGGCTGCCGGCGGAGGTCTTGGGGCAGTTCTGGGCAGTTCGCTTACATCTGCACTCGTAAAAGGTTTGGGTTCGACCAATATGATTTTGGTTGCAGCAGGAATTGTTGCTGTAACACTCGCGATTTTCCTTGTCATTGAGAAAGTAAACGATCAGGCGCCGCCAGCGAGAAAACCGGCTGTAGAAGCCGAACAGTGCGACATGTCCAATCTGGGCACTATGGTCTGCGTGATCATGAACAATCGTCTGCTTCTTTTTCTTGTACTATTGGTGGCTTTTGAAAGAATCATGCCTGACATGGTTCAGTTTGTTTACAACGACGTTTTGCGTCAAATGGCCACTGGCAGAGATGCGATTGCCGCACTCGATGCAGACCTTGAGAAGTGGCGTGGAATCTGTGAATTCGGTGTCGAACTTTTCGTAGTTTCGGCCGTCCTCAAGCGATTTGGAACGACGTTCGCCCTCACATCATCAGCGGGAATTATTCTTCTTGGATTGATTGCCTTTGCATTTTTCCCAAACCCGTTTCTGATAATTGCCATCTTCCACTCTGATGAAGCAATTCGACACTCATGGTTTAAGGCCGCGAAAGAGCTCACTTATACGGTCACTAGTCGAGATGTCCTTTACTCGGTAAAGCCGGTAATCGAGATGTTCTGTTATCGCTTTGCGCGCGGGTTGGCAGGAATTGGTCTCTATGTCGTAAACACGATTTTCGGTCTCGGTATGATGGGCGTCTTGGGTTTAGGTTGCGCTGCTGCGGTCGCCTGGTTCTATTGTGGATTCCAACTTAGCCGCGAGTACAGGCGTCTTGAGTTGATCGCACAAACAACTGAAGAAATAAACACGGTGGAGACGACTGCCGAAAAGAGCGCCGAAAAAAACGAGAAGGTCCCTGCGATAGCAGGCAAAGCTTAGACAGCGATGAAGGACGATCAAATGAGAATAGGAACTAAGGTAATCCATGCAGGAATGCCTCACCCGAGAATTGGTGGCGCAGTGTCGATGCCAATCTTTCAATCATCGACATTTGAATATGGTGGTCCTGCCGAGTATCACGACATTCGATATATTCGACTCAATAACACGCCCAATCACTTGGCTGTTCATCAGAAGCTGGCTGCAATTGAAAACGCCGAGGCGGCCCTTGTGACGTCGAGCGGAATGTCAGCAATTGCCACCACATTACTCACCATTCTTAAAGCCGGCGATCACTTGCTCATACAAGATTGTTTGTATGGTGGAACGTTTGATTTAGTCAACAAAGACTTGCCTGATTTTGGAATCGAGTTTGACTTCATCGACAATAACGATCCTGAGTCTTGGCAAGATTTGATTCGCCCGAATACCAAAGCGATATATGTGGAAACAATTGCAAATCCATTGCTTCAGGTTTGCGATTTGGAGGCGGTAGTTGCCTTTGCCAAGGCGAATGGTATCGTCTCTATCATAGACAATACTTTTGCGAGTCCCATAAATTGCAGACCGATCGATCTAGGATTTGATCTCTCGCTTCACAGCTGTACAAAATACTTAAACGGGCATTCCGATATCGTAGGTGGTGCGGTCATCGGGCGAGAGGATCTTGTATTTGAAACACGCAAGTTTCTGAATCACCTTGGTGGTTGCATGGACCCACACGCTATTTATTTGTTGGATCGCGGCATGAAGACTTTGTCGTTGAGAATGAAGGCCCATAACGAAAACGCGCTAGCATTAGCGAAGTATCTCTCCAGGCATCCGGCGGTTGGAAGAGTAAACTACCCTGGGTTGCCGACGCATCCGCAGTTTGAGCGGGCCAGTCGGTTGTTTCTCGGCTCGGGTGGCGTTCTGAGTTTTGAGCTCAAACGCAGCGGTGCCGAAATTGCAGACCGGCTGATAGCATCACTCAATCTCGCAGTGTGCGGACCGAGTCTTGGGGGTGTGGAAACTCTTGCGACCAGACCGGCAACGACGTCTCATGTGGGCATGTCCGCACAAGAGCGAAAAAAGGTTGGAATCTCGGATGAGTTAATCAGGTTGTCGGTCGGAATCGAGGATTCTGCCGACTTAATTGATGACTTTGAGCAAGGGTTGAACGCCATCTCTGTGATGAGCGAAAATTCGGTTTGTCGCTAGCTGGATTTAGCTGTTGCGGATGAGAACTTGGACAGTGTTTCTTCCAGTGATTGCATAGTAACTGGTTTTCTCAGATACATGTCCATTCCAGCGTTGAGACAGCGTTGCTTGTCGCTTTCTTCTGCTGCTCCGGTCATAGCGATAATTGGAATGTGGCCGCCGGTCGCTTGTTCAATTGCACGAATTCGACGGGTTGCATCCCAGCCATCGAGCTCCGGAAGCTGACAATCCATCAGTATTGCTGAGAATGCTGAATTCTTGAATGCTTCTATTGCTTCTCTGCCGTTTGAAACTACGGAGACAGAAAATCCCAGCTTTTCAAGCATTGATTTTGCCACTCTTTGCAGTGTGGGACTATCTTCCGCAATCAAAATGTGATTGCCTGCATAAACTGCCGAGTGAGTTGGCACATGCGGTTCGTGACGAGTTTGATGCTGTCCGGTAGTTGCTTGAATAATAGCTCGGCTCAACGACGCCCGTTTTACTGGTGGACACAAATGCACGTCTGTGGGGTCGAGGGCGCCCTCTGTCGGATTGCGCTCGAATGCCGTGATTTCAACGATCTTGGTTGATGACAGTTGAGGATTGTCTTTGATTTCGTTGAGGAATCGCGCTCTCTCGGAAGGACTAGAATTGAGATCCAAAATTACTACAGAGTAAGGACTTTCTGTCTCATGCGATTTATTGAGGAGGAACATAGCTTCATCAGCATGAGCGGCACAACCATCTTCAATACCATTGGCTCTTACGTACTTATGGAAGATTTCCCTGGAGGCTGTATCGTCAGATACGATCAAAACTCTTGTGCGATCTAGGTTTCCAATTTGAATGATTTCTTGTGTGCGTACTGTTTGAATGCCAGGTTGGGACGAACACAGCATGCTTACCGAAAACCAGAAAGTCGAGGATTTCCCGAGTTGCGACTGTGCGCCAATTTGTCCGTCCATGAGCTCAACTAAGCGCTTGCAAATGGACAATCCGAGTCCTGTTCCTTCAGCCGGTCGAGTGGAGGTGTTATTGATTTGAACGTAGGGTTGAAACAGTTTGCTTTGTGCTTCTTCCGACAGTCCGATACCACTATCGGTGACAGACCAGCGAATTGTGTAGTTGGGTTCGTTGATGGCTTCGAGAGTTGCTCGAATTACGATTTGTCCTTTATCGGTGAACTTAATAGCATTGTTTGCAAAGTTCAGGAGAATTTGACGCAATCTAACTGGATCTCCATACATGAATGGAGGAATGGCTGGATCAATGTATGTCATCAGTCTGAGTCGTTTTTTGCGCGCTGAAGGAGCGAGAATGTCTGCTGTTCCTTCCAATAGTGTAATCGGCGAGAAGTCTTGCATCGTCAGTTTGATCATGCCTGCTTCAGCCTTTGTGAATTCGAGAGTCTCATTCACAATATTGAGAAGCGAGGTGGCCGAGTCTGTTAGAATTTCGCAGAATTCCTTTTGCTCTGCCGACAACTCTGTATCGGAGAGAAGCTCGAGCGTTCCCATAATGGCAGTAAGCGGAGTGCGAACTTCGTGGCTGATTCTTGCTACGAACTCCGACTTGAAACTTGATGCTTGTAGCGCTTGATCTCGCGCGAGGGCCAAAGAATGCGTTAAAGCATCTAGTTCTTCGTTTGCTCTTGCTAAATCCAACACCCGCTTGGACAGGCTGTCGTTGAGTTCTTTAATTCTTGAATCAGCGCTCGCTCTTTCTATCGCATAGTGAATTGCACGCAGCAAAAGAGCACTTTCTACCTGACCTTTTACAAGATAGTCCTGCGCTCCTAAGTGCACCGCTTTTAGTGCCAAAGACTCGTCATCAATTGCGGACATTACCACAATTGGAGTTCCATTCGCGTTGCAATGCAGGCTGGCGAAAGTCTCTAAGCCACACGAATCAGGAAGCGAGAGATCCAGAATAATCAAATCGTATCGATTCTTTTGCTGAGTCTCGATCGCTTCCTGAAGCGTTGCGACGCATTCGGTTTGAAAAACGTCTTCCTTCGATTGCTTAAGCGCCCGCTCGATAAACAACACATCGGCGGGATTATCATCAACTATGAGAAGTGAGATTTGATTTTGAATCATGCAAACCGACTTTCCTCATCGCGTGTGGCGCGACGAGTGCCTCATACTAAAAGATGCAGGTACCAATAATCTTCTTAAAGTACATTCCAACAAGTCAATTGGAATCACATATTGATTAGATGCCCAAGGTTCTCCGAAAGTTCCACTAAATCTGATGGAAAAGGGTGAATTTCGGCTTCGATCGACGAGAATCACGCGTGACGCGAATCAAGTGAGGTTGTACCTAGAAAGGTCCTAGAAAGTTATGACAACTTTTCCGAAGTGGGAGCCGCTTTGGAGATAGGTAAGTGCTTTAGAGATGTCTTTGGCTTGGAACGTCTTATCGATTACAGGCTTCAGTTTATGCAGACTGATTGCACTGTTCATTCGCTCGAACATTTCGACGGAGCCGACGAAAACTCCCTGCAGCTTGACCGCTTTCATGAGCAGATGTACCGCGTGATTACCCGCGTCTTTTGGATCTGCTAGAACGCCGATGAGACTGATGTGCCCGCCCAGCTTCACGCACACAGCCGACTTTTCCAATGTTCCAGCACCACCGACTTCAATGACGTGGTCTACGCCTTTGCCGTATGTTGCTTTAACGACCTCTTTTTCCCAATTCGGCACTTTCTTGTAGTTGATGGTGTGGCGAGCGCCCAGTTTCTTGAGCTTCTCGAGCTTTTCATCGCTGCTTGAAGTGGCGATGACTTCCGCGCCGCAGAGGCGGGCGAGTTGCAGTGCGAAGATTGAAACGCCGCCTGTACCCATGACGAGGACGGTTTCTCCGGCAGTTAATCTGCCTTGTTCGACCAAGCCATTCCATGCGGTCACCGCTGCGCATGGCAGTGTTGCCGCTTCCTCATAGGAGAGGTGGTCTGGAATGCGAACGAGAGAGCGCTCACTGAAGCAAGCATATTCGGTCAACACGCCATCAATACCGCCGCCCAGGTCGGTTCTGACGACCAATTCGGATATCGGACCGGCCTGCCAACCGGTCATGAAGTTAGGGCAGACTCGGTCTCCTTGAGAATAACGAGTGACCGCGCTTCCCACGCTGACAACTTCGCCGGCCCCGTCTGACAGTGGAACTCTCGGCAAAGTAAGGTCTTTGCGATATCGACCTGTTGCTACGAGCAAGTCGCGGTAGTTTAAGGATGCTGCTTTCATTTGCACCAGGACGTCGTTCGGACCTAGCGTGGGCATCTTTCTTTTAACGGTACGAATCGCATCCAGCTTGTGTTCTGCCAGTTCGTAAGCGACAAATTCTGAAACCGCGGCTGTTGTCACGGGGGCCATGACGCATCCTCCCAAAATGGATGTATTGCTTTTGAATGCAGAATAGATATCACATTTGGTCTTGGATTTCAGTTGATTAGTTCAATGTGTTTGATAAAAATTCCGGCGCATAATTGAATGTCAGTCGTATAATGACAAAATGACGGGTCGCTCGATTGATTCTTTTGCACAGTACCAAACGACAAAGTCGCCTCTGTTACTGTCGATGCACGACCCAGTAATTCACCAACTTATTTCATACTTAGCGCAGAAAAAAGCTGAGCAAGAGGCGAATCCCGAGTCTCACGTCAGCATAGATCTTTCGCGTGAACTAATTACCAAAGTGCGTGAATCATTCAGCAAAGGAATTCTCAATGGTGAAAGGCACTTGCACACTTTGGCGCATTTGCTTGCATCATTGCTCTTAACTGAAGGTGGATTCGAGCTGCACAGCAATGTCATCGGAATTCTTCCTGATGACGACGATCGCCCGTTTCACATTCGAGAGCGTATAACACGAGATACGTTGCTTGCGCTTTCAGATATCGATTTGGGAAATCACATGCTCGATCGATTTCGCTATCAGAAAGATCGATCGTGGGTTCCACTAAAACTATCTGCAAACTTTGTTGAGTATGTTCCGCTTGGTCGCCCCGAAAGTGGTGTCAATAGAATCACCAGTCGCGTGAAGGCTGAAGAGGAGTTGTGGAACAAAGTCACCGACGAAATTTTTGCTATTGATGAATTGGTTTATCGTGATAAACAGTTGCGTCAATACAGTAAATATGTCAAAGATATTTTCGGAATCAAAATTGTTTGCGAAAGTGATGAAGCATGTCTGAAAGTGCATGAAGCGCTGAAAGAACTTACATGGAATGCGTCAGTCTTTAAGGAACTCGAAACGTTTGGTGAGTTTGTTGAACTTGATGACACATGCTCAGGACGGTTGTTGGAGTTTATAGAGACAAAAGACTATCTTACTTGTCCTCCAGCGATGTTGAAAAAAACAGGTTGGATGGCGCTTAAGAGTGTGGCGCGCTGGAAAGGAAGGTTGTTTGAAATTCAGATACAACCTTTGGGAAATTACTATCTTGAATTGGACCATATGTCTGGACCTTCGCACCGTTCTTTCAAGATACGCAGAGATACGATGCGTGAAGAGTTGGCAGATCGGCTTCCTTTGTACGGTTTCTATCGCGATCTTCTAAAGATGCTCTTTATCGACAGTGCTGTTTCGTTTGAATGCAAGAACGCATCCGTAGTGATTTCATAGCACTGCATAAGGTGCGCGAGCATTCTTCGATTAATTCGGAACTGAATCTGTCTTGTACTTGAGCTACTAACGTAGTTTGATCGTATAGCGTATTGGGTACTGCATATTATGTAAGTCGAACAGAGATCTGTCTGATAAAGACAACTCTGCCCGAGCAGTACGTCGCGAAGTGGTGTCATATCGAAACGCACGCACACCTCAATTGGATTCCAATCATTGAGTCCCTGCTTATTGGGATTCTTGTCGGCGCGCAACGCGAAGCGGTCAAGCCGACAAGCCACATTGGTGTTAGAGAATTCGTTATTGTTGCGATTCTCGGCTCGCTCTGCGGCATGGTTGAGAATCACTTTCTTACGTGCTCTGTTGTTTTCGGTCTGATAGTCTTTTTGGTGTCGTTTCGATATAGGTCGGAGGAGGCATCAGGCTTTACCACCGACTTAGCACTTTTGGCAGTTTATTGTCTGGCATTTTCAGGTTCGTGTGATGACTTCGAACACGGTCAAACCACAGCCGTTGGACTGACGATTGTTCTAACAGTAATTCTCGAAGCGAAAGAAAAGCTTCGAAGATTCTTCCAAGAGACGCTTACGTCGGTTGAGTTTAGCGATACGCTGCGGTTCTTGGCACTGATTTTCATTATTTATCCGTTGTTGCCGCCAAACGACATGGGACCTTTTTACGCATTCAACGCACAAAGAATTTGGTTGTTCGTAATTCTGGTTTCTTCAGTTTCGTATGTCGGTTACTTCTTTGAGAAATTTCTTGGACGATCGATTGGTATCAAACTGACAGCGCTCCTTGGTGGGTTGGCCTCAACAACAGCAGCTACAACCGCTTTTGCCAAAGACGTGAAGGAAGCACCACATATGGAGCAAACATATTGGCAGGCGTGCACGCTTTCCAATGCTGTTCAGTTTCCTCGAATTTTGGCATTCCTGTCTGTTGTTAGTCCGAATCTTGCGGTGGTTGCGTTGTGGCCACTAATGGCTGCAGGTATTACAGGATTTGCCCTGGCTGCGTTGACCAAAGTACCAAAGAGCACTGAACCACCGAACCAAACGAAAAAGACCATCGAATTGGGAAACCCTTTCATGCTAGGGCCGGCTCTGAAGTTTGGTGCAATTCTTGCAGTAATTATTTTCTTCACAAAAGCTGCGTCTGATATTTTTGGTGCCCACAGTCTTGTGTGGACAAGTTGCCTGGGTGGGTTGATGGATGTAGACGCTATCGCGGTAACGGTTGCTGACCTGTTTCATTGGGGCAAAATTGACAGCAAGCTTGCTGTTCTTTCTCTGCTTTTAGCAACCTTGATGAATGCAATATTCAAGTGTGGCGTTTCATTCACGTCCGGTACGAAGGGGTTTGGAATGAAAATGTTGGGTTCGTTCTCACTAATGTTCGGTGTCGCCTTTGCAGTGCTTTTCTTGGGTGGCGTGAAAGCCGTGCATAACGTGACTACTCCAATGAGCTGATATCCTGCACTTCGTAGCGATAACCAACTCCATAAACTGCGTGAATAACTTCCTTGTCTGGAAGTGCCTTTGACACTTTCTTGCGAAGGTTTTTGATGTGACTGTCTACGACTCGATCAAACACAGAATCTGCTTGCTCGAAACACAAGTCCAAAAGTTGCGAGCGTGAGAACACTCTGCCTGGTCTGCTAACCAGAAGTTTTAGAAGGCGAAACTCAGTTCTCGTCAAATCCAGATGAATGCCACGTACGCTGATTCGACTCTCATCATCCTCAATTGTAAACAGCTTATCTTCAGGTGGTTCAGAATCTGCGCGCTTGAATCTTCGAATGACTGCTTTCGATCGAGCCACGACTTCTCGCGGACTAAAGGGTTTGCAAATGTAGTCGTCGGCTCCAAGTTCTAAGCCCAAAAGTCTGTCGAGTTCTTCGACTCTTGCACTAACTAGGATGATTGGAACTTCTGAGAACTTTCGAATTTCTCGACAAATCTCCAGACCGTCACCGCCGGGAAGCATGATGTCGAGCAAGATCAAATCAGGCGCGTCAGACTTTACGCGCGCCACTACACTTCTTCCGTTATCTAAGTGAGTAACGCTGAAGCCTGACTGTTTCAAATAGTCACTCATGATTTCAGCAATCTTCAACTCATCTTCAACGATGAGGATGTTTCCTTGATTGTCAGACAACCTTCTTCTCCTCCGTGATGGCAATTGGAAGAATAATTTCCATGCGAACTCCTCCAAGTGGAGATTGCTGCGCTTCGATGGTGCCGCCATGTTCGGCGACGAAGTTTTTGCAAATCGAAAGACCTAAACCGGAGCCGCCGAGCGATCGACTGCGCGATTGTTCGACACGGAAGAAGCGATCGAACATTTTCGGAAGCATCTCGACTGGCACTCCGGGTTCAGAATCATCAACGCGGAGAATGAGAGAACCATTTTTGGCTTCGCCGCTGATCTGTACTGTTCCGCCTAGATTTGTGTAGCGAAATGAATTCTCCAATAGATTTGAGAAAACTTGGCGCATTCTGTTTACGTCTGCATTGACCAAAACCTTTTCTAGACCTGCTAGACCGGTATCGTCTATGGTGATCTTCTTTGCGTCGAAGCGTTCCTTTACAGTCTCGACTAATTCTCTAATCGATTGCACCAGATCGATTGGTGAGAGGCTTGATTGAACTTGTCCGACGTCATGCCTGGCCAACCAGTGGAGATCGTCGACCAATTTATTGAGTGCCATTACTTCGGTGTGCAGTACGTTTAGAGTCTTGGCATTGATTGCCTGCACGCCGTCTTGAAATGCTTCGACTTGTGCTCGCAAAATTGCAATCGGCGTTCGAAGTTCATGAGAGGTATCGGCGACCCACTGCCTGCGACTCTGATCGCTGTCTTCCAAGGCTTTCGCCAGCGTATTGAACTCACGTGCCAGCTCGCCGAATTCGTCTTGTCTTGACGCTTCAATGCGAGTTGAATAGTCTCCGGCGGACAAACGACGTGAACCTTCGAGCACTGTGTTGATTCCGTTGAGCCAATGTCGTGATAGAAGAATGGCAGGAACTGCGGCAAGACCGAAAGCAATTATGGTAATCATCAAAAGGTTGCGAAGTTGTTCGGTCACGAACTCTGTTTGAATTGTCGAGATAAATTGCTGACGTTCGTGCGGATTTTCAACTTTCGACAACTCCATCTTGGCAAGATGCTTCGAGAAACCTTCATTAATACTGTATTGCATCGAAAACATAACGAGACCCAGTACCACAGCCGTAATCAGCATGGAAATGGCGAAGAATTGCGCTCTGATTGTCAGCTTCATGAAGTCAGATTTTGGAGGGTCTTGTTGCAGTCATCTCTGGAATGCCATTATCTTCCTGCAAGGAGCAGACGGCAAGATTTGCCGCAACTAAGTTCTCCTTACATCCGTTGATTTTCAACTTGAAGCGAATAAGACCATCGACTTCGCACAAGATAGCTTCAGTGCAGCATGACCACTTGAGTAGCCCGAATAATAGGTAAATTGAATGTGTTCCGGTTTGCACAAAGGTTTGACTAGACGTGTCCCACCAGCGAGAGTATGTTGAATTCGCACAAGAATTGAAGGGATCCAAGGTGCAGCAAAGTATGCGCCACAACGGTGATAGCGGCAGCAGTCGATAAGGCACTCTATCGGTCCAAGTGATATTGCCTTCTACAAGTGGCGTCAGGCCGACGGCAAGAACGAAACTATCGAGAAACGAGTTTGCCTTTCCTGTTCTTCCAAATAATGCGAGGAGATCTTCTGTGAGCGAGAATGCTGCTTTTGCTCCGTTTCGTGATTGAAACCAAAACTGTCCACTCAGATCGAGGCTGACAGTGAGACAGTCAATGCTGGATGCTCCATTCTTACAAACGACATCATAGTTGAATTGGCTTCCGACTCTTAGTCTCAGAGCCCGGCGCAATGCTGTGTTCTTGGTAGGGCTGAGAACTGTTGCTCCTTCTTGCGGTCGCGAATTCAGTCGAAACATTTGCGTTGTGGATAGCGCTTCAACTATTCCGGCGAGATGAAAGGGCACGGTTCGGTCGCCGACAAGCGGAGTGAGCTGAACGTGCATGTGCAAGTGTGGTTGTGGCGATCTTCCGGAATTGCCGCATAACGCCAGCACCTGCCCGGGTGTTACACGACTTCCGATTGTTGCTCGCAGACTGTCTTTTTGCAGATGTGCCAGCAAAACGAAGTGGCCACTTTCGAGCCCAATCAAAATGTAGTTGCCCCAATTGTTTATTGTGTCGACCTCACCTGGAGTGTTGTCGTTAAAATTTGATTCCTGCGCAATGATGTTACCGTAAGCGGGTGACAGAACTGGTTGACCGAAGCAATAGTAATCGCTCAATTGTGTGCCGTCGTTTTTGAAACTATGTCCGTCTTTGGTTTGAAAAAAATCCATCGCATACTGCCAAATTCCTTTGTGTGTATGAGGACCATCGAAGGATTGATAGACTTGCCAAATACCGGCGACCGGCAGCTTCAAACCGACGCTTCTGAAATCCACGCCGCGAGCTTCAGCTTGAGCGATCTTTTCCATGCTTCGTTCTGGAAGGTCCGGTGTAAGCAGCCAAAACTTGGGCCAAGGTCCTCCGCGCTCAGAGCTCAACGCGATCATCGTTACGTAGGTAGCAAGTACGAACGGTAGCGCAAGCACCGGCAGCGCCACCACCCAGAAGGCTCGCTCTAGAGTTATTGATAGAGTACACGCCTGAAGTGTGCAAAGCGATGCTATTGCTAAACTTCTCCAACTGGGCACTGTATAGAGACCGCCGATTACAGAAGCTGCAAGAACTCCGTTCATTTGCGCTATTAAGAAGGTCAGTGAGCCTGGTGAAACACCTATGAATGAAAGATAGATCGTGCTGAGAATGGCGGAACCAAGAGTGAGGAATGCCAGATACCTTGATGAAATTAAGAACGCCAGGAAAACTAGTATTCCCCCAGTTGGTGTGCCGCTAAAGTACATCGAACCAAGTGCCGACCAGACGTTTGGGAAGGGAATATCTTTAATAATTTCTGGTGTTGCCAGTTGGGCGTGGCTGATAGCTGGTTCGTGAAAAACTGCCGAAAGCGGAAGTATTATGCAAGCGGTCAAGAAATATGGAAGTCCCAGAATGGGCAGTTTTAGGAGCTTCCCGAGTGTGCTCTTGATGGTTGCGCTCATGAATACAACGAGCAGTGCACCAAATGCCAGTAGGCAGAACGATAGCTTACTTGCAGGAAATGACGTGCCAATTAGCATTCCAAACAGAATGCCGTTGACCATGTCGATTCGTTCTTCCTCTTTTGAAAACCCTCCAAGAATTCTTCGTGCAAGCATTGTTGTTAGACCGCCCAACATCCCGTAGATACCCACGACCGGATGCAATAGTGAACTAACTAGCAATAGCGACTGAGACACGCGGTTTGTTAGACCGAAGAAAGATCCATATCCACCAAGTAATGCAACAAACACTCGCCACATTTTCTACACTGCCCTTCTGCCTGATGTGTTGCGCACGACTTTCAAGTTGTTTGGAAATGGATTCTGCAAATGTTCAGGCAGGCGGTCCTGCGCCATCATCACGCAGAGGTCTTCGCCTTCGCGAATAATGGAACATGTTCCATCTTCATGAATCAGAACTACATTCGGCCTATACTCAATGAATTGCATCCATTGAGTGTTGTTGTAGGCGCCTACACTGTTTACTAGAAGAGTATCGCCTGCGTGAATTGGTGGAAGTTGTATGCTGTTGCGCATGACGTCGATGTTCATGCAGAGTGGTCCGTAAAGAACGGTATCAGCCAATGGCCCTTGTGCAGGACGCGTTAGTTGTACTTGGTGGTTGTACCAGTACGACGTGAATAGCAAGTTGCAACCTGCATCTAGAATCGCTGCAGGTCTTCCATCTGGCAATCGTTTTGTGCCGACAACTGTGCAAAGCAACATTTGCGCATCGTCAACCGCCGCACGGCCACATTCAAAGATCAAGCGCGGGTTTCCGCGATTGGTCTGTCGCCGATATTGCGTTTCGGAAAGAAGTGTGTTGCAGATCGCTTCGGCATATTCATTTATGGATGGAACAATTTGCTCTGGTGGAAGGTACACGCCTTGCAACGCATTCTTTGAAGGCAAGCCGCCTCCTACATCGATGTACTCAATGAGCACGTTCTCGTTTGTCTCAAGCTCTCGCATAAACTTACACATCGTTTTTACTTGTGCGGTGTAGGCTCTTGGTTCGAGGATGAAGGTCCCAATATGACTGTGTAAGCCTGTGAGCTTTAAGTGTGGGCTCAGCGCTATTAGTCTTGCTGCCTGATACGCCTGTCCGCTTTCTATGTTGAAGCCGAATCTACTCCAAGGCTCCGTATATCCAGTGTCGAAATTCAGCCTGATACCGACGTTGACTGTGCAATTTCGTTCTCTTGCAACTGTCTCTACTAACTTCAATTCATCGAGGTGATCGATGTTAATTTGGGCGCTCTCAGATATCGCCCGTTCCAATATGACCTTCGATTTGTTTGGACCGTTGAAAATAATTTTGTCGCCCGATACTCCTAGCTCTCGGGCTTTTTCGTATTCGAATTTTGAAACAACCTCTGCCCAAGAACCTTCCTGGTGCATTATGTTGCAGATTGCGCTTGTGTAGTTGGTTTTGTACGACCAGCCATGAACGACGCTTCCATATCGTGTTCGGAATGCTTTCTGAATTCTTCGAACATTGTTTCTAAGTTGAGCCTCCGATGTTACATAAAGCGGAGAACCAAAGTTTCTCTTCAACTCTTCTACTGATGCACCGAATACAGTGCTTGCCGCTTTGTCTCGATTGGAGTGTCTACCAAACTTGTTAATTTCACCAACTTTATGAGGTTGGATGAATGGTGGTTCCCAAGGAATCTTCGCTTCAGTTTCTTTCATTAGGCGCTCCTGAAAGTGGTTTCGAAATCTTCATCATGTGTGGGTTCAGATCGTGCAACACGAGAGCCTGAAACAAGAATCGATTCGAAGTCGGCTAGATCAACAATTAGCTCTCGCGCGTGGCGAATGAAAAAGGTGCCACCACTTGGTGGGGCAAGCTCCAAATCTTCGATTTCATCAAGAAGTTTCAAGACCACGATCGGCAGGTTGCGACCCACAGCTTGGCTCAAATAAATCCACGACGGAAAGCGAGGATTAATTTCGATTACATAAATGTCGCCCTTTGATTTGATTACTTCTACTTCAAGAGGACCTCGCCATCGCAGTGCATCTACAAGGGTTTCAGCGATTGACTCAAGCGAGCGCTCTACTACCGTAACTCCGGCCCACGCTTTTCCTTTCTCGGTGAGAGCTCGTTTTCTCATGGACACTGCGCCGATCAGTGCACCTGTTCCATCGCCCACTCCTGCAAGATCTAATTCATCGCCTTTTATCACTTCTTGAACGATAACTGGATATCCCCAGGCTCCGACCAATCGGTTGAATGCAGCGCGCGCCTCGACAGCATTGCTTACAATCGATGCATCGTAGAAGATTCCTTTTACAATCAGTGGATATTTCCAACCTTTCGATTCGCAGTTGTCGAAGAATTTTGGATCAGCCAGAGTCTTCCCCCGAGGCACCTTAACTCCGATGGAATTGCAGAGATCCGCAAGATGATCCTTTGCTCTGAGATTGAGTTGAACTCTCGTGGGCAAAAGAGTTTTGATGCCCAATTTGTCTAGGTCGTCTTTGATTCTGATGAAGTTGGCCAGTTCCGAATCGAGGCATGGAATGATAACGTCGATGCGATCAATGCTATGCAGTAAAGTTATTCGTTCAAGCAGTGCTTCTTCGCCCGATGAAGGGTATGGAAGCAAATGTCCGCTGGAGCACAATTGTCTGTCATACAGTCCGGCATCGAGCGCATCGTAGCTGAGACCGATTATTTTGCCTTTGAACTCAGTGCATTCTCGAATGCATCTAGCAACGGCGCTGCCCGGTCCAGGATTGTCAGCATGAGCATTCATGCCGGTTATGGCAACATTGTATGAATGCCATCGGGGACTTTTCAATGGTGTTACGTTCATAGATATCTCCCAAGCTGCAAGATGAAAGACTCAACACTCGAATTTGCAAGCTCGTATGAGACATTGCAGTTTTGTGCCAATGTCAATGACGCTTTGTCCAGATCGGCACCGCGTTTGAGAAGATGAATCACAATCAAGCCGGTTCGGTTGACCGTGAAACTTTGTCCCGTCTGAGGGTCGAAGACAAATCCCGTATCACTCACAGCAAGTTGCTGCAGCCGCTCGATCGAGATTGTTGATTGCGATTTCTGACTCAGCATGCTGCTCATGATTTACTCCTGTTGTAGTGATTAGGCTAATTTGTCGCTGATCGCAAACAGATTCAGAAAGGAAAGACCGGACTTGCAGAATGCGTCTAGATGCGCTCCCGGTTCGATGCAAAACTGTTCTCTGCTCGGAACTAAGAGGCGCATACCAGAGAGAATGACCTTTTGTCTGATAAGCAGAAAGTTGTGAACCTCAACATCAAGACAAGGAATTATCAAATCAATGGTTTCCTTTTGATGAATCAACAGCAATCGATCTAAAAGCACAAGCTCACCTTGTGAAGGATCTGGAATGCTGTATCCGCTATTGCACCCTGCACGCGAGAAAACCTGAGGCTCTCGTGCATCAAAACTAAGACCCACTATCTGTCCACGAAAGTCAGGAGTGGCTCTCAGTGCGCGTATCAGTCTGCTTCCGGGTCCTGATGAACTGGTACCAATGCCGGTGATTGCTATTTTCCAATTTTTCCAACTAGTTCTAACAAAATTGAATCCCATATGAGCTCCTCTGCAATTTTCAAAAATGTGGGGACACGGCGCAGACGAAGCTAGTTTCCGTAATAACCTTCAAGACTGCTTACTTTGTATTTGAGATCGAGTGGTTGGTCTGCATACCGATGCAGAAATCCCATTGTTCCTTTTGGTTGTGTGTTCATCGACGCTTTGTAGAACTTGAGCGCTTCTTGTGGTTTGTCCATCGCCTCATAACAAGTACCTATGTAATAGCTGGGCGCGTCATAGAAGTTTCCCGGTAGCTCGCCAGGTAGTACCGGTGTAAATCTTGCACCGTTTGCTTTGCTTCTCTGAAAATCCGGCAACGCCATCTCGGCTTTTCCCATCAATAGCCATAACCTTCCGCGCGCCATCAGTGCGTCACCGGAGTATGGATTGAGTTGAATCGCCCTGTTTAGATCGGCAAGTGCCAGTGGATAATTCTTTTGATCGATATAGCAAACCGCACGCTCAGTGTATGCGGGGGCATAATTAGCATCCAGCTGCAATGTTTTCGTCAAGTCACTGATTGCAGAGTCTGTGCATCCAATCGTTCCAAATAGATAGGCTCTTCTAAACAGAGCAGCTTTATCATGCGGGTTTACAGCAAGTGCTCGATTCGTTCCATCAAGCATCTGTGTAAGTTGCACACCTATGTGTGTGGCTTTAGCAGAAGCTTTCCAGGTTTCCAGAGTCTGACGATCAGATTGCTCTACGGAAGCAGGAATTGCCCAAGCCGGCTGAAAGCAGCACTCTAGTGAAAGTGTTGCCAGTAAGAGTGTATAGAAGGCTCCCTTTCTAAAATCATTTTTTTGTCTCATTAGCAGTCACCTGGATTGATCTTCGGGCGTCCGCGGCAAAGCGCGAAAAATCAGCCGCACGTAATCATCCTAGGGAGACTGTGTGGAGAACCAATGATGGAATTGTGGAGGAACTATGGAGACGATCGCCTAGTGACAGACGCGACCTGTCTTCACGATGTAGTCCTGATGGTATTCCTCAGCATCGTAAAAGGTCGGTGCATCTTCAATTTTGGTTACAATCGGTCCGCGAAAGCGCTTCTCGTTGGTGAGCCGTTGCAGCACTGATGTCGCGATTATTGTTTGTTCGGGAGTTGTGCAGAAAATGCCCGAGCGGTATTGCGTGCCGATATCTGGACCCTGTCGGTTGAGTGTTGTTGGGTCGTGATTGGCGAAGAAGAGTTCGACTAGCTGTTCGTAGCTAATTTCGGAAGGATCGAACTCAACCAAAACCGCCTCGGCGTGACCGGTCTTGTCAGTACAAACCTGCTCGTAGCTAGGGTTGTCGACTTGTCCGCCGATGTAACCAACTCTGGTTCTTTTGACTCCGGCGACCTGGCTGAAAATGTATTGGGGTTTCCAAAAGCAGCCAGCGGCGAAAATGCCTTGTTCTAACTTAGGTGTCAATGTTACACCTCCTTAAAACGAAAGCATGAGTATAGCGCACCCAACTAAGGGCAAGCAGGATGCGCTGATACTCAACCTTTGTCCCCTGGTCGGTCGCCGACGGTTAAGGCGATGAAGTCCAGTTCGGACAAGAACAAGCTATCAAGCAGTTGTGCCGGAAATGTGATCGTCTGGAGAAATTGAATCTATTTTAAAAGCTGGTGCTTGGCAGGCGCAGGCTTGGTTGTGGACTTTGTCTCGGTTTTCTTGTTCTTGAGTTTTTCCAGTAGAGCTTGACGCTTAATCCATGCCGGCTTTGCCTTGCTGGAGTCGAGCTCAATGGCTTTGGTCAAATCGTTGACTGCCATGTGGTATTCGCCGATGATTTCGAGCTCTTGGGCTCGACGAATGTATCCATCTCTAATTTCAGGCGCAAGCTCGACTACTTTGTTTAGATCTCTTATGGCTTCATTGTGAA
This sequence comes from uncultured Candidatus Obscuribacterales bacterium, assembly GCA_964478655.1. Taxonomy (GTDB): domain Bacteria; phylum Cyanobacteriota; class Vampirovibrionia; order Obscuribacterales; family Obscuribacteraceae; genus CAYZJR01. Next base: position 73,732 of record CAYZJR010000003.1, read on the forward strand.
AGCCTAGTTTTGACAAGGCGTCGGCACGTTCGAGATACAGTACGTCATCTTTTGGCGACGTGCGCATGAGCCAACTGAGCCGCTGAATGACCTTCTTTTGATCGTTCAACTCGCGAAAACACCTAACCATTTTGTACCCGCCGCCGGCATACTCAGGGTCGAGTCTCTCTGCAAGTTCGAAGTCCTTGATGGCATCTGCAAATCGTTCCATTGCTGTCAAAACATTGCCTCGACATTCCACTGCATATCTGTCTTCCGGTTGAAGTTTAACTGCTTCATTTGCATCGCTAAGTGCGAGATCATTTTTCTGAAGGCCTAAGTAACAACGAGATCGCCGCAGATAGGGCTCGCCCATCTTGTAAGGTACGCGATACCACTGCGAAATGATTCTCTTTTTTGCATCGTCACCAACGCAGATTGGCAGATCGAAAGAGCCACTTCCTGAGCCTATGACTTTGGTCAAATCTGCCGCTGCCTTTTCGCGTGATTCTAATGGTTCATAGGCGACGGCGCGGTAGAAGTATGCTGCTTTGAGATTCGGCTTCAGCGCAATGACATGAGTGAAGTAACTGATTGCAGTTGGATAGTCTCTGCGATTGAAAGCCTTTTGTCCGGCGGCGAATTCAGTGCTGTAGTCGGCATTTGGATTGATGTGTCCGAGCGGTTTCAAAACCTCTCCAGGAACAAACGCTTCCCACGCAGCATGCAATTCTTTGAAGCATCTGAAGGCTTGGTTGTCGATTAATGCAAGATCGTTCCTGCCGATTGCTGCATAAGCTTGACCCCGCAATTGGTGCGAACTTGCGCGCTCGGGACACAATGAAATGCTCTCTGATAAATCTGATATTGCTTTATCGTATTGCCGTAAATCAAGGTACGCAATCCCGCGCAACATTCGCAGATCGGCTAAGCGGCGCTTCATTGGAATCAGTTCCGAAGCAAATTTGACTGCCTCAGAGGGTCTGCGCAGTGTCACCAAGAGGTACACTCTGAGAGTGGCTAAGTTGGAATCACCTTTTTTGGAGGCAATCAGTTTGCTCGCCTTTGCAAGTGCTTCGTTGTATTTGCGCTCTCGTGTGAGCTGATAGCAATCTGGAGGGAACAGCAAAAGTTTGTCGACCGCAAAAGTTGTTGCTCGGCTCTTCGCGACTGTTGCGGGAGAAGTCGTTACCTTTTGTTGGGCAATGGCGGGGACGCAATGAACCGCAGCAATACCAATCGACATTACGATTTTTGCAAGGTTAGCGAGTTTATCGCCGCTATTTGCCATGGTTCTTCAAGGTTCTGAGCTCCAAAGGTTTTCGAGTCGTAGCTACAACAGTTTAACTCGTAACCTCCATTGTTTAGGCAGTTAATGATTAGGAACAATAGAAATTTTCAGGAGTCTTAATTTAAGTGAAACGCTTGAGTGCGGAGGGATTTCTATGAATACTCTTCGATTTGCTTCGAAAGGTCCAACCGCCGCGAGATCGGATATTCCTATGGACTACAGACCAATGGAAGCTAAGTCTGTGCCCACACTTCCGGAAGGAAGCGCTTGGCTGTATGAGCCCAAGTGGGACGGCTTCAGATGTATAGCTTTCAGAAACAATGGATCAATCGAATTGCGCTCGAAGAGCGGTCAATCTCTGGGGCGCTACTTTCCTGAAATTGTTGAGTCTCTCTCTCGAATCAAAGCCAAGCGGTTCGTTCTCGACGGGGAGCTGGTGATTCAGGCGGGCCGTGCTGTTTCATTTGACGATTTGTTGCAACGTATTCACCCGGCAAAGAGTCGTGTGGAAAGGCTGTCGAAAGAAACACCTGCATCTTATGTTCTGTTTGATCTCTTGCTTTCGGACACAGGCGAAAATTTAACTGGAAAGTCTCTTCCTGCTAGACGAGAAAAATTGTTGCAGTTTCAGCAACGATACCTGCGTGAGTTCAAAGATATCGTCGTGACACCATCAACTGAGTCTGCTTTAGAGGCGAAGCGTTGGTTAATCAGTTCGGACAATCATTTAGACGGTGTCATCGCGAAACGGACGGATATGCCCTACCAAAGCGGAAATCGGCTTGGAATGGTGAAAGTAAAGCATAAACGAACGGCCGACTGTGTGATTGGTGGTTTCAGATATGGTGCTAACTCCAAGGAGGTCGGATCGCTCTTGCTGGGACTTTATGACGAATCTGGGGAACTCCATCACGTAGGGTTTACATCGACTATTGGTTGGGAAGAGCGCGAAAAATTGACGAGACTTCTAGAAAAGTTGAAGACCGAAAGTTCATTTACGATCAATGTACCTGGCGCCCCAAGTAGATGGAGCACTGAGCGCAGCGCCGATTGGGTGCCGCTAAAGCCGCAGATTGTATTGGAAGTGCAGTTCGATCAAGTTTCGAATGGAAGATTTCGTCATGCCACCAAGTTGATTCGTTGGCGCCCGGATAAGCTACCAGTTCAATGCACGCTCGAACAGATCGAGAAGCAGACAAAATAGAGAATAGCCTAACATAACAACCTCTATGTTGTGTTATTCAGTTCTCTCTTCTTTGTGGGGAATTGATTGTCGATGAATATTTGCAATCGATCGAAGCTCGCAAGAAGCAAAGATGCAAATTCGCGCAGCTGATTCCAATCGTCATCGGGAATTGCTTTCTCAGTTTCACGTGCGATTTGAGCGAGTTCGAAGGCGCCTATTGAGTCCGCAGAACCTTTTAACTGATGAACTATGTCCTTCATCTGTTTCGCGTCTCGCTCCCGCGCTGCTCTAGATATGGTGGCTAGCAACGGACCTGTTGTTGTCACAAATGTCTTGAAGATCTCTTGCGCTTCTTCAATTCCGAACTCGTTCTGAAGGACGCTTAGGTCTACTGGATCACCTTTTGGTCCTTCAAATTCCTCGACCTCATCAACCTCCAGGGAGCTCTTTGGCTGTCCTGACTCTTGCTTTTCATCGTCTCTTCTTATGAATCGACTGATAACGGCTTTGAGTTGTTTGGGTTTTACCGGCTTGCTTACATAGTCATCCATGCCAGCACTGAGGCACTTGTAGCGATCTTCCGACATCGCGTGGGCGGTCATTGCGATGATAGGCAAGTGTTGGCCGGTGAGAGCCTCTCTACGCCGAATCTGCCTGGTTGCTTCAAACCCATCCATGTCCGGCATCTGACAGTCCATCAAGATCAGAGCGTACTCGACTCGCGATGAGGCATCTACCGCTTCCTTTCCACTTGAAACTGCATGTGCCGCATAACCTAATTCCGCAAGTTGCAGCATCGCCACTTTTTGGTTTGTCACGTTGTCTTCTGCAACTAGAATTGGCTTTCCTCCGATAAACTTGTTAGTCCTCAATGGTGTGAGCGATTCTTGTACTTTTGCAAGTCTCTGAGAAGTATCGACTTCCTTGTCAGCGTCTGTCGTCAGCAAGTTGACGATACAGTCGTAGAGTCTGGACTGTTTAATCGGTTTTGGTAGGAACGCTGAAAAACCTGCTTGAAGCGCATCAGTCACCAGGGTCTGATCATCGAATGAACTAACAAGCATGAGTTTCGTGTGATTGAGATCTTCGAATTTTCGAATGCTGTGCGCAAGTGCGAGTGCATCGCTGTGAGTGAGTTGGAAATCTACGATTGCCAAGTCGAACGGTGCATTCGCAGCGCTTTCACGGCGCATGATATGAAGCGCTTCTTCACCTGTTTCAGCAGCACTGCATCTGATGCCCCATGATGATGCGTAGGCCTGAATAATTTCACTGGCTCGTGTTGGTCCATCGATAACCAACAAGCGAACGTCATGGAAAACTTGTTTTGTTGGCGAGAAGAGTGTGCGTTTGAGAGGGCGTTCTAGCGGTACGGTGAATCTGAAAACTGCACCTGCTCCGAGCGTGCTGTCTGCGCTGATGTTGCCGCCCATAAGTTCGACCAATCGTTTGGAGATTGACAGCCCGAGACCTGTACCGCCGTATTTGCGAGTTACCGAACCATCCGCCTGCGTGAAGGGTTGGAACATTCTTGCAAGTGCATCTTCACTTATTCCGATACCAGTATCAGTGACCGAGAATTCGACCGTTGTGTGCTTGTCGTCGCTGCTAACAAGCCGAGCCTTTGCCACCACCTCGCCTTGCTCGGTGAACTTAATGCTATTTGTGAGCAGATTCAGAATGACTTGACGTATGCGACCGGGATCTCCTCGGAGAATGCGAGGCACATCGGGTGCGATGTATACCGACAGCGAAAGCCCTTTCTCTCGCGCTCGATTGGCGACCAATTCTGCCGCACCTTCCAGCACTGCTACGATGTCCAGGTCGGTAATTTCCAGATCGAGTTTGCCGGCTTCAATCTTCGAATAATCAAGAATGTCGTTGACAATTGTGAGAAGTGATTCTGCAGAATCATGAATCGTTCCTGCAAAATCTCTCACGTCTTCTTCGAGTGGACGGCGTAAAAGAAGGTCGCTGAGGCCGACAATCGCGTTCAGTGGAGTTCTAATTTCGTGGCTCATATTTGCGACAAACTCAGATTTTAGACGAGATGCCTCCATTGCCTGATCGTGTGCTCGAGAGAGTTCAAGCGACATTCTTTTCTGTTCCGATACGTCTCTAATTAACAAACATAGCTGAGTGAGATCATCTGCATGAATTGGAGTGACGGAGATTTCGACAGGAAACTCAGCACCGCTCTCGTGCAAGAGATTTGTTTCTAGCTGTTGTCTAAATGTATTTAGTGGTTGAGTTGCCGCGCGCATCATGTGCTCGCGGAAAGTTGCCCTGCGCATTGTTGGTACAACAGTGTCGAGAAAGCTGCGCCCAATGATTTCATCCTTCGTCCAACCCAACGTACATTCTGCGTGATGATTCCAAGTTGCGATGAGCCCTTCAGAGTCGATGACAACGAACGGTTCGTTGAGATTGTCCAAAGTGACATTGCTGCGTTCTTCCGATTTGATCAACGAATCTTGCAGAACAACAGCTTTCCGGTGAAAGCCGTTCAGGAGTCTTGCAAGTAAAATTGCCACTGAGCAAGAAAGAGTAATCAGAACAACAATTAAGAACGCCGTTCCTAAATTTGCTGTGTACAGACCTCTTAGTTGAGCACTTACATGTGCATAGCCGAAAAGAACCGGAATCACAATGAGCGCCGCCAGTGTCCATCGACTAATCGCACTTCCACTCCCAGTGCTTACTAAGAAACCACCGAGGAAATCCCCTGGTCGCGCACAAATTGCCGCGACGTAGCCGCATAAAAATGACATGGAAAACGGAATGTCCATTCCAATATTCGGACCACCACCAATGAGCGGTCTTGCGCCATAAATTCCTGCAACGACAGCGAAGAATGAGTACAGCATTCCAGACAATAGAAGAATCTGTGCTGCACCTTGAATCAGTCGGTGCTTGCTTACCTGATACGTGATGAATCCAATTCCTAAAAGCAGCACCGCCACAGCCTCATCTGGCGCCATAAGTGGTGCTCCGCTTTGCAATCCACTTAAATTGTTTGGTGCGTTCACCACCGGACCGAGCCAAGCGAGACCTTCGAACGAACTGCCAAATAGCGTTAGTCCGGCAGCGACCGCTGCTGCTGCGCAGTAGCTAATCGATTCATAGTTGAGCTTTGTCGCGTGTGTGTTTGATGCCTCAGATCGAATTGCGATACCAATTAAGAGCAGTGCCATGGCTGCGTCTGGTGGCATCAACGAATGCAGAGGGTCCAATATTGTCGGCAGGCGGAATATCCATGCTGCCAGCACGCCACCACCCAAGATTACCAAAGCGCTACTTAGCAGTTTCGAAAAAAAGCGAAATCGATCGACCGATCGTGGACTAATTTCAATGTACATAACAGATACCTGAATTCGAGTTCGTCTGCTGCACTGTTCTTGCCGGTGCGATCCGTAAATCTAACAACTTTTCAAAAAAAGCATGCGAGCTCGGCCTTTTGATTGCAAATGTGCCGACGGGGATTGCGCTTCAAAGTTCCATTTATGTTACGGATTCTTACCGGCGTGCTTCGGCTCCTTCTGCGACACCTCAAGCCTCTTTGCGAGCTCATCCGTAGCCGGTTCAATTACATTTTCTTGGGCCAATGCGTTGACGCGATCGCGCAAGGCATTGGCAATGCGTTCTGGCGCAGTGCGACCGTCACCCTCTTTTTCCAACATTGCCGCGTCAACCGGCTCACCAAAAATCACACGTATTTTTGCCTGTCGAGGAAAGAATGCTCCGGGAGGTAAAGCCTTGCGAGTGCCCTGCAGGAAGACCGGCACTACTTTGACAGGCACTTTCTCAAGAAGCACCCCAATACCTTGTTTGAACGGCAGCAATTCACCTGTAAGCGTTCTTTCTGCTTCTGGAAACCAAACGAGATTCTTACCCTGTTTTAGAACAGATGTTGCAAGTGCCAAACTCGTCACAAGAGATTTTTTAGCATCGACTGGAAAGACTTGAGATACTCTACTCAAAAAAGAGAAGATCGGATTTCCGAATGCTATTCCTGTCCAGCCGGCCCACTGCGTATTCTTCAATCGCTCTTCCGGGATTGCTGCTGCGAGTGCGAATGCATCGATATAACTAGCGTGATTCGGGGTAAAGACGAATTGCTCGCGCGGCAGTTTTTCGAGACCTATTACTTCTATCTTGAAAGGACTCATCAATAGTAGATTTAGTTGGTAGAAAAACTCTGCGAGTTTCAATTTCCATGAACTGAGTGGCTCGACGTACTTCCTTTGATTCTTGTCCAGAAACCTTTCTGGTTCTTCCAGAGGAGACGAGGCGTGTTTGCTGCCTTTCTTACCTGATGTCGAGATTTCATGCAACAGATCTCTCACTGTTGCGACACGTGAAATCGATTCTTCCGAGAGTTGAACTCCCGTCGATTCCAACAGCTCCAACGTGAGATTCATCCACTCCAAAGAGTCGATATTAAGTTCGAGCTCTGGACTTGTCTCAAGCGTAATCTCGTGATCTGGGAAACGTTTCTTGAGCCAATGGAAACAGGCTTCAGCAGCCGGATCTGAAAGAAGCTGCTTGTCTTCTGACGTAAGCACTTCCGCACCTGACTTTTTCTTTGAAGATTGTTGGGCTTTGGCTTGCTCGAAGAGATCGTATAACTCATGGCGCTTGAGTTTGCCTAAATTAGTGCGCGGAAGTGGATGTCTGGTGACAGCGAAGTCCGTGATGTGGAGATAAGAGGCTGTTCCTGCTGCAGCACTTTTTAAAGCTCTTCCGATTTCATCAACGGTATTTTCGAGCGATATCTTTTTGAGATCTGGCACGATTAGTGCAACGAGCTTATGTTCGTGCTGAAGAAGAGCAATCTCTCGAATCCCCGGTTGTTTCGCGAGCTTCTCTTCTACATCCTCGGGATTGATTTTCTTGCCACCCTCCATTACGAGAGTGGAAGAACCGCGCCCGGTGATATAGAGATTCCCACCTTTGAGTTTGCCGAGATCTCCTGTGCGAAACCAACCATCCTCCGTGAAGGCCTCTGCGGTTTTGTCAGGGAGATTTAGATAGCCCTGAAAAATGTTTGGACCATGCGCTTGAATTTCACCTTCACCCCTATAATCTGCTGACTGTTCTTCAGAGTCTTTCTTGGATCTCTTTTTCCCTTTTTGTTCACTATCAGGATCTTCGTATTCAACCACTCGCAATCGCACGCCTGGGATCGGACATCCGACGGATTCCAACGCGCTGTTTGAGTTAAGTCGAATAGAGAGTAGTGGAGCTGTTTCTGTCAGTCCGTACCCTACTGCCAAATCCCATCCGAGTGCCTTTATTTTTCTGCTGATTATAGGGTCAAGTGGCGCACCACCGGAGGTGAACAATCTCAGTGTTGGAGCAAAACCAGAACGCAGAGGTTTAAACAGTATTTTGCCGATTGGCAATTTTAAGTATCGATCTGTGAAACCACAAACTCCTGTGGAAGCATCATACAAGCTTCCTGCAATCTTGTTTGCATGTACTTTTTTGTCGATCGCCTGAAAGATTGATCTGAGCAAACGCGGCACTCCCACAAACACGGTGGCGCCGCCCTCGTGAATTGCACGCATCAACTCCGGACCAGTCAATGATAGAGGCATTATGATCGGCAAGCCCATTCTCAGTGGACCGAACATGCCAACATTGAGTGGATATACATGGAAAAACGGAAGCGGTAAAAGAATGCGATCTGTTGGGCGCAAAAGGTCGACCTTTGCAATTACCGAATCGAGTTGCATGAGAATGTTTGTGTGCGTAAGCGGAACACCCTTAGGCATTCCAGTTGTGCCAGATGTGTAAAAGATGATGGTCGTTTCGTCCGCGCCAATAGGTTTGTCTTTGGCTTTCAACCGATCTTTCGGGTCTGCTAGAAGTGATTTCCAGCTTGATGCCCCTCCGTCGACATCGATTCTGTATAAATGGAATTTGCGATTCGGCAAGGCCTCATGCAACTTTCCTTCGCCTTGCTCATCTGTGAAGATCCATTGTGCTTTCGAGTCTTCCACAATGTGTTTCAGTACTTCGTCCGAGTGTTGCGGGTCCACCGGTACAGCAACTCCACCGCTGTATATGACCGCTAAACAACTAACAACCCATGAAGGAGAGTTGGATGCGAAAATGATGGCTGGTTCACCCACTTTAAGTCCGTTGCCCAACAGACCCGCTGCCATGTCTCGAATTTGATCCAAGAGAGCTGAATAGGACAAAGTGTTAGAGCCTTCCTCAGTGAAGGCTACGAGCGCAGTGTGACCATTGTGATCGACGAAGCTGTCGATCATTGATTTAAGTGTGCGCTGCGTTTGTTGCGCTGTAAGAAATGAGTCTGAGTTAACTGACGACATTTTCAAATACCTCGATCTCGCAATCAGAGTTGCGAACCTTTTTTTTGATTTTGTTTGTTGGCGACCAACTCATTTGTGATTTGTGGAATCACTGCATCCGCCGCTTTTTCTCCCGCGGCGATTGCTTTGCGAATTAGGTCGGCGTCTTTCGTCAACGCGGGCATGTAGTCCACATTTGGGTAGATCAGAATGTCAGATGAGGTCGCCTTCGGATGGTCTGCAGCTGCCATCATGATGTCCGCGATGCGTAGCATGAATGGTTTTGTCTTTTTAAGTCTTTCGTTTGTCACTGGCCTGATTGCTTTGTCGACCAAGACTGAAACCGTCACGTCGCCGCCCAGAGAGTCGGCGATGTTGCTTGGCAAATTGGCCCTTAGTCCGCCGTCGACATATAGGTTTTTGTCAATCATTACTGGTTTTAACAGAAGAGGAACAGCGCTGCTCGCCTGCACAACAGTAGGTAAATCTCCTTCGCTTAGCACTTGCGTGTGACCTTCCGTTATATTGGTCACAACCGCCGCAAACGGCTTTTTCAACTCTTTGAAGGAGGAAGGAAGAGTGTCTCTAAGCAACTCATGGTAGGCTTTTCCGGAGGATACTCCCGGATACGAGTCTTTGCAAAAAATCGATTTCAGTGGTGATAGCGGACGCAACAATGCTCTGCACACCACGCCCGAGAGCATTGCTTTCTGTACTTTTTTCTCGGTGAATAGTTTCTCAATCTCATCAGTAGAATGCCCGGCGCAGTAAAGAGATCCAATCAACGATCCTAGGCTTGTACCCACCACGCCGTCAATTGGTATTCCGTGCTTCTCGAAACTGCGAATAACACCAATCTGTGCAACAGCCTTAAACGCACCGCCACCAAGCGCAAGAATGACTCTCGGTCTCTTTTTCGAGAATGATTCTTTCGACTCTTGGCTTACATCTATCGGGGGCTGCAACACGTCGGCCGGACGATTCGCAGGTTGTGACGGAGCAGCTTGTATTGCGGCTTCATCAGGCTTAGTCAACTCATCAGCATGAGCCGCTATCGATAGCGTGAAGAGCATCGTGACCAATGCCAGTGTGGCGGAACGCTTTATCATTTCTATCATCCATTTGAGATGGTTGAGCGCGGCACCAACTATTTGCTAGTGCGCGCTCTACCGTACCTTAACTCAATTGATGTTGGCGACTACTCAGTCGGAGGAGCCGGCGCTGGTTCCGGAGCTGGCGCCGGTTCCGGAGCTGGTGCCGGTGATGGCGCAGGCGGTGTCACATTGATAACCGGCGGTGCGGCTGGTGCACTCACGGGAGGAGGCAACGTTCTTACTTCGTTGCTTCTTTCAATGTATGTCGAATTCTCGACAGGTTTGTAGGTCATCCACATCGCGAAGCCGATGATTGCTGCCAATAGAAGGAATACAAGAATGACGCCCGCTGTGGCATCAGAACCGCTTTCCTGCGATGGAGTTACGATAATTTCTTTCTCTTGTACAGTCATTGTTAATCCCCTGTTTGTCCAATGCTTTTGCGTGCCCATCATCTGCAGGGCTGCGTAGTTGACGGAGTGCATGCTCGGTAGTTCCAACTCCGCACAAACTCTGCAATATTGGGTAAAGCCGCCGGAGGAACCTTGTCGCCTGTTGAGTCGTCTTCCGGGGGGAACTCTTCAATAGGGCTGAAATTATGAATTGTTTATTTGGTGAGCTTCTGAGTACTCGTGCCAGCGTCGGAATGTTGGTGTTACGGATTGCAATGGGCGTTGCATTTATGTTTCACGGATATTCGAAAATACAGAATCCATTCGGATGGATGGGAGCAGAATCTCAGTTTCCAGGATTCCTTCAAGCGCTTGCTGCACTATCTGAATTTGGCGGCGGACTCGCGTTGATCTTAGGGTTATTGACACCGGTAGCGGCACTAGGCATAGCGTGCACGATGGCTGTTGCTGTGTTTATGGTGCACGTTCCAAAAGGTGACCCCTTTGTAGGTAAGGGTGGATCATTTGAACTGCCGATGCTGTATCTTGCAGCTTCCATAATGTTCATGTTGGTCGGTGCAGGCAAATTCTCGCTTGATAAACTGATCTTCGGAAGGAACAAATCTGTCATCATCGATCGCAAGATCGAAACTCCGATGTCGGCCTCAATGCGTTAAAACGCTGAACGCAAAAGAAAGCAATCAGCTAGTTGGAAATTGCAGACGGTGGCAATATTGCCGAGGTCATTCATGACCGGTCAAGGTAACCTTTGCCACCGTTTGTGCATTGGGATCGATGGTTGCTTCCATGTTGATTGGCGGTGCAATTGTTAGGCCAGCAGAAGCTGCATGTACTGGCTCCGCTTGTGTAGTTTCTTGCTGTGCCGGCGCTGTGTTTATCAATTCGGGATGCGCGACTTCAACATGTGCAATCGCTGGTTGTGGTGGTACCGCTACTTCAAGCACTCTATATGCTGGTGATCCAGGTAACTGCGAACGCAATAGAGGAAGTGCAACGTTGTATACAGGTACACCAGAAGTGGTGCGTCCTTCAGGAGTGCCTTTATGTGCGTGCCCGTGAAAAACTGCAGCCACGTCATATCGGGTAAGAGGTTCTTCCAATCTGCTTGATCCTAAGTATGGATAAATTTCCGGTGCCTCACCCTCGACTGTTTTCTGAATCGGCGAGTAATGCATAAACACGACGTGTTTCTCCGTATTCGCTCTTGCCATTGCTGACTCCAATTTAAGAGCTTCTTCAACGGCCTCATGAACGATCTTTTTGATTGTTTCTTCGCCCCAAGCTGCCAATGCCCATCTGCCGAATCCGCCGATAAATCCTTTTACTCCTGAAAATGCGATGCCGTTCATTTCAAAGGCTTCGCCATCCATCAAACGAACACCCGAGTCGTTGAGAATGTTTTTTACTTCTTCCTGTTTGCCGCTTTCATAATCATGGTTTCCCAATACTGCAAGTATTGGCACCTTCACTGCAGTTGTCAGCTCTTTCGCTAAGATTTGCGCTTCTTCCGGCAGCCCATGCTCTGTGAGATCTCCACACAGAAGGAGAATATCGGCGTGGTCTGCGATATTCGCAAATGCAGTCTGCAGCAGACCATGAGAGGTGCGAGTGCAGTGAACGTCGCCAACAGCAGCAACTTTGACGGATGACTTTGGCATTTTGTCAGCTCTCCATAAGTGAAATTTGTTCGACCGATTTCAGGAAAATCCGTAAATTGGGAACTTGTTGAAAAAGTTGACATCTTCAAAGCACGTTCAGTTCCATCGCGTTTCCAATTGCGTCGCCAAAGTTTAATTGGAACGTTAACGGCAGGACTGAGTGATGTTTTTCTCGTTTCTTTTGTATTGTGGCTAGCGGCCACAAAGGGAATAAAAATGGTTGATCCGAAAGTTATTCAGTTTGAGGCACTCGATTTCTTTAGACGCACGATGCGTTACCTTAAGGATGCAAAAATTCCATTCATGGTCGGTGGAGCATACGCACTCAATGCGTATACAGGAATTCAGAGGCACACGAAAGATTTAGATCTCTTTGTTCGCAGAGAAGATGTTGATGAGATTTTGGAAGTTCTTGAAAGTCACGGATTGAGAACTGAAATCACGTTCTCTCACTGGTTGGCAAAGGCATACTGCGGTGATATCTACATTGATATCATCTTCAGCTCCGGCAATGCGATCTCTGAAGTGGATGAAGAATGGTTCGAATACGCTAAGGACGGCGATGTTCTCGGCATAAGATCCAAGCTTTGTCCATTGGAAGAAATGCTTTGGTCAAAAGCGTTCATAATGGAACGCGAACGATTCGACGGTGCAGATGTTGCACATATTCTAGGTTCTTGCGCGACAATGCTAGATTGGGATCGACTTCTGCGCCGATTTGGACCGCACTGGCGTGTGCTTTTGACACACTTGATTCTCTTTGGCTTCATTTATCCAGCGCAAAAATCGCAGATACCACCCAAGATCATGAGAGAACTCATGGCCAGGTTGCAGGATGAAACTATTCAGCGATCGGAAGAAGCAAATCGAAGAGTCTGTCAGGGTACGCTGCTTTCTCGCGAACAGTATCTCGTTGATCTGGAACGCTGGGGATACGCGGATGCAAGACGTATTCCGATGGGCAACATGACAGAAGAACAAGTTGTGCATTGGACTGAGGCGATTCAGCACCGACACTGACGGCGCCTGGCTTCGGGTTCTAGAGGGTTGTCGAATTTATCACTTTGTTTGAGTGATAATGATGAGGCAGGTTATAATTATCGGAACCCTTACGCAACCTCAAACTCATGACGACTGCAACTCAAATGTTGGAGACTGTCTCAACGGACGGATTCTTTCTCGTTGAGAAGGTGATCGAGCAAGACACCATAGATTCTCTGCTGGAAGGTTTTGAAAGCGCGAAATCTAGTGCGCACGCGCGAAGTCATAGTGGTGAAACATATGCTTTGCGCAACATACTGCATGCAGTTCCTCAAGTCTTGGACGTTGCTGAAAGTGATGCAATTTTGTTCTTGATTCGTAGCGTGATTGGCGAAAAAGCGAAGCCAGTGAAAGCAATTCTTTTTGACAAAACCGCAAATGTGAATTGGAATTTGCGCTGGCATCAAGATTCGGTGATATCAGTGAAAGAACGTCGTGATGTGCCCGGATTCACGGGATGGTCCACCAAGGTCGGAATTCCTCACGTTCGCCCGGCGGTTGACGTGCTGGAGCAAATGCTTGCTGCGAGAATTCACATTGACGATTGCTCTGCTGATAATGGTGCACTGAAAGTGATACCACAGAGTCATGCTCAAGGAAGACTATCGGCGGAACAAATCGAAGAGTGGGCGAAGAAACGACACCATGTTTGTGGTGCAAACAAAGGTGACGTTCTGCTTATGAAGCCGCTGCTGCTTCACAGTTCAGAAAAGGCGCTCAATCCAATGCATCGAAGAGTTCTTCATATCGAATATGCGGCATTTGACTTGCCGGGAGGACTTGAGTGGGGCGTGTGAGGAGAAATTATGAACCTTGAAATGGTGCGCGAAAAATTGAAGCGGCGAGCCATTCTCATGGAAATCGGAGGCTTCCGCCCGGCAAGCGCGATTGGTGAATCTTGGTTCGGAAAAGTCAACTTGGCTCTTCCGGATGAAGTCTGGCCTGAGTCCGATGGTGAGCCAATGCACGCATTGTGCCAAATCAATTTGACAAGTTTGCCTTTCAGAACACAGGGTTTGGAAGATGTTGAATTGCTCACTGTTTTCATTGGTCCAACCGATTTGCCAATGGATGAGAAGAACGGGAGCAATTGGTGTTTGCGAGCATATCGCAAAATTGCTGATCTTGTTGAAATTGAAGAAGTAGATTCCGCATCGTGGATCAAACCGTTTCCGATGCGCCATAGCATTATCGAAGAAGATTTCCCCTGTCACGAGGACATCAACATCGACATGCCCGAAGACCTAAGGGAGAACTATTACTCCTACTTCAACAATGTGTCAGGCTTCAAATTGGGTGGATGGCCAACATTGATTCAAAGCGAAATTTTCTGGGCGCCGTATAACAAACATCCAGCCGCTCCTGAATTTGTGTTTCAAATAGACACAACGGAAAAAGGTAATTGGATGTGGGGCGACGGTGGCGTCGGCTATTTTGGTAGGGGAACAAGTCCGGACCACAAGGACGAGTGGGCAATCGAATGGCAATGCTATTGAAAGAATGTCAAAGAAGAAAATAAATCCTAATTTGATACTTCCTACAGGCACTCAAGTAGTGACATTGATAGAAGTGCGTGGTCGTCATGGTGAGGCGAACAGAAGAGCGGGAGCTGTCGGCAAAATCATCAAGTCACCGACGGATAACGCGCACGCATACCAGATTCAGTTTCCCGACGGCACTGAAGTGAGTCTTCATCGACAAGAGATTGCGATTCGCAAACACGTGCAGAACGTCACGTTCGATCGGCCTGACGCGCTCACGGATCGAGATCTCTACGAGTATGTGATCTATCGATGCATAGTCGGGTCGCGCGCCTATGGATTGAAAGTAGAGGATAGCGACACTGATTTGCGCGGTGTCTATCTGCCGCCTGCCGAACTCCACTGGTCGCTCTATGGCGTTCCTGAACAGATTGAGAATCGAGAAACAGAAGAGTGCTACTGGGAGTTGCAAAAGTTTCTTGTCCTTTCCTTGAAGGCAAATCCAAATGTACTCGAGTGTTTATACACGCCGCTCGTTGAATATGCAGATGAATGCGCGCAGGAACTTCTAGCATCTCGGCAATTGTTCCTATCCAAACTCGTCTACCAAACTTACAATGGCTATGTACTGTCTCAATTCAGAAAGTTAGAACAAGATCTCCGCACCAAAGGAGAACTTAAGTGGAAGCACGTAATGCATTTGATTCGGCTTCTGATCTCCGGAATCACCATTTTGAATGAACAATCGGTGCCGGTTCGAGTCGATGAGCATCGAGATCGTTTAATGGCAATTCGTAACGGCGAAGTAACTTGGGATGATGTGAACGCATGGCGGCTGGAACTGCACAAGACCTTCGACGCGTCGTTCGAAAAGACGAAATTGCCTGAACGTCCTGACTACGAGTGGGCGAACGATTTTCTTGTGAGAAGTCGCAAGTTGAGAGTGTGAGCACTCGCCGTGTAGTTACTCGTCGTCGCTATAACTAGGCTTTTTGCGATCAGAAGTAAGTCTACTACTGTCCGATTCTGCCTTCGTTTCTTGCATAGTCTCTTTCGAAGTTACAGATTCAGCACTTGCAGCGGGTGTCTCTGTTGCTGATGCTTGCGAACTCGGAAATTTGAGAGCTTCTGTAGCAGAGGCAAGCCCGAAGCCGCTGGTACCGTCAACGGTGCGCTTCATTTCTACATCAAAGGTCACTTGTTTCAAAGTTGACGCTTTTGGAAACTCGGGTATTTCGTACTTGCTGACTAGATTGACGCAGCGGACCGCCGTTTCTCTGAAGTTTGTCTCCAACGGTATGTCGCGTGACACATAAGGCGCCGGTGCAAAGTCTACGACTTGGCAGGAGAGATCTCTATCTTTGGTGACAGTTACACGAACAGTGGCAATTCCTGGCCCGACATCTGCGTTTTGCCATGCATCATAAATCGATCTGCCAACTGATTTATACCATTGATCCCACGAGATGTTTCCATCCATTCCTGCGCGTTGAAACTGGGGCATCAACAAACCAGTTGCAACCAATGGACGGTCCATCGGACCGACGACAGGTTCGCAGAACATTGGAGTGGGAAACAACTTTCCAGGAGTTCCCCTCAGCGCAGTCGTTTGCGTAGGTGTGTACCAAAGACCACCAAGTGTTGTCTTGATCACGCCAGGTGTGGAGACAGTAACTTGCTTGCTGTTGTCCCAACAAACGACGCCATTACGGGAGGTGGCAATAGCAACTGAATGACCAGGCATCCATGAACTGATTCCATTTCTTGACTCAATCGGTGAGAGACCAGTGTTGCCACCATGATTTGCGATTGAATCAGTTTTCACTTCAGTGACAGAGTAACCTGGAGCATAAGTGGTGATGCCACCGTGGCTAGCAAAAACGGACACCGCAGGATGTGATGTAATTCCGGTTTTGGACGACATTTGGCTGACTGCATAACCGGGTGCATATGAAGTGACCCCATTGTGTGTCGCAGAATAGACTTGATGACCCGGCACGCTATAGGAAGATTGCGTTTGGGTTGAGGTTACCGATGCGCCATAACCAGGCACCCAAGACATGACACCATTTCGAGGCGTGCGTATGTAGCTTGAGATCGGCGGAATAACGTGCGGTTGCTGAAAAACCGTATGAGCACTTTGCGGTACTCTGTCATTGACGCGCTGTCCATTGGCGAAATGCTGGTTGCCGGAGAATTGCTGAATGTTGAGTGGGCTCGGTTGCAACCCGTTTGGAGAATTCGGGGCAAAGGTAGGAGTTTGCTTATTAAGCGTGCTACCCGGAAACACCTTCAGAGAGGAGTTAAGAGGCGATTCGTCTTTCACCCCGCCTTGGAGGATGGTCGGAGTTCCCGATTGTTCTGCCTTTCCCTTGAGTTCGACAGCAGCCGCGCCGCTAGCTTGCGAGGCTAAAATCAGGCACAGTGCAAGCTTTGTGAGTTTCTGGGCGGAAATTCGCATCGATTTGGATTTAGGTGACATGTCTTGGGCGGGCGACATATAAATGTAGGGGTGTATTAGGCCGGTGTAAGCTAGTATTTCACCACTTTACCACCGGCTAAACGCCGCCGGTAGCCCGGAAAAGCCGCCAACACATCGCCGGATGGGGCTAAGCAGCCCATGGCCGCGAGGTTTCTCGTAATAATTAGTTTGGCTTTTGAAGTCGGAACGGGACAGAGTCCCCTTGCTCGCTGCTCAGCTTGGTTTCAAGGCGACGTTTTTCCATTTAATGGAACGCAGTGCTGTTTGAACCACATGCCAATTGGAGTCGTAGTCATCTCGAGGTGCGAAGAAGTAGATTTCTTGGATGTGTGTTGATAGTTCATTGGCGCTGATGAAAATGCCAAAGCTATCGACTTTCAGTTTTGGCCAGCTCCCGTGTACCGATAGAACTTTGACTCCGTTGACTTCAATTGTTTCAGCCAACAACAACTCAAACTGATCCGGTAAAGCCGCGTCACGAAGTACTTGTTGCAGCGACCAGAATTCGTCATACGACAAAGAATGCACAGGTCCACTCAAAATAGTTTTGAAGCTTTCCGCTGATGCAACACTCACAGGTGCGCCGCGGTGGAAGATACTTAGGCGCACTGGAGAATCTGCCTGCGGTCGAAAGTCGCGCATGCTCCAGAGTGCATGCTCGGGACGTGCGACTGCAACTTCCACCCAACCCGAAGGTAAATTAAACTGTTCAATTTGTCCGTCGTTCGAAATTTCAAGTGACTGAGTTGACATTGCGATGTTCGGCTCTCTGCTTATGGTTTGTATGGTCTCGTTGCGTTATAGAGTACATCAAGTGGAATCGCATTTGCTCCAAGGTGATTGGAAGCAGAACCCCATTGATTCGTTACTTCAACATAGTATTTACCGGTAACTGGATCAACGAGTATTCCTTGAATGTTTACCACGTGCGCTCCACTGTTTCCGCCTACGTCACCTGCGCCGAAGAACCTTCTAAATGGTTCGTGGCGAACATCGACATAGAGAACGGCTGGGAAAGGATTTGATTTTGGATCTCTTACTGATTGCGCGTGCATGTCCAACAAGAGTTGTTGAAACTCCGCTTCATTGTTCACAGTTGCGATGTCACCAGCTCTGATACCAGTGCGATCGTAAATGCCATTTCGAATTACGAAGTTCTTGTCGGTGGTTCCGATAATCTGATTGTTGATGTCGGTTAGTTCGTAGTCTTTAATGTGGGGTTGTTTGGCAATCTCTTCTCCGATAATGGTTCCATCCACGCCTGATGTATATTTGTAGAGGCGCTCTCCGGTGTCGCCACCTGGTACCGGACCGTAAGGCTTTTCATAGAGAATGACTTCACCGGGTTGAAGATCGAAGTCGAGAGAACGCGACCATTTGATGTTGACTGCAGTGGTTTCGAAAAGTTGGCTCGCCCAAGTTCTTCGTCCATCTATTCGTATATCTCGATGTCCGGCGGCGTCGAATCCTTGCCACAATCCAAGGCTGGCTTCAGAGTCGGGCGCTAGGGCACCGGGAACTCGGCTTAAGTCGATGATAGTACCGTCGGCGGTGATATACCGACCGGTGGTTGCGACATCACTAATTAGTCTTGCTGCTTCGGATGGATTGCGTGTGAAGATTCGATTTTCAATTGTCGTGACGTTACATGTGTTGTTCATACCTTGATCGATGTTGTGCGGTCTTGCAGATTGATCCAACACTTGTTGAGCGAGGAACAATCTATCTTGTTGAGAAAGAGGAGCCTCGGCTCCTGCGCTGATCATTCTATTGATATGATGGTAAGTTAGGGCTTTCTCTTCTTCTGACAATCCACGAGCATTTGCTCTTGTCTCGAAGTCTTGCATGAAGTCCTTGAACCTCTTCGCTTGTTCCGGCTGCAGAAAGTAGCCGTCCGCATAGGCTTCCAATCTCTGCTTCTCGATCGGCAGGTTGCTGTTTTTGTACTCGATTCTTTGATGGGGGTGATGTACTTCAATTGTTCCATCAAGTTTACGTACAGTAGGAGGGTTGACTCCGTCGGTCAGCCTCAAGCTGCCGTCAGGTAAAACGTCGATGTTTCCGCCGAACACGAATACGTCATTGTCCTTAGTTTGAACCCAAGTGTCGCGGCGCTTTTCGAATGTTCCTTCCGCACCCATTTCTACTTTTGCGAGTTGTCCATCTTCGCCGTAATGCATAACGCGGGTGGCACCGCTGCTATCAGAAACGCGTGTGGTGTGACCGTGTGCATCTTCCCATCTCCAGCGGCCTGCGCGGTCATGCACAATGCGGCTGCCGTCGGTGTTTTTGAAAATGTCGCCTTCTGGTCTGCGGAAGAGCACCGCGCCGTTGTCCAAGACTTGACCATACTCTGTGGATAGCTGAAGTTTCGGACCATATGCTGAGCCAAGCCGTACTTCGTCGCCGGGATGTATAACCGTAGTTTGTCCAGGTTTGATTTTTTCGAATGGGCCGCCGGGGGTGCGCCGAATGTATGTGCCATTCTTTGAGATGTCTTCGTAAGTGAAGTTGCCCGTTGCTTCGTCGAATTTCAGTTTGCCGTGCTTCGAAGAAACCATTCTATTCAAAAGGTCATCTTCAATACCTTCAGCTAAAAGGTTGCTGCGACCAATTGAAATTTCGCCGTTCTGAAGATCCAGGCGCTTGCCATTAAACACGATTTGACGATCGATGAGACTTTCAGAAGGAACAGCTGTGAAATCTCGGGATGTAACAGATGTGAGTTCTTGAACTTGGATGTATGGATCTGTGTCTCGACTGTCGAATTCAACATGATTCTTTTCGAGAGCGGTCTGATGTGCTTTGCTTCCAGCGAAGTGTGCTTCTTTCTCGTGAATTCCGCTCATGTATTTGCGGAATGCATCTAGGCGAGTTGAATTCAGGTTGTCGAGTCGGTCTGCAAGAGCTGATGCAAGTACATTGGAAGCCTGTTCTGAAGGCCAGTTCGAGACATCTCCCGCCTTGTAGCGTTCGATCAGATTCTTCACAGATGGTGGCACTTCTTTTCCGAACAAGTGCTTAGCCAGTGTTCCATTATCCGACGCAAGTTCCTTAACCAGATTGTATGACTCTCTCGGATCTGCTGCGAGCTTTTCGTATTTGCTCTTCGTCACATTGTAATGAGTTCCTTGCTCAAAGAATTCTGGCTTTATTCGTGATTCATGATTTTTGAATCCTTCGGCTAGTTCTTTAGCTCGCGCATGTTCGTGAGCGGACAGTTGTTTTCCTTCTCGAACGCGAAGCACTTCATTTAAGTGCTCGTCTGAGAGTTTTAGTCCAGTTCTTTCTGTGTATGCTCGGCGAATTTGGGCGGCTTCTTCAGAATTTGCTGTTTTACCAATCCTTAATTCGTCGCTTAGTGCACGAATGATCAACGTGTCTTGTTCATTGTGCATAAACTCGTGATAAACAGTGTCAATTAGTTGGGCTGAGTTTTCGTTGGAGAGAATGGCAGACTTGTTTAGTCGGAGTTCTCCGTCGGCGTAGCTTCCGGATGGTGCTGTTCCGTCTTCGATACCGCCCATGTTTTCGTTGTTTTTCACCTTGACTTTGGTTCTTGGCAGACCGTGTGCATCGGCAAAGTCGTCCATCAACCTCTGAATTTCTTTGGTTCGGGCGTCAACGGCAGCTTTCAATTCTCTGCCGGTTTGGGCACTTTTGCGTCGCGCCAATTCATACTCTTCAAGAATCTTCAGCTTCTCAGGATCATTTGCCAGCAGTTTCTTCGCGTCGCTTACTCGGCGCAACTCAAGCTCGTCAAACTTTCCTTTGAGCGGAGCAATGACTTCATTTTCGTATCTGCTATAGGCCGCTTGCAGGTGTTTTTCACTCTGCTCGGCCTGTTTGGAAAGTGCACTTAGATCATCCCACTTACCGGTGGTATCAATAGCTTTGTCTACAAATCCCTCAATTACTTCAGATTTCGCAAGTTCAATCTTGCCCATGCGTTCGCTGAGAGCAGCCCTCTCAGCTGGGTTCATCTTAAGAGCCGCGAGTTCTGCTGAGTTCATTAGAGCGTCGTCACTGACGGCTGCCATTGCATGTTTGTCCGGTACTAGTTCGATGCTTCCATCAGAATTCGTTCGTCGCTTGAGTGCATGTCCTTGATTGTCGATGTAATAATCACTTTCACCAACTCTCTGGTAACCTGTGTTTAGTTCATCGGGAGTTACTTTTATGCCTTGCCCATCAACCGGTGGTGCATCCGCAGATCTTATAAGGACAGCGTCCCCTTCACGCGCAACAACTTCGCTGCCGGCGTGTGAGGCGACGTGTGAAGCGGCTTCATCTCCACTACCGGCAATACCACGATAGACTTTGCCACCAACGCGGAAGACAGTAGTGAATGCTGCTGCTCCTCCTGCGCCGAATGCGCCCGATACTAAAGTTGTTTTGAGCACGTAGCTCATGTTTTCGGAGAAGCTCTTTTCTGAATCCCAAGCGAACAGACCGCGTGTGAGACCGGAGCTTGCCGCGCCTAGGCTGCCACCTGCAACTTCAAGCGCGGGAGCTGTGAGAGTCTTCTTGATGCCATTTCTGATTTCTTTTTCGAATCCTTCAGCAAGGCTTTCTCGGATGCTTTTGCTAACGAGTGCAACTTCTGCGTCAGACGCGCCTTCCCTAACAACCTTGCGAGCAAGGGCATCGATTTCTTTGTCTGCGATTTTGTAGCTGCCATTGATCACAGCCTCGCGAGCCAGTTTCTCGGTTCCTCTTTCCAAAACTTCTTCAGCGCCTTGAAAAACCAAACGTTCTCCACCTTCGCCTACCGCTTTCACGACGACGCGCTCGGTGGCTTCGGTCGCTACTTTCTTGCCGATGCCAACCATCTTGCCGATGTGTCCCGGTGCGAGGTTTCCGATTGATGAATCGATAAACCCGGTGAAGAAGTCTTCTGCTGTTTTTTCCTTGTCGTAGTTTTCTCCCATGATTAGGCTCTTCGTGCCGATCTTGACGAGACCACCACCCACGCCAAGTGCGGTGAGTCCAACCAACGAAATCCCGCCTGGAATCGCCACTGCCGCGACAGTAAGAACGACGTCTGCAACAGCATCAGCGACAGCTTCTTTCGCTTCGATATTCAGTTCGATGTTGTCGTAAACGTTAGTAGACAGCTGCTTGATTCTCTCTGGTGAAACGTCCTTCCCGGTTGCAGCAGCGGCTTCGATTTCGCCTGCCATCTGGTAGTAAGAATTCTCTACCATGTGTCCGGTGCCGGTAAAGTTGTCAACGAAGGCTGCGCCTGCCCCGCTTCTTACCTCGACGACATCAGTTTGAACATCACGCAATGCTTCGCGGCCCGTCTCCGGATCTCTGCGAATTTCACGGAGCATTTCGCGCTCGTCTCTTCCGCTTAGCTTTTCTGCGAAATCCTCAGTGACATCTTTGTCGTACTTTCTTGCATACTCGCTTTTGAAATTATCGTTGGCGGTGGCATCGAGTTTTGCTAGCGTGGCAGTTACTTCTTGCTTAGACGGTCCCAACCCGAGCATGTAGGCTTCAGTAAGATCTTCTGCTCGCACTTCTCCTTGAAAGAGCACTGTAATGGCGACTTTTCTTTGATCCTCGGGGAGACTTCCGAGGACTTTTTGTTGGTAATCTTTGTCTTCTATCAGTCTCTTGCGTTCTTCTAGCGATGTTATGTCTTTTGCTCGTGCTAGCTTGAAGACATCTTCGAAGATTGCTTTTTTGCCGGTCTCTTCCTCGTTGTGGATGTGCATTTTCTGCTCAAGCGACAGTCTTCCCGTTTCTAGAAGCGGCTTTGCATATGCGTCGTACTCCTCGCTTTCGAGAGCGCCGTGAAGTGCCTTGTCTAGTCTCTTTGCAAGAGCTTTGTCTTCATCCGTCAATGGATTTGTGACGCGTTCTCTTAGCGAAGGACGTTCTCCTTTTTGTTCACTGGCGTGAAATGCGTTTTCAAGTTCTCTTACAACTTTGCTCTCATCAGTTTCGCTTTTGCCGCCTTCTTGGAAGATTCGATCGATGAAATCAAATTTTGGTTGATTGCCATGTGCGACTTTATCGAGCAAACCTTTTGCTGCTTCTCTTTGGTTTTCACTACGCAACGAGTAGTCAACCCACTTATTGATTTTTTCTCTAAAGCTTGGATCATCTCGATACTTGCGCTGATCATCAGCGTTCATTCCCTCAATTGCGGCATAGACAGTTTTGGCTTCTACGAACGCAGGGGCG
This sequence comes from uncultured Candidatus Obscuribacterales bacterium, assembly GCA_964478655.1. Classification (GTDB taxonomy): domain Bacteria; phylum Cyanobacteriota; class Vampirovibrionia; order Obscuribacterales; family Obscuribacteraceae; genus CAYZJR01. The sequence continues at coordinate 96,872 of CAYZJR010000003.1, forward strand.
AAACCACTGAAAGTAGCATTAACGTATTCTGTAATGGATTTGTTGTGTGCGACCTCTGCAAGTTCGAATGATTCCTGTTGCATTTTCTTAGCGAAGAGATCATTGCAACGTTTGCGGTAACCATCGCTCAGGTGATCGAATGATTTGAGGTATTCTGCTTGCTTGGCTGGGTCTGCCTTGAGGGTATCCCATGTTTCGCGAGACATGTTTTCGATGTCTTTGACCGCTTGTCCGGGCCCGCCTTTGTATGCGATGCGATCGGCGTAGCTGTTGAATTCGCTTTTATCGTCTGCAACGTCCCAAAGTTCTGAGTTGGCTTTGCGGAAGAACTGATAGGCTTCTTTATCGGTGCCAGTAAGTGTGTCCGTGTCGGGACCGATATCTTTATTGAGGTAGCGTGCGATGATTACTTGTTCGTCATCCTTGTGCTGTTCTTCCCAGTTTCTTTGAATTTCCAGTCCACGTTTGTACAGCGCGCGTTCTCTATCCGTGACCTCATCACAGGCCTTGTCGACTCCATCCTCATCATCGTTGATTGTTCCAGAGTTGTCGTTGATTTTGGTGAAGAGACTCAGCCCGCCGCCCTTCATGTAGTCGACGGCATGACCGTATCCATCGATGAGGAATGCAGCTTCGAGTTTATCCTTGCCACCGTTTTCAAGCCAGTGATCGCGAAACTCCTGAGGAATCGACTTGCTAGATGCAATCTCTTGGAACATTTCCATGCTTCCACGATTCTCGAATGGAGCTGCATAAATTAAGCCATCAGATGGTTTTTTGTCATTTGCGGTAAGCGCGATGTCGAGCAGATCTTTCCAATCTTGCTCTGTTCGTTTATCGGCACCTTTGAGGTATATGTCCAGCGACTTCTTCGTCGGACCTGAGAGATCGTCAGATTCCATCAAAGCCTCGCGAAGAGACTTCCCATAGCGTTGTTGATAAGTGCGATCTATCTCGTCGATATCGGCTTTCGACATATTGCGAAGTTCTGTTCGAACTTTTTTGTCGTCGCCCTTGTCGATGTTTAGGCGCATCAATGCCACTTCGTCTTTTGAGCCGTATTCGACTGCATTGACGAGTTCTAATTCAGTGCTGCCACTAAACTTGTCTTTGATTGCGTCAGTCAGTGGTTTTCCAGTGAGTTCTTCATAGTAAGCGGATACGACTTTTCGTTCATTTTCATCGAGCTTTTCCAGTGTCCTGCGCACTGTCGATGTGTCTGGTCCCTTAGGGCTTTCGAGTTCGCTTGCCAGGATATGTGCTTTCTCCCTGGCTTCTGGCTGCTTCTCTTTGGGGAGCGCCGCAAATTGTGAGTCATAGCTGTTGAGGATACGAATCGCTCTATCGCCGCCAGCTTGTTCTTTCAAATGATCTTCAAGGCTTACACCATATTTTTCCTTGAAGATCTCTTTTATTACTTCGCGTTGAGCATCGGTTTTTCCTTCGAGCAATTTGCTTGCTGCATGCTCTTGCGGCTTCCACTTTTCTCCCAAATACATGGTTTTGAAAGCAGCGCCGTATCTGTCTATAGTGTCATTCTTTGGTTCGCATTTGTGAATCGACTCAGCAACTTTCGTCATTTCTGTGCGGTCGACTGCAGCTTTTTCGCGTTCGATGGTATCTTGGCGATTCTTGAATGCAGTTGCGATTCTTGCACGCGCTTCCAGTGAAAGGGGTGGCACCATCGATCTCAAATGCTCATCGAGAGTCTCGCCATACTGTTCCTTGTAATGCTGATCCATCGCCTTCAACTCTTCAGGCGATTTTCCAGCGAGTAGTTTTGAAATCGTCGTTTGTTTTTCGATCCAACCTTTGTTCGAAGCGTCGTGGATAGTTTCGTTTTCTTTTTTAAGTTTTTCAGAGTCGATTTCGGTTGGTTTCGAATCTGCTTTTGCTTCTGGCTTCGTCTCGGATTTTGCTTCGCCGGTTATCTCAACTGAGGGCAAATGTTTTTCGCTCGACGCCTTTGCACGCTTCTGTTCTTGGTCCTTGACCGTGTTTACGAGTCCTTTGAACTCGCCAACTGCGTCATTCCATAGTTTCGAGAAGGAGGAAGACTCACCCTGTGTGGGTTTGTCGATCTTAGAATCGATTTCTTTGGCTACCATAGTAACGTGTATTAAGTAGTAGATTACCGCACAGCCAAGCGCTGCCTGAGTTTGGGGGCGCTCGGGTGAAGCTGCCGAACGTAGATTAGCCTTCTGTGCGTGTCACCTTAGTGACAATTCTGTTAAATGTCGTGTTACAAGCGTTTTCGGGATCGGTGATACTTGGCAACGGGCGATCTACATGGTATTGAAGAGTCTGAATGGGGGTAATACCTAAATAGGCGGCTTGTATGAAAGGATAGGAGGTCGCATGTCTAGGTTTGAACTTTTAAAAGCGTTTCTTGGTGTCTCGATCATGTGTTTGTTGGGAACGCAATGCTTTGCCCAAACAGACATAAGTGGTCCGACTGAAGTGGGCAACACGATAATGCCTCCTGGCACCTATTCAGTCAGAGATGAACGAACGAAAAAGATATACACGCTGACAGTTACCACGAAGGGAACTATGATTCTGGCTCCTGCCGCGGCTTCTGTCGAGCCGATGCCCGCATCACAGGCTGCGACTACTGCAGTGACTCCTGCAGCGGGTGCTGTGACAGGAACGGTGCCAGGTGCCGTCCCTGGTGCGGTTCCGGGCATGCCTGCGACGGGTGGAAAAAACGATGCCATCAACAGTCTAATAAATAAAGGCATGCAGAGAGGTGTGAAAGAACTGATGAAACACGGCGGTCAGAAGCAGATTCAGAACCTACTTAAGTAAATTCCGCACAGCTCTCTGATTAGGTCGCCATTGCCTTCGCTTCGAGATGTTCCCACCTCTCGAAGAGTTTTTCCAGTTCTTTTTGTAGTTCTTCTTGTTGCATTGACAGTGCGTGCAATCTCGCATAGTCACTTGCAACCTGGGGTTTTTCCATTTCGGATTGCAAACTGCGGATGGTGGCTTCGGCGTTTTCAATTTTTGATGGAATTGCTTCGAGTTCTTTTGTTTCAGAACCAGTCAAACCAGATTTCTTTCTTGCTACACGAGAATCAACCTTTTCTTGCTTTGTTGGTTTCGCTTGGGGTGATGCAGTTAAACCTGAGAACATGCCTTCACATTGTTCGAAGTCAACAAAAAACTCGGAGCCGCCCTTCCCGTCAAGCGCAAGAATGTATGTGGAAAGCGAATCGAGCATCATTCGATCGTGGGTGACCAAGACAACTGCTCCAGGAAAGTCTTCCAGACTCTCTTCGAGAACTTCCAAAGATGGAATATCCAGATCGTTTGTTGGTTCGTCGAGAATCAAAATATCGGCGCTCTGCAGCATCAGATTGGCGATGAGAATTCTCGCTTGTTCTCCACCGGACAAGTAGCTGATCGGCATGTTTAGTTGATCTTGGCGAAACAAGAACTTTTTAGCCCAAGTCGTAACATGGAGGCTTCTTCCTCGATACACAACTGAATCACCAGTGGGCGATAACGATTCTCTAAGAGTTTTGGTTTGATCCAACTGTTGCCGATTTTGGTCGAACCAAACAATCTTGAGTTCCGGAGCCTTTTTGATTGTTCCAGCATCAGGTTGCAGCTCCCCGACAATTGCCTTCAGAAGAGTCGTTTTACCACTGCCGTTCCGCCCAACCAAGCCGAGTTTAATACCAGGAGACAGAACGAAGCTGAGATTGGAAAAGAGTTTGCGCTCGCCAAAGGACTTTGAAATTGCTTTTGCAACAATCAATTCTTTTGATTTCCTACCCGATGCATCGAAGCCGATTTCAATTGGTGACGTCATTGAGTTGCGCTGCTTCACGTCGGCAAGTTGCTCGATGAGCTTGCCTGCTTCCTGAATTCGTCCTTGGGCTTTGGTTTGCCGCGCGCGCGCGCCACGTTGCAGCCATGCTATTTCTCTTCGCACTTTGCTAGCCAGAGCTTGTTGCAAACTCGCCTGCGCCTTGATGGTTTCTTCTTTAGCGATGAGCCACTCGCTGTAGTTACCCTTTACACTCAGGAAGCCGTTTTCATAGGTAGGATTGAGCTCGACTATGCGATTCGTTACCGACTCGAGAAAGGCGCGATCGTGACTGACTACGACGTAGGAGAAAGGTGCGCTTTTGATAAACTGTTCCAACCAGATCACGCCTTCGAGATCGAGATGGTTTGTGGGTTCATCCATGAGCAATAACTCAGGTTGCGTGGACATCGCGCATGCCAGGGCAAGCCGTTTTCGCCAACCACCGGATAGAGTTCCTGCTTTCGCTTTTCGATCCGGAAAACCGATGCTTGCCAATGTTGAATCAATGGCGGCTTCTCGCTCGTAGTCCTTGAATTCGGCCGTCTCTGCGGCAGTGCGCACAATATCTTCTACGGTGTCATCGGCGGTGAACGATTCGTCTTGTGGCACATATGCAACTCTCAAGCGCCTGCGAGAGACCACGGAGCCGCTGTCGGGATCGACGGTTCCTGCCAGAATTTTAAGCAATGTTGACTTTCCCGATCCGTTGGGACCGATTAGCCCGACTCGCTCTTTCTCAACGATACCGAAGGAAATATCGCTGAATAAGGGGCGCGAGCTGTAGGATTTGCTGATTTCTTGGCAGCTTATTAGTATGCTCACGGTAGAATGTCCGTTAGGTGAAAGAATCATAGCCAAAAATTTGGCGTTTAGGAGACACGGGATGCTCAGGCTTGAGCGGATTAGCAAGATTTATCCATTAAAGGAAGCGCTCAAAGAGGTCAGCTGGGAAATCAAGGCAGGCGAGCGCGTTGGGCTGGTCGGCGCCAATGGCAGCGGCAAAACCACCCAATTCAAAATCATCATGGGCGAAATAGAGCCGACATCCGGTCAAGTGATCAAGGCTGCAGGAACTAAAGTTGCTTGCCTCAGCCAGGAGTTTGATGTGAACGTGGAGAACACGGTTCATGACGAACTGTTGCGCGCCTTCAAGGATGTAGACGAGATTCGGCAAGCACTGCATGTGGTGCAGCACAAGTTGGAAACTGCTTCAGAAGAGGAGTCGCGGAAGCTGCTCTACGAGATGGATAAGCTGCAACATGCTTTTGAAGCAAAGGATGGATATGCGCTAGAGCATCGAGTTGACAAAATTCTGCCTGATATCGGATTTGCGCTATCCGATGCCGATCGATTGGTTGGAACATTCAGTGGTGGTTGGCAAATGCGGATTGGTCTGGGCAAGATCATGCTGCAAGAGCCGGACATACTCCTTTTGGACGAACCGACCAACCACATCGATTTGGAGACAATTGAGTGGTTGGAGACTTACTTGAAGGCACTCTCGACTCCCATGGTAATTGTTTCGCACGATCGTGCATTCCTAGACAGATTGTGCACACGAATTGTTGAGGTTGAGCGCGGAGAGAGTTTCGAGTATCTGGGCAATTACACTGCGTTTGTTGAAGCGAAAGCGTTGCGTGTTGAGACGCAGCAAGCTGCTTACGAGCGGCAACAACGTGAGTTGGAGCGGCAACAGGCATTTGTCGATCGATTTCGCGCGAGCGCTACTCGAAGCACTCAAGCGAAGAGCCGCGAGAAGCAAATTGAAAAAATTGAGCTGATTGAAGCGCCGGAAAGTGAAGAGCGGACACTCAAGTTTCGCTTCCCAGCATCTGAGAGGGCCGGACGTGAAGTGGCTCGTATAGACAATTTGACGCATACGTATGGCGACAATATTGTGTTTCTTGGAGCAAAGCTGTCTATTGAACGTGGCGATAGAATTGCGTTGCTAGGTCCAAATGGTTCTGGAAAGTCGACGCTGTTGAGACTGCTAATGGGCATGGAAAAGCCTAGTGAAGGCTCAGTGCAATTGGGCGAACATAACATTGTTCCTGCCTATTTCGAGCAAAATCAAGCTGAGGCCCTTGACCTGACCAAGACTGTTTTGGAGTCAGTTGCTGATGAAGTTCCGCAGTGGAAAGATCAGGAGATTCGTGGATTGCTCGGTAAGTTCTTGTTCAGCGGCGACACTGTCTTCAAGAAAGTCGACGCGTTGAGTGGCGGCGAAAAGGCGCGTTTAGCGTTGGCTCGAATGATGCTCAGGTCGGCAAACTTCTTGATTTTGGATGAACCGACCAATCACCTCGATATTCCGGCAAAGGAAATGATTGAAGAGGCGATATCTGAGTATGAAGGAACTGTCGTTGTCGTGTCTCACGATCGCTACTTCATTTCGAAAATCGCCAACAAAGTCGTCGAAATTCGCGATGGCGAATTGGTGATGTATCCAGGCAACTATGCCTACTATCAAGAGAAAAAAGAAGAGGAACGGCAAAAAGTATTGAGAGCCAAATTGGCTGCTGAGGAAGCTGAAAAGCTTGCGGCAAAGCGCGCGAAGCAAAAAGAGAAGGAACTGGAGAAAAAACGCAAAAAGCAGCAAGGGTGAGGGTCTTCGACTTGTTAACTTTTGCTCAGCAGTGCGAATTCTTTGCATCTTAACGCTAGCTAACTGCCATCTTTATAAGTAGGGCTATGATTGTTCGGTCCAAAGGACGGTCAGAACGTGTCTGTGCCAGCAAAAACTACAGAGAGTCACAACGATACCGGCAATGATAAGGTGATTGCAAAGCCGCGCAGTCACTGGCGTTTGCTTCTTTGTGTGTTGTTTTTGATAATTGGGTTGATCCCAGCGATCCGCATGGGATGGCATATTTCAGCGACCGGCGCTAACGCGATTTCCACAGATTACATTTACATTGTTCCATTAATCGATCGAATGCTTGCAGGAAGTTATCAGTGGCAGAATTTGCTGTCGGATACTTTCATTTTGCAGCACATCTGTCCGCTTTCAATTTTGGCGCATCTGGCCAACGCCATTTTGTTCGAGTTTGATAATCGAGCTGATCTCTGGGTTGGCTTTGCTTTTACTTTTGCAAGTGCGGTGTTGTTTGCAAGTGCTTTAGCAAGATCACTGTGGCAACGAATTATTGTTTTTGCGGCGGTGATGCTTTTGAGTTTTGGAACTACTCGTGCCTCCGCTTTGCTGTATGGCGAACCAGCGATTGCCTTAGGACTCACCTTATTCGGTTTCAGCCTCGGCGCCTGGGGACTGATGCAGTTTCCTCAAAAACTGATCGGTTCTTTGCTTATGTTGCTTGGTGGACTCATCTCATCCTATGCATGGGGAATGGCGCCGCCGTGCTGGTTTGCATATTTAGTAATGTTGATTTCGCAGCGAACAAAGTCGATTCGCGACTACGGAATCTTAGTACTGGGAGTAGTGCTCAGTTTCTTTCCCTATTTCGGATTTCTTCCAGTAAGTCACGCAACGGTAGCGAGTGGTCAAACAAAGATTTGGGCTCCCAACATCACGCTCATTCTGAATAACCTTGGGCGCACGTTTTCGAATGAACTCGCTACAAGATTTGACTCACTGCCGCTAGCTCTATCGGCGGGCATTGCGGGAGTCATGGCGTGTTTGATATTTTGGTTTGCTTTGCGCAAAGCCAAAATCTCGGTCTCTTCGATGCCGGCGATCATTGGTATGTGTGCTTACGGATTTTCGACAAGTGCATTTCTTGCTTTGTTCAGAAATGTTTCAATGCCTTGGTACATTCCGCTTACTGCTGTCTTTTGGAACGGTGTAGTTGCGCTTGCTATCATCGGTTCGTCCGTTGAAAACAGGTTGTGTCGAATCCTGTCTGCAGTAAGTCTCGTTTGTATAACTGCTTTCTACTGTGCTACGAACATCAACTATCAAGGCAAGAATATTTTTGAAATGATGCGATCTCCTGCATCAGAATCATGTATCAGACATTACGAGATTGCTCCCACGTACATGGAGCTCAGTATTTGTTCGTGGGGGCTGATGGGCCCGGATGTGTTGACGATCTTAGCCGAGCCGATGCGTCGACATGGATTGTCTGCATTTTCGAGCAACCAGCAATGGACTTTGCAAGGTGACTATGGTTTGCCAATTGTTACCATTACCAACGACTCTGGCGATATCGGTGTCAATTGGATCAGAGATCGCGATCCAAAACGCATTGGATTGTGGGACGCACCAGAGCATTTGAATCTTTATCTGAGCGCAGGTAGCTCTGTTCAGTGGACAGTGACTGTTCCTCGAAATGCAATCTCCGCGAATTTAAATACATCAGTTTCAAGACCTCAATTGAAGGCGATCGAGAGTAAACCTCCAGTAGCTTTGGCTTCAATTGCGTTGAAAACACCTAGCAGCGCAGAACATCAAATTCGAAAAGTTTCGCATGAATGGCAAGAGTGCAAACTTGAATTATCGAAGTTTCGCGGCAAAGAAATTGTGCTCACATTTGCCGCGCCATCGAAATCTGACGTTGTGTTCAAATATCCAGTTATTGATGTGCGTGTCGACAAGAAGGCAGCACCTTCTGCCGTTGGAGTGGAGCGCACTCCATGCAACAGCGACCTTTCACCACTGTTTCCCAAACGAACTGATAGTGACTTGGTTCTTGATCCAAAAGACAAAGAGTTGTGGGTGTCGAGTGGACTGAAAGAGCTCGAGAACGGCTGGGAGTCGACACCGGCACAACAGGGTTCCATAACCTACACGGGAAGTCTCGATATTCCAATTCGCAACTATTCACACTTTGCAGTGCAAACCTCCTTTACTGAAGATATCAAACCACCTCGTGCACTTCATGTTGGATTTACTCTAAAGAGTGGTCGACTGGTGAGGTTTCCGATTGTTCTGTTATCTGACGGCAAGATGCACTCATACAGTTACGATTTGAAGCTATTGCAATTGACACCGGACGATCGAGTTATAGGAATTCAACTTTATCCTCAGACCTTAAGTGTGACACCCGGAAAAAGCATGGTCATAATTGATGATGTTCGGCTTATTGGCCGTTCTACAGAGAACCGACCGTAAAGGGGCGACCCATGACCAAGGAGCCAGATTCGTACGATGTAGCGATAATCGGCGCGGGGCTGGGAGGATTGATTGCAACGGCTTTGCTTGCGCAGCAGGGTAAGAAGGTCTTTCTCAGCGATCTGAAGGCAGAACCGGGCGGTCGCGCTGCAAGCTCTGTGCGAAAAGAGTATATCTTCAACCAGGGCGCACATGCTTTGTATTTGGGTGGTCCTGCCGCACGAGTTTTGAAAGACCTGAAGATAGATTACACCGGTAGCTATCCTGCCGATGACTTGATGGCACTTTCAAGGGGCAAAATTGAGAAACTCCCATCTGGCTTTCTCTCTTTGCTGACAACGGGCTTGCTCGGCGTCGGAGGCAAGCTAGAGTTGATTCGGTTTCTTGCGTCAGTTCCATCGATGAAGGCAGATGGATTGGATTCAGTAAGTAGCGGAGATTGGTTGACAAAACAGCTAAGGCAACCGGATGCGGTGGCTGTAGTGACTGCTCTTGGACGGGTGACAACCTATTGCAATGCACCTGAGAGTTTTAGCGCTGCTGCACTGTTGAAACAGCTCCAATTGGCGGTGAAAGGTGGTGTGAAGTATCTCGATGGCGGGTGGCAATCTCTTGTCGATGCCTTAATGACAAAGATTTTTGTCATGGACGAAGTCCAAACATTATTCGGATTGGGCACGAAGGTCGCTGTCAAAGATGGCACCGCAATTGGTGTGCAGTTAACTCCAGGAAAGATCAAAATTGCAAAGTCTGTATTGATCACAGGCGGACCATCAGTTGCATCACTTCTTGGTGACGACAGCCCGTACCTCACGCAGAAGTGTAAGGAATTGGTGCCGATTAAGGCCGGATGTCTCGATGTTGCATTGAGGCAATTGCCGAATCCCAAGTGCAAATTCATTTTGGACATTGATTCGCCCCGGTACTTCTCTGTTCACTCCGAGTATGCGCGACTTGCCCCCGAGGGTGGTGCCCTCATTCACCTGATGTATTATCTGCAACCTGGCGAGAAAATGGATTCTAAGGCTTTGAGAAGTACTCTTGAAGACTTGTTGGAACTGGCTCAGCCTGGCTGGAAACAGTATTTGGTTGATACACGATTTCTGCCCGATATGACGGTGGCATTTAGCTACCCTGATATTCGCACGGGTGGCTTTGGTGGTAGGGCGAATCCGATCGTCCCTGATGTGAAGAATCTGTATGTCGCTGGAGACTGGGTAGGCCCATCCAATTTGCTCTTCGATGCAACAGTCAACAATGTGCGAATTGCCGTCGACGCGATTCTGGCGAAGGAGACGGAAGAAGGACTTGTTTCTACGTCAACAGTCTAATAGGTTCAACCGAGTTCCTGGATGATAAAATTTGCTTCTATCATGGTTAGGATGTTCCAGCATTGGCTCGCTCGAAACACACAAGACCCAAATCGATTATTGCTGCGGATCGCACTCGCGAGCCTGATGGTAAACGAGATGATCGTGATCTGAGCGGCGAACGAAAGTTGCTTCGCGTCTTGAAGGAGCTGGGTTTGCATAATGAACCTAATTTGAACAATTGCGAGAAGTCAGCGCTGCGACCGAACGAAGTTGATGGTTTGCCGCGAATCCGGATGCAACGCCCAAGAAGCGGTTTTATTCATCCTGCGCGAAGGGAGGACATTCGGTCCATTCTTTTGTATTTTGGCGAACTCTCTTGGTACGGGGTTCGTGAAATCTGTTTGGCGCAGAGTCAAGCCTCGCAAGAACACGATAAGCTTTTGTTTGGCGGGTTGTCTGTGCCAGGGAAAGTGCTCCTTTATGAGCAGCCGAAGCCGCCTTGGTTCCTCAGTGGAAAATTACCAGATGATCAACTTGAGGCTATTAAATCCGCGGGAGGAACTGTCGAAGTCTCCTCAGATGGCTCTCGCTGTAAGATCAATTGGACTGATGAAGCATTGAGAGATTTCATGCTGTTCGAAGTACTTATGCACGAGATTGGACATCACATAATCCAGCACTTCAAAGGAAAGAGGGAAGCACAAGTGCTCCGCACCAAAGATCACGAAGCTTCAGCACACACCTTCGCAAGACGTTGTCGGGAAGAGTATCTCCAATGGAGAGTCAGCAAGTGAAATCATCGAGAAAGATTACGCTTGTTGGTGATTGCATCGAAAATTCTTTCAATGTTGAAGCGATGATTCATGCTGCAGAAATGTTTGGCATGGAATGTGTCTTTTGTAATCCGATTGATGATCAATGTTCCTCCATTTCGTCTGAAGACGTGAAGCAGAACTATTCTCCAGTGCTTGCTTTGGATAACTGGAAGAATGCCCATGTTCTTTACGGATACGAGTTGCCGTCCAATGCGTCTGCGGCTGTGATTGCTGGAAATGAACGTCGTGGAATTTCGCGGGAAATGACTGACGTTGCAACGCATGCGATTTCAATTCCGATGATTTCTCGGCAGCTAAATTGCATAAATGTTGCTGCAGCGGGAGCAGTTGCACTTTACTATTTGTCGCATGGCTTTAGAGGAAAGATGCAAATTCGCAGTGAACCGCAGAAGAAGCGTCCTGAGATTGTCATCGTTGGCGGAGAAAATCATGCAGAGCTTGGAAGTGCAATTCGCTCGACAGCTGCCTTTGGTTGGAATCGTGCTTTCATTGAAGATCGTTCTAGTGTCTGGTTTGGCTGCGATCGAGTGACAAAATCCGAGGGGCGGGCCGCTGCGCGCAGAGGCCGAAATCAGATTCGATTGATCCCGTGCAAACGGAAGCATCAATACTATTTTCGTGAAGCCGTAATAATCACAACGAAGGATTTGGGTGTTGCATTACCAAAGGCGGACTTATGCCGTGGTGCGAAACAAGCCATTGTCATTGCGGATGAAAGCAACATAAATGTTGAGTCGGAAGATTGGACTGGTGTTGCCGAGAAAGTCTCGTTTGCGCAGATTGAGACGAAAGTAAAAGATGTTCCCTACCATTTTCGGCATCTCTCAAGCATAGCCCTTGCGGAGGTGTCTCGGCAGGTCGGGCAGAAGGCGCTGTGGAAGCCCACGAAGCAGGGACCACTCTATGAAAGTTCGCTCAAGCTGCTGTCGGACGAGGTTGGCGAGGAGGTTTCATTGGAAGATCTCGCCGAATATTAAGTGGTCGCAGGGACTTCGAAATTCTCCATATAACTGATGCTTTCATGTTCCAACAGGGCAAAATACTGTATGGAGTTCAACGTTTCCGGATTGATAGTCGAAAGAGCATGGTAGGAGCGAGCATTAGCGTTCCAAAAGAGAAAGGAGAGAATGCGATATTCTCTCCGATTCTGGACGCGTTAGTTTTGGGCGGAATTTCAATACTATGCTTTGCTGTATTGCAAGCAATGGAGATGCTTACTCCGTTTATGCATGCAGATTCGAAGGTGATGACTGCAGTCTTCATCTTGGGGTTGCTAGTAAATCAACCTCACTATTCTGCAACTTACTATCGCGTCTACAGAAACTCAGCTGAGGCGAAGCGCTATCCAATAGTCGCTTTTTGGGTACCCCTAGTCTTAGGATCAATTGGAATTGCATGCTTTTTTTCTCCGTCGGGAATTGCTCCTTGGTTTTGCAAAGCGTACTTTCTCACGGTTGCCTATCACTATTCGGGGCAAAGTTATGGAATTGCATTGATATTTGCGCACAAGGCCGGCATCGCCGTGACGCGGTTGCTGAAGTTATGCGTCGGGCTTCCAATCTATGCGTCAGGACTTTTGTTTTTGATTGGTGATGAAGTGATCGCAAATCATCGCGAGTTTTATGACGTAAAAATGCCGATGATTGGTTTTGCAATGTGGCACTATCTCATCGCAATTTTCATTGTTGTTTTGGGAATGTTCGCGTATATCGGCATCAACCTCAAGCTGGGCGCTGAGCGCAAGCGGCTTCCCATGATTGTTCATATCATTGTGCTTTCGCAGTTGATATGGTTTTCGTTTGGCCTGAGACTGGAAGTGTTTATTTTGTTTGTTCCTCTGTTTCACTGCCTTCAGTATTTACTAGTGACTACATATTTTCGCTTTCAAGAACTTGTGCGCAACGGCGAGCTGATACCTGCTTCGAGCTTGAGCTTTCTAAAGTCGTTTCACTTCTGGCGCTACTACGGGTCTTTAATAGTATTAGGCTTGGTGATGTTTAACCTCATACCAACCACTGTAGGTTGGACGAAAGTCTGCACGGCCGACTTTGCATTTGCGATCATTTATTCATTCATCAACCTTCATCACTTCCTTCTCGATGGAGAGATTTGGAAACTTCGAAAACCTGAAGTCGGAAAGGCGTTGATTGAAAAGGTAGCCTGAATAGGTCGATGTTGTTGGTGTCGCCTTTGGCAACCAAAATTGGTTGTCAAATCTGTTTGGCAACCTTCTAAGACCGGCTCCATTAGTGCTTTGTCATCTGTTCCTAATTGCCTGATTTTGTCCGTGGATGTAAGGTCAAGGTTTTGAACGGCAAACCATCGTTGGTTGAAGGAGCAGAGGATGAAACAGAGGCAATTGCTAGCGGCGGCCTGTTTGGCGGCAATTTGTGCGCCGAGCGCAATGGCGACAGATTACCCGACGAAAGCATTTGATGCGCGTTATGATCTCTCGGGTCCCACTGGGAAATCAGAGTTGCGCATGGCGTCAGATGGAGCTGGTAAGTTTCTTACCGCCACCACCGCGAGTGGTGCATCGTATGTGACGATCGTTGATTATCAAAAGAAAACAAGTACGACATTGATAGAGCAAGGGAAGATGGCTATGCAATCAGCACTTCCTGCTGGTGGAACATTTGTATCTGATGAAAACACCGTCAAAAAAGCCGGTGGAAAAGAGATTGGAACCAAAGTGATTAAGGGTCATCCTTGCCACGGTTACAAATACACAAATCCAAGCGGGAGCAGTGAAGTGTGGATTGGTGACGACGTCAAAATCATGGTTGAGTCGACCACCACTAGCCCGCAAGGGAAGACAGTGATGAGTCTCAAGTCGGTTGCCGGAGCGCCGGCGGCTAGCGCATTTAAGGTTCCGCCTGGGTACAAGCTAATGACGCAATAGAGAACCGTACACCAGGGGATAGGGTCTGCGAGCCATTTAGAGGACTCGCGGACCTTATCACATCTTTCGTATATACTATGTGTGTTCCGATTCAACAGGTGATGATATGCGCAGCATCTCAACTGTTTCCACTGTTTCACCCGAGTGACCCTAAAGCAGTTACGAATCTATGTTGATCCGAAAACACATCTCCCGATTCGCTGGGATGATTATGACTACAAAGATCCCTGTCTGAGCATTTGGAAAAATGTGAAGACAAATGTCGGATTGAGCGACGATCTGTTTAAGTTGTAGTGTTTCGGATATGCCCTTCCTGGCGGCGTTTTTGCCGACCTAGGGTAATGCCTAGGTGATAAGTACTGGTCATCCCATCACGCTTTGTGAAGTCCTGTAAGAGAATTGAGGATGAATACCTAGGCCACCTCAAGGCGGACTGCTAGATTGGAATTTAAGCGGCACCTATCATTGTTTTCTATGCCTAGAACACTCGCTGAATATAACAGTTTGTTGTCGCTTGCAAGTGTGCAGCCGAGCACGGACGAACATGCACCGTTGCAAGAGAGCGCAGCGCAAGAATTTTCTGCGCTCAATGCTCTGATGCACGATCGAAGTGCGAAGTGGTCGAAGCAAGCGCGTGCAATCAAGTTTGATATTGAGTTTAAGGCGATTGAACAAGAACGCGGAAGAGTCGCCAAAGATTTGCATGATGAGATTTTGCCACTATTGGCGAGATTGATTCGTTCGATTCAGTCTCGCGATTTGCAGAGTACTGCATGTGATTTGGTGAAGGAACTGCATGAAACAGTCGCAGCTTTCAGAGACTTGTTAGGCGAGTTGCATCCGGTTGATTTGGAAGAACTTGGGCTTGTTGCTGCGCTAAGTAGTTTGTGCAAGAGGTATGGCCGGTTGACCGGTCGGTGCATTCTCTTTGGAGAACATGATGAGGAGTGCGATTTGTCCTCCTTCCAACAACTGTGCATCTATCGAGCGATGCAAATTGCGCTGGATCTATTTTCGAGATCCGACAATGACATTTTATTGATGGATTACTATCGCTCTGACAATCAATGTTATATTGCCGTTCGTTGTATCGATAAATCTGTGTCGTCGGCGAACTGGTTAAGTGATTTCGCGCAAGAGTTTGATGTATTCGAGTCATGGTGCGATTTAGCGGGGGCTGATGTAGAGACTGGTACTAAAGGAACTTTCGGGTTTCCATATGATTTCATTGTCTCTGCATCTGAGGGAGAGCCACCGAAGGACAACATGGTAACGATGTTGGGGTTGTTGACTCAGGCGCGTTTGCGCGAATTGGATTCGATTGTCGCACTGGCGCAGGAGCAATGGGCTGAGCTTATAAATAAGGATTGCACATTCTTCAAGAATCTGGCAATTCTCGCAGAGCGCAAGCGAATAGGTGATGTTATCGGCAAGCTCATCTTGCCGCGACTGAACAAGGTTTCAGAGTTGGGAAATGGGCTTAGCGATGAGCTTTTGCGACTGGACGTTAGCGAGAGACTGAAAGTGATACATGGTGGCGTGGATGGTGTTATGTCCGAAGAACATGCCCGCCTACTTGATGAAGCCGGATTGATGCCTTCGATTCGAATATTAGTTGAACGATTTAGAAGAGCTAGTTTGATCGAGACTACGATTGTTTCCAATGTGTATTCAGACAAGTTCGACGATATCACGCGCGAGGCTAAGTTCGCGATCTACAGAGTTACGCAAGAAGCGCTGAACAACATCGAGAAGCACTCCGGTGCTACCTGCGCGCGTGTGAGCGTAAGATACATTGGCGACCAGTTGGTTGTATACATTGAAGATAATGGGCGAGGCTTTCAGGGACCGAAAAATGTGTTGTCTAGAGGTCTCAGAAACATTCGTCAACGTGCCGCAGATATCGGTGCAACTGTCGTTTGGGAACAAGCTAAGTCATTTCCCAGTGGAACATTAGTAACTATCTCTTTGTTCACTGCGCAGCTATAGCTATATCCACTGAGTTAGGGAAGAGCGATTCATCGGTTAGGGTGTTCCCCAGGTGAATCTTAAGTGTCCGCTCAGTGTGCATTCCTCAGCTTATTGTCATACTTGAATTATCGGAGCCGTGCATTTCGAGAGTGACTAAGCATCCGTGTCGGCAAGCAATGTATTTGTTTCCGCGCGATGTGTGTGCACGTTTTGGTGCGGAGAAGGTTGAGGTGTTATATGGCGATAATCAATATTCAAGCGAAAGAGATAAACTGTAAAATTGTTTACTACGGTACCGGTCTTGGTGGCAAGACTACCAATCTGAAGTACATTCACAAGCAGCTGGCACCAACTACTCGCGGTGAGCTTATAAGCCTTGCTACTGAAACGGAGCGAACACTGTTTTTTGATTTCTTGCCTCTCGATCTTGGTGACGTGCAGGGCTTTAAAGTGAGATTCTCTCTTTATACAGTGCCCGGTCAGGTGGAGTACAACGCAAGCAGGCGACTCATTCTTAACGGCGTAGACGGAATTATTTTTGTGGCCGACTCCGATGTTACGAAAGAAAAGGAGAACATCGAGTCTTTGTTGAACATGGAGGATAACCTCGCTGGATATGGAGTATCTTTGAGGGATACGGCATGGGTTATTCAATACAACAAGCGTGACTTGTCAAACGCCATGCCTCTGGAGCGCATGGAAAGAATGTGCAATCGTTACAATGTTCCTGCATTTGAAGCCATCGCTTCTGACGGTGCGGGTGTATTTGCTACTTTGAAGGCGGCGAGCCGCGCAGTGTTGACCAGGCTACAATAGAATTGTCTCGGTCTGGGTAAGATAGATTGTGGGCATTCATGCTGATGGAGATTCGGTTTGGCAATCGTAATTGCAGATGATCAAGATCGAGAACGCACTTGGTTGAGAGAATTACTAACGCGCGAACTTGCGAGTCAAGCTCCGATTTTTGAAGCGCAAGATGGCCAGGCCGCTCTTGAACTGGTGCGTGAGCACAAGCCGTCCATAGTATTTCTTGATATTGAAATGCCAGTCATGTCCGGCATTAAATCAGCGGAGCAAATTCTGAAAGAACAGCCGCAGACACCAATCATCATTTTGTCGAATCACTCTGACGAGATTTTTGTGAGAAAGCTGTGGAAGATGGTTCCCTCAGACGGAGCATTTGGGTACGTTTTGAAGGATTCAACAGATCAGCAAGTCGTTGATGCGGCCAAAGCTGTTATCGATGGAGATTGTTGGATTCACCCTCGGATTCAACGAATCGTCAGACGCACCGAGAGCGGTGCCACGGCATTGACGGACGCGGAGTTCGAAGTGCTTGGTTGTATTGCCATCGGGTTTACTGACAAAGCTATCGCAAAGCGTTTGTACATTACCGACAAAGCAGTTCAGGCACGATTGAAATGCTTGTACAGCAAGCTTGGAATTCCAATCAAAGGCGCGTCCGATGAAGATGAGTACAACCATCGATGCCGTGCGCTCAATTTGGCATTTCGAAGAGGTTTGATCAATCGCGCTGAACTTGCCGAGTGGGAAGAACAGTCTTGGGACTAAGAAGCGAAATTTGTTGTTGCCACAAGCCTTCCTGAGTTTGATGCATCCCAAATGGTGAAGCGAGCATTGTCAGTGCATCCCATCGCTGCGATGAATTGTTCGTTGTCGACGCCTTCGAGTTTCTTTTCCATGAGATCGAGTAGTTTCAGCTTTACCGACCATTCTTGCGAAATTACTACACCGGCATCCTTGGTTTCGAACACGAAGAAGACATCTTCAAGAAACGGACCTTGATCGGTAGTCACAATGGTGACGGATTTGAGATCTTCCCATCGAACTCTTTCGATCGTTCCGTCTGATATTTCGCGGATGAGCTCTTCATTGTTGACTTTTACATTTTCGGTGAGTCGAGGTTTTGCGAGTGATTTGAGAAACTCGCCTATGAAGTTAAACATGATTGATTTCCTCAGGCTTGTGTTTTGGCTGATGCGATTGCGCCTGCCGCCATTGCCATAACCGTCGGTTCGGCAAAGCCGACTTGAATGAGTGTCGGTGCCGACACCAAGAGTCTGAATGAACCCTCGATCGCGGAGTATATTCCAAGCGAGATAGAGCGGCTTGCGGTTGTAGATTTTCCGGCGACTTTCAAACAGCGTTTGACGATATTTTCCAATACAATCAGCTGCTTTGCAGTCACGCTTCTGTACGCTTGCTGAACGTCTGTTTGTCTAAGCGCTTCGGCTCCGATGACAATCCAGCATTTCACTACCTCCTCATTGGAGTCGTCGCCCAGACCTAAATGAGCATGAATGAACGCTTCGAGGTCTTCCATTGGATCGACCACCGATGCTCGCTTTAGATATCTTTGGCGCACTTGTCCTTCAATCATCTCGATAAGATGAAGGAGAATCTCGAGTTTTGATTTGAAGTGGTAGTGAACTAACCCGGGAGTTAAACCGGCTTTCGCTGCCACCACTTGAATGGTCGCACCATCGTATCCTTGCTCAGACATTACTGTCATCATCGCTGTGATGATTTGATTTCTTCGCGTATCGGTATTCGATGAGCGTGCCATTATGTGCTGTTTGTGAAAGTTGGTTGGTCAACCAACCTAATTATGGCAGAGTAGAATGGTGCTGTCAAGTGAGGCGTGGGTTAGTTGCCGTGCAGCCGCTGTACGAGCAGTGCGATTTCCCAAACTGCTTGCTCGAAGTTTGAGGGTGGGCATGTGAGTGTGAAAGCTTCAGTGCGACCATTTGGTCGAGGAACAAACACCGACAGTCCGGCGGTCGTCAGTGATGCTTTGTCGACAAAGAGGAAGGAGCACGCATAGGCACCGGGATAGTAGCGATCCCATGATTCCTGCTTAATGACATTGAGGTGCAGCATGTCGATGTACATCTGCAAATGATGCTTCGCACCGGCAGGGTCTGAACTTAGTTGGGAAATTTGAATTGTGGTCGGACCGTCAGTTGAAGGGCGCGTGAACACCGAAAATTCTGGCAGGCGGCCGGTAGCTGGGATGAGCGACTGGAATTTCCAATTGCGCTCTAGTGCGACGGAGTGTTGTAGCGTGGGCACGGATTGCTCGGTGATTGATTTTGGTCCTGAAGGAAGGAGTGAAATAAGAGCGAAGGCCACAGCGGCAGCCAGACACAGATTTCTCGATGATCTATACGACAAAAGTGCATCAGGGGTCTGTGGGGGTGGGGCGGTATCCGATTGAGCGGAGGAGCGCGAGGTCTCTATTGTGGCGAGGAGTTGGGTGAGGAGGGCAAGGAGTATGCCGGTGAGTACGATAAGAACTGGATACAGCAGCCCAGTTGCTCGCAGCCATACTTCATAATGTTCATAGCTAAACAGGATGGCACCATTGATCGTCAACCCAATTATTGAAGCGCACATCAAATCGAATCTGCGATTGGTCTTCAATGTGACGAGAGCAAGTAGCAGTGCCGGAATCCAATAGGCAAGATAGGTGTGCAGAATATTGCAATTGAAAAGCACTTCTTGCTGCAGTGGTGCGAACATCACGCGAAGTTCTGTTGGAAGCGGAAGATCAACAAGTGTGTAAGAAAACGAAACGACACCACTCGCAAATGCAACCATCAAAAAGGTCATAAGTTGCCGATGCGCATTCTGAGTATTTGCTGTTTTGTCCTCAAGAGAACCGATTACTGTTGATGACTCATTGGTTGCAGCCACCGATTTCTTCTCGTTGAGCTTATTCATCAAAATCAGAAGCGATACAAATATTGCCGCCTTCATGAACAACCAATATCCAGGTACTGACAAATCAACATTGACTGTTCCAAGAGTTTGCAACCGCTCCAATTGAGCTTTGACCACCGTAGAGAAGGCGGTCAGTGACCACCCCGAACCCGCCAATTTATCCAACGCATTGAAAAGCATTGAGGTGAGGCTGCCGGCCGCGAATGTTCCTAAAAGCAATCCAACTGGTGGCTTAACTTGTGTGCGTTTGTTGGCCCAAATCAACAGGTAGTAGGGAAGACCAACATCGATTACGCCGCGGAACATCGTAAGAAAGAGCTCGTTGACGATTCGATAATCGTGACTTGTCGCACGCGCATTCACTTGCAGAACTATCAGCGTTACCACGCCACCATATACGGCAAAGCGTCCTCTCGACGGCCAAGCCGGCGATGACTGAAGACTCAAACTCCAACCCACAGTATGCATCAACCAGAGCAGCCAAACAGCAAACAACCAGATCATGATTACTGAGTGAATGGGACCCCTTGCGAAAGATGCCATTTGAAATAGATATTCCCAGACGAGAAGCGCTGCAAGGCAGGTCGTGAAAAATAGTCGAGTTAAACCGTCGGCAGTAAGTCGTTTCTGCACGGCGAGCGTGGACGTCACAACAATGTCTAAAGTCAGCACCCAGATCATCCAATGAGCTGCCATGCTCAGCAGAGGATCGTGCCAGATGAGCCACTTACCGAATTTGTACACGGGCAGAAAGGCATTGAATATAAAGGACCAGGTTTCACCAGTTTGCTGTGCGAGATAGCCGCAAATATGTTCACTCAATGCCACGATGGTCGATGTCACTAGTAAGACGAGCATAAGCGGAATTACAAGTTTTTGATGAATCATTCCTCTGACGGAAGTCGCAATTATCTTGCTGCTACCAAGCAGCTTGTGAATAATTCCTACTCCAATGAAGTACAAGATTGGCCACAAATACGCATTGCTCATATCGATTGACGAAATCAGCAATCCGCCCAACTGAGGCAGGCCTCCACGTGACGCGCCTGCAACTAGCAGGAGCAACAGAAAAGATGCAACCGACCATATCGCCGGAGCCATTGGTATGTCAGCAGTGAGCACTCTTGCGGACAATAACTTCGAAGACGGTTTTCGCGCCAAATTCAAACATGTGATACCTGCCACTGCACCCAGTGCGCTTCCGAATCCGAGGCTAAGCACAGGTCCTGGTAGCGTGAAGATGGTCGCAAGCCATGGGCGCAGAGGTGTCAAAATCGTGAACTGACACCCCGCCGAGATACCCACAATCAGTGCATTCAACCAAGAGAGAACACTACTGGTCTTGCCGTCACGAGACAAAGTTCTCTCGCAGTGAATCAGAGAAAACAGAACCGCAAAAGTTAGAAAGCCATTAAAGTAACTACGCGGAAACTGAATGACGCATGTGCTCAAAAAATATAACGCGCCAAGTGCGGTAAGCGAAAATGCAATTCGATTGCACACGGCTGTTCCGACTAATAATGCTGCCCATGCGCATGGCAGACTCAGCATCCAAAGAAGGATGAACCACATTGATACTGTGTGCTTGTATCCTGAAAATGTTTCGATTTCTACAGGAGCCGGTTGAAACTGCGAAAGCGGAATCACAACACTCAGAACAACGCAAAGTTGAATGATGGTGCGAAGCACATTCACCGTTTCTGGTGGCGAAGCGCCGAACTCCATTCTGTCCTTTGCGTAGTCGCGCCAATAGAAACGTTCAAAGAACTTCCAGATCGCCGATAGGAATGCGGACTTACTCGCGCGTTTCGTAATTGGATTGATCCATGGGTGTTCTGCCAGTGTTTTTATGCGACTTGCAATCTTGTCAGCGAATACCGCGAGAAAAGGAAAGAGTCCGGCAATGTAATTCGCAAATTTTCTTAGTGTCGCGATGATTTGAATGGGGTTCATTTCAGACAGAAGACCCCTTATTTGGATTCCGATTTGCTTCCTAGCAAAAACTCAGGCATACGTTTCACTATGTCCGGATACTTATGGAAAACTTCGCCGATTGGTGCTCCGTAGAGTTCTTTTCCAAGGAGCATTAGCATCTCTCGATGGCACATCTCGCCAGCCGCGCAGATGCACACAAAGTAAACATCTTTTGTGTGGCTTAGCTCTGATAGACGACGGAGATGCGCATATCCTGAGGGGGGAAGATTGAACGTATTTTCATAGTCCACTTCCGCGAATGCCGCATTGTGATTTCCTAGACTCTTTTGGGCCGAATTAAATTTGCTCAGCAAATCTTTAGTTGGTGCCAGGTCGCAAACAAACTCGTCTCGCATTTCCTTTCTGAGGAAGCGAGGGTAATAACGCATCGTAATGACAATGTGACTCGTGTCGCGCGGAATGCTTCCCTTTCTTACTTCCGCGACTGATGTTTGTGTGAGCATCTCTGTTGCCGTGCGATTTTCATAAATGATTTTACTATTAATGCCGCGAGTTTGAACGACTTTTAGTTGTTGCAAAGCGCAGGCAGCGGGTCGAGGCCGCTTGTGTCAGTTTTTGGAACGAACGCATTAGATGTGTTTGAATGGCTTTCATGAGGCATGTCATTAACATTTGCGCCATAGCAGTTACGCTTGTTTTTGCGTTTGCCACTGCAGCTAGTTTCTGTGGTGAATACAGCCAAACATGTGAGCTTCTTAGCCACTTTCGCTGTTTCTTATGTCTGCTGTCGGTCGGACTGCCCGCGCTTCTTGCAGTGTTGAGGTTTCGCTGGCTTCTTGTTTTTGCAAGTGTGATCGTCCTGGTAAACGCTTATCCTGTTCTAGAGTTGTATCTACCGACAGCGCAGGCGCGGCGCGACGATCAAAATGCTCTTAGAGTTTTGCAAATGAACTTATGGGGAGGCAAAAACCACAACTATCAAGAAGTGCTTGATGAAATTGAGAAGTCAAACGCAGATGTGGTTGGACTTAGTGAGATAACAAAAACTTGGGCGAAACAATTGGACAAGAAAATGTCAAAGTATCCGTATCGAATTGTTGAACCTGCACATGGTGGCGTTGCGTTGTATAGTCGATTTCCGCTAGTGCAAAAGGAAGTGCGATTTTACGAGCCGGCAAAACGTCCTCGAATATTTGCACGAATGAAGTTCAGAAATCAGACTGTTACAGTGTTGTTTGTTCATCCCGTAATACCAATAGGACTTTTCAAACTACGAAACGAAGATCTACAAGTTATTGGAAGAGAGGCAGCAAGTGCAGGTGAGCCGGTTATAGTTTTCGGCGATTTAAACTGCACCCCGTGGTCCTTTTTCTATGAGAAGCTGAAGAAGGATGGGAAACTAAGTGATACCATGCGTGGTTTCGGCGTCCAAGCCACGTGGAATGCGTTTTGGTATTTCCCAACCATTCCAATCGATCATTGTTTCGCCAGCAAAGAGTTCATCACAATATATCGACGAACTGGATCGCGCGTTGGTTCTGATCACTTGCCTGTGTATGTTGAACTTGTCCTTAGGAAAGGGACACAACAGTAACAGTCGATAAGTGTGCTAGGCGTTGTACGCCTGATCTGGACGAAGAACCGCCTCAAACCAATAGCTTTTCATAGTCTCAACTATTGCCACAAGATCTTTGAAAATTGGTGGTTTCTTGATGAATGAATTGCAGCCCCACTTATAGGAATTGGTGAGGTCGGGCTCTTCATTGGATGAACTCATTACGACGACCGGAATTGCACAAAAATCCGGATTGCGCTTCAGCTCACGCAGAGTCTGCCGGCCGTCCATTCCAGACATGTTCAAGTCTAAAAGAACAAGCACCGGGAATTTATGATCGCCTTCAGAACCGCCTGCGAGATAATCCAACAGCTCCTGACCATTTCGAAAAGAGACGAGTTCGGCCGGCATCTCGGTCCTTTCAAAGGCTTCATGCATTAAGTCAACGGCAAAATCATCGTCATCTGCCATAAATACTGTAAGTGTTTTGTCCTGAGCGGTCGATTTCATAGATTCTCTCGGTTTTTTACCATATTCTCACAATTGGACCCCGATTTAATCACCCGATTTGATGATCGCGAATTAGCTAGGCACTCAAGCAACGGGGGATTAGAGGGCAGGAATGGTGAAGTAAAATGTTGCGCCACTTCCTTCTGATGAGTCTGCCCAGATCTGCCCGCCGTGCCGTTCTACAATGCGCTTGCATACTGCCAAACCGAGTCCCGTGCCTGGATACTCCGTTCGGGTGTGTAGTCTTTGAAAGATAACGAAGATGCGTTCTTGAAACTGCATATCGAATCCGATGCCACTATCTTTTACTATAAACAGCCAATCGGTTTCCCTTGCCTTTGCAGAAATGCGAATTTCAGGCGGTTTGTTTCCTCGAAACTTTATAGCGTTCTGAATGAGGTTTTGCAGCAGTTGCACGAGTTGGGCTTTTTCGCCGGGCACAACCGGTAACGACTCAGATTCTATGCGTGCGGAAGTTTCGTCGATAATGAGATTCAAACTTTCCTTTACTTCATCGAGAACACTCGAAAAATCTACCTCTTCGCGCTGTAGGGCCTTATTACCAAGTCGCGCATATGTCAGAAGATCACTGATCAAGTTATTGAGGCGCCCTGCTCCTGTGACGGCGTTGTCCAGGTACTTCTTGCCTTTTGTGTCAAGCCCGTCTCCAATTCTCTCGGAGAGAAGTGACAGATAGCTTGTGATTGTTCTGAGCGGTTCTTTCAGATCATGAGCTGCAACATAGGCGAGTTGTTGCAGCTCAGCATTTGAGCGTGCGAGTTCACTCAATGCGCAATCACGCTCTTGCGATCTTCGACAAATTGACTCCAGCATGTATGAGAGCGAACGTGCGAGTACACCCACTTCATCCCCTCTTTGCCTGTCAGCGATCTCGACAGAGAGGTTGTCTTTTGCGATTTCATCGGCGGCTGCGGCAAGGCGCTGAAGCGGTTTGGCAATTCTGTGTGCAAGAAGAATAATCAATGCTGCCGTAATTGTGATCGCCAATCCGCTCAACACCCACATTCGTTCTATAGAGAGCCTGGCTTTCTCTGTCGAGGCTTTCAAGCGAGTACGAGCAAATTCGTGAGCCATCTGACTGAGATCGTTTGCTAGTGCTTCTAGTCGAACAATCGATTTTCGTTCATTTTTAAGTGCGACTACCTTAGCTGTTTGATCTCTTTGGGAAAGAGCCATTGGTACAAGAACCGTTTGGTTTCGCTCGTAGAAATAGTTGAGAGTCTTTTCGGCCGTATCGAGATGCGTAAGCATCGGTGGATCACGCTGCAGCATAGGCTTTAATTGGGAAATGATTCGCTTGTTCGCACCGGAGACTTCTTCAATTTCTGCTATGACTTTGTCCTTTCCAGTTGGATCATCTAACAAAATCAGCATTTGCATCGCAGAGAGTAAACGATGAGAGTTAGCACTTAATGCCTCGAGCTTTTGACATACAGGAACATCTAAGGCATAGATTTCAGCCTCATCCTGTGCGAGTTCTCGGACTGTTCCTGATACGCACCACATGAAAATAATGAACAGTAGAAAGACCGATGAAAATGTCACCCAAAGCTTGTCTAGCAGTTTGAGGTTGGCGAATGGAGTAAAGACCGATTCGAAGGAGAACTTTGGTTTGTGTGCGCTTGCAATTAAGTTCATGGACTGTGATGCCTCGAATAACACTAGCTTGTAAATGTCATCGGTAACACGATTGAGAATGTAGAACCTTCTCCCACCTTGCTCTTAGTTGTGATGCGCCCTCCATGTGCACGGACGATTTTGTTGCAGATGTACAGTCCTAGTCCGTTGCCTGTACCATGACGCTCTAGATCTTTGGTGCGCCAGAACCGTTTGAATAAGTTGTGCTGGTCGTCGAATGCGATACCAAGTCCGGTATCTTGCACTCGAATGATCAAATGCCCGAGCTTGAGTTTTGCTGATAGAACTATCGAGCCGCCTGACGGGGTAAACTTGATCGCGTTATCGAGAAGGTTCCATATCACTCGCTGTATGGCCTTTGAGTCCAGACCAAGAGATGGTAGCTGTGGAACTTCCACTTTGATGGAAAGATCTTTGATTCTTGCCTGGTCACCCAGTTCTGAAATGCACTTTTCAAAAATATTAACTAAAGCGACTGGTGTGATGATCAAGTCGTCGTCTGCTTCCAACTGATGGAAATAGACGAGATTTTGCAACATGTTGAGGACATTTTCATTGCTCTTTGCCAGTGTAGGAAGGAGCTGCTTGTGGTCGTTGCATAGGCAACCCTCGCCATTTGAACACTTCTGCAAGATCTTAAGTGCCATGCCTGTTCCAATCAGAGGCACTCTAAGATCATGGGCCAGCGTAAAAATCAAATCATCGCGTTCGCGACTTTGACTCACGCTTTCTGTAACATCGTTGAGCACCAAGAGACTTCGAGCGTTTCCTAAGTTGTCACTCTCGCACGGCCAGATTGACAGATCGAAAAACTTCTCTTCTTGTTGTTCGGATAGCGACACTTCAAACCCTGTAATTTGAAAAGGCTTCTGAAGAGCCAAAGAAAGTTTTATTGAGTGTTCTGGAAGTTTCTTCAACAGATCAGTCAATTTCGTGCCTAAGATCGTGTCTGAACTTAGTGAAAAAATGGTCGTAAATGCTTTGTTTGTATCAATGACGGTAAGCTGACTGTCCAGCTGGGCCACTCCAAAAGGCGCGAGCTCGATTGCACTTTTGAGCAAGGTGTTCTGTGCTTCAAGTTTGAGCCTCTTGAGCTCTTCGGCTTGCTTGCGTTCGATTGCAAAACGCATGGAGCGAAGAAGATTGGAACTCTCGACGATGCCCTTGACGAGATAGTCTTGGGCGCCATGTTGAACCGCTTGAATTGCAGTGTCCTTGTCGTCGAGGCCTGAAAGGACAACGACAGGAATCGTCGGTGCGGCTGATTGGATTGAAGCAAGAGTTTTGAGGCTGAAACTATCAGGGAGGGAGAGATCGAGCAAAACCAGATCGACGCCACCCTTAGCGAGTCTTTCTAGCCCGTCGCTGAGTCTCGTCTGCCAATCCACTTCGACCGAGATTGTGCCAATCTGAGACACTGCCTCCAAAACCAGGTCGGCATCGGTTTCGGAATCCTCAATCAAAAGGATCACGAGCGGCTCGGAAGCCGTTCGCGTCAACATACGCCTACCCTCCATCGTCTGAGCCCACTAGGCTCACCTACAATCATTGCTTACTGCGTTCCTAACGTCACCCCCCAAAATGATGATTTCGGGGATGGTGAAACTCAGTGTTGATCGACCTAATGAGGGATGGAGGTTATGGGCGCCAATTCGACCGGGGCAGGACTGGCGGAAGTGGAATTATCGGCATTTTCAGGCACCTCTGGACTTGCACCCGCGCCGTCTGCCACAGAAACTGGTTTTGACTGTGCCAACTGGCTTCTTTTACTTTGTTCTAAATCTGCAAACCAAATTTCTCGAGCAATCAGCCTCGCCAAAGCGCTTTTGTCGCGATTCTTGAAAGATACAAATTTGCCTGACAGCTTACCGTTTCGAAACACAAGTATTGCGGGCACTTCCGGGACATCGTAATGAAAGCTTAGGCGCAGGTTCTTGTTTAAGTCTAGTCGCAGGTAGGAAACCTTTGATGAACACCGCGAAAGCAAATCGATAAGCATGCTCGATGTCGGATTGCATGCTGGGCACGAAGCGAGGACGAATTCCACGAGTGAAACTCCTTTGTTTCTCACGACCTTGAGATCAAATTGGAAAGCGTCTTTGTCCTTAGGAAGTACGGCTAGCTGCGACTCATCGACACCTGCTCGGATGGGGATGAACAGCGGTAGTTGTTCGTTGGAGATTGGAGACGGCGCCTGCGAAAATGAAGGTGATGCGAACGAAAAACTAATACAGACCGCACCCACCGTAGATGCAGCCAATTTGCTTGTCGAATGAAGGGTCATGACTTACAGGTGCAACGAGCTCCGAGAGACCGATGGTGACACCACTTTAAGTATCCTTCGAACCAAGTGTGAAATCAATCCTTGGAATGGTATTGCACCGATCAGCGGCTCCCGCTGATGAATTTGAGTGACTAGAACCGTTGTCGACTTTAGGTTGATATAGCGTATTGCTAGTCTCGGTCGGTAAGAGAAAGTTCAGTACCGAAGAAACCCGGAGAAGGATTGCGAGGAACACAAGAAGAGTGAAGATCTGGGCCGTCCTCGTCTCCGAGAATTGCTTGAGCAAGTGACGATCACCAAATTTGTGGGATGATATGGAACTGAACAATTGGTGGGATATGTCCGAAAAGTCAACTGAAATCTACGTTAGTACCGACATTGAAAGCGATGGGCCGATTCCAGGTCCGAATTCCATGCTCAGCTTTGCCTCTGCTGCATTCACCGCTGATAAGACCGTCATACAGACCTTCTCGGCGAACCTCACGCTGCTTCCTGGAGCAGTTGGAGATGAGCGCACAATGAATTGGTGGAAAACGCAACCAGAAGCTTGGGAAGCGTGTCGGCAGAATACGGAAGCACCAGATGTGGTGATGCCGCGCTACCTGCAGTGGTTAAAAGACTTGCCTGGGAAACCAGTGTTTGTGGGTTATCCTGTTGCCTTTGACTTTATGTTTGTCTATTGGTATTTGATTCGATTTGCAGGGGAGAGCCCTTTTTCACATTCCGCGCTGGATATTAAAACGTATGCGATGGCAATGCTCAAGCAAGACTATCGCAAATCAACTAAGAACAACATGCCCAAGCGATGGTTTGACGACGTACCGCACACACATGTTGCTTTGGATGATGCGATCGGACAAGGCGCACTGTTCTGTAATATGTTGGCTGAAAATCAGGGGACATGAAAACATACATCTCGCTGAAAACTGAAAAGAAAACAGCGTTGCCGGCAGAGTTTCGCAATGATGATGTACGGTACACCGAAGATTTGGTGGCACACTTTCTTAGCGAGTTCACAAAAGAAGGCGATTGTGTTTTCGATCCGTTTATGGGTTTTGGAACAACACTCCTGGTAGCAGAGAGAATGGGGCGTGTTGGGTATGGAGTCGAATTCGACGAGAAGAGATGCAAATACGCGAAGAGTATTTTGAAGCACCCTGAGCGAGCCTTGCATGGTGACTCAACGAAACTTGATTTGATAGAACTCCCGGAAATTTCTTTTTCCATGACCTCGCCCCCGTACATGGGAAAACATCACAAGGAAAATCCGTTCACAGCTTATTCGACTTTGTTCGAAGGATATGATTTGTATCTTTCTACTATTCGTGACATCTATGCGCACCTTGGAAGAAAGCTAAAACCTCATGGTTGTGCGGTAGTAGAGGTGGCAAATCTGAAGCATGAGGACGGGTCATACACTACACTAGCCTGGGACATCGCACGCGAAATTTCGAAAGTACTTCGTTTTGTTGGAGAAACGATTGTGACCTGGGACACCGCATACGGTTATGGTTATGATCACAGTTATTGTTTGATTTTCGAAAGGCCAGAGTGATGCCAGAGACGCGCAACAAGAACACAATAAGGAAGGCTCTTTCCACAGATCGTGCATGGTCTGCATACGCACTCGGTGATCTCGAGCCTGATCTGTTTGAGAAGACTTCTTGGTTCCTTTCTGATTGTGCGGCACCATCAATAGCCTTATTGTTCCGCGCATTTGAAACACCTGTCTTGTTCACGCATGGAACTGCATTTGGAATCGAAAAAATTTTGAAGGAGATTGAGAACGAAAAGAGAATGTTCTTGTCGGTCAGACCTGATGTGCTGGCACTTGTGCAAGAACGATTTTTAGTCAGCGACCAGCAGTTGATGCTGCGAATGGTACATCACGGCACCAGGGTTGCATGCAATTTTTCGGCGGTTCGCTTGCAGTCCAATCAGGTTTCTAAATTGAAGACCCTGTACGCCGACGGTGATGAGACAGGAGAGGCACCTGATTTCTTTGCCGAATACATGGTTGAACAAGGTTCGTTCTTCGGCGTATTCGACGGTGATGAGTTAGCCGCTGCGGCCGGTACGCATCTGATCGCATCGGACGAATCGATCGCAGCTGTTGGTTGCGTGTACACGCGTCGCGACCACAGGGGTGAAGGCCTTGGAACAATCGTGACAGGTGCTGTTACTGCTGATTTGATCAAACGCGGCATCGATACGATCATTCTCAACGTAAAAAAGACAAATGATGCAGCTATTAAGGTGTACGAACGATTGGGATTTAAACGTTATTGCGAGTTCTATGAGGGAGTTGCAACTAGATAGCGGGGATCTCAACCAATGTTGTTGCCAAAATTCCCAGCGCGAACATAGTGATTGGAAAGGCGACTGCGATGATCGGGCAGAGCACATCCCAAAGTTTTTCTGAGACATTCTGGTTGAGTGAGATTGCATCTTCGGACATTTTCCAATACTTCCTATGTGACCCTGACATGAACTTGACGGGATCCTGTCTGAAATTAGGGCAAATCTCTGAAAGGGTAACAGGTGCGGACATTCATGTTTTCTACCTCTGTTTGGTAGGCAGGTGAACTTAACGCCCGGAAACCTTAAATCTGGTCGAAAGCCCAAGTTTAGTGGGGCTCCACGTATTAAGATCTCTGGGATTCGCGGACACAATATATGAATCCCGAAATTCGCGTGGAGAAATCGTATGAAACTGGCACGAGCCCTCACATGTGAGCTTTTGGGAACAGCATTTCTATTGGCGACGGTTGTGGGTTCGGGCATCCTCGCTCATAAGTTGGACAATGGCGTAGTCGCTGTGACGGTCTTGTCCGTGGCATTTGCAACTGGTTGTGTGCTGTTCGCCCTGATTGCGACTTTTGGCGCGATTTCGTGTCATCTCAATCCTGTCGTCACTATCTCAAGTGCAGCGCGCAGGGAGTTTCCGTGGCGTCACGTTATCCCATATGTCTTAACTCAGATCGTAGGCGCCATACTCGGCGTTGTTGTCGCCAATTTGATGTTTGAACTTCCAGCAATCACATGGTCGGAAACTGCAAGAACCGGTTGGGGGCAGTGGCTTGGCGAGTTTGTTGCGACGTTTGGACTATTGGCAATCATTTTTGGTGCCGGAAAATATCGACCAGAATCGGCTCCTCAAGCCATCAGTGCATACGTTGCTGGAGCGATCTGGTTTACGTCGTCAACCTGTTTTGCCAACCCAGCAGTGACCATCGGACGGATGTTCACAAATACAATCACCGGGATTCAAGGAGTTGATGTTCCGGCTTATATCGTCGCCCAGGGTATTGGTGCAACCGTTGCATGCGTTGTGTTCTCATGGTTGTTCTCACAACCCGGTGACCAAGAAGCCCCTCAGGTTGAAAGTGATACTAAGGAAGTGAAGCCTACTCGAGAAGTGGCATCCAACCGAAGGTAACGAGCTACTTCAAGCCGAAATTGTTCGACTAGGTTACAGTGGACTTAGTGCTGCCCTCTTATAACAGTTTGAGCTCGGATGTTGCCATGCCGAACAAGATGTCTGCCACCAGGTGTTTGATTTCGATTCTTCCGTTTCTCGGGGGACTTGTAGCGTCTGGCTTCGCAATTGCTGGATACTTCCCGAATCTCTGGATATGCGATATTGCAAGCCAACTGAGATTGGTTTGGGAAATCGTTCTTGCTCTGTGTGTGATATTGCTAGCGGTACTGCGATTGCCTTTGTTGACCATCGTAATTGCATGTGGGCTCATAGCAAATTCGATCCCGATCGCAGATTTGTATTTATCGTTAAAGGATGTGGAATCGCCACGATCAACCACAATCAGCATACTTAACGTGAATACGGAGTATCAGCATAATGATCGCTATGATTTGCTTGAGCAGTTGATTCAAAAGAGGAATCCCGATGTTCTTGCAATAATCGAAGCAAACAAGAAGTGGATTGATGCGATCAAGCCGACCACAAACCGCTACAAGTATCAAAAGGTAGTGATTGTTGGACCCGGTATGGCGCTATTCAGCAAGTTTCCAATTGAGCATTGTGACGTGCGGTACTTTGGGAAGAGCCATCATCCGCGAATTCTTGCCACGTTGTTAGTTGATCAATCACGAGTACAAGTCGTGCTTGCTCATCCTACAACTCCTAAAAGTCCAAGTGGATATGCAGAACGCAGTAAGGAATTACTGTTGCTTCGCGATGAACTGAACTCCTTTTCCTCACCCAAAGTGCTTATCGGCGATCTCAATTGTGGGCCATGGGCAGCCGATTTCCACGAACTCCTCGGGGCCGGACTGCATGATTCCGAAAAGGGTTTTGGACCGCAGCCATCTTGGCCTGCTCGCAATGGTAGGGTGTACGAATATTTTCCGATACCGCCAATGGTTCCAATTGACCACGTGCTCGTGAGTGACGAGTTTCAAATACTCAAGAGACAAACTGACATGTCGATTGGTTCAGACCACTTGCCTGTATTCGTAGAAGCTTCATTACGCAAGTGAACAGTTATGTATGCCAAGAAGCCATTCGGAATTGAAAAAGGGGACGTCGTCCTCGTGTCATTTCCCTACCAAG
>CAYZJR010000004.1:0-1393 GCA_964478655.1 uncultured Candidatus Obscuribacterales bacterium
TAAAGACACCACCCATGGTTTCAATACCGAGTGACAATGGGGTCACGTCGAGCAACACAATGTCTTTCACTTCGCCGCCAAGAACCGCAGCCTGAATGGCTGCACCCACTGCGACTACCTCGTCAGGGTTGACGCTTTGGTTAGGTTCTTTTCCGTTTGTCAACTTCTTAACTAGTTCCTGAATAGCAGGAATTCTAGTCGAACCACCCACAAGCACGATTTCATCGATGTCGTTGTAGGTCAGCTCTGCATCTTTCAGCGCTTGCTCAACTGGCTTGCGGCAACGCTCTACCAGTGGGCGAGTCAAATCGTCGAACTTCGCTCTCGACAGTTTCATGTCGAGGTGCTTTGGTCCACTTGCATCTGCACTTACGAATGGAAGCGAGATGCTGGTTTCGCTTACGGACGACAACTCAATCTTTGCCTTTTCCGAAGCTTCTGTCAGACGTTGCAGAGCTTGTGGGTCCTTGCGCAGGTCGATGCCTTCGAGCTTTTTGAACTCATCGGCTACCCAGTCAACAACGCATTTGTCGAAGTCGTCGCCACCAAGGTGAGTGTCACCGTTGGTTGCTCTCACTTCAAACAATCCATCACCGACTTCGAGAATGGAGACGTCAAATGTGCCGCCGCCAAGGTCGAATACAAGGATGGTTTCGTTTTTGCCTTTCTTATCTATACCATACGCAAGAGCCGCTGCTGTAGGCTCGTTGATGATTCTCAAAACATCGAGTCCTGCAATGACGCCAGCGTTTTTGGTCGCTTGTCTTTGCGAATCGTTGAAGTACGCAGGCACAGTGATGACAGCAGATGTCACCTTTTCTCCCAAGTACTTTTCTGCATCTTCTTTGAGCTTTCTCAAGACCATTGCAGATAGTTCTTCAGGACTGTAATCCTTTCCCTGGAGGCTGATCTTGCAGCTGCCTGCGGCGCCTTCTTTTACCTTGTATGCAACGATTGTCTTCTCTTGCTCAACCTCATTGAAGTGTCGACCAATGAATCGCTTGATTGAATACACGGTGTTGGTTGGATTGACGACAGCCTGGCGTCGCGCCAGTTGTCCTACCAATCTTTCACCAGCCTTATTGAACGCAACCACCGATGGAGTCGTGCGTCCCCCTTCGGCATTGGGAATGACGGTTGCTTGTCCACCTTCCATGACTGCTACTACAGAGTTTGTAGTTCCCAAATCTATACCTAATGCCTTACCCATATGCGTTCTCCTTTTGAGACGTGTTCCACTCGCGGGCGTCAACATCCCAGCAGCATCTCATAGCCGCTCGCATTGACCCGTGTTTTGAGGCTCAGTTGCCTACTAATAGAACGCCGGCATTTCTGCACTCACTTGCTATGGATGTCCGGGTTCTACAGTTTTTTGTAAATCAGGTTGAACGAC
>CAYZJR010000004.1:1493-110640 GCA_964478655.1 uncultured Candidatus Obscuribacterales bacterium
TCACTTGCTATGGATGTCCGGGTTCTACAGTTTTTTGTAAATCAGGTTGAACGACATTGGGGTCTAACTCAACAAATTCTTTAAATTCTTGCAGATTCTTGGCATTTATCCCGTTCCACAACCGGCCCTCGCTGCCAGTGCCAAAGTAGTAGACCATTGTTGGATAGGTTTCGCGGTCATGCATCATCTCCCATGTATTTTGAATTTCCAGCACCGACGCCACACACGCGAGAAACAATAAGATGGTTCCGGGAATCAACAGACTCTTCTTCCACCCAAGTTTTCTGCTTGAACCTAAGATCCATATTGATCCCATTGCACTAGACAGTGGACTAATCCAAAAGATCAACGTTACCAACCAAACGCCGATGAGTGTTCGTCGATTCAATGTTTGAAGCGGACATTCGCGCAAAATTGCGACTCCCAGGAATAACTCCCATACAAGAAACAGACCCCTGAAAAATCCGACGATACCTAAGCACACAGCCTCAACGTTTGCTCGTCCGTACCCGAAACCGAGGTGCCAGAAGTACGCTTTTCCAAAGAAGTACAAGATCGCCCCCACCGCAATGCCAACCATGATCGCTAGGGCAAGTCCTTCGGTCGCAGAAATCATGAGTCTCAAGAGCTTGTGCATAAATAGCTTCGATCTCAGCAGTGATCGCCAAATTCTATCGAATCAAGAAGACAATTAATAATGCTGCTAAAATGACCAGCTACTAGTCAATCAGTGAGGACCCATGAGAACTCTGATTCGCAACATCGCGTTCGGTTTGGTCGCAAGTTTGGTTTCCGTCAACGCGCTTCAAGCAGGCGCAAAGCAATACACCAAAGAAGAACTCGAAGAAGCACCCGCCCTTGAGTTACTTGGAAAACCAGCTCCCACATTCGCTTTAGATGATCTGGGTGGAACGAAGATAGATCTTCAAAATCATCTCAAGAAAGATATTGTTGTTTTGGATTTCTGGGCAACATGGTGCCCACCTTGCCGAATGGCGCTGCCCATCGTCACTTCCGTAACCGAGTCGATGAAAGACAAGGGCGTCGTTTTCTACGCAATCGATCAAGGAGAAACGCCCGACCAAATCAAAGAGTATTTAGATTCCGTAAAGTTCAAGCCCAATGTCATTCTTGACCAGAAACGAACCGCCGGAAAAATGTACAAATTGCACGGCATTCCGCAGACAGTAATCATTGGCAAGGATGGAACTGTTCAGGCTGTGCACATCGGTTTCGGCGCGGGTCTCAAAGAAGAATTGACGGAACAGTTAGAAACATTGGCGAAAGGTGAAAACCTTGTCGCAGAAGACAAAGGTGATAAGAAGGATGCAAAAGCAGGCGAGACTAAGCCTGAAGCAACCGGAGACTCAAAGCCTGAAACTAAGGAAGACTAGCCCGTAACGGCTTCTTTTGCCCCTAACAATTGCTTTATTTGCGCAAAGGCGTCGTCAGGTGACGTCACAATTTTGATGCGCTTGGCGTCGAGGTTCTGAAAGAATTGATGCGCAACAGGATCATCGCTCAGCAAGAGCACCGTTTTGCCTGCCTTGAGTGCCAATGCGACCTCTGATGCCGTTCCGGCCCCCATCCCACAAGCGACCACTGCATCGCTCGTGAGCACATTTATATTGTTTCTGGCGCTTCCAACCCCAGTCATAATCGCAATATCTACGTGCGGTGATATGGCTCGATCGTCCGCATCCGGAAGAATGCCCAATACCAACCCTCCAGCCTCGTGAGCACCCTCACTGGCAGCGTCCATAACGCCAGAGCGCCTGCCGCCTGTTAAAAGCACCCAACCTGCACCGGCAATGAGGCGCCCGAGTGCGCGGGCACGTTCCAAATCGGTTGCTGTGGCGCCTTCTCCGGGTCCCATGACCCCGACAACAGTTTTCCGCATACGAGCCGATCCTTGATATGATGGAAACCCTATGAAGGTGATCTTACCCTTAGCCGTTACCGCATGTCTCTTTGTGGCGCTGGGCTTGCCCACGAGCGCCCAAACCATGTTGCAAGGTGGGGTCGAACACACCGACACCCTTCCGCCCGTGCCCCCACAGTATCAGCCCGGCAATGTCTTCACCGGCAAGGCTTCGCAGCGCCAGACTGTTGAGTGGGTGCAGTGGTTTCCAATCCCTAGTTGGTTTGCAGGTACCTGGCAAAAACAAGGCGACGAGCGCGTCGACGCGATAGATATGTCGACGGGCGTCGAATCGCGCACGCCTGTGTGGATTCAAAATGTGATGTCGGCATCATACGGCTACCAGACGGACAACACAGGCGCGATTTGGCACGCGGTGCTTTTGCCATTCACCAGGGATGGTGTCTCCGGGCTCGATCTCGATCAGAGAATCGTGAATGGTTTCAAGTGTCTTCAATCGAATCAAAACCAAGTCACATTGCTGTTTCGCGCCACGGTTGTGAGCGTCAACCAACAAACTGGCCGTATAGATCGCACGTATCAGAGTGAAGAGATCATCACTTACACACCCATTAATAACAACCAATTGCACACGATGTCGTCGGCGAGGTTTTTCAATACACAAGGACGACCCATGCTCAATACGACAAGCACATCAGTTGCGAATCGCACAGCACCATTTGTTCCTGTCAAATATCACGATCAAATCGATCTCGAAGCATCGCTTGCGAACTATTTACGGCAGAACAACATGGCGCAGTTGGTGCCGGGACAGCAGTTTCCGCAAAACCAATAAACAAAACATCCCTAAATCTGAGCAACAAACCCGACTTGTTCTAGCGTTGGGTAATCGGTATAGCCATGTTCATTGCCACCATAGAAGGTGGAACGGTCGTATGCATTCAACGGTGCATTGAGTGCCAATCTGCGCGGCAAATCAGGGTTGCTGATGAAGAGCCTGCCGAATGCAATGAGATTGACTGTTCCATCCTCAATTGCATCCAGTGCAAGCTGCCGAGTATATCCGCCGGCACTTATAATCGCATTTGCGAAATAGGGTCTCAATTCTTTCGAACTCACGCCTTGAGGGTCACCATCAATGTCTTGGCTTCCATTCACACGAGGTTCGACGATATGAATGTATGCAATATTCATTTCATTGAGACGCGACGCAACATATGTATAAAGCGCCAATGGATTTGAGTCATGCATGTTTTTGTAAGTTCCGCTCGGCGACAGACGAACGCCAACCCGCCCAGCGCCCCAGATTCCAACGACTGCATCGACCACTTCCAAAAGAAGTCGGGCGCGGTTTTGGATTGAGCCACCATACTTATCTGTTCTTTGATTAGAACCATCGTGCAAAAACTGATCGAGCAGATAACCGTTTGCGCTATGAATTTCGACGCCGTCAAAACCGGCATCCAGAGCGTTTATAGAAGCCTGGCGAAACTGCTCGACAATGTCCGGCACTTCCTCAGTTTCCAAAGCACGCGGAACCACCAGTGGTTGCGGCCCATCATAAGTTTGAGCGAACCCTTCAGCAGCAATTGCAGTAGGGGCGACCGGCAGTTGACCATGCTCTTGCATAGATGGGTGCGAGACACGACCTGTATGCCATAACTGGACGAAGATTCTGCCACCGGCCTTGTGCACGGCATCGGTTACTGTGCGCCAACCACGGATTTGCGCATCGGTATAAATTCCAGGTGCGCTCGCATAACCATGAGCTTGGCGAGAGACATCAGTTGCCTCAGTAATGATGAGGCCAGCGGAAGCGCGTTGCGAGTAATACACAGCGGCCATCGGCTGTGGCACTAGTCCAGCACCTGCGCGCATTCTTGTAAGCGGTGCCATGATAATGCGATTTGGGAGCTCGAGATCGGCTCCCAGTTTCATTGGTGTAAATAGACTGCGTTTCATGACGGAATACCTTTTTGATTATTACTGCACAAAGTCTTGCTATTCGGGGCAACTTGGACAATAATTAAATTGTTCGATAGTTGCACAGTTGCATTGTACGAAGAGTATCGTACTATTTACCAAGCGGACCGTCAAGCCCCCCATTAATACCCGGCTCGATCCATGAAAAACCTCTTCCACCCTTCAAAAGACGATATTCAACTAACTACGGTGATGTACGCCCTGAGCGACCCCATACGTCTGGATATCGTTCTTCAATTAAAAGATGTTGGCGAGCTGACCTGCGGCAATTTCAGAATTTGCTCTGAAAAAGGGAAATCGACAATGACGCATCACTTTAAAGTGTTGCGCGATGCCGGAGTAATTCAAACAAGAGTGGAGGGAAGAGAGCATTTCACATCTCTTCGCCGCGCCGATTTAGACGCGCGTTTTCCCGGCCTGCTCGATGCTGTTTTAAATTCGAGCGGCACTAAGGTGGCCGCGCGCTAACGACGAAATTGTCGCGACACTACATATATGATTACGTCTTGCTGGCAAGTGTGCGGAAGAAGTGTTCTTCCGGCACAAGCGACGCATCCATTGAAGTCGGCGACATCATCGAGCCAACCGTCTTCATCGCTGGTTGATTCGCAGCGGTAGCATCTCCATCAAGACTGAAATCGAGCAACATTTTGTCGACGTCGCCTGCGGCAGTTGTCTCCATCTCCTGCGTAGCCAGCCTCTTTTTGGGAGGCTCAGCACCAGTTATGAAGTCATCGAAAAACTTGTTGCGCACACTCTGCTGCCGTTTCGCAGCAAACGCATCATCAAAGTCCATAAAAGAACCTCGGCACAAAAAGGTATGGGGATAGTAATGAATCGAACACCCATACATTAGAGACGAAATGTGATCTTTTGGTACCTACAATATAACTTTCAAGCTACGGCTCTACACCCACACCGTTGCCGCGAATATCGCTTACAAAGCCGCTTTCAATCTTTCCTTTCTCTCGAAGTCGCAGGTAAGGGTTCGGAAATGGCGTAGACGGAAACGCACGGTAGCCACGGTCGCTGCTGGCGGGCACCAATACGCGAAGTCCCGATCGCGTTGTGAACTCGCGCATTAGCGGTTTTACAAGCATGTAAGTTTGGCTGAAACCCACGCATTGCCCAAAACGCGGGGACGAAATCGCGAGTGCCACACAAGCAAAAGCAAAAAATCCAAGTGCCTTGCCTCTGGTAAAACCTCTGACCTCCGCAGCCAATGCTGCCAGTATCGCAGCCGAGATCCAGACTGTGCCCACACAATACCTTGTATCCGGAGCAAGCCACATCGAACAAAAGTAGCTGAGCGCAGCGGCCCACAGCACGTACAAAATGCGACTATCAAACCTTTTGCGGAACGCCAACACTATTGGCGCACTACCTAGTGCAATCGACCAAGGAACCATCGTGTTAATCGGATAGATGTAGCAAACGTATAAGAACCAGTCTGGAAGCCACCCCCAACCAGGCTGCACGCGAGTCCAATGAATGTCGGGGCAACGTGCAAACCCATAAATCCAATTAGCGCAGCTTTGAATCGATTCTTTGGGAACGGCCCAATCAAGCGGCAGCGCCGTGAATGAGAGTGGATATAGAAGGCAGCCATTCATGATGATGCCATGAATCATCCAGGGAAGTATCAATAAACCGATCATCACCAGTTGTCGTAACGGAAGAGGCGAAAACACGATAGAACGCGCCATCCACAGGGCAATCAGCGATGCGTTGAATGCATAGAAAATGTTGCCGACCTTAATCGTCACTAGAAGGGCACAGAAAAATACAATCAGAAACAGTTCAGAGCGCACAGAGCGCAGAGACATGCGCCTCAGAAGTACTTTTATGAGTTCATTTGCGACAACGAGCGACAATGCCGTAGATGCGATTTCGGTGGCGACAGCCTTTACATTGGGTCCAATCGCTTCGTAAAATGCAACTACGAAAAACACCAGATGAAATGCGATGGTGATGCGAGTCGTACTGTTAGCAGTACTGTACCGTGAACACCAAAGCGCAATTTGCAACAACATCATCATGACGAATACACCGTTGGTGATGCTCTCACATGGTGGAAATCCGTAGCAGACATCCAGTAGCGCCGCAAAAAAGTAATATGCCTGATTGTAAGACAGGCAGCCAAAGAGGTTACCGAGTCCGGGGACTACGGGGTAGTGCTTGTACCACTCGATGATTT
Organism: uncultured Candidatus Obscuribacterales bacterium; assembly: GCA_964478655.1. Taxonomy (GTDB): domain Bacteria; phylum Cyanobacteriota; class Vampirovibrionia; order Obscuribacterales; family Obscuribacteraceae; genus CAYZJR01. Next base: position 7,556 of record CAYZJR010000004.1, read on the forward strand.
GCAGTTGATAGTAGCCGGCGTTGTAGTCAAAAAGCGGTCCATTTGCCCGCTGCGCCATAAATGCGATGACCACCGCCAGCGGTATCATAACCAGACATCTGCGATCTGCCTTGAAAGTTTTGAATAGACTGCGAAGTTTGCGAAAATTGATGGCGTATCCACCTAATCCGATAGCGGTAACCAGAAACGGAAGAGCAGGGGATATCGGAAAGAAGAAATGTACAAGCTGAAGAGCGGTGACAATCAAGCCGAATCCGAGCCAAAAACTTAGAATCAGTGAATCAATAGTCAGACGATGCGGAAACCTCAGTACCTTCCAACCAAGTAAGCCCACGCCTGTGGTGACAAAGATCACCGCACACCAAGACGCTATGATTTCTAACATTGCAACGAAAAAGGCAGTATTCATTTTTTGCCTGCCTGTTGCAACGCCTGTAACAGCGATGTCGTCTCTGTATCAAACGCATCGATCGATCGCGCTTTCTCGCAATCGCTGAGCGCTGCCTCGCGACTTCCTAACTGCGCCTCACATTTGGCCTTTGCTAGAAATAGGCGAGCAAATCCGGCAAGTCCGCATTGTTCTGCCATTTGCAACTCGCAGAGTGCTTCAGCATAGGATTGCCGATTCAACTTCGCGAGACCCTTTGCGTAGTAAATCCAATACACACCGGGCTTCATCATTAAAGCGCGATCGCTATCTTCCTCGGCACCCTGCATATCGCCAAGCTCAGCGCGTGCAGCCCCTCTTAGAGCATAGATCTCCGGGGAGTACGGATATGACTTCAGAAATTCTGTTGCCAGATCTCGAGCAACCGAAAATTTCCTATAGTACATATTGCGCTCAACCGGGGTGATTTCGGGCTTCAAAGCGCGCCTGAAGTCGGCTTGCTGATGCCTGCGATCGTCCCAGAAACTCACGGCGAAAACTGCTGTTAGCACGCCGACCGTGACCACAGCGACAAATTGAAACATCGAAATCGGCTTTCGAACCCCGGTCACAGGTCTACTCTACCGCGTGCACCTTTCCGTTTACCGCTTTGTCGATCAGTGCCAAGTATTCGGCACGTTCTTGATCTGAAATGAAAGATGCGTGGAAAGAATTTTCCGCAAGCTTCACCAATTGCTCTAGTGTGAGATCAAGCGCCTCAGTCGCCGACAAAAAGTTTTCCGAGACGTATCCGCCGAAGTAGGCAGGATCATCAGAATTGACTGTCGCACGAATCCCCAACTCCATCATCTCTTTCAAATTGTGGTCGTGCATCTTATCGAACACCCTCAACTTTACGTTAGACATAGGGCACACGGTCAGCGGCACTTCATCGTTCACCAGGCGTTCGACCAAGCGGGGGTCTTCGAGGCTGCGCACACCATGGTCGATACGCGAAACCTTGAGGACATCGAGAGCTTCCCAAACATATTCAGGTGGACCCTCTTCTCCTGCGTGGCAGACAGTGAGGAAACCTTCCGCCCGCGCGCGGTCAAAAACATCTTTGAACTTCGTCGGCGGATGTCCGCGCTCTGCCGAATCAAGACCGACAGCTACTATCTTGTCCTTGTACCGGAGTGCTTGCTCCAACGTTGCCATTGCGGACTCAGCACTTTGATCGCGCAAGAAACACATGATCAGTTTGCTCGTAATTCCATGATTTTTCTTGCTAGTGGAAGCAGCCTCCCAGAGACCTTCAATTACAGTGTCGAAAGAGACACCGCGCTCGGTGTGAGCTTGGGGGTCGAAGAACAACTCGGCATGCACGACATTCTGTTTCTTGGCACGATTGAAGTATGCGTTCGCCAAATCAACATAATCTTGCGCAGTTTTCAAAACGTTCATTCCTGCATAATAAACGTCCAGGAATGACTGCAAATCTTCGAAGTGGTAAGCATTTCGAAGTTCTTCAACCGACGCGTATGGAACTTTCAATTTATTGCGCTGAGCAATTTCAAAAATCAGTTCTGGTTCAAATGTTCCTTCAATATGCAAATGCAATTCAGCTTTTGGAAGCTTTGAAATAAGAGTTTCTATGTGCCTGCCCTCGCTGCTTAAGTAACTTCGTTATTCGAATTCTTTGTATATCACCATTGTAGCGTTACTATAGCCGCGGGTCGACAGGTTCGCTTTCCAAGGCCAGCACCCCAAACACGCATTCGTGCACGCGATAAAGCGGCTCGTGTCGCACAAATCGTTCGAGCGCTTCAATACCCAGGGAAAACTCTCGCAGCGCCAGTCCACGCTTGGCACCGAGTCCGCGTGCGCGCAGCCTTGCGAGGTTGTTTTCGTCGCTGTACTCGGGTCCGTAGATTATTCGCAAATATTCGGGACCTCTGCATTTAACTGCTGGTTGTAAGAAGCCACGTTTGGTTGGAACAATCGGCTCAAACGGTTTTACCACCATGCCCTCGCCGCCAGCGCGCGTCAACTCTTCCCACCACATGATCGCATCATCCATGCTGCCTTGGTTGCTGGTTTCGACGACCTTGTAATTCGTCGCGAGCAAAATCGAGTCGTGCTTGCATAGCTCGGCAAGTGTCTCCATGTGCCATACGTGATCCTTGCCGACGTGAGTCAAACCTTCCGTTGCCAGAATTTGAAATGGCGCGAGCTTGTAGTCGTCGAGCGATTCGACCTTCCAGCAATAGCCGCGATAAGCCCTGCGAAACTGCTCAGCCATAGTGACACGAGAGTCGACCTTTTTGAGTAATTCAGCGACGTCAACACCGCGTTGTTTGGCTTTAGAGAGAGCCTCTGATGCCACCGGCAGTGATGACACTGCGGCGCTACCGACAGCGGCGTACTGGTCTCGTATGAGCTCACGTGCCTTTGCCGACCACGGCATGAGCTCACAATCGAGCAAGATCCAAGAAGTGTTGAACTTCTCCCAGAAATTTGCTGCAGTCAAGGCTTGAGATAGGCGACCGACCAGCGCTTGCTCTTGTTGTTGGTCATTGAAAAACTTGCGACCTGTTCGCGTATAACAAACACCAATGCCTTCATTGATAATGCCAAATCGTCTCTGCACACTGGCTTCGTCCTTCGCCACCAAAACCACCGCACGCGATCCCATGTGTTTCGTCTGGCACACCACAGTGGAGACGCCATGAATCAGATAATAATTGAGCGCCTCTGCCGGATGTTCCAAATAACCAGGAAGCGAACTCGTCTCACACGGTGACATTGTCGGCGGTAGGTAAACAAGCCATTTCGGATTGATGGCGAAACGACTCATCACTTCCAGTGCAGCGGCAGAGTTTTCTTCTCGAATCGTGACGTTGCCTTGCAGTCGAGTGCCCACAACGCGCTTGCCAGTCACATCTTCGATATCGAGAACCTCGTCGCGAGTCGTATCCAACTGCGGAGCGAGTTTGCTCGTGTCAATGAAAGGCTTGATCGACTCATAGTAGGTGTGCTTCGCATCAACTGAAACCAACTCCTTTTCTGGATATCTCAGCGCCGTCAGCTTACCGCCGAAGACACAGCCGGTGTCAATGCAAATAGTTCTATTGAGCCACTCAGGCTCACCGCAAGGCGTATGCCCATAGACGACCATCGCATTGCCGCGATACTCCATCGCCCAGTTGTAACGCACAGGAAGCCCGTATTCATCAGTCTCTCCGGTAGTCTCGCCATAGAGACAAAATTCGCGGACACGTCCCGAACTACGCCCTTGGTACGACTGCTTCAGCCCCGCATGCGCCACCACTAACTTGCCGTCATCCAACTGATAGTGGCTAATCAAACCGTCAATAAATTTCGCGACTTTCTCGTGAAACTCTTTCGGTTCCTTCTCCATTTGCTCAAGCGTTTCCGCCAGCCCATGCGTAATTCGAACGTCCTTTCCATTCAATTTTCGCAACAGTTTCACGTCGTGATTTCCGGCAACGCACAATCCATTGCCCGCCTCAACCATGCTCATGACCAAACGCAAAACATTTGGAACGTCCGGCCCACGATCCACGAGATCACCCACAAATACGGCCTTCCGTCCGTGCGGCGCATCGACATTGATCTTAGGCAGATCGCCATTGTCACCGCTTTCGATGGCAATTTTGTACCCGAGATTTTCGAGCAATTCTTTTAGTTCTGAAAAACATCCATGCACGTCACCAATAATGTCGAACGGACCCTTCTCACTTTTCAGATTGGAGTAAAGTGGGACACGCTCTACAACAGCCTCTTCAACATCTTCAACCGAGGACAAAATGAAGACATGGCGGAATCCTTCTCGCTGCAAATTTTTGATGGAACGGCGAAGATTTTGGCGATGTTGACGCACAACATGGTCGCCAAAATTGCGATCGGCTCTTGAAGCATTTCGCTCCTGGCACACCTTTTCCGGCATGTCGAGCACGATTGCAACCGGCAAACAATCTTGCGCACGCGCCAGGGACACCAATGGTCTTCTTGCTTCTTCCTGCACATTGGTGGCATCGATAACAGTGAGCTTGCCTGCTTTCAATCGCTTCGAGGCAATGAAATGCAACACGTCAAAGGCATCTGTGGTTGCCGCTTGATCGTTTTCATCGTCACTGACCAACCCGCGGCAATAGTCCGAAGACAGCACCTCAGTAGACTTGAAATGCTTCTTTGCGAACGTCGATTTGCCGGAGCCGGAGGCGCCGACCATAACGACCAAACACAACTCGGGTACACCAATCTTCATTTGAGAATGAACACCCCCATTTGCGTTGGTGCACCCACTTCCTTGTCTTCTTGACCAACAGGAAGAAACTCGACGCCATAGCCAAATCGCTCAGCAGCCTGGTTTGCCCAATCTTGGAATTCTTTGCGGTTCCACTCAAATCTGTGATCGCGATGACGGAACACACCTGCAGGCAACGATTCGAATCGAACGTTGTATTCAGAATTCGGAGTGGTCAAAACCACAACCTTCGGTTTGGCATATTCAAAGATTGTTCGCTGGAAAGCCTCCAAGCGCGGCGGGTCGAGATGTTCTACAACCTCGATGCATGTAGCCGCATCAAAACCACTCAACCGCTTGTCTTTGTAAGTCAGCGACCCTTGCATCAGTTTGATTCGATCTTTCTGATGTTCCGACGCTCGATCGAGACGCAATCTTCTGTTGGCGATCTCCAGCGAATGCACTGAAACGTCCATTCCGACTAGCTCTTGAAACTCCCGCTCGTCTTTCAATCTAGATAGAAGCTTCCCCTCGCCGCACCCCATATCGATGATGCGTTTAGCTCCGAAGCGTTTTAAAACAGCGATGACAGAACCCATTCTCTGCTCGTTGAGACTTATCTTTTCCTCAACGGCCTCTTCCTCATTGGTGCGCGCCATATCTGTTTCATCAGGGTCTTGGTCTTCTTCCACAACCAACCGAGCGAGCGCATCGCGCGTCAAATTATGTTTGTGACGCAGGTATCGATCGGTGACAAGGTTTTTCTCCGGATGCGCAGCAAGCCATTCGCCACCATGCCGCAAGAGTTTCTCGACCTCATCTTCGCCTACCCAGTAGTGTTTGTCGTTATCCATCACAGGAATAAGCACATAAATATGCGCCAGAAGCTCCTTGAGCGTCTTCGTCGCACTCAACTTAAGGTGCAGATATCGACTGTTCCCCCAATCCGGAAACGTTTCATCCAAAGCAATCGTCTCGATTCCAACCTCATAGCCAAGCGGCTCGAAAAGCCGCCGCGCAAGCGCTTCTCCACCACGGCACGGCACCACATCCAGTGACAGCTCCAATGGAATTGCCTGCGACACCATCTCGGGCATTTCTTTGCAAGTTCCATTCAATGCCGAACGAAACATTTGCGAAATCGCCACGCTCATAAACGATGACGCCACGTAAGGTCGATCGTTGACATACTGTTCCAACATGCCTTCAGAGGTGCGGCTCTTGCCGCGCACCAATGCAACGGGATCGACGTCGAGCATGATAGCCGCGGTGCAGCGCTCCTTCGAGCACTCAGGGTAGAAGACGAAAACCTTGCCGAACGAAAGCTCAATCGACTGCAATTTATCGGGATGCTTATGCAGCAGATAACTGAGAACATCTGCCGGCTTATGAGTGGTAGAAATCTGGAGCAGCATCGCGAACCAAACCCATCTATGGATAGACATAACATGGTACTAAATGGACATACATAATATGGCGTGTGGGAGCGGCGATTTGGGCGGAACAAGCAAAACCATGCCGCTGAGTCGAGGCACAAAAGCCTCAGCAGCTGGGGCTTGAAAACTTTTTTTGAAAAAATCGAAGTTTTTATCCAAAAACTTTGAACTTTTTGCCATTGCCAAGCGTTATATGAGTATGCGACGGATGCGAGCGATCAAATTGACCGTCGGCGGCTAACCAAAAATCTGTTACTGAACATTTAAAAGGAGATGTGCAATGAAAATTGCTGTAGCTTTGACTGCCCTTAGTTTGGCGATCGCAACTTCGCTTCCCGTTTTTGCTCAACTCGAGTCAGACCCTCAAACACCAACAAATGACACAGTAGCCATCGCGCCGGTTATGGACATCGGCGCAGAACCGGCAGCTGCTGCCGTCGGTGGACGCTTCGGCGGAGGAATGAAACTCAACTTGACTGATGAGCAACTTGAAAAAATTCACGACATGAAAAACAAACTCGCCGACAACCTCGGACCGAAGCGCCTTGAGTTATCCTCAGCCAAACGCCAATTGAAAGACATGATCTCGAAACCGACTCTCGATCGAAAAGCGATCACTCAAACACAAGAAAAGATCAATTCGCTTCGTGCCGACATTGCAAATCTTAGCCTTGCCTTCAAACTTGATGTCTCAGAGCAGCTGACCGACGAACAGAAAAAAGAAATCAGACGCAAGGCGCTTTCCCCCAAGCGCGGAATGAAAGGTCATAGAAGAGCGCATGGCGGGCACAAGGGCAGTCATAGAGGCGCGCGCATCGGCGATGCAGACACACAAAACACGCAAGAGCAAAACATTGCTGAGGTGAAACCGAACGTGTAATGCACCTCAAGGCGGAAAGCGCCTTCGGCGGCTTTTAGCAAACCACAGGGGAGAGTTTGCACCGAGACGGAAACGGCAGTTTAACGCTGCCGTTTCGCCGTTTACTTCCCAAGCGTCTTTGACAACTCTCTCTACGCGATGCTGCCCACGTGCCCACGCGTAGCTTGGCGCCCCAAGGCTTTACCTTTCGCAGCGGCAGACACTTCAATGGATATCCAATGACCACCGAGACGTTTCAGAACTTTCAACACATCCAGAATTTCTCGTCCTGCATCCGTGAGCTCATACTCTACTCGTGGTGGCACTTCAGGATAAGTTGTGCGCGTGACTAGCCCAAGATCTTGCAACTTGCGCAGGCGCTCGCAGAGCGTCTTCGCGCTGAGCCCCGGCAAATTCTTGAGCAGCTGCGTCGTTCTTTTTCGACCCCCAGCCAACTCGATCAAAACTAAACTAGTCCACCGAGGAGCTAGAATTGCCAGCCCAAACTCGATCATTCGATTATCTTGATGGCCCAAACCTTCGTTCATACAGCCCGAAACCTCTCTCGGAGAATACCTAATTGACACGGTACTTACCAGGAAACCACTTTGTTTCGAATATGTAACCGGCCTTGCTATCGATTTCGAAATCATCCGATCGGATGATCAATGTCATCCCAATAAGGATTTCACATTGTCATTCATAGGTTTGTTTCAACTGCCCGGAATTTAATTTCGTACCAACCGTAATGCAGCGAAATGCTAAACCAGCCCACGTTTCATAGCTTGTACTGCGGCTTGCGTACGGTCATCAACAGCCAACTTATTTAGAATGTTTCTTACATGTGTCTTCGCAGTGGCGAGCGAAATGATCAGCTTGTCTGCGATCTCTTGGTTGGATCGCCCTTCCACGAGCAAAGCAAGGACTTCAACTTCGCGTTGCGACAAACTCTCGGTGAGCTTTGGCAACTCTGCCGGTTTCGGAATACCGCTATTCGTCTGCTTCGCCTCATCCAACGATGGAGAAGCGCAGTAGCGCTTCATCACGTGCGTGGCGATGTTGGAATCGAGCCAAACATCCCCCGCCCTGACACTGCGAATCGCGGTGTACAAACGCTCAGGAGCTACGTCCTTCAAGCAATAGCCCGAAGCACCGGCCGACAGGGAAGCAAAGATATCTTCCTCTCGATCTCGCGACGTCAGCATGATGACACTCACGTTTTTGAACTGCTCACAGACCTTGCGAGCTGTGTCGATACCGTCCATCACAGGCAATCCGACATCCATTAAGACAACATCCGGGCAGAGCTCGGCTACCTTGGCTAAAGCCTCTTCACCGTTTCCAGCCTCGCCGACCACACGAAATTCGCCGGTCCTGTCGAGAACCGCCCTCAGTCCTAGCCGCGTCAACAAGTGGTCTTCAACAAGCAATACTTTTATTGCGTCTGTCTTGTCGCTTTCTGTCATCGCAATATCTTACTACGTCGCTTCGTTCGACTAGCGACGTGAAACATTCAATGGCTTCCCGGACTTAGAATATATGCAGAGGCAAAAAAGTGCAAAGCTCGTTCGAATACATCTCACCTCCAACAACTTGCGGATATCTGCCTGACCAAAACTGGCAACTCCGCTATGAGTTTGTCATTGAAATGACGCCTCAAGACTACGAAAACCTGATCAATAAAGGCTGGAGACGCTTCGGATCAACCCTGTTTCGTCCCCAGTGCCCGGCATGCACGGCCTGTCGCTCCCTGAGAGTGCCTGTAAGTCAATTCAAAGCGAGCCGCAATCAAAAGCGATCATGGGCAGCCGGGAGGAACGTAGTAGTAGAAATCGGCACACCAATAGTCGATGAGAAACGAGTCGAGATTTATCTAGACCATCATCAAACTCACTCAGAAAGTCGCGGATGGCCGCAGCCGGAGCCGCAGCACGCAATAGAACACATCGCATCGTTTATGGTCGGTCCTATCCCCGCTCAGGAATGGAGCTACTATTTGGACGACGAACTAATTGGAATTATGTACGTCGACCAGCTTCCACAGGGACTTTCCGGTATCTATTATTACTACCGCTCGAATCTCAACAAGTTGTCTCCAGGAACTTTCATGATTCTCAGCATGATAGAACGAGCCAAGGAACTGGGTTTACCCTATGTTCATCTCGGCTATTTCGTAGATGGCTGCAAGTCGATGGAGTACAAAGCTCGCTTTGTGCCTAATGAGATTCTTTCCGAAAACGGCGAATGGCTGCCGTTTCGCAGTTAGCATCCACATTCCGGTTTACACGAACGATTTTCAGATCGCTTCTGAAGCAGCTTGGCTCACCGCCAAAATGAAGCGCGCTTGCCGTCAATATCAAGAAGCATGTTGAGCTCGGAGAGATAAGACATCCCGAGAGCTGGATTGCCGTTTCCTACATCAACAAGATTCGCTTTTACTCCATCGCGAGTAATATTGCCAAGGGTTATGCTCTGAATTATCGTCGGAGTCACCTTCGACTGCGAACCGTCATCAGCGATCGACACCGCAGCCTGAGCCCCGCGTGGAGCAGTTACGCTCAATCGCGAAGAATCCTTCTGGAACACTCGGCACAGCTGAGCGCCTGTGTCGATGTTCGCAGCAGTCTCAATACCATTGATTTTCACACGCACTGCAATGTTCCTCGCATCAACTTCAAGTGGGACATGCACCGCCCCCGATGGCACCTCACTGCGCGGAGATGCTTTATAAAAACCGAGCTGCCCTCTAGTGTTATTAACTAGAACCGATTGCCCCCGGAAAAATCCCCACCCCAAAAGCGGCTCGACCTCCTGCTTTTCCTGCACATTCACGGTGAGTCTTTGCTTGATATTGCCGACCTGAATGTCGAGAGGCACCTGCCACACGCTGTACGAGTGCCCGCCGCTTGTGTAAGCCTTGCCGGTCGCCGGGCCCGTCGGCTCATTCACGCCAAGTTGTTTGAGATGGTTTTTCCCAAACAGACATGGCCCTGTGCCTGTATCTATCAGCATTTTGGTGGAACGCCCATTAACGCTGGCAGACACCATCATATGTCCCTGGCTGCTCGTATCGATAAACACTACATCCTGCGCCGGTCCTGTCGGAGCTGTGCCGGTCGGCGCGATCGATGCCTGAGATGCCGAGGAAGCATTCACATTATTAGGAACGCCTATGGGCGGCTGCAGCCCAAGAGCGGTTTCAGACATTCGCGCAGCAGAAGTGCCGGGAAATTTGTCGACGATATCTCGGTATTGCTTCCGTGCGACTTCAGGCTTTCCTAAGTATTGATTGCAAATTGCGACGTAATACAGAGCGTATGCATTGCGAGGTTCTCTTTTTACGATTGCCTCAAATTGTATCAATGCGGACTTGTAATCACGCTTATTGAACGTGCCGACGCCCTTGTTGAATGCATCGTCCGCACTGACAGGAAGCATCGAACATACATACATGCAACCAAACGTGACAGCCAAAGCGACAAGTCGGGAAATCACTTTATCCACAGAAACCATCAAACTGCCCTTTTTATTCGTATTTTATACTAGTTTTTCGATGTTTTTAGCTGCTAGTCTTTGACACCAATTTGGGTAAGGACGGCAGCGCTTTCTTTTGCAATTTGCAGATCTTCACGGCTCTCGATGACGAGAACTTGCGAGCGCGATCCGCTTGATGAAATGATCGCGTCTCCCTCCGCCTTGTCGTTGCGATCATCGTCAACTTCGATACCTAATAGGCTCAGCGAGTTACAAACCTGTTTGCGAGTAATTGAATCGTTCTCACCAACCCCACCGGCAAACGAGATTGCATCGACTCGCCCTAACGAGACCGCCATGGCTGCAATACCTTGCGCAACTCGATGAATAAATACTTCAATTGCCAGTTTCGCATTTGGATCTCCGGCGACGGCTGCTTTTCTCACTTCGACCATGTCTGGCGTTCCACACAAACCTTTAAACCCGGAGAAAGTATTGAGCGCTTGTTCAACTTTTGCTGGGTCATGCTTCTCCGTTCGAATGAGATAAAGGAGAATGCCAGGATCTATTGACCCAGACCTGGTCGACATCATCAAACCTTCCAACGGTGTGAATCCCATGGTCGTGTCGATGCTGACACCACCTGCGATGGCAGCTAAAGAACAGCCACTACCCAAGTGACAGTTCACGATATTGAGTGCTTTCGGATCTATTCTAAGAATCTCAGCAGCTTTTCTTGAACAGTATGAGTGGCTGATTCCATGGAAGCCAAATCGCCTTATGCCAAGCTCGTCTCTCCATTCTTGAGGAATCGGATATGTATACGACTCCGCAGGCATCGTCGAGTGGAATGCCGTATCAAAGACAGCTATTTGTGGAACATCAGCGAAGATCGCACGGCACGCCTTGATAGAGATGAGACCTTGAGGATTATGCAACGGTGCAAATTTAGAAAGGCGTTCAATGTTCCTTTCCACCTCTTCATCTACGAGCACTGCATACTTGTACAACTCGCCACCATGCACGATGCGATGACCAATTGCATCAATCGATTTAGAATCGGCAGAGGCAAGCAGCTTTTTTATCTTGCTCTGTAGTATGCCGTGCAGTTCGTCGTCTGGAGCGTGATACCCGAGTTTTCCCGCGTCTTTGGCAATGACCTTTAGTGTGCTATTGATTGCTTCGGCGATTTCAACCAAAGCTAATTTGTAGCTGCTTGAGCCATTATTGACTACGAGAACTCGCACTGGCGCACCTCAACTGCACGCACGGAAAGCGCATTCAATAATAGACAAAAGTTCGCAAGAGTTCTAGTCGTTGCTCTAATGGAAGACTGTCTCGACAATTGCGAGAAATTCGTTGAGCTCAAGACTGAACACTCCGCCTTTGCCATCACCCCACTTGATTGGCGAACCGTTTTGATCGCAGGAAGTTCCGGTGCCTGATGGGTTTCCGAGCGTTACTCTCAAAGTAAGTGGATCGACACTCAAAATGCCATAATCGTGACCAGAGACAACAATGTTACCTCTGATGTCGAACGATTTGCCGCTACGAACTCGTGCGACCACAGGGCGTCGAGCACTGGTGCTCATGAGCACTTCTGCCAAGGAGTCCGCTGAATCTTCTGCTACGTGCAAAGTCGTACAACTTCCGGTCAACAATTGAAGGGCGTTCTCAACGGTGTCGTGGAGTTTGAAGGTTGATAGATACTCTCGATACGCTTTTTCCAGAATGCGCACCCATTGCCCATGAAGAGCAGATCTTGACAGCTTGGCTGAATCGTTTCGATCTGGCGGCGTGACTACAATTGCATCGTTGCATCCGGGAAATCTGACTGCGACAAAACCATCAGACTCATCACCAATCATTCTCAGAATCGCATCAGGATTCAAACTGACAAGCGAACGCAGCGCCGCAAGAAACTGCGGAGAACTTGCCACTCCCTGCTTTACCGCATCGATGCTCACAGACAACCGTCTGTCGCAATCTGCGTAAATTTCTTCGCAGGCCAGACTTTGCAAGTGGTCGACTTGTGAGTCCCACGAACTTTCAGGAATCAACTCCGAATCAACACCTGCTGGTTTATTCTGCCGCTTGATGCTCTCCGAGTACTCAAGCACGTCTTCTGCTCGCACTCCGGGGCAGCCGGCATGCGCTTTTCGAAAGTCTTTTATGTTATTGAAGTTATCGCGAATGAACGTGCACATATCCAGCTCTGCACCTTCAAACCAACGATTGCGCAATGCAACCTCCAGTTCATTCAAACTGAGAGAGTTGCTACGGTCGGCATCGATTCTCCAAAAGACCTTGAGAAGAACGAGTTCAAAATCAACTGGATTTTTCGCCTTCCTAACGATCGCCCCTCGACCATCGGTCAAGGTGACATTGCGCAGACCACTCTTGCTTTGTACCTCGAAGTTTCCGTCTGAATGCAGGATAGGTCTAATTTCGGCTCGCTGTCCTTGAGCCAATGTCCAAGTCGCAAAGCCATCGGGCGCAATCTCGGTCACGCGGCAAAGGCTGCGCCCGTCTCTGTCAATGATTTCATTTAGCGCGCCATCTGTGTCATACGAGAATTGCGAACTCGTGCCATCGGGATACTCAATGCATGCAATTCGCGGTCTCGGTTTCGCATTTTCAAAGCATAGCAACGCACCGCGAGCGTCAATGTGCGAACGTCGTCCACGGTGGTCGGGCTGTACGCTATTAACTGAAATTGGCGTCGATTTAGCTACCGCACTTTCCTGCTGCAAGTAATGAAGCGGTGTCGAACCTGGTGTTGAAAGTGGTGGCGGTGGCAGAGTCGGGTTTGACGCCGAAATCGGAGTCGGAGTCGGAGCCGAAATCGGAGTCGAAATTGGAGTCGGGGCCGGAGTCGGGGCCGGAGCCGAAATCGGAGCCGGAGTCGGAGGCGGAGTCGGAGCCGAAGCCAATTTCGGAATCGGTATCGAAGCCGGAGTCGGTATCGAAGCCGGAGTAGCAACTGGATTTGATGCTTCAAAAGAAGTGCCAACTTCGACCGATGACGAGAACGAGTAGTTCAATACACCGAATGATGGCTGAAAGAACTCATATTTTAGAGAGTCGTCAGTGCCGTCCTTTTTATCATCGCTCATAAATTCCTCTTCGCCTGACAAAATGCAAAACTACGCGGCGCACAGCGCACCGAAATCAGACTTTCGTCTATCCATATATCCCAGGCTGAAGCAATAATAGCATCGCTTAAGCACCCCCTTGGCAACCTTTACGAAGGCTTCATTTTGAGATCATTTGACGTCGAAAAGGAGTGGCAGTACTTCCTCGGCCCGCCCGAGAATCTCTTGGTCGAACGCGCGATTGCGAATCTCCATCGGCTCCAAGTTCACCAACACTGTATGGGCCCCGGCATACTTTGCCCACTCTACGAAACTGCAAGCTGGCTGCACTATTCCTGAAGTGCCAATCGCAAAAAACAGATCGCAATCGCGAAGAGATTTCTTCGCCAAATGCTCCGCATCCAGAGAAAGTTCTTCGCCAAATAACACGATGTCCGGTCGAATCATCGAATTACATTTCTTGCAAATCGGCATTCGGTCGAGATGGCACTCAGTGTCTTCGTAGGCTTTCAGACTGCATTTCCTGTTTGAACAACGGCTTCGCAAGAGCGACCCGTGAAGTTCCGCAACAGTTGTACTACCGGCTCGTTGGTGCAACCCGTCAATGTTCTGAGTGAGAATCGTAAGAGAAGTTGTCGACGGCAGCTGCTTCTCGCACTCAGCGAGCGCGATGTGAGCCGCATTTGGTTTCGCTTGCAAAATCTTCTCGCGAAAATATCCAAAGAAGTTCCAAACCGCTTCCGGCTCAGTCTCAAGAATTTCCTTCTGCGACATGCGCGCCGTATCTTTCTCTTCCCAGAGACCATCCGGTCCTCGATAGGTCCGCAATCCAGATGCTGCAGAGATTCCAGCCCCCGTCAAAACCACAATTCGTTTGTAGTTGCCCACACGGATCGGTTGCACTGAACTCTTCAGTTGCGCACTCTTGCATTCTATTTCCGATTCCGGGTGCGTTGATTCCTGCATCAGCGCCTCCTTTTCTTCCTGCAAAGCTTGAAGGAACAGTAAAGTTTGCTCGACGGCAGCAACATCAACTTCACTGCCCTTGTTGTTGTTGCGTATCATCAGAGATCGACTGAAATAGTTGCGCGCCTTTTCGAGATCCTTTTGCCAAAAACTATTGGACCCCAGAAAATCGAGAATTTGTGCGGCTTTCAAACTGTCGACTCCAAACTCTTCTTGCGTGATATAGAGCGCTTTGCCTAGAAGCAGAGCCGCGGCATCATAGTCACGTTCATTCTGCAACGAGTGTGCTTGAAGAAGAAGATGCTGCGTCCCACCAGATGAACTCAGCTTCTCCCCAAAAAGCTTTTGGATTCGCTCTTCTATCGATCTCCACTCATCCGCCTTATTTTGTTGACGGTAAACAGTGGCAAGATTGTGAAGATGCGGCAACAACGCTGTGTTGTCTTCGCCCAAAGTGCGCGATGTCAACTCAACCGCACGCTCAAACAAGGGCAAAGCTTTCTCCAATTCACCCTGCTCGAGATAGTATCCGCCTAGATTGTTAATTGCCACCGCAACGTTGTGATGACTGTCACCAAGCGACTTTTCCAATATCCAGATGGCACGCATCAGCAGCTGCTCAATTTCGCTATGCCTGCCTTGTTCTCGATACACTTCAGCCAGATTCACCAGGCTATCGCCAACCTCTGGATGTTCGACACCAAGACGCTCTTCACGAATGCGAAGAGCTTCTGTGTGGCACTTTTCAGCATCATCAAATCGATGCAAGCGTTGATACAGTGCGCCGAGATTGTCCAATGTTTCGGCATAGAGCGGGTGCTTGTCCCCGTATGCAGCGCGCCGAATCTCCAGCGCAGTTTCGTAGTTTTTCTTTGCGCGTGCATCATCGCCGCGCCCCCACGCAAGCAAACCAACATCATTGTGGGTTTCAGCGGTTTCAATCGAGTTGCTGCCGCAACGTATGCTTCGAATTGAAAACGACTTCTCTAGGGCTTCTTCGGCTTCGGTGTATCTCGACTGTTCAATATAGACGAGTCCAAGCTCCTCAAACAGACGTGATGTTTCCACAGCCTCTTCGCCGTGCAGTTCTGCCATTGCGGGCAAGATCTTCTTCAAAAGATCTTCAGCTTCACCATATTGCGCCAATCGTCTGAGCGTTCTCGCCAGCTCCCTCAGCGTCTCCACAAGCTTGATGCCGTTCTCTCCTGCAGCTTCCAAGTCAGCGGCCGACTGACGGAAAGCCATGAGTGCTTGCCGGAAGCGCCCTGCATCATAGTGAGACCTCGCAGCCTCTATCGTCTCTTGCCAGTCCATGGCTATCAAGAATCTCCGAGACACAGTAGATATTCCCAGTTTGAGCCTACGAGCAGCGACATTAGCTACTTTGATGTGTCTGGCGTTACACCGTTCGCGCGGCAATGTCCGCAATGTCTCACAAAATGGCAATTCCGGACCATTTAAGGAATACCGGCTGTCGGCGTGCTAAATGTAGTATTTTGCAACCTGAACCACTTCAGGATTACTATTTGGGCGATAGCTGTGATCTTAACCAGGAAGCCGATTGTCACCTTTTTTAGCGCTTTGCTGTCTGCCACAGTGCTCACAGTGATTTGCGGCTCAGAGTGTTGGGCAAAGGCGTTTGCTGCAAAGGTTACAGGAGTTTCTGACGGAGACAGTTTGACAGTCATCGTCAACAAAAAGAAAGATACGATTCGACTGCTCGACGTAGATGCGCCTGAGCTGAAGCAGCCTTACGGGACTCAAGCAAAGGCAGTTCTCACCCAACTGGTGCAAGGCAAAGAAGTTTGGGTTGATTACACGCAAGTCGATCAAAACGGCAGACTGCTTGCAGAAGTAACGTTGCCTGACGGGCGTAGCGTAAACAGAGAATTAGTCGCCAGAGGTCTTGCATGGCACTTTGTGAAATACTCCAAAAGTCCGTTTCTGACTTGGCTAGAGAAACAAGCGCGTGCAAAGAAACTTGGTTTATGGCAACAAAGTGCACCGCTCTCGCCATGGGAGTTTCGCAGGCTCGAATGGATGAAGTCGACGAAGCAAGCCTGATGACCGTCAAGGACGCATCATTGCAACTTGCTTAACAAACCGAGCTTTAGTCGCAAACAGGCGCATAGTGGTAAAAGTCACATTTTTTCGTCTCACCGTTGCCGGTGACCGTTCTTTGTCATCGGCTCAGCCACCGTATTCAATACCGCCACACCCCTCCTCACAAACTAGGAGGTTAGACATGCCATGGATCAATCCAGAAGGAATAGCGGCACTCTTGTCGCTTACAGTGCTCGAAATCGCCCTTGGGGCGGACAACTTCCTGCACATCAGGCGCTCCCTTGATTCACTGACTTTGGAATCAAGACTTAGCGCCCATCGGATGATTTCTGTTCTTACAATCTGGGGACGCATTCTGCTCGTCGTTGGGCTGGTGTCACTTTTGCGCCTGCCGACGGTCTACACATTGGGCGGGCACATAGTGAAACTTCATGAAATCGTGCTTTTGCTCGGGGCTTGTATACTCACGATAAAAGTCGCATTCGATACCTTGCGTATCGCAATCATGCCCAATGCGGTGAATCGCAGTCAGCGGAAAAACGCCACGCTTGGCATTCTCGTTGCGCAGATTGTGCTACTCGATTTGTTTCTCTCAATTGACTCTGCAGTAACCGCAGTGGCTATGGCAGAACAGGTCTGGGTCATGATTTCGGCGTTGATCACAGCGGAGCTAATCATGTATAAGTGGGCAAATGCAATTGACGCCTACATAAAGAAGAACGCACACATCACAACTGTGATAAACGCGTTCACCTTGATGCTGGGCATGGTGCTCTTCCTCCGAGCAAACGGTGGTGACGTACCCATGGGTCTTCTCTACTGCATTCTTCTCTTTATCGTCGTATCACAACTCGCACGCGATCTACCTAATCTGTTGAAGAATCGAAGGTCAATGTCGGCGCAGCAAGCCCTGCCAAAGAAACCGTTTGCAACGAGCAGGGAGCGCCTGGTGTTGGAGACTCCAATGAAGGCATTGGTGGGACATTTAGAACACTCAGATCACTTGGAGAGTTCAGTACAATTTGAACTGCCTCGATGGTCGGCATTGGAGGATGACACTATATTCAGTGCACAAGGCGACAGTATCGGCCTATCAACCGGAGAAATTGAATATCAATTCTATTCATTTGAGCCGAGGCAGGAGTAGCTTGGACATGCCGTCGATCATCCCAGGCACTCCGGAATAACCTACTGAATACGAAACGATCTCGCCCTTCGAGTCGAGGAAAACCAACGTCGGCACAGGGCTTACGTTATACTTCGACATCAATTCTTCATTCTTAGGATCGTCGACATCGATAGAAACAAACTTCACTCTTCTGCCGAATTTCGTTTCGGCATCTGCAATTACTTTCGCGAGATCTGTGCACGGTTCGCACCATCCTGCGCAGAACACTAGAACTTGTGCTTGTCCTGAGAAATCAGGATTTGCGTTCAGCGTATCCGGAGCGCCTCGACGCCTGACCCCCCTTCGCTGGCTACCGATTGGCCCTACACCTGCTTTTCTTTGCATCATCGAACCGAGCCGCGGCGAAACAAATTCAGATGGCAACGACAGCAATACCTTATTCGCCCTGGCTTTGAACTGCGGATTATCAGGACCACCGCTAAACTTCATCGCTTGTTTCAAGTGAGACATTGCCTTCAGGGGTTTGTGCTGCTTCGCAAAGATAAGTCCGATCAAGAGATGCAACTCCGGATTCTTCGGTGACACTGAAAGACCCTGCTGCAAGATCGGAAGTGCTTGTTGATACTTCTGTTGCTCGATCAAGAGCCGCGCATCATCGAGTCTCTGGGTCAGTTTATCCATATGTTCTCGATGCGGCAGATGCTCTGTCAACCAAGCATCAAGCTGATCGATAACGTCGTCCGTAAATTGTCCCTCTTCAAAAATTAGATGCTCCGCACTCAACACCGTCATCATTTTCTTGTCAGAAGTTGCCAACTCGTCAAACAATTCTGCCGTTCCTTTCGGCTTAACGAGCTTGTCTTTCGCACCTTGCACGATCAAGACCGGAACATTTTTTATTGTCGGAGCAGCATCATGATTCTTGTTCATGAACGCTTGAAACTGAAGCAATTCTTTCGATGAAAGCTTAAGACGCCCAAGTGGGTCACCTTTCAGACTGTCACGCAGTTCGTCATTTTTAGTAACTTGATCCACTATGCCGCTTCCGACATCGAACGCTCGGTTTGGAGTAAGCATGTGAAGCGCCACCTTCAAATCTGTCTTTCCTTGTTGAAAGCGTTCTCCTGCCGGTACGGAAGAGATCAACCCATTGATTAGTTCTGGAAACTTTGCCGCTGACTGCAATGCAATTGCACCGCCCATCGACTCACCCAATAGAAAAACTGGTTTGTCCGGATTTGCTGTTCTAACGGATTGTACAGTCGAGCGAACATCATCAATACAAGCATCAAAGTTGACCTTTTGATGACCCTTTGCGGCCATCCATGAGCCAAATCCACGCACATCGATTGCATACACTGCGTACCCCTTCTTGCTCATGACTTTGCCGAAAGACTCATAGCTTCCGCTGTGCAATCCCAGACCGTGAACGCACAAAATTACTGCTTTTACTTGTCTCAGTGGCTGAATCCATGAGAGACAAGGCGCGTCTCCACGCACTTGGTTAGACGATCTACGCGAATCCTCCGAGCCCTTCGCATCTGCTTTCGGACCTTCCGGAAAGAGTTGCAGCGCAAACAATGCGAGCACAAGCAAGCCAGATCTTTTCATTCCAAGTTCAAGATAAGAAGTCAAAAGTCGAGGAAACAGAGAAAAAGACGAACACTTAATCTATCATGTATACAGATGTAATTGGGGAACTGGAACTGTATGAACTCAAGAATCATTCGAGCTGGCGCTGCGGCGATTGCAACTCTCTTCTTGACCTGCGGCATCGCATACGCCGACATGAGCTTCTATGCTAATCAAGAGAAGGGGTTTTGTATCGAGTTTCCTGAGAATTGGCATGTGCAGCCTGACCCGATAGTCGTTGTTTGTGCAACGAAGTTTCTCTCTGAAGTCTCGAGCGATGAGAATGTTCCACCCAACATAAAAGTCAGTGCGTCCAAGCTTGCAGGCGGGCTTAAGCTGCAGGACTATTACAACAATTCAACCAAGGTTTATTCAACAATCTGGAAAGTGCTTGAAAGTAAGGACACTGAAATCGCCGGATGCCCAGCTAAAAGAGTAGATTTGGAACAGAAGCTCGGCATCATCGAAACACGCGTAATGAAGGCTTTCGTTCAAAGCGGAGACACTATTTTTGTCATCAGCTGCAGTGCAGATCCAAATGCGTTCTCTCAATACAAAACGATTTTCGAATCATCAATCAACTCGTTCAAGCCTCTCACTCATGGTGGTTCTAAATCGACAGCTGAAGGCGCGACTAGCGAGGTTTTGCCTGCGGATGCTATAAAGGACTCAGCGAAAAAGACTGAGACAGAACCCGTATCACAGCCTGTGAAGCCTGTGGAAGTGACGAAGTGACATTGCGGCTAGTAGCATGCTTTGTCGTGTCGATAATTTCGTCCGGGGCATTCGTATGTTTAGACGCCTACGCGGCTAAAGAACAGATCGCGAAACATCTCAATCAAGCGGCGAAATTCGCAAAAGCCGGCGACTACGAGAAGACGCTTCAAGAGTGCGACTTGGTGTTGAGAGAAGATCCAAGAAACGTTAGCGCATTCAAACAAAGAATCGCGGTTTTCTATTTGACCAAAAGATATTCGACGGCGATGCGCGCGTGCGACGCAATGATTCATGCGGACAAAAACAACGCTGATTTCCTTTTGGTTCGCGCGTTGCTGTCGGGTATGCTCGACAACATTGAGCCGGCGATGCAGGATTTCAACAACGCGATAAAGTCGAATCCAAATCGCATCGAAGGATACTTTTTTCGCGGCAACTTCGCATTACTGCAGGGTCAAAGAAGAAATGCAATCAAGGATTACGATTTGGCGATCGCCAAAGGCAAAGGGCATCCTGCTGTCTATCTCGCCCACTATTTCCGAGGCAGAGCCGAAGATATGGAAGGAAAAGTCGACGCTGCCATGCGCGACTACGCAGAGTCGATAAAACTCGACCCGGGAAAACTTCCGCCGATCATAGCCAACGACCCACTCTTCTCGCAATGCATGCCACCACTAGCAACGGATACGAAGTTAGGACTAATAGAGCGTGCACAACTGCTCGCACAAACTGGACGGTATAAAGAGGCCGTTCAAGACTTCGATATATTGCTGCAAAAAAATACTAAGGATGCGGTGCTCCACATGACGCGCGGCAACTGCCTCTATATGATTGGTGAGGCGAAGAAAGCAATTGCCGACTACGACCGAGCTTTGCAGTTGAGTCCACATTTGTCTGACCCAATAATGAATCGAGGTTACGCGTACTTGTGCCTGCGCAAATTCGACAAGGCAGCGTTCGATTTGGAAAACTGGATGGTCGTGACTTTCTGGCATGATGATGAAGCACCGCGAGTAGCGGCACTCTGCAGTGCTTCCTATGCCCTCGCCAATAAGCCTCAAAAGGGAAAGCACGTTGTAGACAAAACACTCAGTAAGAATGAAGGCGATCAATGGGCGACTCCGCTCCTAAAGTTTGCTCAAGGGGCGTTAAGTACTGAGGCATTGTTGAAGGTTTCAACAAATGTCACCAAGCAAACGCAGGCGAGGACTCTACTCGGATTGCATTTCCTTGCAAAAGGAAAAACTAAAGAAGCAAACGATCAGTTTGTCTGGGTGAAAAGTTCTGGCGACAAAAAGGCGCTGGAGTTTCCAATTGCGTGCTCGTTGCTGCAACGAGCAAGCAACAAATGAGAGGCATGTCTCTAAACGCGGACAGAGCCTCACTGGCTAGGCGAGGCTCAAATCCGGGAGTTCTCATGAATCGTTTTCATTATGCGCGCTGCAGAGTTCGAATCACATGGGGTAAAGCCTGAATACAATCACGTATTTCGCCGGAACAAACAGATGGTCGAAGCGTCATCCGATTCTATTGAATGCACAAATGGTGCAGCGACCAGTACAAATCAATACTCGTGGCGCAATCAAATAAATAGCAGGCATCTGCGCAGCAGAATTCTGTTTTAGCGTCGCGCGCACTCACGCCTCTTGCAACTGACGAATCATCTTATTAGGAGAACAGAAATGAACGCTTATGGATCAAAAGAAAAATCAATCGGTCTTATGCCCATCGTTGTTGCCGTGAGCGTTTCGTTTTCAATTGGCTTTGGTGTCATGTACTGGATGTTCGGTCGGGGAATCTAAGTTACATACTGACAGCCCTGGGCGGTTTTAAGTGTCGAGGTGCATGTTGCACCCTAACAGCTCTTTGAAAGGCGGGTGATCGCAAAATTAGCGCACCGGCGTTGAAGAATTAAGCGCCCATGAGTATTCAAGCGTTCGAGATCGAGAAAAAGATCACCCGCTCCGGGGATCGGAATCCCCCATTTGGGTGACAGAATATAGTGTCGAACGTTTCTAGGATATTTCTTACAACTGACATCCGTGGCTACCGGGAGGAGGGTACCCTGAGCCTGCAGGACGATCTGATAATGGCACTTTCTATCGCGGTTCGCGATCGCAGAGCTGAATTGAGAATCTCTCAAAGCGAGCTTGCACGAAGAAGCGGTTTGCATCGGTCATACATTGGTGACCTAGAGCGCGGAACGAGAAATATCTCGATTCGCAATCTGAGCAAACTTGCAAGTGCGCTGCAAATTTCACCGTGGGGAATTCTAAAAATCGCGGAAGAAAAAGTCGCGCGAGGCGAAGTCACCTTGACGGCCAGCGTGGCATCGGGAGATGACGACTAGCATTCGCGCATTTGTGCCCGCGCTCAAACCAAGCCTTGCTTGAGTGCTTTAACAGCAGCTTGTGTTCTATCTGACACAGCTAGCTTTTTCATTATGTGCCGAAGATGGCTTTTCACAGTTTCGGAGCTAATCTCCAACTTGTCGGCAATCTCTTGGTTGGACAAACCGTGCACTAAGAGTCCGAGCACATCAACTTCTCTTTCCGACAAAGAAGGTTCATTTGCAGCTGACTCGAATTCTTCGTTTAGTTGCGATGGTGGCAAAACGCCGACGAGTTTGTCGGCTACTCCGCTGTCTAACCACAAATCTCCAGCAAGTACGCATTGAATGCCGGCGACGAGACGTTCGAAGTGCGTATCTTTCAAACAGTAGCCTCTGACTCCCGCTTGCAACGCCCCCAAGATTTCATCTTCGGAGTTGTACAGCGTCAGCATTACAATCTTCGCTTCAGCCCATTTCTTGCGAATTGCTCGCGTTGCCTGAATGCCATCCAGCCCTGGCATTCGCAAATCCATTACTATGACGTCCGGCTTCAGCTCTTCTGCAAGTTCGACTGCCTTCTCGCCATTAACCGCTTCACCGATAACGCTGAAGTTCTCCGATTTGTCGAAGAGGAATTTCAAACCAACCCTTATTAAAGGATGGTCTTCGACGAGAAGAACTCGTGTTGGCTTGCCCATTGCTAACTCGGATACCATTGCTTGCACGCGCGCACTCACCTCACGCAGGACATATTATAAATGAACTGCCGCATTTGAGTGTCCAAACGCGTTTAAGCTAAGTTGGCGAAGAAGACCCGTACATAACCAGCATATTACAAATGTCAGCAGGTCGGAAGCTGCTCAAGCTGCCGTTATTGGTTATTTCATCACTCAGAAAGATAAAAAATTACCTGAAAGTAAAAGTTGCATAACTATTGAGCGAACGCAACATTAGTCATGGTCTAAGAACTTCACGTAACGTAAACACACTTTGAGACGAACGCACCACTGGTGGTGCGGACTCACAGCAAGAATTAGACAACCTCAAAATTGAGTTATAAATTCCTTTGCAGCCAAGGTCGGTTTTGGCGCACCCGCCATGGCATTGCAGCACCGGACAAACTACTGGTCGTACATAGTCTTCTTTCCACTTATGAAACTTCGCACTCTCGTTCAGTTTGTATTCGAATGTTGCTCTAACTGGACGAGAAATTCTAAGAGTGCACTCAGTAGAAGAAATTACGCCGCCAGGCTCAGCCTTGGCAGAGCCGACGCCTATACCAGACAACTCAACATCGCTCGATTCGGATGATTTTGCAGGTTCGTCAGAGTTTGTCGAGCAGCACGAATCTCTCGAAACGTTCCCGCCACCTGACTCACAACACTGCGCCCATGCCGATTGGCTGCTCACCAATATCGCAACCAAGGCAAACAACACAGTCGCCATGACTAAAATCCAAAACGAACGACCCTACATACAGGGCAATGCAGACCCGAAGATCTCAAAGCCGTGCTTAGCCCAATCGAAACCGCGGCTCCAAGCGCTGCTTTTGCAATCGCCTTTTTACGGCTTGGTTGTGTGACTGATCCAACCGGCGGATTCGCAGGGGCGGCCGCTTGAGCTCCTCCGGTCGTTCTGGAGGTGCTCGACTTTAATTGAAACTGTTTGCTTGATGGTGGCGGAACAAGCGTGCTTCTGGCAGGCGCCACTGGAGGTGCAGAGTCTGATGACGAGAGCAAAGGAGGCGCATTGGCAGACACTGGTTGGGAGAACGCCGCGGTAGAACGCGCAAGACGCGTGCTTGAAGAATCAGAGTTGCTGACCTGCTTCAGCTGCGATTCTACAGACGTGATGGCATCGCTTATCTCTTTGTCACCGGGGCTGACATTCAGCCCGGCTCGATAGTGTCCGAGCGCGGTGATCAGGTCGCCGCGGGACTCAGCGATAGCACCCAAATTGAAGTAGCCATTTGCGTTTCGCGGGTCGAGAATCAGTGCCTGTCTAAAACACTGCTCGGCTTCGGCCAGATAACCGTTATTATGATGCAGCGTTCCTTGGCGCAAAAGATCGTTCGCCTTTTGCGGTCCGGGCGATTCCGTCTTCTCTGCCTTTAATTCGGTCTTTTGCGAGTCCAAATGCGGAGTCTGTTTCTTCAAGTCGACACCCGTTGATTCATCATCCTGCGCGAACGCCTGCGCGCTGCAAACCAAAGCCCAACATCCGAGAAAAACGGATAGACGCTTTGTTGAAGTCGCAAACGTGAAGTTGTGCACAGGTTCTCCTCAATGGCATTCAATAGATTTATGCCACTTTTGGCGGCTTTTCAGCGCCGAATCGTCATCTCATCATAGCCCATTGATTCCGGTCCCGCTGCTCCAACCTTCGGTGGCTCAGTAAGGGCCCGACCGAAGACATTGAGCGCCTGCAATAGGTCCTCAAAGAAATAGGCAGAGGAAAAAGGTCGCCCATTTAGATCTCTCGTTTCGAACCATTGAGGTCTTTGGACGACGATATCTTTAAACTGTTCCGCCCACTTGTCTGCACAGCCGAGGATTATCGCGTAAGGCAGCAAGCGACCAAATATTGTCGGATCTTCTTTTGCCATTGCTTCAACTCGTTTCTTTTCGGCCATCGTCGCGAATCGTCTGAACGAGACGCATTGGCGAAGAATCTCGCAGCCTTTCGATGTGCGCTTTGGCATTGATGATGCTGCGATGCAGGTTATCACGCCGGCGAAGTAGAAGCCTGCAGCAAACGGAAGCCAGTTGCCGCCTTTCAAAGTCATCACGAGTGCGGCGACCGAATTGAGCATCAAGACGATGCCTGTTGTGTGAAAGATGCGGCGATCCTCTTCAGGATGTCTGACGAAGTAACCGTCGGCAACAAGCGATCGGTAGATCGTCTCTTTGATTTGGCGAAGGTACGCGCCGAATTCACCTTTCTGCTGAGAGGCGTATGTCACATCATTGCTCGAAAACAGACACGTGAGAAACAGCTGCTCATGCGGTTTCAAACCATCCCAATTGGAATTAGTCAGTGAAAATTCGTAGTCGACGTTGGATAAATAGAAAAGACCGTTGTTGAATGGAACCTCGCGAATCTTTAGGTAGCCTCGCACGGCAAAGTCAAGCAATGTCGAAACAACATCAGGATCGTCGCAGCGTTCGTCGATGAGGGTGCCCACTTCTGCCGGAGTGAGCGTCGACGGCGGGTCCCACTCGACTCCGATGGTCTTGCCTGCAGAAGGATCGCGTCCGTAGCACCACCAATAGACATACAACACGATTGCAGTAAAGAGCGGCAGAAGTACCGCGGGATACCAATCTCGCAGATACCACATCGCAAGCAAAACTTCCGACGGACGAGAAACGGACCCTTGTGGCAAAGTCACAACAACTGTCAGCCCTTGTCCTGGCTTCAAGTTGGCAGCAGTGAAGTTTACTTTGGGCAGTTGAACTTCAACGTTCGCTTGAGTCTTCGAACCACGAGCACCCACAGAAGACGCTGTAATTAGCTGCCTTGTAATCACCCCCTGGGGCGGCACAAAATGCACAGCGGCCTTTTTGATTGGAAACGTCCAGTCATATCCGGTGGCCGGCCAAAACAGCTCGGGCTGCGCATTTGCAAAGTTGATTGCACGCAACACTCGATAACGAATAGTGAATGAATGCTGTCCGGTCAAAACAACGTCATCTTTGCCAATTTTGAGATTTACCTCGTCTCCTTGCCGCTTTTCAACGAAAGGAACGGAGTTGGAAGTTTCAGAAGAAACTTGATCTACATGAAACAGCGTGGTGTATCTCGCCTTACCATGAGAGAAGCGAAACGGGATTCGCCTGACAAATGAATCGCACTTTGTGGAGCCGAAATCGACTGCAATTGTCTCGACGACACTCAACTCGCCATCCTTTGAAAGAGTCAGGTGACTGTCGAATGAGTCGATTTTGGGCGCGACCTTTTTTGGGCGAGCTGATTCGGCACTTGCAGGCAGTGCATGTGCCGGCAGTACGTAATCAGCAATCGTGGATGCCAGGAGTGCACAAAGGACTGCACTGACCGTCAGAGCACACCCCACGAGAGATTTCAGCATAAGCCCCCCGTAAAATCGGATGCACCATTATATCTTCTATGTGGTCTGAGGCGAGGTTTGCAAGCGCCGCTTGGCGACAATTAGGTATAATGAACCTCCTCGGCAAGAACTACGAAACTGGCGTGCAGTTCCTAATTATGTGCTTATCTGCGTCTTGGCAAAAGACTTGATACCGGAAAGCACAATGAGCTGCGTGTGATGTTCATCAATCATAGATTTCAGCAACAAGTCAAAAAAGTGGTTTCACTTTCACTCTCTTTGGCGTTGGCACTAAGCTCAACTTGTCCTGCAAAAGCAGACACAAACTCGACAGATACATGGAAGCGCTACTTTAATGCAGCGCAAAAATCATACTCTTCGCGCAACTACCAAGATGCAGAGAAGAAGCTGATTACAGCCATTAGAGAAGCAAAACATGTTGGTGCAGAACCAACGCGTCTCCTGGAAAGTCGATTGTTGCTCGCGAACGTACTGCTTGCTGAGGAAAGATTTCCTGAAGCATCTGATTTATATGGGTGGTGCCTGCAAGAGTCGAAGGCGCTGATAGGCACAAAGTCGCCGCAGTATGCTCAGTCACTATATGGAATGGCGGCGTTGTGCCTCCGTGAAAACAAAACTGAGAAAGCAGAGAATTATGCACGCCAGTCACTAGCAATTCGAGAACAGCTTTTTGGACCGGAGCACTCGGACGTTGGAAAGTCGCTCGTGCTGCTCGCCACGATCCTGGTTCAGGAAAGCTGGTTTGATGATGCACAACCTCTTTTCGAAAGAGGTCGAAAAATCCTAGAGAACTCACCGGGGCATGAAAAACTCGATCTTGCCGATGCACTGAGGCAAGAGGGAATCTTCATGCAAAATCGCGGAGAAAAGGCGACAGCACAAAAACTGTTCCAAGATTCATTTCAGATAAAAGAAAAAGCTGTGCGCATCGATCACCCTAACACCATATCCGGTGACGTGAGATTTCGGTGGGAAGAGGGTTCTCCCATGGCGCAAGAGATAATCGATGTTGACTTTCCGCTGCGCTATATTTCGGTTGCTGGCGTTCGTGTCGCCGTTACTGTAATCGATTTGTGGGAACTGCTTGGAGTGTTGATTTGCATCACCAATGTGACGGAACAGCGAGAAGAAGTCGGGCTCGGCAAAGTCCTCGTCGAACTCGCCAACAAAGATAAGAATACGCGCGCACAGGTGTTGCATGAAGTTGATCCCAAAGGCATCGACCGAATAAGAAGAGAGCGCAACATGTGGGACCTGACACAAAACAGACCCTGGTTGGCAAATATTCAAAAGACTCGCACGGTGAGAGGGCTTGTTCCTCCACATGGACATGACCTTTTTCGTGGACCCAACGTATTCGGGGTATACGGAGAATGGCCGGGCGTGTCGCATATGAAACCCGCAAGGGCAGGAATCCTGCCCTCGCGCGAGGGGCTGCAATATGAAACTGAAGTGGTTATTGAGCAACCGGCACTGGTTAGATCTGGTCACGGTAAAATGGGCGGACTCGTACCAATTGTTCTGGAACCGCTAGAATCAAGAACAGGAGAATTGTTCTACCTAAACCCCAGAGGCGAGAATGTTCTCATAAAAGTCCCGGTTGGCAATGCAACCTTTGAGTTTCCGTTTCATTGCCGCAAGAAGCGAATCAATTGATCTGCAGCAAACATGCTCTCGTCATTTATGTTACCGCCACAGTTTCCGCGGTTAGCTTTTCATGTGCATCTGCATGCCTGAAAGTCGAGAGCAAAGATGCATTCGACACGTTGGGATCAGAAGAAGAGTCTTTCGCTCTACGCGGCAAACACGAACTCGCGCGAATGTCGGAAGCTATAAAGAAAAAACCCAAGAGTGCAAAAAGCTATTTGCGCAGAGCAGAAATGTACATAAGTATGTGCAAAGAGAAGGAGGCACTGCCGGATCTCAACAAAGCAATCGAACTTCAACCAAATTATCGAGCTGCATACAAGGCGCGCGCAAATGCTTTCGCTTCATTGGGGATGAACGACAAGGCGCTTGCCGACATGGACCACCTCGTGAAGATATTTCCTGACAGTGATGATCCACTTATCAGTCGAGCGGTACTTTACCAAACAATGAAGCGCTACAAAGATGCGCTTCGCGATCTCGATCGTGCAAATAGACTCAACCCAAAACGAAAAAATCCATACGAATACAGACTTGCAATCTACCTCACTCTCGGCGACTACAAGAAAGCGTTGGAAAATGTCACCGTTCTAGAACAGCGCGAGCCTGACGAAATTGTCTATCGCTACAAGCGCGCAGACATTCTTATAAAACTAGGACGAAACAAAGAAGCGTTGGATGAGTATTCAAAAACCGTTGAGATCAATCCGGAGGATGCTGAATCTTGGATGATAAGAGCCGAAGCATTGCGAACGCTCGGTCATTTTGACGATGCAATAAAGAATTACACCAAGGCGATTCAAGTTGACCCGTTGCATACCGCTCGTGCATACTACGGTCGCGCTCTCACCTACAAAAAAGTTGGGCGGCATGCACAGGCCGAATCGGACTTTCAGACGGCCAAGCGGCTGGGTTATTCCGGACCCGCAAATGCAGCGCAACCGAAAGGAAAGTAGATT
Organism: uncultured Candidatus Obscuribacterales bacterium; assembly: GCA_964478655.1. Lineage (GTDB taxonomy): Bacteria > Cyanobacteriota > Vampirovibrionia > Obscuribacterales > Obscuribacteraceae > CAYZJR01. The sequence goes on from CAYZJR010000004.1 coordinate 36,593, forward strand.
ACTCGCGTGTCAATTGAATTTGAGATACTCGACCATCCAGCCGACATGGGCTTTCGCACGAGGGCGCAATCGTTGAGTGAACTGTTTACGCGATCGGCGCTTGCATTGACAAACATTCTAGTCGCCACTCATGACCACTCGGACTCCGCGTGTTCTTCCGCATCAGATGCAACTGAAAACGTGGAAGTAAATCTCGAGGGTCCCGATCTCGACGAGCTCATGTTTGCATGGCTCTCGGAAATTTTGTATCAATTCGATGGAGAGCGAAACATATTCTGTGGATGCCAGTCCATCAAAGTCACGGAAGCCGACTCAGGTTTTACACTGGTGGCGACAATGTTGATGACAAAATTAAATCCACAAATGCATCAGGTCAAAACCTACGTAAAGGCAATCACATTTCACCAGATGGAAATCGTCAACACGCACGACAATTTCAGCGCCCAAGTCTATGTAGATATTTGAGGAACAATCCGAAGATGCCGCCAAAAGTAAAGACAGGAACGAAGTGGGATTCCATTCTCGAGGCAAGAAGTGAGTTCGAATATGTGATTCCGAGAACTTATAAAAAAGGCATGCTCGTCGAAGCTGTGATTTACAGCAATCCAAATTTACTCAAGCATCTCTGCGAGGATCTTTCTTTAGAACAAGCCGCAAATGTCGCCATGCTTCCAGGCGTGTTGAAACGCTCTATGGCAATGCCGGATGTTCATCAAGGCTACGGATTTCCAATAGGTGGAGTAGCTGCAATGGACGAAGAAACCGGCGTCGTTTCTCCAGGTGGTGTCGGATTTGATATCAACTGCGGCGTTCGACTCCTCGTTTCAGATCTCGACATCAAGGCTGTGCGGCCAAAGATCAAAGATATTGTAGAGGCGCTATTTAAGGCTGTTCCAGCAGGCGCCGGTAATGACGGCAAAATCAAGTTGGACAAACGAGATCTCGACAAAATTCTCGAAACGGGCTCACAATGGTGCGTAAACAACGACTATGCCACCAAAGAAGATCTCCTTCATACAGAAGAAGGCGGGCGCATGCGAAATGCTGATGCTGCCTGCGTCAGCGAGAGAGCAAAGAAACGAGGCTCGACTCAATTAGGAACCCTCGGCTCAGGCAACCACTTCCTCGAGGTTGAGTATGTTGAGCAAATTTTCGATCGCGAGTTGGCTGATGCATTTGGTCTTTTCGATGGACAGGTCTGCTTCATGACGCACTGCGGCTCGCGTGGACTCGGGCATCAGGTGTGCACAGACTACGTCGCATCAATGAAACCAACCATGGCGCGATATAACTTGACTGTTCCTGACAGAGAATTGGCATGCTGCCCAATCACTTCAAAAGAAGGGCAAGAGTATCTCAGTGCCATGAGCGCCGCTGCCAACTTCGCCTTTGCAAACCGGCAGTGCATCACACATTTCACGAGACAAGCAATGACGAGACTGTTCGGCAGAGGGACGGACTTGAGACTGCTTTATGATGTCACTCACAACATGGCGAAGCTGGAAGAGCATCAAGTCGAAGGTCAAACCAGAAATGTCCTAGTTCACAGAAAGGGCGCAACAAGAGCGTTTCCAGCAGGTCGCCCGGAGCTGCCGGATGTGTATCTCAAGACAGGTCAACCGGTGATTATTCCCGGTGACATGGGTCGCGCATCGTATGTTTTGGTGGGAACGCAAAAGGCATTGGACGAAACATTCGGCAGCGTCTGTCATGGTGCAGGTCGCCTGATGAGCCGCACCCAAGCACGCAAGGGACGCCAGGGCAAAGATGTGCAAAAGGAACTCGCAGCAAAAGGAGTCATTGCAATGGCTACTACGCGAGAGGGTCTTACTGAGGAAGTTCCGGAAGCGTATAAACCAATTGACGAAGTCATTGAAGCAGTCGTGCAAGCTGGTCTAGCCCGTAAAGTCGCACGACTGAAGCCAATTGGTGTAGTGAAAGGCTAGGGTTTCCGTCCCCACTTCTTCACCAGAATTGCACCAACTTCAACCATGGGCAATTCAAACGACTCGATATATTCCCGAAAGTGATCGAAGCGCGGATCAGTCTTTAGGCGTCTCAGCATTTCATCAGCAGGTATGTCCTGCCCGAGCAGATTGAGAAGCTCGTTCTGATAGTCGGCCAGCAACTGCTCTTCATCACGCTCTGCCAACGATGCTCTCCTTGTCGTCATACGCATGCTCAACTATATCTTTCGCGCGTCTGTAATCAAGTCGCATTTGCTCCTTATCATCGTCATCCGGCATTGTGTTACCCAGTCGTTCAAAGATCACATACTCGACGTTTGGGCAGCGCCTAAGGGCAAGCGGAAGAAACTCAAACACTTCTTCCGGCACAACACCGTCGTGAGTATCTCGCCGGATTGTTTTTGAAGTAAACTGCGACCGACTGAAAGACCCTCCAGCCACATGAATCTCGCGCACCAACTCTAATGGATAGAGGTCGAGTATCTCATCGGCGCTGAGTTGAAAGTTGTACATCTGACAAAAGAGGTTATGCAGATCAAGAAGAATGAAACCGTCTATGGTGCTCAAGACCTTTTGCAGAAATTTGCCTTGCTCTAAAACGTCGCGCCTGCCGAAAGCCAGCGCCAAATTCTCCAAACCGACTCGAACACCAGCAACATCTTTTAGTCTCTGCATGTTTGCAGTCGTAGACCGGACCGCAGCATCAGTCAGCGGCACCGGCATTGGTGCAGTGTCTAAGTAGCCACCTCCAGTTGCAACACCAAAATGTTCGGACACATGTTGAAACTGCAGGGTCTTCACTACTGCCTGCAAACGGGACAGCCACTCCTTATGCAGCTTGCCAGGCTTTGCAGAACACGGCGAATACAACACTCCATGTCCGAGTAGACGGTTTTGTTCACTGAAAAATTCAAGCAGTTCTTGAGCCCATGCCGGTCTAGACTCAGGCGTCCAGCCCATATCCATGCTAAACTCGAGCACATCAACTTCACCGGCTTCAAACAGCGGATACGCTGCGGCAAGAAAGTCTTGCTCAACCATCAATTGCAGACCGACAACTGGTCGACCAGAATGAGAGGAGTTGCTGTCGGCAGAGATCACTTAGCCTTTGCCGCAACCAAGGCATTCTTTGCCATTTTTCGCCTTCCCTTCAGGGGGGCAAGACTTCTGATTTTTGGCTGTTTTGCCATCGGTTGAATTCTTATCTTTCACGGATTTTTCGGTTTTGGTATCACCTGTTTTGCCCTTCAGCTCTTTATCTTTGGCTTCTTCCGCCAGCACTGCTTGCGATAACATGGCACCGCTGACGGTGGCTACCATGGTTCCCAGTACTGCTTTCCGAATGTTCATATCGACCTCACCTATGGCTTTTCCCAACCCATGTCTTCAACGGCTTCATCAAATCCAACGCGGCTACGCTCGCAATAGTTCAAGGCGATAATCGCTTTACCAACATCCAATCTTCCCTCATCAATCAATCCTTGGGAGGTCTTCGCCGCGTCAATTGTCTTCTTATCCAACTTTCCTGCAGCAACCAGTATCTCCGCGATGTCCCCACCATGCCGCGATCTCACTTTGAGTGCAGCATCCATATCGAAGTCGCTTACCAAACCTGACTTAACGAGCAATCCGATCACTTTGCGCTGCAGATCAGATTCCTCGCGCTTCGTAGCAGTAGGCATTTTGTCGCCAAAGCATTCCTTTTGCAAAGCGCTGATTGCATCTTCCTTGCTCATGGCGCCGGTTCTAATCACTTCTTGCAAATTGAGAGTAGCACGCAGCACCGACACTGATACGACCCCAGCTTCAACAAGAATCTGACCAAGCGGCGGTGACATGCCTCTTGCGCCTTCCTTTCGAGGCAGATTCACAATGGCAGGATCAACCGCACCACCGCGAACATGTGCTCTGCGCACGGCTTCAGCAGCTTTGGCAGTCGACAGCGCCTCATGCTTGACCAAGTCTTGCAACTGCAAAGCAGCATCAACAGTGACACTAGGCACGAGCCCAGCTTCAACCAGAAAATTACCTAGCATGATATTCGGGCGTTTCTTGATCAAATCCTCAGAAGGCATCGCGGGCGCGGGAGTGGCGGGCACAGGCACAGAGCCAGGAATCGAAGGCTGAGACGATGGTCCTGGCTGCACACCGACCGTGCTTGCGGTGTACTGCTGTTGCAAGTACTGCTGTTGCATGTATGCAGCTTGCTGCGCATCCATCGGAGGATAGGCATAGCCCGCCGGATACCCCTGAGGATATGCGGCAGGATACGGATAGCCAGGATACCCAGCTGGATAGCCGGGATAGTAGCCATAGCCTGGTGGATACGAATATCCGGGAGGATACGGATAGGGCTGCCCAGGCTGCGGTTGGGGCATCTGTGGTGGTAGAGGCGGTTGTGGTTGTTGGGGCGGAACAGGCGCAGGCTGCGGAGCGGGCGCTGGTTGTGGATTTGGTGCAGGAGCCGATGCCGGTTGTTGCTGCGCCATCGGTGCGGGTTGAGGAGGATTTATCGTTTCCTCGGTCAAAAACTCGAAAAACTCAGGTCCACTGTCGGGACGCTGAGGCAGACTCCCGAGTGATCCGTGAGTCGAAGATGCGGCAGGCTTAGCAAAGCCTGCTGGCTGAGCGAGGTCTTCAGGAATTTTGCTCTCGGAAGCACTGGGCAACGAAAGTGTGAGCACATCATAAAGCAGCTCGATATCTTCAAAAGGCGAACTCCAAACTACTCTCGAACGAGCCCCTTCGCCCTCGTAGAGCGTCCAAACAGCATCGCCTCCAGCAAGTTCGACCCGAACAGTAAGGCTGAACGTAGAACCACCGTGTGTGCGCCACGGAAGTTCGACGGTGCAACCCTTTGCTCGCTGGGCTTCGCTGAGAACGCTTCTCACATCGCTCATTCTGGGCGTTTGCGACAGCGCTTCAAGGCGTACCTGTTTTTTCGGTTTATACATGCTTTGACTTTAGTCTTTCGCTTTCAACGGCTGATAAAAACAACAACTGGTTAATCCAAGAGATTATGGGCCAGCTTACTACCTCCAACAAGTTACCCGCTTCAGTTCGCTTTCAATCGTTCATGACAGCCACTTTCGGGCACTCGATGCCAAGCGTTAAGAGGCAAGTTCACCTATTTACCAGCACCAGTTTCTGCCGCACAGTTCAAAAAAGAACAGCTGCAATAAACATCTATTAGGGCATAAATATCTTGTCCATCGGGAGAAAGGACCATGCCAGTAAAACAGTTTGCAAGTACCCACGCAAAGTTGGTAGCTGGAGACATTATGCAAATGGTCAGAACAGAGAAATCAGTTCAGATCATGCTGGGAATCTTGGTAGCTAGTCTTATCTGTTGGCAGATGCCATACGTAAATTCAGTTCTGTACCCGTTCAAGTTGTTCGTTACGATCATTCAGCTTGGCTGTCAGGCGCTCGCCACAAGGGTTACGGGTGGAACTCCCGGATTTCTTGTTATCACACCGAGCCTGGAGTCAGGTTCTTTGCCAACCGGCGGCATGCCAGCGCTGACTCTCTCTGCAGGTTACATCGGCTGCGCAATCGTCGGTGCGCTGCTGATTTGGTTCGGTCGCAAGCCAAAGGAAGCAAAAGGAATTCTGCAAGCAATCGGCGCGGCAATTCTTGTTTTGGCAGTGTTTTATGCGGGAGGAGGCTACTTCAGTTTGGTCGCGATGCTTGCGACCGGGCTAGCTCTCATCGCAATTTCAAACAAAGGCTCCGAAATGTTTTGCCACATGCTTTTGTTGATGCTGTCAGTGCAAACTGCACTAAAACCGGTTTTGGAGTCTATCGCGATGATCTGGTATTCGCTAGACTCCAGCGCAGTGAGTAGCGCGAAGCAAATGGAAGGCATAACAGGCGTGCCTGCAATTCTCTGGTCTGTAATCTGGAGCGTCGCGTCACTCGTGATACTGTCAGGAGCGTTCTGGGTAACCTATAAACCCTCAAAGGATCAGGCAGGAACGGCAGAAACCCTCAACTCAACGCCTGCAACAACCAGTTCGACATCGCCCGGTGCAGCACCATCTGCGGTATCGCATAACGATGCAGCATCCGACGCTCAAACTCAAGTATCTCAGGAAGCCGATTCACGCCCCGAACAGTCAAGTTAATCATATCGAGGAACGCGAAATGCAAATGAGAGATATGGCGACTTCGCACGCTAAGGTTGTTGCAGGCGATCTGTGGTACGCAATACGTCACGAACGAACTGTCCAAATCATGCTCGGCTTGCTCGTCGTGATCTTACTCTGTTGGGACTTGCCCTATGCCAACTACGTTCTGTACCCTTTCAAAATTTTCGTCACAATTGTGCATGAACTATGTCATGCATTAACGGCGCGATTCACCGGCGGTAGTATCGGAAGCATCGAAATCACTCCCGGATTGGAAGGCGTTACAGCGAGTTACGCAGGCAGCTTCTTCAACAGAGTGATGACGGTCATGTCCGGATATTTAGGAACCGCAATTTTCGGGGGCTTTCTGATTTGGTGGGGCCGCAAGCCTGAGCTTGCACAGAAAGTATTGCAGTCCACAGGCGTTGCAATCGTATTGATGACATTGTTTTACGGCGGTGGCTCATGGTTTAGCTTTCTTTCGATGCTAGGAATCGGTTTGGTAGTACTGCTGGTGGCACGAAAAGGCTCACAGCTCTTCTGTCACATGTTCCTTCTGATGCTTGCAGTCATGACTACAGTGCAGGCGGTTGACTATTTGAAGTCATTGATTATTCTGAGCGCCGGAATAAATGGTGAGGAACGCCGCGGAGACGCCCTCACAATGGAGTCACTAACAGGAGTGCCGGCCATAGTCTGGGCAAGTATTTGGGCAGTGATTTCGTTCGTTGTTCTATTTGTTGCTCTTTGGATTTCGTATCGCCGTCCCAAGACAATTGCCGCTACTGCAGGCTCCGAATCAGAAGAATCAGCAATTCCACCAACTGTTTCCTTTGACTCAGAAGGAAGAACCAGCGGCAATACGATACGGAAGACAGCAACTGTTGCTGATGAAGAAATGCTGTCTCGCACAATGGACCCTGACGATGAGAACCGGTAACACTAAGCACCTAATCGCGACAACACGATAGGTGTCGCCGCGATTAGAGATCTCAACTAACTAATGTCTCGCTCGAGAACTAGCAAGCTGAGTTTACTGATCCATTTCTATTTGCGCTCTTCCGAGTTTTTCTTCTCAGCGCATTCTTTGTCGCCGTGCTCACACTCTTCTTCACGACCTTCACTCGAAGATTTATCATCTTCGAATTTCTCAGGCTTCTCGCCTGCCTCTCCACTTTCAGATATTTCCATATCTTCTTCTACAGCGCCTTTATTGTCTTCAGCGCTCTTGTTGTCTTCAGCATTTTTGTCTTCTTTTTCAGGTGCTGATTTCTTCTCTTCGAAGTTTTTGTCCTGCTCTTTTTCATCTGGTGCAGTAGACTTTTCTTCTTGTTGAGACAAGGTTTTCTTGTCTTGCGCTTCTTTTTCTTGATCGCGCTTCTTATCCTGATTACCCATAACCAGATTCCCCCTTCGTTTGTTTCCTCTAGAGCGAGACGGGAAGCGGGTTCATTAGTTCCACCATGAAGATTCGCAACAACATTGAAAATACATTTGAGTTATTGCACGCGATATCTTCAATTTCGATCAACTTCTATTTGCTGTACTGCTCTGCCATATCAGCGATGTATGGAATTCGAAATTCACTACCTTGATACAACTGATACATACCGTACAAATTCACACCAATGTATGCAAGAACAGCCAGCATCCATGCAAGTCCTAGCAACCCAACCAAGGCGCCAATGATTGGAATCCACCCGAGCAACAAAGAGCTGATTCCGACTATCAGTCCGAGCACTATAAAAGATCCAGAAAGTATCGCTTGCTGCATCGCATAAAATCTAAGCTTTGCATTACTCTTGGGCTCGGTGACCAACCACACGATCGAAAGAATCAAGTTTGCACCACACACAGGCAAATATGAAAGCATTGCTGCAGTTTTGTAGTCCAAGCTGAGAACACTGGTCTTATCCGGCTCCGGCACTGACGGCATATTTGACATGAGAAACTCCATACATTGCAAAGAGGGAATCAGTGTTTCCAGATCTAACTATACGCAGATTGAACATTCTTGTCACGTTGTCTGCTTGCGCATCACCTAGTAGATATCCGTTGAGAAAATTGACGTCATTTTTTCATCTGCGCTTCTTGCATAAAGATAGTGACCGGGTCCGAGTATTCACCAACAAAGTAGTTGTCCGGACCAATCATGCGAGACCTAATTTCGTAATACGCCTTCTTCGGAAACATTGATGAGTCCAGCTGCCCTAAGCCCTTTAGCTGAGGCGCAGACAGCCTGCGACCAATTTCACTCACATTGCTTCCGAATAAGAAATTGTCAAAGAAATAGTTGTCTTTCGTAATTTCAATTTCAGTTTTCAGTCCGCCCCGTACGCCGCGATTGTCGAATCTGAACAGCAGATTCTTACGATTGACGAAGTACTCGCCATTTGGAGATTGTTTTTCATTCACAAGCTCGATCTTTGGTACCAGCTCGCTTTCATGCACGAGTCGAACATTGCCCACAGCGATTTTGTTGCTCGAAAAAAGCCTAACAACGATTGCATCGATCTTTCCACCCGTTAGCCACCGCCAATAGTGCGACAGCCTTACCCGCATTTTGTGTACAGGTTTGTCTCTGGAAGGAGAAAAACCAAACATGACTTGATTCTCGTCTTGGGTGTTAGCGTTGACGCCATGCCAGTTTATGAAGAGTGGAACCACCATATCGAACGGCTCGCACTTCAAATCAAACTCAAGAAAGTCTGCTTGCAGAGGATCGATGTCTAGCTGTTGAATAATGAATCCATCATTGGGCGTGACGCCTTGCAAAATTAGTTCGTCTCCTTCAATCTTTGCGCTCACTCTATTGCCGAAGGGCTTCAGAACAGGCACATCGGAGGCTGAAGGCGGAGAGTCAAAGGACGAGCTTGCAACAGGTGGTTCGGGCGTCTCAGCTTTTGCAGTCTTCGTCGACGGCTGCCTTCGCGCCTCTATTCTTCGCATCGCCGGCGCGACGCCATTGATTGACGGGTCGTTTTCCGGCAGTAGTTTCGAGATTTGCTCCATTGGCACTTTGTCAGCAGACAGAGCAATTGGTTTCAACTCCAAGGATGCCGGCTGTACAACCGGGCACAACTGAAAGTTTCGAGCTTCTCGATTCCAAACAAAAGGTCCTTTGGTTGTTGAAATTTGCAATAGGTCTTTCAGACGAGTCGCATTTACAGTCTCAGCAGGACCCACCGAAAATGGCTCGAACGAGTGAAACTTTGGAAACACAGACGCACCTATAAATGGTGGGCTCAGTAGCTCCTCAAGAGTGGTTCCGTTAAAAATCACATGGGCACCACCGTTCAGCTTCGGAATTCCCAGAATGATGGCTCGCTCTTCGCCCTTTAACGATTTAGCGATTGTAAAGCACTGAGATTGAATGGCGCGTGATTCTTCCCCAGCGCCAATCCAGAAGGAGTTGGTGACGTAGGTGGCAGCTATATAAAGTACGACCAAGGCACCAAGCCCTAAGCAACCGACCGGCACCAGTCTGTCTTGAATCTCTTCGGTTAGTTTCAAGAATTTGCCACGCCCGAGCGATGGCTGAAGCAATAGAATTGGACACACCATTGATAGTGGCATCGTAAAGAAAAATACCAGACGGCTGCCTTCAAGGTTTGCTCCGACACCCCACAATTTAAAGAGAGGAACGATACCGCTGACCGCCCAAACCAGCAGGAACACTGCCCACTTCCAAGACAACTTGTTGGAAAGCAATCTCATCACACAACAGGTGAACAATGCAGCGTACGCTCCATATGCATACAGGCAGAATGGATCGCCTTCAGAAAAAGCAGCTCTAGTGAATGGAAACAGAATATGGTAGTACGTTGGAAATTCCAGCCACCTCAGAAACACCCACTGGTCGAGGGCTCCGCCGAGTGCGCCGGTGTAGCCGCCGACAAATGTCCCTAGTGCGTTTGTACGAATGCAGAGGTATATGACGTCGAGCACCCAAAACATCCAAGTCATTTTCACTGCAAGCAAGAAACGTTCTTTGTGTGTCTTAGATGTTTCAGCTATTACCGAGACGCTAGCACCATCGGCTTTTCCGACAGGAGCAGCCGACTCCGCTTTCTTATCTGCGCCCTTTTGCTTGCTCTTCTTTCCTTTACGTTTCTTCTTGATGGTTCCACAATCGTCTTCAAAACCACTTTCTGTGACGCCAGTTTCGCCAACACCTTCGGCGGGCTGCTCTTGTCCGGCTCCAACACTCTGAGCTGTTCCACCCACGGCATTTGGTACAACATCAGGCCACAGGAAACAAAGAGTAAATAGCACCACTGGCAGTGCTACCGATGCCTCCTTCGCCATTAGAGCCAACCAAAATGTAACAAGGCTCAAAACAAAAATGAATCTCTTTCCGCTTTTGCGATAGTGCAAAAACATGAGAAAACTGGACAGATAAAAGGCACCACTTACGACATCAGGCCGCCCCGCGATCCATGAAACATCCTCGCAGTGTAGTGGATTAGAAGCAAACAAAGCTGCAGCAGAAATGGCTGCGATTCTCGAGCGCCAAGCTCCCCAAGATTCAGTCAACTGCAAAACGATCGCATAGAAAACCAGCACATTGACTGAGTAAAACAATGTGTTTGTCAGATAGTATCCAGCCGCATTCGTCTTCCACAAGGCGTAGTCGGAAAGAACTGTAAACATCAACAGCGGCCGATAAAAGTCAAACCCCGGAATTTGCAAATAGTTGCTGACGAAGTTCGCCCATATAAGCTGCGTTTCGCCGGAAAATACTTTGTATGCGAAATTGACTTGCCAAAGGTCATCGGCAACAAAATAGCCGCGCGCGATCAGCGATGCGTACGAGCCCCAAACAATCAGGAGCAAGACCGCAGGCGGTGCCCAGCGTATGATGTTGTTGAAAAGCCCCTGATTCAGATTTTTGCTCCGGCTATCTGAAAGTCAGTATAGGCTCCATTTTATCCAGTTTTCAACCTTGGTTGCTTGCAGTCGAACGGTTGGTCGCTCCACTTATTGAGCAGGCGAATTTGATTTTTTACAGCTCTGCGTTCTTTCGACGGCAGCGATCTCAGGGTTTGCTCAAACGGCTCGCGCGCCTGCGAACGAATGCGACTAACCTGCGAGGCAATAGTAAATTCATCTGTCGGTTCTAGGATCTTCATTAGAGCTCCTGGCCAAAATCGCCGTTGACTACTTCGAATGTAATAGATTTGGGATTGCCGCAACGCGACATCTTCACCGTTGTTGTTCTGGGGGATCCCCTAGGCTTGGTTGACAGTAGAGACTTATCGAATTGTTAGAAGTGCCCTGCCAAGCATAAATTTTTCGGGTCGCGATGGCTCGAAGGCGCTAAGATCTATCGCCCTTGGACTTTTTGGAGAACCTCTCGTGTCCACAAAAGTAGCGTTGAAAGTAAAAGGCATCTGGGTCGAGAAATTCGGCGGCATTGACGTCATGAAGTATCAGACCGTCGAAATCCCACCGCCCAGTGCAGGGCACGTCAGGGTCAAAATCAAGGCGGCCGGGCTCAACTTCATTGATATCTATCAGCGCAGGGGCGAGTACCCGGTTCAGCTGCCGTACACGCCGGGGCTGGAGGCATCGGGCGTTGTGGAAGAAGTGGGCGAGGGCGTCACCGGCTTCAAAACCGGCGACCGCGTAGCGTACACAGGTCAGCCGGGCGCTTACGCACAAGCCTGCAACGTCAAGGCCAGCAGCCTGATTCACCTGCCTGACGACATGACTTTCGAGCAGGGGGCGTCGTTTCCACTACAGGGAATGACGGCTCACTACCTAATAAATGAATATCGCAAGCCAAAACGTGGCGATACGGTGCTCATCCATGCGGCGGCAGGCGGAATGGGTCTTCTTTTGTGCCAATGGGCGAAGCATCTCGGCGCCAGAGTCATCGGCACAGTTTCAAACGAGAAGAAGGCACAACAGGCAAAAGACGCCGGCTGTGATGACGTCATTCTCTACAGCACCCAGGACTGGGTTGCAGAAACTCAGAAATTGACGGAAGGTCATGGGGTGGAACTAATTATTGATGGCGTCGGAAAAACCACCTTTAAAGGCAATCTGGAAGCAGCGGCATTGCGCGGAACGATTGTGATCTATGGACTTGCAAGTGGTCCTGCCGAGCCTGTTGCACCAAATCTCTTGCAACGCAAGTCACTCACCATAGCTGGTGGCAGTCTCTTCAACTATCTACTCAATCGAGATGAATTGGAGATGCGCTCGAAAGATGTTCTTCAAGGAATACGTGACGGATGGCTCAAACTGACAATCAGCCAAGTATTGCCATTAGAAGATGCGGGCATGGCTCACGAGCTGCTGGAAAGCAGAAAGTCGGTGGGTAAGCTCATTTTGACCACTGGCGAATAGGAAGCGGAACCGATCGTTGCACTTCAACAGCTAGTCGTTTAGATCGCAGGCTCTGAATATTGCAACGTTGCCGGTTCGTGCACGCATCTTCGCGGCTTCGCCTGCCCACAATACTCTTGGAAGATCTGCCGTGTCATCGGGCAAGGTCGCTATTCCGAATGCGATTGCAACCTCTATGAGACCTGGCGCTAAGTGGCTTGCACGAATCGCATTGACTATTCTCTCAGCAATGATTTGAGCGGCAGTGGTGTTGCTCTCAGAGAGCGCAATTACCCAATCATGCTGATCGAAATGCGCAAATGTGTCCGTCGGTCCAATTAGTTGTTCTACTCTTCGCCTGAGTTCTGAGATTGCCGCAGGCGGTAAGTTTGTATTGTGACCAATCATGCCTGTTTTTGCAGCCGGCATCTGAACTTCAAAAACGATAAACGAGACAGGTCCACTATTGGCTGTGCGCAATGCTACTTGCCGTTCCATCAAGTAGACGAATGCGTGAAAGGACATAATGCCGGTATCATTGCGAATCATTTGTCTGGCAACATTTTCAACGGCCATTCTATCTATGCGTTTAGGCTCTGCAATAATGAGTTTCTTTTGCACAGCCGCCTGCGCTTCAACTGCACCGCAACGCACCAAATTCGCCACCACAGGAACCCACTGACTGCGGCTCCAATTAAACTTCGCGAGAATGTCTTTTAGGCTTGTTCGTTCGTTAATGGCCAGATAAAACGTCTTCAGCAAACTCATATCGATCGGCTCGCCGCGCGACATCATCTGTTCGAAGCCCGACTCCGACAACCCAGGGTTCTTCTTCGCAATGATACTGTCATTGGTGACACCCTCATTGCGCAAGTAGTCAGTGTTGTCCATCAACTGAACGCCCTGCATCATCAGCATATTGATACCGCCTGTGATGCTGCGCTCTTCCGTCTTCAGACTGGGCTCAAAGTGAAACGTTCCTTCCTTGCAGCTTACTGTCAGCAGGAAGCATTCGGTGCCGGTGCCGTTGAATCCAAATGCATGCACCGGTGCACCCTTTTCAAAAAAAACTTCAATTTGACCGCGGCCGCTATCGATTTTCAACCGCCCTGTCATGCCACCAAGCGACACCGATTGCAAAACGTTGGTGATGTGCACTACCGACAAATCTCCGCTGAGAGCGCCACCTTGAGGCGCAGCGGGCGGCGGTCGTCGCATGAGTGGGTCTTGCACAATTGGAACACGGTCAAAGGTGGACGCTCCCATTTCAGCGGGCATACTCGCAAAATTCGTGCTGGCCGAAACATCAGGCTTCCTGGGCGCAGCCACTCCGTCGGTTTTCATCGCAGTTTGCAAATCTTCGCCAAGCGCCCCGATCATCATTTGATAAATGTGCGCCGTGTCGTTGGACACATAGAACCACAGCTCACGAGCGTTTTCGCCGGCACCAGCGAACATTCGCCACTCAGCAGCATTAGGCGCAAACTTCACGTGAATCATAAATTCAGCGCCTTTGTCTTTCATCCAGAAGTAGCTGAATTTCGTCTCTCTGTCTTTCTGGCACAAAAGGAGAAACTCATGCAGGTCCGCGATAGTGGGTCGCGATTGAATACGCTTCAACCTGACCGGCACAGTTGGCTTGCGGAACATCATTATCGGAATTACTCCCGAAGCACGTGACAATAACGGCAGGAGGCCGTCTACATTCTCTCTTCCCTACAAGATAGAGATCTACACTTTTGATATTGAATCGAACAAAAACTCATGCGCGAGCGCGCGATCAAGCTGAGCCCGCAAAAACACACCCGAATGTTAGAGACGACAAAACGAGAGAAAAACTACAAGACGGGTCGCAACTCGTCCGCCGATTCGACCTCATGCCCGCAAAATCGGCACACAGGCGCGAAATCGTACATGCCAACCCGTGTCATGACATGCCCGCTCGCATCGCAGCGCTGGAAGACTTTCTTGCGCTTGAGCGGCTTGAAGCTCAACTCTTTGATTGCCTGCCAAAGATTGTTCAACATGCGCAAGCTTACAGACCACACCTTCTGCTGCTGAGTCTGTTGATGTCGCATCTTTTGCAATTGCTCAGATGTTATTCTCCGCGCAGCAGGCGGCACACTGAAAGAACCGCTCGCAGACGTCGGCACATAAATGACTCGTGATGAACCTTCCACTGTCTGGGTCACAACTCATACCTCGACGAGACGTTGAAATGCCCACGCAAGTGGTCCCCCATTTAAATCTAAAATCCTTCACATCTCAACCTTTGACAACCGCAAAATTAGCTTAAACAGCCTTTTTCGGACACTCATCGTTTACTCAGACACCAAACTTCGGCGCACAGACTATAATAATCCGACCCCTCGACCGCCAAAGAGTCGAGCTTTTGAGCGATGCGAACTTGACGAGCTCACAACAAATTGTCGACAGAAAAGCAGTGATTGCGCAGGCCCAGCGCGTAGTCGTAAAGCTTGGAACAGCCGTCCTCATGAAGGACGAAGGTGGCATCGCCCTGAGCCGCTTCTACTCGTTTGTGGAAGGAATCTCTGAGCTAATCGGCATGGGCAAAGAGGTTTTGCTGGTGACTTCCGGAGCCGTCGGCTTGGGCGTGCAGCGCCTGGGGCTCGACAAACGCCCGAGAGAACTGCCTCTCAAACAAGCTTGCGCAGCTGTCGGACAAGGTCGGCTGATGTCAATGTATTCAGATGCATTTGAGAAGCTCTCGATAAACACCGCGCAGGTATTGCTAACGGAAGACGACTTCTCCAATCGCCGCCGTTATCTGAACTTGAGAAGTACTATTGCCGAACTTCTCGCTTTGCGTGTGCTTCCGATAATAAACGAAAACGACACAGTCTCGACAGTCGAACTCGAGGCGGCGAGCGCAGAGGCGCACAGAAAGGTCAATTTCGGCGATAACGATAAGCTATCGGCACTGGTCGCCAGCAAAGTCGAAGCGGACCTTCTCATCATTCTGACCGATGTCGACGGGCTCTATACGGCAGATCCCAGAGCACAGTCAGACGCAAAATTGATCAGTGTTGTGGAACAAATCACACCGGAAGTCGAAGCATTGGCCGGCGGCACCGGAGTGGGAAAGACAGCCAAAACCATGGGACGTGGCGGCATGCGCACCAAACTCGAAGCTGCAAGCATAGCGAGTCAGTCGGGTTGCGCCACTATAATCGCAGGCGGAAAAATACAAGGCGTAATCTCAAAGGTGGTTGCCGGAGAAGAGATAGGAACACTCTTTCTTCCTCAATCAGGACTCAAAGGCAGACTGCGATGGATTGCCTTTGCCACCACAGTCAATGCAGCTCTTGTAGTCAACGATGGAGCAAAGGACGCGCTGACTAAGAGAAAAGCAAGTCTGCTTCCGGCAGGAATCGTGGAGGTTCGAGGCTCATTCAACCGCGGCGACGTTGTGAGTATCCTGGATGCATCAAATCGCGAATTCGCACGAGGCATCGTCAACTACTCAAGCGCAGAGACTCAGAAAATCTCTGGAATGCATTCAGATACCATCAACGAAGTAATCGCCGACCGCAACTACGATGCTATCGTGACACGCGATCACCTGGCTTTTCTGGAAAAGTCTTGATCGCGTTTGACTAGCCGATCCTGACCCTAATTGAATTTGAATCTAACAACAAAAAGAGAAAAACTTGACCGCATCGAAAGAGAAATCAGTACATGACATTGCAGCCGAGTGCAAGCTCGCTTCTGCGACACTCGCGGGACTATCGTCATCAGAACGCGATCGCGTCCTTGCAGAGATAGCAAATGAGATCAACTACCACACCGTTCCGATTTTAGAGGCGAACAGAAGAGACCTCGCCGACGCAGAGCAACTCATCAAAAAGGGCGAGCTGACTGATGCAGCACTAAAGCGCCTTAAACTGGACAACGCAAAAGTGGACGATATCGTATCCGGTATCAGACAAGTCGCAGGACAGCCCGACCCCATCGGACATGTGACTCTGGAACGAGAACTGGATGATGGTCTGGTGCTGTACCGCGTTGCTTGTCCAATCGGATTAGTGGCCGTAATTTTTGAATCTCGACCGGATGCCTTGCCCCAGATAGTATCGCTCTGCCTGAAGTCCGGCAATGCTGTGATTCTTAAAGGCGGAAAGGAAGCAGAACACTCGAACCAGGCATTGTTTGATTGTGTTCAACGAGCACTCAAGAAAGTGAAACTTCCCCAAGCCTCTGTCGCAATGATCCAAACGAGAGAACACGTTGGTGAATTACTCAAGGCCGAGGGTCTGATCGATCTCATTGTTCCACGTGGTTCGAACAGCCTAGTCAAACACATTCAGGATAACACTCGCATTCCGGTTCTCGGGCACGCAGACGGCGTGTGCCACCTCTACGTCGAGTCTGACGCGAACCTAAAAAACGCGGTTCGACTCGCCGTTGATGCAAAGGCTCAATACCCTGCAGCATGCAATGCAATCGAAACCCTGCTCGTCCATGAAAGTGTCGCAGAAGCGTATCTGCCGGACGCAGCCGCAGGTCTTTACGCTGCCGGAGTTGAACTTCGGTGCGATGAAGCTTCAATGTCAATCCTAAAGAAAGCGCAAGGCGAAACCCACAAAGAAGCGCTCTCAGAGGCACGCATCATATCAGCGGACGAGAACGACTGGCTCACCGAATATGGTGAGTTGATAATCTCTATCAGGGTCGTCAAAGACCTTGATGCAGCGATTAAACACATCAACCGTTTCGGCTCTCATCACACTGAGACCATTGTCACGGAGTCAAAAGAAAAGTTCGAGAGATTCTTCAAAGAAGTCGACTCGGCCGGAATCTTTCTCAACGCATCGACTCGCTTCGCGGATGGATTTCGATATGGTTTCGGCGCTGAGGTGGGTATCAGTACAGGCAAGCTGCACCCGCGTGGTCCTGTAGGTGCCGAGGGCATGGTCAGCTACAAATACAAACTCACCGGTGGCGGGCACATCGTCGCCGATTATGTGGGCGAAAAAGGCAAGAAGTTTAAACACAAAACGATCAAAGGTTAGATCGAACAAGGGGATTATCGTACCTATGCTAAAAGGCAAGAAACTCGCAGTCATCGGAGTCGGTAAGCTTGGGGAAGCACTCATTTCAGGGCTGTTGAAACAAGGCGACATTCTTGCCTCCGACATTGCAGGCAGTGTCGGACACGAGTCATCGCTGTCTAGGGTGCGAGATCGATTAGGTATCGATGCAGTGCTGGACAATCGCTCGCTGGTGAAAGATCGAGACATCATCGTGCTGGCGGTGAAACCGCAAAACATGGATAAGGTTTTGCGCGAAATTGCTGACTGCATTACAGAAAGGCAGCTTCTAGTCTCGGTGGCGGCATCCGTCACAACGATGTTCGTGGAAGAACGACTGCCAATCGACGTTCCGGTAGTTCGCGCGATGCCCAACACTCCCAGCGTGATGAACGCCGGTATGACAGGGTTGTGCCGAGGAAAACATGTATCAACAGATCACTCCAACATGGCAGAGGCAATTTTTCAATGTGTCGGACGGACGGTATTTGTCGACGAGGGACTCATGGACGGCGTTACTGCGCTGTCCGCCAGTGGTCCCGCCTACCTCTATGTCGTAATTGAGTCGCTCGCCGAAGCCGGAGTTAAGTTGGGAATTCCCCGGGAAGTCTCCACTTTGTTGGCAGCACAAACAATGTATGGCGCCTCCAAGATGGTACTCGAATCAAAGGCACACCCAGCTCTTCTCAAAGACATGGTAACCACGCCCGCCGGCTGCACAATCGACGGCTTGATGGAACTGGAAGAAGGCAAACTTCGCGTCACTCTAATTAAAGCGGTGGTCAAAGCGGCCGAACGTGCGCGCGAACTTGTGAACACTCAAAGCACGTCAAAATAAACTAGTCTACAATGGTCTTATGCGCAGACTTTTGCCAGGAATATTTTCACGAATGCTCGCCGGTTGCGCTTCTCTTGGAGCAGCACTTGTATTGGCACAAGTTTCAGCCTTAGCAGCACCAAATCTGGTGCTAGTTGAACTAAAAAACGCCTCGACCAGCGAAAAGAGGGGGCAGAATCTCACAGCTAGGTTTGTTTCGATTCCGGACAACAGAAAAGTATTCGACGTTTGTTTTCCCTCGCATAGCTTCACACCGAAGGAGCGGGAAATCATTTCCCTGATTAGAAAATCGATTGAGTGGAGTAAACCGGACGATGTTCACGAACCTCACCCGGCGATAGCGCATCCAAGATTTCGAATTCCGGAGACAGCAGGAGGTTACACAACAGATTTCTCGCAGTGGATTATTGTTAAAGACTCGGCAAACACAAGTATGACTGAACCAAACTCCACTCCTGCAAATTCCAATACGCCGAACACGAGAGATCAACTCGAGAGCTTGCGAAAACACATACCTGAAGGAAAAACTCTTTCCGAGCAAAATGGAATCAGTATCCAATCAAATGACGGTGCAACTTACACACTGACGCGATTGGAGTCCGCTTCGAGATCAGTATCATGCAATTCAATCGCGGATTGCGAGACACTCATGCGCTATCTTGAAGACACCGACCTCAAAATACGATTTATCGCGGCTTCTGTTCTAGAACGAGAATTGAAAGCACATCCGAATGGAATGTCCTTAGCAGAAATTGAAGGCAAACGTACAGACTTACACAAGAATCTGCTCGACAGATTTAAGTCCAAAATCAATCAGAAGTTCAAACCAAAATCCGACTGATTGCAAGTCACACTAACTACGAAATCACGACTTCGCAGTTAGGAAGCGACTTTTTAAACTCAGCCACTGAATCCGTCGATATACCAGTCTCAGACAAAGACAACTTCACGAGCTTCTTATTTCCTTGCAGTTTATCGAGCGTCGAGTCATCGAGTTTGGTGCCATCCAACCAGAGCCGTTCCAACTCCGTAAGTTTCGAAAGGCTTGAGATGCCGCCGGCAGTGACTTCTGTACCTGACAAATCCAACTCTTTGAGTTTGACCAACTTTCCAACATAGTCGAGATCTTTATCTTGAATTTTCGAATCGCTTGCATCAAGCGAATACAAAATGTCCGGTGCAAAAGTGGAGATCGCTGAAAAATCGCCTGAAAAGTCTTTCTTCAGCTCAAGCTGCAATCGTTTTCCGGTCGGAATCTTCATCGAGCCGCGCGCCTCGCACACAAAATCCCAATAGTCCGGGTCGTCCGGGCTCTCTGCAAGAACATCTCCAATCGCCGACGTTCCAGGCAACGTTATGGTTCGCAAATTGCTTTGCTCTTTCGCAGGCGGTTCGACAATGGTCCGAGTCTGCGGCTGGGAAGCTTGTGCTGCCGCTTGTGGTTGAGGTGACTGACCGGGTTGCTGATTGGGGGCCGCGCTCGCGGTGCCGGATGTAACGTACAATCCGGCGCCGATTAAGGCGGCGAGTCCACACATTAGTGCCAGGCGCGAGTAATCGATTTCAGGCGCTTTGCCGGAAGCCGTATTGGGCGGAGCATAGATCGGCGCATTCTTCAAAGGCATTCCGTTTTCGCCGGATTCTTTCCACGGCGGGTAAGTACCGAGCGAGACAATAGCCATGATCGCAAGCCATATGGCAAATCTTTGAATGCTGCTCAATTCTGCGGTCCTTTGGAATTTCTGAACTTTTCCCAGCCATAGTTATAGTCACAGAAGCGGGTCTTGTCATCTAACAACCCATAATTCTTCAGAGTTATTTTCAAACAGAGTGAAACTTATATTTGATTGCTCTACACTATGCATGTTTCTAATATTCCGCTCGAACAAGCCGGGGGTGCTAACAATGTGGGAGCGTTTCAACGTCATGGGGCAACAATCTATGTCAACCGGCAAGCACGCCGAGGCGGAAGGGCACTTTAGAATGGCTCTTGTCGAGGCGGAAAAGCTTGGACCGAACGATCCCAAAGTGGCTACAACGCTCAACAATTTGGCAAACTGCTTACGCACACAAGGCAAACACGCAGAAGCCGAACCACTTTACAAACGCGCACTGGAAGTGAAGGAAAAGACAGTTGGTCCTTTGCACGCGGACCTCGTTCCCATATTGGACAACTACGCGAAATTGCTCAGAGCATCGGGCAGAGAAAAAGATGCAGAAAAAATGGAGCAAAAGGCGCGAGCAATCTTCATGAAGAAGTAGGAGCTCAACATTGAAGCGACAATCAGCTACTGAAGCCAATCCCAAAGGTTCAAACAAACCGCAGCTGTATCCATATCAAAGCGGTTTTGGAAATCACTTTGCCACAGAAGCAGAGCCGGGGACACTACCGGAAGGTCGAAACTCGCCACAAAAACCAGCGCATGGTTTGTACGCAGAACAGTTGAGCGGAACGGCATTCACAGCCCCTCGCACAGAAAATTTGCGAAGCTGGTTGTATCGCATTCGCCCCTCGGTGATGCATAGTGCATTTAAGAAAACCGATCGAGGATTGTTGAGATCACGCCCCTTCGATGAGACAGAAGCGCCACCCGATCAGATGCGCTGGAACCCGCTTCAAATGCCAGCCGAACCTACAGATTTTATCGATGGTTTGGTTACGATTGCAGGCAATGGTGATTCGGCAAGTTGGAGAGGATCGGCAGTACATCTCTATGCTGCGAACCGATCGATGGAGAAGAAATTCTTCTACGACTCAGACGGTGAATTGCTGATACTGCCAGAATTCGGGCGCCTAAACGTGCGCACCGAATTTGGTGCCCTTGAAGTTTCGCCTTGTGAGTGTGTCGTAATTCCGAAAGGTATCAAGTTTCAAGTTCAATTGTTAGACGGCACCGCCCGCGGTTACATCTGTGAAAACTACGGGCCACCACTGAGACTTCCGAATCTCGGTCCAATAGGGGCAAACGGGCTGGCAAACCCAAGAGACTTTCTCGCTCCTGTGGCTGCATACGAAAAAGTGGAAGGTGACTTCGAACTCGTAGCGAAGTTTCAAGGTAACTTGTATCGTGCACAACTCGGGCACTCCCCATTGGATGTCGTCGGATGGCATGGCAACTACTTTCCGTACAAATACGACTTGCTGAAATTCAACGTCATCAATACCGTCAGTTTCGATCATCCTGACCCGTCGATCTATACAGTTCTCACCTCGCCTTCTGAAATTGAGGGAGTTGCAAACGTTGACTTCGTCATATTCCCGTCGCGATGGATGGTCGCAGAAGACACGTTTAGACCGCCCTACTATCATCGAAACGTGATGTCTGAATACATGGGACTGATCACGGGCGTATACGACGCGAAAGAAGATGGTTTCGTACCGGGCTGCGGAAGCTTACACAACTCACTTTCGGCTCATGGACCCGATGCAGCAACATTTGAAAAAGCCAGCAACTGTGAACTCAAACCAACCTATCAAGGCGGAACGCTGGCGTTCATGTTTGAGAGTTCGCTCGTGTTCAAACCAACGAAGTTTGCAATTCAAGACGGTATCCGTCAACCGGATTATCAGGGTTGCTGGTCAGGTCTCAAGTCACATTTTCATTTAGACTAATCTCTAGTAGTAGATACGAACTTAAATTCAAGGTATTCAGACGAAGACGCTTTGTAGTACTTGTAAAATCTTTCTTCTCTCACACAAATTCACCCGCGACAAGTATTTTGAAGCGGGTACAGTATCAAAAGAAGCGTTGGAAACACAAAGGAAACCAGATGTATCGCCCGCCAAAGAAACCGGAAGAAAACGCGCCAAGCATTAACAGACAACGTTACCCTGGTGAGGATAAAGTGCCCACCTTGCAACGCTGCCGTGAGATGCTGGAAGACGCCAAAAGCAGGCGCGGGTGTTCGTTTGAACTACCGTGGACGATAGACGGTGGCGGCGACTTCACTTTGAGCGTGGCATGGGATGCTACAGGCGACCCACTGTGGACTCTGTATGAGGGCGGCTCTAAGGTCGCTTGGTCACAAGCATTTGCACCCACTGAGCTCGAGTTTATGTTCGACATCTTGCAGATGTCCGCGGCCCAAGCGCAGGGACCAAACGCAAAAGCTGTGGCTATTCCCGATCAGCTTAAACCGGGAGCCAACAAGAAAGAGCCGGGCGCTGCCATGAATCCGGGCGCGGCACCGGGCGCAGCGCCGGGCTTCGGAACCGCTCCTGCAATGTCTCCGCCAGGTTTCGGAGCGCCAATGGCACCAATGATGCCGCAGACTCCGCCAATTCAACCAACTCCATCTCCTCATCCGCCGCTGCATCCGGGCCAATCGTTCCCACCTCAGCCCGGCTTTGGTGCGCCACCCGGCTACCCACCACCGTATCCACCTCAAATGCCGCCGCAGATGCCTCCGGGCTATCCGCCGCCGCCGCAGCCGATGCCACCAGGTTATCCGCAGCCAGGCATGCAAATGCCGCCACCTGGATATCCGCCACCACAGCCAATGCCGATGCCTACCTACACGCAGCAGCCATCGGTACACACTGCTGATGATCCACGTATGCCAGTGGACTACCATCTGTTAGACAAGCGAGCCAATATTTTATTGGGAACGTTGCTCAAAGAGGCAGGTCTCATCAACGAACCAACACTCGAGGCAGCGCTTAAACTGCAAGAGTTGGTGCGTGAAGAGAAAATGACTCCAGAGCAAGCACCTGATGCTTTGAAGCGCTTGCACACACTAGGCGCTAATATCGAACAATATCTTGCGCCGAGCGACACGACTCCAAGTTACACGCCGCCAGGCGGCACACATCCTGTCACTCCTAAGGGTAATCCAGCCGCGATGGCCAAACCGACGCCTCAACCAACAGGAGCGGCAGGAGCGGCGAGTCCAAGTGCAGGTTCGGCAGCGGCAGGTGGTGCAAAACCGAAGCCGGTCAGAGATTTGAAAGGCGCCTTCGACTTATTGATCAAAGCAGGCATATTGACTGAAAGCGACATCACGACTGCACAAAATGTGCGCAATAAGCATGGTGGCGATGTTGTTCAAATTCTGCAGGCCGCAAGCAAGGTCGACACCAAGACGGTTGATGCCGCTGTAACGTGTCTGCCACTCATTCGCGAAGGCTTGATGAAGCAAGAACAGTGCATCATTGCGCTCAACTATTGCAGCAGAATGCGTGTCGGTTTTGACGATGCACTCGAAGAAATGGGTTGGCAAAATCCACGCAAGTTGCGCTCAGACCTTCCGCTTTAATGAGTCAAAAGCCTGACAGTTCGTCCGAAGATTCTGAAGATTCCCTGGAGAATCCATACGATTTTGCACGCAAGGCTCGAGAACTTGAGATGGCAGGCGACATACGCAACGCCGAATCGCAGTATAAAGCGGCGGTTTGGGCAGCTGATGCGCTTCCTCTGGATGAGTATCGCGAGCACTGCCGCATAAATCGGGCGTCAGAGAAGCTTTCGAATGATTTGGAAGTCAGCCGAGAGGAAGTCGAACAAGCCTACATTCAGCTTTTGGCGCTTCCATTTTTGTCTCGCCTGCAGCTAGCCGGCTTCTATTCTCGCAATAGCGCACCAGCGGAGGCGCAAGACGTGCTCAAGTATGCATTTAAAGTCGGTCTCGACCCGCTAATCAAGGATGTTCCTGCCATCAAAGACTTAGAGCTCCGCGCCCAACATCTCATGCGAGATGTCGGCGACATCGTAGGCCCGTCGGATGCAGAAGAACGCTTCAGCAAACTTTTCAATCAACTAGATGTTGACAAAGACGGCTACGTGAGCCAACAAGAACTGCGAGCAGCACAATTGGACATCACGGTAGATAGCGAAGGGCAGGATTTAATCAGGTATCTGCTATACCACTACTACGACGTAGAACAAGCCAGCAAAGACGAATTGCCAATAGGAATCGACATCCGCGGCATTTCCAAGAAGGACATGCGAAATTTTCAAAAACGCTCAAAGGCTTCTTGGAAGCGGATGCACAAAGAGTAGCTGACATGTTGGCTAAGTGTCATCAAGATGAGGAACTCTCGCTCTCACTGGGTATACTGTTGTGCAAGAAGGGATTCTGCCCAGCAGGGCTGAAGATTGGCGGTATATGGGAAAAAACATCCTTCTTCTTGATGATGACCGGCAATTTTGCAAACTGGTAGTTCCTATCCTCGAAGGTAGGGGACACAAAGTCACGCAGGCAGATACTGCCGAGGCCGGAAAGCAAGCTCTCGCGTCTCAAACTCCGGACCTCATCATCGTGTGCGGTCCACTGCCCGATTCAAACGGAGTGGACTGGGTAAACACTATTCGGGCTTCCGGAAATGAAGTCGCAGTCGTCTTTGTCGCAGCCAACCCGCATGATCTGACTTCTTTCAAAGCCAAACTCAATTCGCTCGGCATCAAGCTGAGCGTGCACAAACCTGTCATTCCGTTTGTATTCGGAGCACAGGTTGAGAGCCAGTTTGCAGATAACGCCAGCGGACAGGCAGCAAAGCTCAAAGACTTCGAGACCATGTTTATGGCTTTGGTTACGAAGTATGCCAGAGTATTGCCGTCCAAGATTCAGGAACTGTCTGCAGCAATAGAAAAGGCAAAAGCAAGTCCTGAAGATGCAGCATTGGTTGGCGAAGTGAGAGCTCAAGCTCACAAAGTCAAAGGAACAGGCGGATCGCTCGGTTTCAGACAAGTATCTGAAATCATGGCATTTATCGAAGCCACCGCGGTCGCGATGCCAGACAAACCAGTAGATGAACAAGCACTCTTGTGGGCTGAAATCGATCGCAAATTGATCGAAGCACAAATCGCCGGTGAAGCCGAAGCCAAAGAAGTAATGTCAGTAGTCTCCGGGAAGGAAGACGAGAAGGAAGAAGTTCCGTCGAGCCCATCGCTCGCCAGAATTTTGGTAATGGATGCCGACACCGGATTTCTCGATGTCGTCGAAGACTTAGGCAGACAGCGGCTTGTAGAAATCGTTCGAGCCTCGACGCGAGAAGAAGCTCTCGACAAAGCTGTCGGCTTTCCGCTTGATGCCGCCCTCGTCAACGTACTTTCAGATCACCCTGAAGAATCATTCCAACTTGCAAGAGAGTTGCGCGGATTGCCTGGTTACGAGACCCTGCCTCTGGCATTCATCTCGGGTGACGCAATCATCAAAGACCAAGTCGAAGCTTCGTATGCGGGCGCTTCACTCTTTCTAGATAAGCCGTTGCAATCCGATTCTCTAGAGAAAGCGGTGCAACACCTCGTTGCCATTCGCACCGGAGGTCGCCCACGCGTACTCATCACCGACGATGATGAGTTCTTCGGAAACACTGTTGCCCTAGTGCTTCGCAACGAAGGGATGATCGTCAGAACTTTGACTGACCCAAGCAAAATCTTGGACGTCATGCAAGACTTCCCGCCGGATATGCTTCTTCTGGACGTAATGATGCCAGGCATCACAGGGTTCGAAGTCTGTACGATGCTCAGACAAACGCCGCGATGGCAAGACCTTCCAATCATCTTCCTCACCGGACAAACAGGCGTTGAGGCGCGCGTAGAAGCCTTTAGATGTGGTGGAGATGACTACCTTCCCAAACCGGTTGTGAACGAAGAACTACTCACACGTGTGAAGGTCAGACTCGACAGAGCTCGCATGCTCAGAGAACGCTCAGACAAAGACACCATCACCGGTCTTCTTCTGCGACGCGCATTTTCAGAGCAGCTTTTAGGCATCATCGCCGAAGCCCAACGACTGAAAACTTCTTTCTCTATCTGCTTGATGGACATCGATCACTTCAAAAAAGTGAACGACACCTACGGACACCTTGCTGGCGACCGCGTTCTTGCAGGCTTTGGTCAATTGCTGTCACGAAGATTTCGCGTAGATGATCTGCGAGGAAGATGGGGCGGAGAAGAATTCATACTTGCATTCCGCCGAGAAATCAAAGAAACGATTCACGCTGCAATCATGCGCGTCTTGGATGAGTTTAAGAGCATGGTTTTCCATGGCGATCACGGCGAAGAATTTCACGTGAGTTTCAGTGGCGGCCTCGCGACTTTTGCTGAAGACGGTGAGTCAGTGTTCGAATTGCTCCAAGTCGCCGACAGGCGGTTGTATATTGCGAAGAAGCAAGGCAGGAGCCGCGTCATTCTCACAGATGATGTAGACGCAGGTTTGGAACTGCAACACTAATTCGCTCAGCACCACGCGTTCAGCACCACGCGTTCCGCACCACGCGCTCAGCACCACGCGCTCAGCACCACGCGCTCAGCACCACGCGTTCAACACCACGCGCTCAGCACCACGCTATTCGTCGTCGTCGTCGCTGCTGCTAGCCGGCGTCGGAGTCTTTTTCCGCTGCTCGTTGTAGCGCTTCATTTCGGCTTGATACTGCTTTTGCTTATTGAGGTGGTCGATGTATTGCCTGATGCTATCGTAATCTTTGCGATACTCCGGCTTGCCCAATTGAATTGCTTTTTCAAGCGCTTGTTGCGCGCCGCCAAAGTCCTTCAACTGAATCAAGATTTTTCCAAGAGCCCCCCAGATGTCTCCATTGCTTGGATCAAGTGTAGTGGCCTTGCGCATTTGATCGCGGGCAGGTACCAGTTTTCCCTGCTGTGCAAGAAAGAGCGCGTAGTTGTATCGCAGAGTCGGATCAGTTCCCTTGGTCGCTAATACAGCGTTGTATTCCAAAGTCGCTTCACCAAACTTTCTCTGTTTCGTATAGATGTCGAGCAAGTATCTATGGATGTTTTCTTTTCTAGTAGCAGCGTCTTGCGCCGAAGCCGGAGCAATGAACGAACCTAATCCACCGGCAGTGATCGACGCAATCGTCAGTGGTAAAACAAGTCTTCGCAACATTTTCGATTACTCCTAATAACCCTTGGATAAGGGATAACTGTGGTGACTATTGTTGGCCCTTATGCTCTTCAATAATCCGATAGATCTGGTTCAGGTTGTCTTCAGTCGCTTCCTGTCGTCCGTACGAGCCCTGATAGGTATCGTAACTTCCGTCGGTTCGCGCAACGAAGTTGGGAATGAAAACAATCCATTTTGAACCTTTGGTCGGCATTTTGTCCGGACCAAATTTCCAACCTTTAGGCATCTTGCCAGTTTCGAGTTTCTTCTCCAAAGCGCCTTTTTGTCCCACAGACTCTGTTTTGTCGTGAAACTCGTAACGAAGAGGAAGAATAGACGGTGTCGGCGGTCCATGGAGTCTCTTCACAACTTTGAAGCGAGCAGTCGGAGGGTTGTAGAACGAGATGTCATCTCGTTTGTCATAACCTACATACTCACAAATCGTAATACTTTCAGACTTGAAGGCGTTTTGATAGTTGAGCGCGGTGTCCGAAGTATCAGGACGAACGTTTAACTGATCCATCTTCTCCGTACGTTCTGGCGGCTTCTCATGAACGATGGGCGCCATGGTCGGTGCCGGTCCTATGCTGGCAACGCTGCTTCCGGAGTCCTTAATGACGGGTGGAACGCTCTTAATAAACAGCGACTTCACCTGGTTATCAATGTAGTTGTCCCCTGTCGCAGCCAATGCTGCTTTCAGCATCGGAACTGCTTCGTCGTATCGATTAAGGTGATACATGGCCTCGCCGAACTCGTAGTTCATTTTGGCTTTGGCGGAAGGATCCTTTTCAACAATCTGCTCTAATGCAAATGCAGCTTGATCCCAGAGACCCGCCCCAGCAGCCGATTTATACAGTCCAAAATAGAAAAGCTTTTCGTTTGAATCAAGACCAATACACTTTCTGTAGAGGTTCATAGCTTTGGCATGATCGCGAGCCTTCAGTGCTCTTGCGGCATCCTCAGCAAATCTTTGAACCGTGACCGATCCAAAGAGTCCGGGGTCCATGTCAGCGGCTTTGGAGGGAACGCTAAAAGCCGCTCCTAGAGCCAAGACTAAAACGGTGCTTGCAGCGCCAATCTTTTGTTTTTTTGATGATTCCATACCGTTCCTACATCTTTCCTACTAACTAAGCATCCACAAACTGTTTGTCACACGGGCCGGATCTTTTTTGTACCCTTTGAACCGGTTGTACCTTCTGTGCACCTTCTGGCCTGTGTGACGATTTCTACTTAATCCGCCTGTCCTTTGTGTTCTTCGATGATTCGATAGATCATGTTCAAATTGTCTTCCGTCGCTTCCTGCCTTCCATACGAACCTTGATACGTATCGAATGCACCATCGCTTCGCGGCACTGCGTTTGGAATGAATATGATCCATTTCGAGCCTACCGCTGGCATCTTGTCTGGTCCAAACTTCCATCCGGACGGCATCTTTCCAGACTCGATTTTCTTATTGAGTGCTCCGACTTGACCGATGGATTCTGTCTTGTTGTGAAATTCGAATCTGATTGGAAGCGATCGGTTTAGTGGCGGTCCCTTTAACCTTTTGATGATGTGATACTTCGCTGTCGGCGGATTGTAAAAGCTGATGTCATCACGCTTTACGAATCCCTCATACTCGCACACAGTGATACTTTCTGACTTGAATGCGTTTTGATAGTTGAGACCCGAATCGGATGTATCAGGACGAACCGCTTGCTGTTCTTTTTTCTCGAGTCTTTCCGGAGGCTTTTCAGGAACAATCGGTGCAACAGGCGCCACGTGCGGAGCGCCCACTTGCGGTTTCACCTGGGGCGGAATGCTCTTGGTCATGAGAGACTTCATCTTGGTGGTCACCAAGCTCTCTTGATCGGCGGTTGATAGCGCAGCCTTGAGAAGCGGTACAGCTTCGTTATAGCGGTTTTGGTGATAGAGAACTTCACCGTATTCGAAATTGAGTTTTGGTTTTAGTCCTGGGTCTTGATCAACCAACTGTTCAACGGCAAATGCAGCTTGGTCCCACAAATTGGCCTTCGCTGCTGATGAATAGAGTCCGTAATAAAACAGGGATTCCTTTGGGTCGAGTCCAATACACTTCCTGTAACCCTGCATTGCCTTTACATAGTCGCCTTTTCTCCAAGAGTGGGCGGCATCTTCTGCAAAGCGCTGAACTGTAACGGAGCCAAAGAAACCGGTATCGTCCGCCTTTGCTGGTAGCTTCGCGGCCCCCACCGCAAAAGTTACTGCAACCATTCCACCCAAGGCCCACGTCAGTTTTTTCGATTTAGTTAGTGGTCCTTTCATGTTTGTTTTCCTGCCAATAGCCAACTCGCCGTGATTCATGGAGCCAATGAGGAGGCACAGAGGCCCAGTCCTCTATGTTTAGCTAACTGCCATTTTCCACAATAACAACTTTTTACTCGCCTTTGGAGCATTTTCTTGAAGAAAATCTATGTATGCAACAAAAACGCGGGTAAGTTGCGGTGGAATTTTCAAATTCGTTAGCCGAAGCGCAAATTATCTGACTCATTGACGCCTCCCATTCCAAACTGTTCCGGAGACGCTGGTGGACATCCAGACCTGAGGTGTAGATCTGGAGGTTGATCTGCAGGGCTAGATCTGGAGGCTAGATCTGACGGCCCAAAGCCTCAGCAACTTCACGCAGGCGAGTCGTGGCACGATCCTGCGAGGTGAATACCGTCGAAATGTTGCGCAAGCCTCTTCCCATATCGGAAATTCGCTCCGTCGGCGCATCGTTGTTGGTCGCCGTTTCAAACCAAGAGATTTGGTGCGGGATGACACCTACACACTTCTGAATCCAGTCGTCAACCACTCCGAGCACCAATGCGTATGGCAGCAACTTTTCAAAAATTTCCGGATTTGACTCAGCCTGTAGTCGAACTTCGTCGACAGAAACGGTTTGCATCCGACGTTTGAACGCAAGCACAGATTCCCTGGCACGAGCACCCGATGAGGTACGAGCCGGCATCGAATTTGCAGCGGAGAAAGTGATCAACCCGCACAATATCAGGCCGATTGAGACAGAGATGTATTGCGTGAAAACGACTGCCAGTGTGATTCCAAAGAATCCTAAGGATGCTCCCAGAACTGCAAATGAATTGCGAATCGTCTTTGGGTTTCCTTTGAAAAATCCGCGCGTGGTCAGATTTTGATAGATCGCATCGTTCACTGGTTTAAGTTTGCTGAAAAATCGCCAACGCAATTCATTGAGAAACATCGGTTGAATCTCACCATTGGGGAAAAGTAGATCTAGCAACTTCTCCTCGTGCGGGGCCAAAACAAGCCCGGCAGGTGATGTAAGTCTTACAAACTCATAGTCGTGGACTGTTGCATTTGAGGAGTTACCTCTATCAATTTCTTTGATCGTCAGCACTCGCCGAACCGCAAGATCGATTACCGTAGACATCACATCTTCTATATCGCATTGTTCGTCGATTACCGTTCCAGCTTCAGCAGGTGAAAGAGCGTGCGGTGGCATCAGACTGTCGAAGTCGCCTCTGGCAGCGGCTCCAGCTCCAGCAACAGAACCGCCTGATTCTGATCGAGAAGGAGAATCATCTCGCCCCGAATACCAATAAGTAATACCAAGTCCGGTGGCACAAACCAGCGGCATCAAAACAGCCAACCACCAATCCGACCACCACAAGTCCACTTTATCCAAAATGCTCTCGTGACTGACAATTCCGTCAGGGAAGCTAACCAACAAGTTAAGCGATTCACCTGGAGGAATGTTCGCGGCCGACAATGTAACTGCGCTTGTGTTCATCAACTGAGCAGCCTTCCTAGTCGATTCAGGCGACTCAACGAAAGCCTCGACACCAGTGGGTTTATTGTTGCCGCTGCCATCTACAAACCAGACATTCACAACTGCATTTTCAATCGTGAACGGCCACTGATTGCCTGTGGCGTTCCAGAAAAATTCTGAAGATCCACTCAAGAATCGAAACGTATGCCAAGCCGAATACTGAATAACGTAGGTGATTGGAACGTCTTGTGGAGCGCCTTTTGGTCGGCCCAGCCTCAGACTCAGGGTGTCACCGAGGCGCGCTTCCGAGTATTGAATCGGATTTCCATCTTGATCGGTTACAGAAGAAACTTTTACTTCGCATCTGGGGGAGCCACCACTGACGGTTTGGTTTCTCAGAGGGAAGACTCTGTATATTCCACGTGGCGGTGCGAATTCAGGGTCGTATGTGAATGTTTCTTTTACTACAATGGATGAATCGGATTGAAGTTTTATATCGCTTTGAAATGACTTTAAGACTTCTGCATCTGCTTGAGGCGCGACCACAATAGAGAGCACCATATACAGTGCCACGGCAAAGACGATCTTAATGAGAAATCCTTGTGCTGGAGTCAATTTACGCACTAACCGAAATGGATGTTGCAAAGCGCACGGGAGAAAATCCCGAGCGTTCCCAAATTATATAATTACGGTTCGTGCAATAAATGCTCCACAACACTTTCCAACAAGTCTGTTGACCTTGAATCCTTATTATGTCTAGTTCCTGCGCAATTTGTTCGCGACAATCCGAGCGTTCCTTAAATCCAAACTTATTGGTTTGGGAAACAGACGACTGGCTTCTTCGCCATTCGCTTGAAACCAATATCGTCGGATATTTGGTACTCGAGTCGAAGCGTCACTTCCTCGATTTATCGGAGGCAACAAAGGCGGAGTGCGAAACGCTTCCGTTCATGCTGCAATCAGCCACTTCTGCGCTGCGCAAAGTCGCACAAGCTGAGAGAGTTTATACCTATACATTGGCAGAAGTGGTTCCTCACTACCATGTGCACATGGTGCCAAGAACCGCATCAATGCCGCGTGCTTACAGGGGAAGAGGCATTCTCCAATTTCCGCTTTCGCCTACTGCAGACAGCGCACTCGCCGAGAACATGTCGCAGAGACTGAAAAGACATATACGACAAATGGCGCCATGACCGGCGATTAGAGCGGTTGCGCGTATCAGGTAAGCTCCTGCAAATGTCGAGAGGTCCAGCTATACTGACATTAGGAGGATCTGCACATCTTCCGATTGTCGAAAGCCTCAACGTAAGGGTGAAAGAGTGGAACTGCCGCCAAGAGATGTGCCTGAAGGGCTCAGCCCAAAAGACTATCTGAGCCTGGGAATTAAGTACAAATCACTGGGATGGACCGAACAAGCACGCGATGCCTTCACTTTCGCGCACGAGATTGACGAAGCGGGAGATGTCGGAGCGACGGCTCGGCGATACCTGAAGACAAAAATACCGCGGTATCCTGTACCCTTGGTTGCCGAACAAAAGAACATTCAGGGCTTCAATTTGATGGCAATGGGCGATACGGATGCCGCAAGAAAGACTTTTGAGGAGCTGATAAAACAGTTTCCAGATTTTGAATGGCCCTATGGAAACCTATCAGTGATTTATTTGGAAGATGGCCAGACATTAGAGGCCAAAGAGCTTTTGGCGCGAGCCCTCAAAATAAATCCCAATTACGTCAACGGCTGGTTGCAGCTCGCAACTGCAAAAGGTCTGGAAGAAGACTTCGACGGCGCCGAAGAATGTATAAATCGAGCGCTGGAATCCGACCCGGAAGATTCGCTTAGCATGAACATGAAAAAGGCTCTGTCGCAGCTAAAGAACCTCTAGTCATCGACCATCGGCTACATGTTGGGGTGGATCCGAGTGTCAAGCTCTAAAGCTTGAACCGGCCAGGGTTTTGATTGTTCCAGAAATATAGAATGCCCCTAAGAACAATATAGGGATTCCTACATCCATTAGAGCCCAATAGTCGTCAAGATATTTATTAACGAGCCCGCTTCGTGTCACACCAGCCTGGCCTCTCTGGAGCCGGGTTACTAAGAAGAACCCAGTCGCGGTTTGACGCTTTTTTGGGATGCACACCGTAGTTTATTGAGAGAGACATTCGGCAAATGCAACAAAAGGAAACCAACATCCTAATCGGTGATCTACTGAGAGCCGCTGGCGCCATCAACCTGAAAGACTTGACCGAAGCAATTCAAATTTCGGGCTTTTTGGGTCTACCGGTCGGCAGAGTGCTAATCATGATGGGCGTTCTCTCAAATGAAACGCTGAAGCATGCAATTAAGGCACAGTCGCTGGTTCGCGATAAGCTCGTGCCGATTGATGTTGCAATCACAGCTTTGAGAAACGCGGTGATTCAACGCACAACACTTGATACTGCACTCGAAAGAGTTGGTTGGCTACCTCCACGAGATGCGCAGACCAATCGATTGGGAGAGCTTTTGGTCGAGGCTGGCATTCTCACCGTGAAATTGAGAGATGACTCAGTGGGTTTGAGCCAATTGATGTGCCTACCACTAGGGCGCATCTTGGTCGTACAAGGTCTTGTATCGCAAACAATCGTGGATGCTGCACTTTCAGCTCAGCAGCTCATCCGCGAAGGACGTATTGAACGCAGCGAAGCGATCAAAGCCTTGTCTTCCGCATTTAGACAAAAGAGATCGCTTGAAGAGTCGCTCAACGAGCAAGGCGGTCTGCGCCCGTTGCCGCAGCCCCGCTTGAGGTTGGGTGAGTTGTTCATCCTTTCAGGATTGGTCAAAGAAAAAGATCTCGATCGCTGTCTCGACGTGGGTAACATGACGAAACAGCCAATCGGACAGGTTTTGCTGAAGTTGCTTCTCATCACTGAAAGTGAATTGGAATCTGCCTTGCGTTTGCAAAAGATGGTCAACCGTGGAGACTTCACTCCAACACTCGCTGCCATCGCGTTGCAAACGATTCACAACACCGGTGGTTCATTCTCCGATATCGTTGTGCAACTCAATAAAAGAGCTTCACCCCAAAAACAAGACATCACAATACTCGAACTTCTCAAGCTCGCTGGTCTGATCACACAATCAGACATAGTCAAAGCTTACAAGAACAAAGAAGAACTAGAACCCATTGAGCAAGCGCTTATTCGCATTCGCGTGATCAAGGATTCGACATTGCAAACTGTTGGACGCTGCAAGAAAATGATCGATGATGGCTATTTGCGCCCGGAGCAAGCAATCGTTGCATTGCATAGATGGCAGTGGAGTGGAATTAGCTTGTCATCGATTTTGGAAGAACTTGGATGGACAGTAAAGCCGTTCTCCGAGACGAATACAAAAGAAATGCAAGCGCTCAGGTAGTCGATGCACACTGAATCTTCCAGCTAATTTTTTGCACGATTGAGTCGAACAATTGAAAATTGCAAAATGCAAAGTTTGAGAATTGCATTTCGCAATTTAGTAAAATTCCGCTTGACGAACAATGTGCGATCGTCTAGGATGGAAATTCGAGCAGCACAACTCATCGCTGTTTATGAGGGATCTAGCAAAATGTTTTTAATTCAAGAACAACAATTTCATACGAGGTTCGCCTGAGGTAAGACGCCACTGGTCATACATCTTCAGGTGAACCGCAGATCGCAAAATCTGCGGTTTTTTATTTCCTCGGAACCCTGGTGAAGGTAGTCCTCACGCCTGGTTGAAGCCCAAGAGAACTCGGTGCGATCCCGAGGGGTTCCACCATGTTATAGAAATTTCTGACACCATCTGCGGTGCCCGAAGGCTCGCGTGCGTATGACACGCGAGTCCAGATTGCAAAAGACAAGCAAATTCAAAACACGCAACAGCAGGAGTGAAATCAATGTTTCGACAACGACAGCCACGAGAACGATATGAATTATTCCGTGGTCTTCTAATGGTAGGAAACCTGACTTTGAATCAGGGAATGTGTGGTTCAATTCCCACCCGCGGAGCCAATTTTGGGTGGTCTTCTAACTGGTAGGAAAACAGACTCTGACTCTGTGAATTTAGGTTCGAACCCTAACCACCCAGCCAACCATTTTATGGTTTTTATGATTTGGGGTAGTCGTCTAGTGGACAAGGACGTGGGTCTTTCGAATCCAAAACACGAGTTCGAATCTCGTTTACCCCACCATATATGGTGCACGTGGTGTATCGGCAGCACGAATGATTGTGAGTCATTTAGAACGGGTTCAACTCCCGTCGTGCACCCCATAGGGTCATCGTCTATCGGCAAGGACGCTAGAATCTCAATCTGGAAAGGAGGGTTCGATTCCCTTTGACCCTAATCTGTACTAGTTCAACTTCAACAAAGCAAAGCCACGAGTTATCGCCAAAGCTCTTTCAGCGTCAAGTCTTCGTTGACACCGTATGGAGCCCATACCAACGCGATTAGCTTCAGTGAGATATTAGTTTTTTTCGCAGCGACTGAAATCGTCTCCAGCGTCGCATCCCCTGTGAAGCAGGCAGCGATTTTGGCAAGCTCAGACTGAAACTCCGTCTCGAGCTCCTCCAAACGTTCTCTCATCGTGCCCAGCGTCTCCGTGGCGCGTTCGACATCAGACCGTCCTTGTGCCACCTTGCCGGCGCCACGAGCGACCCGTGAAGCACGGTCCAGAGCTGTTTTTGTCAATCTCTTGCGTCCCAGCATTGCTCCGATGATGGACGTCCCGAACGTAATCGCGGAGTCAATCTCGGCTTGTTTTGCCTGAGCTTGTTCCACTTCCAACTTGTGCTCGGCAGTGCGAACCCTATCTTGGAGTGTCTGAAGTTTCGGTGCGTACTTCTTTTTGAGTTCATCCACTTGCTTATCGCGCGCTTCCAAACATAGTTGATGCAATCTGATGCGGAAATCTCGCTCAGTTTCCGAGGGTCGCGAGCATTGCTTAGTCTTGGGCTCCTTCAGCAGGTAGAACTTTTGATGCTGATACAACCATTCAACAAAGTCTTTGCTCCACTGCTTGTAACTTGAATCGGAAGACGCCGACGACGGCAACGGCTGAAACTCGGCTCCGGCAACCGGCACGGCTTCTAGGTCCGAGAGTTCAAGTGACGTCTTGGATGCTTCACTCCAACTCACCTCAACCGCTCCATCTGAAAGCGGTGCGACCAGATTGCGAGCTTGCACTTCGTCAAGACCAAGTTTGATGTCGACAAATCGGACTGATGCACCTCCAAAAATCATTGGCTTGTATACAACCTTCGACGCTACTGTCTTGACCGGCAAGAAATATTCTTTGATTGTTGGTGGAACGATTGGGCGCGACGTCATAGCCGAGATCGACTTAGCCGAACAAGAGACGTTCGTCGACGGCAGTGATAACACAGAATCTGCCTTTGCAATTGACGCTGATTCCATTTGCGGCGCTGTTGCCGTCGCCGATCTGGAAACAGTTGACACTTGCATCGCAGCAAGCTTCTTAATTTGCGGACGCGCCAAAGGTCCTCGCAAGTAGCTTAAGGTCCAGCGCGTTTGAAAAATCTCTGGCCGCTCATCATGAACATTGTTCATCAAAAAGACTCTGCTTCCCAGACCGGCAATCGTTCTTTCCATTTCGTTGCGATTGAATGTTCCACCAGCTTCTGCACTGGCGCCCTCCAATGCTTCGATGACGCGCTGCTTATCGCGCTCTGTTTGAAGGCGTCCGATCCACCAAGTTCCTGCGTTCGCAAGTCCTTTATAGTCCAAGTCCACTGGGTTTTGCGTAGCCAGCAGCAAACCCAAACCATAAGCTCTTGCTTGCTTCAACAGAGTGAGCAGCGGCTTTTTCGAGGGAGGATTTGCAACCGGTGGGAAGTAGCCGAAGATCTCGTCCATATACAACAACGCGCGCAGGCTCGTGGTGCCGCTTTGCGCGCGAACCCAGCTGAGTACTTCATTTAGCAGTACCGACACGAAAAACATTCGCTCGGTCTCGCTTAAATGCGCAATTGAGAAAACGCAGACTCGTGGCTTACCTTGCGCGTTAAAAAGAAGCGAATCGATTTGAAGTGGCTCACCGGACATCCAACTTTCGAAACCTGGCGCCGCAAGCAGGTTATTTAGAGACATCGCAAGTTCAAATCGTTCTTTGGCAGGATAGAACGATTCAAGATCTATGGCACCTACTTTGGTGAATTGTGGTTTCTGAATTTGAGTAATCAGATCGGTCAATTCAAGATCATGCTTTGATTTCCATGCATACGCAATGACTGATGACAAAAGGATATGCTCTCGGCTTCGCAACGGATCCGCGTCAATGCCGAGCAGTGCCAAAAGCGATGATGCTGTCGATGCAACCTTTTCTTTGAGTATATCTGCGTCTTCGAACGCCTCATCTTCAGGATGCGTAAGTGACTTCAAAACAGAAACGCCCAAGCCTGCGCTGCTGCCCGGAGTGTACAGACGAAACTCGACTGCATCTTTCAGTTTCTGGATTCGCTCAGCAGATTGCCCCCAGGCCTCTATCCCATTTTTCCACTTCGATGCTTCTTGCTGCGCGAGCTGCTCCACTGTCAAATTGTTGCGGCGAGCATCCTCTTCGTTCACCCAAGGAAGAAAACTTTGCGCATCCAAGTTTGGAAAGTTCAGAAAAATATTCGACAAATCACCTTTGGGATCGATTGCGATAACAGGAATTCCGTCTATCGCAGCCTCCTCGAGAATTGTGAGACAGAGCCCCGTTTTACCGCTGCCCGTCATACCAATGCAAACGCCGTGCGTCGTCAGATCACGCGACTCGTATAGCACGAGATCATCTGTCACCGCCTGCGATGCCAAATCGAATCTCTTGCCGAGATAAAAGAGCCCGAGTTTTTCGAAGTCTTGCGTGTTTACTTCGTTAGCACTTGTTTGGCAGCTGCTTCCCATTTGAAGCCCTCCTTCGCTCGGCCCATCTTCTTCAAACAAGTCGCATAACTCATCATGCTCTCTTGAAGAACATCAGACTTCGTTGTGGGGTTTGCTTGCTGAATTTTGATGACGCGAATGAGAATAGGGGCTGCCTCTTCGAATCGCTCTTGCTTCATGAGCACTCGAGCGATGCTGGCAAGAACTGTTGAGACAGCGGGATTTTCTGTTCCATAAACCGCTACAAAGACCCGTTGTGAACGGTTCAACAATGGCAAGCATTGCTGATACATCTCTTTTCCTTCGTAAACCGATGCCAGGTTATTGCAGGTCGTTGCAACGCGAACATCTTTGCGCCCATAGGCTTCCGCTTGCTCCAAGGCCGCAAGAAACGCCAGTTCTGCAGTATCAAGCTGGCCCTTTTCGAGCGCGGCCAAACCATCCTTGTTATTTTGATCCCAACCTTGCGACTTGTAGTCGACTTTCGGCTTTTCCGGCTCCTTCGAGGTTTCCGTTTTGTCAGAACCCTCGTCGACAGATTTCTTGCATGAACTAATTGAAACGCTAGTAAGAGACAGAAGAAGCACCACAGATAATGCAATCGGCATCCGTGATTTCAAGTTGAAAAAGGATTCGGTCATTAGCAGCCCTCCCCGACCAATCACATGATAGCGCTTACGGCACATCGGCGCATTGTCAATAGCGGTTGAGTTTTGTGTCGAGAAACGCCCGATTTAATGAAGGTGTTTGCAGTTTGGGGAATATGAATGTTCAGATTATTGGGGGAACAGTCACCAGATCGGAGCAACTTATGCAGCAACCCGACCCCGGCGCAGGCCCAGATGGTTCACAAGGTGCACGCAGCGCCGAAGATGCGCAGAGTGCGCAAGGCCCACAAATCGATCCACAGAGGATCGAAAACTACCTGAAGAATGCTCGCTCTGAGCAAAACCTTGTCTTGGGAATCCTGGCTGGATTTTTGGCGGCTCTGGTTTGTGGAATTGCCTGGGCGGCAATTACTGCAATAACCGGCTGGAGAATCGGATTAGTTGCGATTTTTGTCGGCATGGGAGTCGGTATTGCTGTTCGGAAAGCGGGAAAAGGTCTTGACACCATATTCGGTGTTATAGGAGCAGTTCTCGCGTTCTTTGCAATCTTCTCCGGCAACTTACTTACTCACTGTTGGAATACAGCCGTAGCCGAGCACGTAAACGTCTTTTTCATCGTGTTATGGGTATTGGCTCACCCGACCGTGATCGTGGAAGACGTCATGCAGAGTTTCAATCTGTTCGACATTGTGTTCTACCTGATTGGTATCTACGAAGGTTACAAATTCTCGTTTCGCGTGATCACTCAAGAAGAAATCGAGCAACTCTCAAGATAGCCTGTACTACCTAGCAGCCACGCTATCAACCTCGGCCATGCGGGGCATTGCAAGTTCCGCCCATGACCTCGACTTCTTGCCAACGAACAGCGTGTCATTATCCATGGTGGCACCAGCAGCATGGCGCAGGTGGCAAACTTCGCGATGCAGCGCCGTCGAAAGCCTGGTAATCGCCGACTGCGACTCTTCCAGATATGCTGCAACATACTCTTTTGCGTCGATCGGTGCACCAATCACTCCACGTGCCCGAAAAGGATCGGTCGTATAGTTAA
Organism: uncultured Candidatus Obscuribacterales bacterium; assembly: GCA_964478655.1. Taxonomy (GTDB): domain Bacteria; phylum Cyanobacteriota; class Vampirovibrionia; order Obscuribacterales; family Obscuribacteraceae; genus CAYZJR01. The sequence continues at coordinate 76,032 of CAYZJR010000004.1, forward strand.
TGCCCATAGGAATTATCGGAATGTCGATTCCTTCCGCGCCGCATGACAGAACAATTCTTGCCGCGCCCTTCTTGAATGGGTGGGTGGTGCCATCGTAATAGACTGTTCCTTCCGGAAAAATCACAACCGGTTCACCCTTTTCAATCTGATTTCTCATATGCTCCATGATGTTGTAGCGGGGGTCTGCCGGAAACGCGCCGACCGCACGAATTGCACCGCCCTGCGCACCGATGAGCTCATTGGGAGAGACCATGTAATTAGCGCGGCGACCAATCAAGTGCTGCACCAACAGTCCATCCCATCGAGAGCAGTGATTCGAAACCAACAAGAAAGAACCAGTCTTCGGCACATTCTCTGCCCCTAACAGTTCGATAGAACTGAAGTGCGTGTGAAGAATGATCTCGTTGACAGTATTCCAGAATGTATAACCCACCCAGTTCTTGTGATCTTTGACAATCAGTTGCTTTTTCATGGCGATGCTAACGGGCCCTCCAGCGGTCCGGTGAGAAGTGGTTTCGTATCTCAAAATTGTTCGAGCGGTCGGGTTGTTTGTCCCTACTTCTCTACTGTACAGGCCTCGATTGCAACGACTGAATCAAACCGATCACTTCAGCGAGTGTCTCGCTATTCGGTTTCCAGGAGCGAGCCCGGTTAGAAGTCCATAACCACCCAAGCAGCGCCAGGCGCGACAATAGACGGATGGTTTGGCATCTCATCGCATTCGTCTGCATCGCGCTCGTCTCGGTCGCGTGCTTTCTGCCTGACATGTCCGCCTACTTCATGAGCGACGACTTTCAATTCATCTCCTACGTCGCGGATCATCTGCGCCACAACCCTTTTGGACTCTTCGCGAATCTGTGGTCGTGCTCGTTTGACTTGGCTTATTCGCAGCACTACAGACCATTAATTGTATTGCCCTACATTTTTGACTGGCTCTTGTGGGGGACTAACCCCGTAGGCTGGCACGTAACCAACCTTGTCTTCCACATCGGCGCATCGTTTTGCGTCTATGTTCTGGGACTGCAACTACTGCACGCATTCAAACCTCGCACAGCATGCGTCGCCTCAGCCTTTGCCGCAGCGGTTTTCGCAAGCGCACCACAACACGCTGAACCGGTCGTATCGATTGTCGGCAGAGTCGACGCGGTGTGCACGATTCTTTCATTGTTGACGCTTGTATTCTTTTTGAAACTCAAAAGGAACAATTCAAAGTCTCTGCACGCAGCGACTGTGATTTTTTTCGTACTCTCAATCTTTTCAAAAGAGTCTGCAGCGACACTTCCCATGATATTCATGCTCATCAGCATAATCGGCGATTTGGAACATTCCAGTTTCACCAAAGCGATTACGAATGCAATCAAAAGCACAAAGATCTTCTGGATGATTTTAGTCGGATACATCGGTATCCGTGCGCTCGCCCTCGGCACCCTCATTGGCGGCTACACTGGCGCGACCGGCATTTTGCTCGATGCATGCCGCATCGAACGATGGACAAATCCAACACTGTTAGCAAGTGTCATCTTTCCTGTGAACGTTGTTGATGCGGACAGCCACCTTGTGCAGGCGCTGGCAATAGCTTATGTCGGGATTGGAATCGCGCTATTGCTCAGACTTTTCTGCGCTCGGCTGTCGCACCAAGAAACATACTTATATATGTTTCTTGCCGGGTGGTTTGTCGTATCACTTCTGCCGGTGGCACAGGCTTGGTGGATCAACTACGCAATGCTTGGCGGTCGGCATTTGTATTTGCCGAGTGTCCCATTGTGTCTGATGCTTGCAGCGACTTTGCTGAAAGCGATGGATGACGATGCGAAAAGCAAACTAGCAAAGGTTTCAACCGTAGTGAGCACTGTTGCTTTGGTAGCTTTGGTGGGCATCTACACTGTCATAAACATCGCCAACGATAAAGCCTGGGTTGAGGCGGGCGAACAGAGCAAAACTTTAATCGCCGCAGTTGAAAAAGAATGCGAACAACTTTCGCCAACGCAAAAAGTACTCGTACTCAACATGCCTGTCTTCTATCGTGGCGTGCTGTGCTTCTTCTTTGCTGACGCGATTCGTCCTGCGTTTCGCGAATACTTCTGCAAGGCAGACCACTCCAATAAAGTCATCACTCTGGAACCGCAAAATCTTTTTCCAGTATTGGCAAATCGTCCGCTTTTGGAACGCATTCTCAATCAGCCTGAAACCTACAAGGTCTTTCGCTGGAATACAGACACCAAGACCCTCCACCCGTTTGAGTACAAAAGAAACGGATTGGATTTTCCGCACGTTCTTTCGGTGCGAAACAAGGAACTGTTTAACCACCCGCGGTGCACAACTTTCAGTCTGGATGCAATTCCAAAAATCAACCCGTGGACATTTGATGGGTTAAAAACCGTCATCGGCTCGGAAGGAACGCCAGGATTCTCAATCTATAAGCCATTCAGCAGCTTAACGTGGAACGATCGGCAAAATTACTCCGGCTACACCGACGAGCAACTCGACCCTGTGCTTGCGACTCCATTTGCGCGGTTCAATTCCGAAAAGCCGACAGAATACAAGTATTTTCTGGACGAGCATCTGGACTGGCTTATGAGCAGTGATGTCAACCGGCTCACACTGCGCGTGTGGTCGAGTCGCAACGAAGTGATGGGTGCCGTTGAGCAAGTTTCAAATAAAGAATTGATTCCGAAACTTGAACCCGACGAAACTGCGCTTAAACTCGATTACGATGGCGCATATTTTCCTAACAACGAACGTTTCGGGAACTCGGGAGCAAAGCAATCGAACGACTTCAAGTTGATCTTTGATGCAACCGCGATTCCATCCACCACTAAAATTTCGGTGGAACTGTCTGCACCATTTGACCGATTTGAAATCCCAAAACCGTCGCTCGATGTTTCTCCTACTTTTCACTCGACCGAGTTTTGCCCACGTGCTGCAAAACGTTGGACGATTGCAGCGACGAAGGGTGACATCACTATTGGGGCCACCGACCTTCCTAAACCGGGACACTATCAAGTGCGCATCTTCGCGCAAGATAAAGACGGAGCTATCATCGGCTACAGTTCGTACCCAGTCACAATTGCAAACGCGCGAACAGTCGAACTCCGCTAGTGCCTGAAAACTACGGTGCAGGCGCACTCGGTTCAGGCACCGTCCTCGGTTTAGGCACCGTCCACTGCCTGTGTATCAGCGCCCTCTCAAGGAAAATTTCTCTGCCTTTTGCTGCCTCAGGCGACAAGTAGGTTTCTCTGTTTGAATCGTATGCTGAGATGAGCATGTTGGGGCGGTACTCATTCACGAAGGTCTTGTGAAACCATAGCTCAAATATGTTCGAAAAGTCGAGCTTATCACCTAGACTTCTCAGCTTGCTCGAATCTCGTAATTGGCTCAGCGGCTGGTTTGTGATGATCACCGCTGGTTTGATTTCATTTAGAAGATAATCAAAATCCCACTTGTTGTGTCCTGGTGGTCCCCACTTCGCTTGCATGTGCGCAATGCGTTTATCGCACTTGCCGAGGGGATCGTTGAAGATTTGCTCGGGCATCAAATATGGTGCGCCGCCGCCCCAGAATACGGAAACGACTTCGTAAGGCTGGATTTTGATGCGCCGAAGATCATTGACGTTGTAGACGGAATTTTCGTTTGCCACTCGAAGGTTCGTTGTTTCAGGAACCAAATCAGTCTCGCACCTACAAATGACCGCTCCGACAAGAACGGCCGCCACAAGGAAGATTGATGCGCATGCCGTTTCCCTGCGCAGCTGCGTATTACTTGGCAGCCCCAACTTCGCAGTGATAGATGGGAAACTATCTAATTCGAGTCTCTGCAAGATGCGATGGGCGACAACAATGCTTCCAACTATCAACACCGGTGTGATTGGACAATAGAAACGGCTCAATGCAAATGCGTCGCCGCCAACCCATATGTTGTATCCAATCCAGGACAGAATGCACGCTGTGAAACCAGACCAGGCGAGAACACCATTGGTTAAGAGACCGTAGAGACAGCACAGTTGAGCACCGAGCAGCAGCGGAAGCTGATTGTTTTGAAACAGCCAGCAAAGTAAATACTTGCCCCCGCGAACAAGTTCTCTGGCACCATAAGCAACCTTCAAGTAGTAGGTGTTGGGAAACCAGTCACCATAATACATGCGCTGAAAGCCAAGTACTGCGCCAATGATTGTAGATCCAACAACCGTTCCCGACAAAAGTTTCGCTACATCACCGCGCGCAAAATCGTTCGGTTTCAACAATCGTTGCAACACAAAAAACGCAGCGGTGACACCAAATAGAACAATAGAATCGGGACGAATGAAGTATGAAAACCCCAGCAGGACGGGTATCCACGGCCATTTGAGACGCTCATCAAACGTTCCCTCTTTGTTTGGAATCAAAGGCAAAATCGCCGCCGTGAACAGCAAAGCTTGAAGTGGAACTTCAAACCCACCAATGCTCCAGAACAACATCGGCGCATTGAATGCAAGCAGAGTCATTCCCAGAAAAGCCAAGGCACCGTTGGTTTTTCGGGAAAGCCACTTAAACGTGTACAGCAACAAGGCGACGTAAATAATAAGATTGATGGTCTGAACGCCGAAGGAAGTATGTGAAAGCGGCAGAGGCAAAAAGTGCACCGCAGCCATGACCAGCACCCAGCCGAGATTCGTGTAGCCTTGCACAAATTCGCCGGGGTTCCACACCAAACCATTGCCGTGTGCAAAGTTGTATGCGTACCGCATGCAAATCATCGCGTCGTCGAATAGCAGAAACGTGCGCTGTCCGTCGACAACACAGGCGCTCATCCAGCACTCGCGCAGATGCACAGCGATAAACGCAACCAGCAACAACGGCACCCCGACTTTCAAAAACAGCGAATAGTCAGGCCACAAAAGTGCGCGGCTTTGCTCAGAGCGATTTTGCTCTGCAGTTTCCGCGAGTTCGGTCTGTTTCGAAAGTTCGTTGGCTTCTTGGACGGCCAAGGTCAACTCCGGCAAGTGCCCAGGTGATATCGAGAAAGGCTATCACTAAAGCGCAGTTTGATCCTTGACTTGTGTTAATAGCTTAAACACCGCACGTGTTTAGACCTACTTAACATCTGGTTGTCCTTATTGTCATAACCTTATGCTCCCCGCGGAGTCTCACGTGAGCGCACATACCACACAAGAAAAAGTGCCGGCATCGTTGCTTCATCAAGAACCAACGACGAGCAGAGTCTTGCGCGCTTTTTTGGGCAATAACGTCGTGGTCTTTTTCGCGTTGCTCGCGATCAACCTGGTTTGCTGCGGCGCCAGCCTTAACATGTTCTTCTTCGCTGAAGACATGGTTCACGTCGTGCACGCCTATAACTTCTTCAACGGCATGCCGCACTATTTCTGGACGAATTTTTACAGCGTCTGGATGAACGACAACGTGCACACGTGCTTTTATCGACCGCTTCCCGAGCTCACCTTTGCGCTCGACTACATGCTGTTTGCAACCAAACCATTTGGCTATCACCTCACCAACTTGATTTTGCATCAGTTTGGGACCTTCACGTTTTTCTGTGCGGCGAATGCACTCTTGCGCCGCTACAACGCAGTGCAAGCGCGCGTCGCCGCGGTCATCTCAGCGGCCATCTTCGCCGCTTGTCCGCTCCACCCGGAAGCGATCAACTGGCTGGTGAATCGAACCGATTTAATGTGCATGGTGTTTATGATGTTGTCGTGGTTCGGCTTCATCAAACAGTGCGGAGGAGGAGGGAAACCTGCTAAGGTCCTTGCTTTGGTGTCCATGCTGCTTGCGCTTATGTCAAAAGAAAGTGCGATTTCGCTGCCACCACTAATGGTTCTCACTTATCTGTATCTCAAAGCAGACAACCTGTCCTGGAAGTCCATCGTGCAGTCTTTGCAAGCCTCCGCCGCCTTCTGGGCACTGCTTCTTGCCTATGTCGTTTTCCGCGTTACGGTCTTGCATGGTCTCGGAGGGTATGTCGGGTCGTTGGCGACGATGATGGCAGACACCTTCGTGGAAAGGCTCACGTCCACAATTAGCTGGCTCCGGTGCTTCTATCCACTCAATGAGTGTTTGCCCAAAGAAGTTCTCTATGTCTTCGGACCGCTGCTCTCAATCGTCTATACGCTCGCCGGTATCTTAGTTGCCGCGCGCTTCAAGAAAGACTGTTGGTCCGAAGCGAACACACGTATTTTGCTTTTTTCGACGGCTGCCTTCATCGTGACCGTGGCGCCAAGCATTCAACTTTGGAGCATTTTGTCCAACATGTTGAATACGCGACTGATGTATGTCCCAAGCGCGTTTCTGGCACTCATCGTCGTCGCAGCGATACTTCCAATCGGCTTCTCCAGTCGTAGAAAGAAGTGGTTTTGGCGCATTGGCATCGCCTGGTGCGCTCTGTTTGCCATCGTGTCAGGGACCGCACACATAGCCAATAATGAGCCATGGCTCTATGCCAGTTCCAACCTGCAAAATCTGAGCACGGAATATGTCAAAGCGTTGAAGGCGCTTCCGAATTCGGACAAAGTCGCGGTTCTAAACTTGCCCCTCGACGAGCGAAACCCACTAACCATGTGCTGTCGGTGGCACCTGATGATGCCTGCAGTTCCGCCTTTCTGCGACGTCAATTTTGGAACGCGTGTGGCAGCAACCCAAATGTCTTGGTTTAACAGCGAGATTAAAAACCCTAGCCGAATCGAAGAGTTCATAAGCGTTTCCACCAATCACGGACTCATCTGGGATGCCTCAACAAAACAGCTTGTCGATTGCCCGCGAGGCGAATTTCCGCGACTCGGTGCGAGTTTGGATGGGGTGGTTCCGCTCCAACACAAAGGCGGTGCAGGCGAGCCTTCGCTCATCTACACTCTTCCGACAACCGGTCTTGATGCCCGACTAGCAGGAATGATCAAGGTGACAATGGCGCCGATTCCAATGAAAACCGCAGATGACCCACTGCCATCGTGCACGTTGATTTGGAATAGTTATGACCGCCCGGAAGTCACCTCATGGCGCACAATCGCTCGGCGTGCAGAAGAAGCATCCTCCGATACCATCTACTTTCCGATGGCGGAGCGCGTCCGCTGGAGGCTCTCTCCGCAACGATTACACCAACTGATCTTCACCCCGTCAAATGGTTATGAAATCAAGTCGATTGATTTGATTGACGAAAGTTCCGTTGTTCCAAAGTTAGCAGCAGCCGACGTACACAGCGTAACACTCGATGGTCTTTATGTTTTGAAGGAGGAACTGTCGATCAATTTTGACAGTTCAAAAATTCAGAATGCAACATCGACTGTCGTGGAAATCTCGGCTCCGAATCTCAGATTTCACGAACTGAGCTCAACTTACAGAGATTCAAAACTCAATAAACACGCCTATAAGCGCATTGCAGTTCCCTCCACGCAGGGCGCATTCGTCCTCTGCCGAAAAATGTTCGGACCATCCGCGAAGTACGACGTGCGCGTTGTGGCAGTTTCCAAAGACAACGAAGTGGTGGGCTTCACTTCAGATCCTCTGGAGGTAGAAGTACATTGAGCACATCTACCCAATGGCGCTTGCTTGCTGCAGAGTCGGACAGAAAAGGATCGAACATTCAGAGTGCCATCTCCCGTTTCTTTGGTGGCAACGCCTTTGCGTTGCTCATACTGCTTGCGATAAATTTGATTTGCTCCGGCGAAACTCTAGGGATGTTCTTTTTTGCAGAAGACTCCGAACACGTTGCCCATGCCTACGGGGCTTTCAATGGGTTGCCGCACTTCTTCTTTTCCAACTTTTGGAGTGCATGGCAAAATCAAACTGACATTCTCTTTTATCGCCCGCTATCGGAGCTGACTTTTGCAACCGATTGGCTGTTGTATGGAACAAACCCAGTCGGCTATCACCTAACGAACTTGCTCTGGCATCTCGCCACAACGGTTGCGCTGTTCTTCCTGGTTTCATCCTTATTGAGACAGTTCGGGGCCAATACTGCACGCACAACCGCTTTGATCACGTGCGCCCTCTTCTCGGCAAATCCACTCCATTCTGAAGCAGTCATCTGGTTGGTGAATCGAACGGATTTGATATGCACCTTCTTCATAATGATGAGCGCATTCTTCTTTTCTGCCGCTATTCAAGGCACTCGGGGTCTTAAGACTTCAGCGTTCATTTCAATGACGATCGCATTGTTTTGCAAGGAAAGTGCAATTGCAATTCCACCGTTGCTTGTTGCGGTGCATTTATTCCTCACGGCAAAGAAAATTACATTTGCGTCACTGAAAGACACAATGAAGGAAACAGCGCCATTTTGGCTCCTCTTAATCGCCTATGCCGGGTTTCGACTTGTCATGTTTCATGGTCCAGGCGGTTATTCTGCATCAGGAGGTACACTCCTAGCAGATACGCTCTGGCAGCGGCTTGCCTCGAATGCATATTGGACTCGATGCGTCTATCCAATCAATGAGTTTGTGCAACCGGAACTGTATTCGCTACTCACAAATCTGTTTTCCGCAGCATACGCAACAGCCGCTTTGCTGCTGGCAGCAAGGCTTTTGAGTGGGTGGTGGAACCATTCAAACACAAGGCTTTTTCTTTTCGCGGTGGCCGCGACACTGATCACTTTAGCTCCTGCTGTGCAACCGTGGGGCATGAATGCATCACTCTACAATAGTCGACTCGTGTACATTCCCAGCGCCTTTTTTGCCTTAATCTGCGCATCCATTGTTCTGCCGATCGGCGTGGCGGCGTCCAAGAGCAGGCCCTTATGGAAGGCCGGAATTGTCTGGTCACTTTTTACGACAATCGTTTTTTGCGCCGGACATCTAACCAACAACAAGTTCTGGTCAGTGTCCAGCGAGAACATGAAGTTAGTCTGGAAAGCGTTGGAAGAAAAGGTAAGGGCTCTTCCGCCGAATGAGAGTCTATCGATTCTGAACGTTCCTCTGGATGAGCGAAACGCTCTTACCATGAACTTCTATCAACAGCTTCGATTGCCGGTCAAGCCACCGTTTTGCAAAGAAGATTTTTCGGCGCGTGTTTCAGCCACGCAGCATGATTTTTTCAGTGCAGACGTAAGAAACGCAAGTCGCATTAATGATTTTGTGAGCGTTCAAACCAATCACGGCTACCTCTGGGACTCCGCAACCAAGCAACTTGTGCCGTGCGCAAAGGGTGACTTTCCGTCCGCCGGTGTGACTCTCGACAAATCGACGGCTGAGTCAAGGCAAAACCCTCATCCCGGGCACGAACCAATTTTGATCTACAACCTTCCGACGTCCGGAGTCGATGCTCGTTTGGCCGGCGCGATAAAAGTAACGATGAGCCCACGCAGCAGCGCCTCACTCAAGCCAAACTCCCTGGCATGTTGCACGCTTCATTGGACCAGCTACGATCGGCCAGAGGTCGTAGTGCAAAAAGCTCTCTTCAAGTATGCTGACGAATCGAATCCAAACATCGTTTACTTCCCAGTTGCAGAATACATCCGCTGGCGATTGTCGCCGCAACCACTGAAGCAACTCATGGTTATTCCGGCAGATGGATATGAAGTGAAGGCGGTCGAGTTGACTAATGATTCGTGCATCGTGCCGATGCTTGCAGTAGAAGACAGCCACAGAATTACGACGACTGGAGTTTGCAACCTCGACGAGCCCCTAGCCATTGTATTCGATACCACTCGACTCGAAGCGGCGGAGACTGCGCTTATGGAGATCTCAACTCCCGATGTGCAGTTTCACAACCAAGGCAACACATTTAGAGAGACAAAACTAAGCAAACATGCCAAACAAATCAAGCTCCCAACGAGGAGCGGAAGATTTGTACTGACACGCAACATGTTCGAGGGAAAAGGTCGGTACGACGTTCGCATCGCAGCAATGAAGGGTGACAGAATCGTTGGTTACACTTCTGATCCAGTGCAAGTCGCAGTTCGCTGACTTGGACTTACTTGAAGACTGAGAGCAAAACCGGGTCAGAAAAGCTTTCTACGATGTTGCCACTGCCATCCACAGCAGCAACTCTCACTTCGTACTTCGCCGTCTTCGGAAAGTCTGCAAGGGGAACAGTGAAGGTTGCTGCACGCGGTTTCAGCTCAATCGTCTTCATCGTAAACTCGTCATTGCGATAGCCGTTTCTGTAGCCGAAACGATACTCATAGTAGAAGTATGGTTTTGAAATTTGCGCAATCACTTTTGACGCGCCTTTGACTTGAGATGCATCATAAGCAAATGAGACTTCGGATTGTTGGCTCGCGCGCACTTCCCAGCTAGCATCCACGGCTTCTGTCGCGGTCGACTCAGTCGCCAACTTCAGAGATGGAACCTCGCTTTCACCAGACTTCAGCACAGCCGATTCCAAAGTGTGTTCGAAACCGTCGAGAGGGAGATCCACTCTAATGGCCGCGACAGGTCCACCACTGTTCCACGTAATGTTTTGAGTTATCGGCAAACGATATGTATGCGTGCGTCCATCGGTTTGAAGATCCAAAAACACGCGATCTGGAGTATTGAAATCGCAGCGCTCAACGGTATTCCAGCTGATCTCAGCTCGACTGCCGCGTTTTGCACCAGTAGGTTTGGATCTGATTTCCATTTCGAGATAGTCATAAGCAACTGTGCAGCCTGGCTGCTTGTCTTCAAGAAGATAGCTACTGATTGCCGTGCCTCTCATCGAGTTGGAAAAGAGCTTGGCATCGGCAATGGGCTTGGTTTCAGGGTAGTAGCCAAAGGAGCCCAGGTGCCTCACGCTGAGATTATTTCGCACAATCGGCGACTCAGGCATTGGAGTAATGATGCGACTGAGGGTTTTCGTGGCAGAGTTCCACCGATAAATTTGATAGCGATTCGGCTCGCTGAAAAATCTCCTCAAAACTGTTGTGTTGACGAAGGGATTGCACAGTGGGTGCTGATATGGCGCGACCGTTCTATCATCCCAGTTCTCAGAGCTGAACGGTTTGCGCATTAGCGTTTGCCACATCTCCGCGCACAATACTGAAGTGCATCCGTTAGGCATTCTGGGGAGATTCAGCACTGCCATTTTTCGATCCGCCGGAATCATGCGCAACTCCTCTTCGCACTGGCGCCTGAAGCTAATCTCCTCATCTGCAGCGGCAAGCCATGGTCTGAAGTTATTGACCGCGAGCTGACTAAACAACACAACGAACGCCGAAAGAACAAAGACTCCAACACACGTGAGAATCTTGTTCTTAGGAAAGCGATGCGAATGATCGATTTCAGTCGGAATTACGCAAACAGCCATAAGCGCAGCGAGTGGAACCATCAGGGAATACGCCAAACGCGCCCCTATAAGGGTTTCGGTGTTCGCCCAGATGGGTCCGACACATGCAAGATACGAGAGCGCCCAGGCAAGAAAGAACACCATTGCTGGTGCCTTCTTTTTATTGAATGTCAAAATCACAAGTGCGGCCACCGCAATGTAGAGCACTTCCAGAATTGTGCGCTCGACGCCGTCTGATGGGTACGCGACACGATTGAACGGAAACAAAATCGTCTCGAATGGCGGACGTGTCATCCACTGATTCCGCACCCATTCTTTGATGATGATGTCGAAAGAGCCGACGTAACCGCCAAGAATCGTGCCCATCGCGTAGAACCGCGCACAAAGGTGCAAGCCAAGCATGATGCAAAATGGAATTGCAAGTTTGATTCCGCTCTTTATACGTTGCTTGATTGATTTTTCTTCGGGAACGCCGCTACCTGTTCCAAAATCAAACAGACAAATGAGAATGGCCAAACCGGGGACTATTGCTGCAATTTCTTTGGACGAAATGGACAAAGTGAACAGGACAACACTCGCTGCAAGCGCAAGCTTTGATTTGTTCTTTTTGACTTGGAACAATAGAAGAATACAAAGCAGCATCATCCATGTTGCTTGCGGATCGCTTCGGGTCAAGACACAGCCGAGCGATTCGAGGAAAATGGGGAAGCAAACAAACAGCGCACCAGAAAGAAACGACGCAAGAATTCTTCGATTCTCCGGGTAGAACGGCAACAATTTGTACGCTACGAACATGAGCGCAATTCCGCTTGCTGCATGGCAAAGCAAAGTCGAAAGGTGATAGCCGAACGCGTTTTCGCGCCATATGAAAAAGTCGAGCGCAATCGTCATCACCGTCCATGGGCGATAAAAGATGAACACATCTCTATGGTCCATCCACGGTTGAACAAAGTTGTCTAAAAGTCGCACAGGATTCTTCAGCGCAACTTCCTGAAAGTATGCAAGCAAAACGAAATCGTCGTTGAAGAAATAGCTTGCAAGACTCTGCCCATACGCGCACAAAGCAAGCAGAAACACGGCGAAAGAAAGAATGCACCATAGAGCCACTGGTGCCGGCTTCGCGAGCAAGATATTGCACGTCGACTTTTCAATCGACGTGCTCGAGTGATGAATCTGAATTGAAGACGGCATCAAGACTTGCCTTCACGAAATCGCTGAGCAATGTCAAGGATTTTAGAACGAGCGCCAAAATACAGAGTGAGCTGCGCTTAACAGACACGGGCTATCCGATACAGTTCGCAACCGTTACTTCTCGGCTTTGAAACCGTGGGTTCCGCTCTTGTAGTTGAGCACCGCAGCCATCTTCGACATATCTCCAAGAATCCGTCGTTCTTTGGCTCCGCTTGCCTTGCTCTGTAACTCTGCAATGAGTTCGGAGTTGTTGATTGCACTTTCTACAGAGAATTCGCTAATCGCCATGTGTCCATTGTCCAACACTTTGAAGTGGCGACGCGCGATGCCGTCTTTAGGCTTCATATCGGCGCGAGTAATTTTCTTTTCCGACGCGACCAACTCGTACCCGTAAGCTACTTGAACTGTCGGGTCAGCCGGACCGCCGAATGGTCCTTGGTTCAACTGACAGATGATGCCTTTGCCGTCGAGGTTCATGACGCGCAAAACGCCATCCTTGAGTGAAACAATCACATCACCGTCTGCACTGACTGAAAGGTTACCGAACCCAGGAATTTTTACCGCGGCCATCAATGATGGTTTCTTGACCGAAACAAGGATTGTTCCTTCCTTCAATTCGACTGTGTACGGGTTTGGTTGAGTGTACACGGCGCCAGTGAGAAACTTAACGAGAATACCTTCCGTTGTTCCTTTCAATGCATTGATGTTGGGGAATTGGTTGTCTGAAAGAGTTGCGATACCAGCAAGCGCCCACTGAGCTGCTGTGGTGAGCTGCAATACTTGATCGCTTCTTTGGAACGCCGGAGACTCAGGAGGCGCGCCATAAGCTCCAAACGGCCCAGTCACGTCAGTCGGCACAACCACTGGCGGTGTGACGGGGAAGGTAACTTTCGGAATCAGAGCTTCCGGCGGAATGTTTATCGTCGGCGGTGCAGTTTGCCCGTAAGGATCAGCCTTGGCAAAACGTGGATAACAAAGCGCGATGGCGATGAATCCGATGGCGACGATTGACATAACAACTGTCGCAAACAGCGTGGATCTTCCGTATTGATTGTCCAGTGAAAATGGTGGCATTGCTTTTTCCGCAGATAAACAAAAGCGCGATGAACCCAGAGTCCATCGCTTACAAAGTATATAGTTACTGACAACACACTTATGGCGCTAGAACACGCATTCGTGTATGTCTTCGTCCACGACGAAATTCCTTTGGCATCCTCCCGACTTCATCGGAATTCTGTCGCCATCGCTGAAAAGCCGCGATTCATGCGGGTTATTGACATTCGTCAACCTTGTCATTCCCGCTCGAAGGACTCTTAGGCAGCAAGGTTTTCAGCAAAAAATCACAAGAAATTTAATTTCTACGAAGCCGTTACTTCAGGCACGGAGATCTGATTCAACAGCGTTTCTATGCGTGCAATCTCATACACCACTGAATATCTGCCACTCGTCTCCAATTGATCCAAATTTCTTGCAACAACTCCATCGGAGTTGAGGACGGTTGATATGGTTCCCGAGTGATCCGATACTACGCAAATTCCCATATGCAAAACCTCCCGCCTTTCAGCTTGGATGCTTGTTTATAATCGCCGCTTGTTCTTGACAACAAAAACTTTACCTCGTGATATTGGAGGTTGCAAGGAGTATTCATTTAAGATTTCGTGCCCGCAAAGCCACATAAGTTCGTAGACCGATTGCAGCGCACGAGATACGAGGATCAACCGCAAAACAATCTGATGGGTAAACCGCGCAGTTCGATGCGGCTTCCCCCATGCGGTACGCAACATTTAATTAGGAACAGCCGAATTTTTCGGTGCAGCCACTTTCATAAGCAACAAGTACGAACCCGCAGCCACAGCCAATCCTGCGAACCACGCATAGTCGTAAACCACAGCCAATGCAGGAACAACCTTTCCAATCCACGCCGCCACGCAACCTAGCACTGTTGCGACAACCGCACACCAGTTCCAACCGCCTGAATATTTGTATGTTCCTTCAGTGAGATAGAGATCGGCGAGTTCTAGTTTGCATTTGCGCACAATCCAATAATCAACGATCAATACGCCGGCGATCGCACCCAAGCCACCGGAATATCCAACCAGCCAATTCACCACATACTGATCCGGATCGGCAAGAAGCTTCCACGGTTGCGCCAACAGCCCCAAAATTCCGGTGATCAGACCGCCGGTCTTGAAGCTAATCCAGCGCGGGAAGGCGTTTGCAAAGTCGTTTGCCGGCGACACAACATTTGCTGCGATGTTGACTGCCAGCGTTGCAATTGCCACGGTGAATGTCGCGATTGCCACCACCCATGGTTGATCGAATTGCGCGATCAGTTTCATCGGATCCCAAAGATTTTGAATTCCAACTTTGGGATAGATCATCACTGCTGCCGATGTGATCATGACGCCCATTGCTGAGAAAACCATCATGGCGCTGGGCAAGGCTACGACCTGGCCAATCATTTGTTCTTTCTGACTGTTCCCAAACCGTGTGAAATCAGGCATGTTGAGAGAGAGCGTTGCCCAGAAGCCAATCATGCCGGTCAGCGCCGGCACAAAAATTGGCAGGAACTCCTGAAATGAACTGAACTTGTCCGGCTGATTGAGGAGATCGCCAAAGCCATGAGCCTGGCTCACTGTCCACGCAAGCAAGCAGACTGTCATAAACAGCACAAACGGCGCCGCAATGCCTTCGACTTTCTTGAGCAAATCCATTCCTTTGTAGATGACAAAAATGTTCAGTCCCCAGAACAAAAGAAAAGACAGCCACTGAGTCGGCGGGTGTCCTTCAATCGGTGGTCCCAACAGTGTCGCCCAACCAGGAATAATCGCAGCAAGAAACGTGTTGAAGGCTTCGCCGCCCAGCCAAGTCTGAATGCCGAACCAACCGCATGCCACCAAAGCACGCATGAGCGCGGGGAGGTTAGAACCGATGGTTCCGTATGCAGCGCGCGCGAACACGGGAAAGGGGATACCGTATTTGGTGCCCGGGTGCGAGTTGAGCAAAATAGGAACAAGAACAATGATGTTTCCCAAAAGAACCGTCAATATTGCCTGCCACCAGTTCATGCCTTTTGCGATCAAACTCGAAGACAACATATACGTAGGGATGCATGCAGACATACCCACCCACAATGCGGCGTAGTTGTACGTCGTCCAGTTGCGCTTTTTCACCGAAACAGGCGCGAGATCGTGATT
Source organism: uncultured Candidatus Obscuribacterales bacterium (assembly GCA_964478655.1). Classification (GTDB taxonomy): domain Bacteria; phylum Cyanobacteriota; class Vampirovibrionia; order Obscuribacterales; family Obscuribacteraceae; genus CAYZJR01. The sequence goes on from CAYZJR010000004.1 coordinate 91,603, forward strand.
GTAAAGCGGGCTCGACTCGATGATCGATTCGTCGGCGAGTTCTACGCGCCCGTCCGGGTGCGCGATCAACTTATTGTGTTGCGCATCGGATTGAGAGTTTTCTTGTGTCATTGGTAAGTTCTCGAGAGACTCTCTATTCGTCCCACGAAGCCCTTTCACTGTCAATGACTTGAAAACGATTCGGTAATTTGGCGATGCGAACATCACGAAAACGCACGAGCGCTGTCACGAATCAAGGTACGAACTAAGGCGCGAACTCAGGCTCAGGCGCTGCAGGCAAACGCACCGAAAACGTCGATCCCGTGCCATTCTCGCTGACGCAGGTTATCTCGCCTCTGTGCGCATCGACAATTTGCTGGCACAAGTACAATCCCAATCCAGTGCCAGGAGTGTAGCGGCGCCCAGTGTCGCCTTGCCAAAACTTCCTAAAAATCCAGGCACGCTCGCTTGCAGACAGTCCGGGTCCGCTGTCTTCCACCTCAAAAGTGACATGGTCTCGTGAAGGAAAGAGCCTGATTCTGACCGTTCCACCAAAGGGAGAGAACTTTTGTGCATTGTCCACCAGGTTATATACAAGGCGCCGAATTGAGTTTTGATGAGCCATTGCATAAAGAGGTGTGTTCGGAACAGTGAGATTTATCTCGATGCCTCGACGTTCTGCAAACGCTTCAAGCGGAACGATCGCGTCCCGCACAACCGGCACTAGATCAGTTCTGGCGTAAGATAGCGTTGCTGCTTCCTTCTCATACTGATAGACATTTATTAGGCTCTGAATCTTGTCCACCAAGCCTCGGTTGCTGTCTTTGAGCATGACCAGAATATCTAACTGCTCGGACGTCAGCGTGCCCAATTTGCCGGTGGTCAAAAGTTCGAGAACCCGGACTGCCCCAACCAGCGGGTTTTTCAAGTCGTGACTCAAGGCGGACATGAAATCTTGACGCTGTTCAGAGAGCACCAGTCTTTCAGTCTCGCTGTGAACTTCTGAGACATCCACGACTGTTCCCACAAAACCAAGCGCCTCATTGTCGAGCTTTGCAGCAGTTACCGAGATACGAACCCACAAGATTTTGTCGCTATGTGGGTGATTCCAACGATAAACGCAATCGATTTTTTCTGTGACGCCGGCAATCATTTGCTTCATGCCGGCAAACAATCGTTCTTTGTCGCATTCCAAATAGAGAGAATGCCAACCGGACCCAAGCAATGACTCCGCGCTGCGGCCGGTCATCGCCACCAACGCGGGATTTGAATAAATATTTGAGCCGTCTCGATCAGCAAAGAACATGCCTGTCGGGGCCTGCTCCGCCATGACTCTGAATATTGACTCTCCCAAATCAACTTTTTGAGATTGCATCAATGATGTTGACCTCCGACTATCTATACTGGCGCGCTCAACGGTTTTTCGGTATCACCCCCAAGAGCTATTTCGAGAATGATTCTTCTCATCCATATGTATGATGTAGGAGGTGTTTCGAGCAAACGCGACAGAAACGAGCGATTTGCAAGCCCCGATGCGGCAGCGAGTCACTCACAAAAAATGCGCGGAGAAATCTCGAAAATAATTACATATATGGATGTGTCGCGAAAGTACAGTTGGGCAGACAATTTGAACAGCGCAATACGATCGTGCAATTCGATCACGATCGCTTCATCTGCAATGCGACATCAATGAGTTGCGGCACGGCACAAGCAAATCGATGATGCGAAATAATTTTTCGATATCAATTTCTCACAATTCAGAAGATTTTTCGATCGCGCAAAGCTTTGCTAACACAAGGTTTCAAGCGGCACGCGAGAATTAATCAGCAACCTCAAATATGAGCGGGGCGCAATCGCCATTTGGTGGTATACCAGAGATAGGGAATTGGAGGCGCTATGAAATCAGCAACCAAAACATCAGCTCCATCCACTGCAAAGAAGAGACGGACAAAAGCCCTTGCCGATGCGGCTCTAGCTACATGTCCCGTGGGTGGTGCAGGTTGGTGTCCTTATCCGTTTTCGCCAGCTCAACTACAAAAGCGGCTGCAAGCCAAGCTTAATGAGCAAGCAAATGCAGAAGATGCACAAGGCAAAAATTCAGGCAAGCGTGTCGTAACCAGGAAAGCTCGCCGCCGCGCATAAGGTTCGCCTTCGTTCACTTTTCGGACTTTCGCATTCGCCTTTTAGTTTTCAAGTGCAGTTTTCAGCATTTTGGTGGTCTTTGGTGTGGTCATTTTTTTGACTGCCCATTTGCCTGTACGGATTCGGTATGCGCACAATTTCAAGTCCGCAAAGTCTTGCATGCACAGCGTATCCAGGCTCATCTTTCTGCACATACCGAACCCGCCAAGGTAACTTCTTACCTGTGTAGGTTCGGTATGCGCACAATTTCATGCCCGCAAAGGCTTGCATGCACAGCGTATCCAGGCTCATCTTTCTGCACATACCGAACCCGCCAAGGTAACTTCGCTCACCGAAATTCGACCACCACAAGGTCACGAAAATTGAGCAAAATGCCCCAGAAAACTCAACCTAACAAAAAACTCGCGAAAACGAATCGCGAGTCTTGAATGCTACTTATGTTCTAACGAAGATCTAAGCTGCTGGTCTCTGCGGTTTCCAGGTTATCGTGCAGACGCCGTTCTTGCAGGTGGTGGATTGCGCTATGGATTCTCTTTTGGCTTCTGGCTTTTCTTGAGCCATGTTCTTTTCGAACTTCTTGTTATTCTTGTCTTTCATCGTCGGCTACCATCTAGAATCTGAGGAAATCTCAAGCCTTCAGGCTATGCGAAGATAATAGTCAGTTCATATGGCTGGGTCGATTGGGGAAAATACTCACGCCTGCGTACTTCTACCATCCTTTTTGTTCCTCCTTTTTTCATGAGCTTGAATCCTTCAAAAGCCCGCCACTATTTGCATTGCGTCATCGCCACCCTGGCTACTTTTCTGAGCTCAACATACAGTCAGGCTAATGCTGTGCCGCTTGAAGGCAAGATTGAACACGTGGAAACCATGCCCCAAGTGGAGCCGCAATCAATGCCAGGGGCGCGCTATTCTGGTTCGCTGTCCGAAAACGAGCCGGATAACCGCTGGGTCAAAATCCCCAAGTGGCTTACGGGCACCTGGACGGTGAAAGAAGAGACCTGTGTGTTTAAGAAGGACTTTCGCACGGGTCGCGAAAGCCGCGACCTGTTTACTTTTCCGGTTAGACAAAAGTTTTCCTATGGGCATCAACAAGACGAGCAAGGCAACATCTGGCATTACCTTGGAACTCCTTACACCTCCCAAGCAGAACTGCCCAACTTCACCGAATATCACAAGGTCAGATCGAAGATAGCGCAAGAACTCAACGAGCAAGCCGCGGCATTTCGGTCAGAGGTGACTGTGACTCGTGTGCGCAGCGGCATTGTGAGAGAGGCGTTTCAGCAAGAGAGTGTCACGCGATACGCACCCCAAGACCTCGACACGATAAGCATGGCAGCATCAACAAAGCAGTTCGATGCCTCCGGCGCACCGACGATGCAGCAAGACAATATGGCGAGAATTAGACGCAGCGCCTCTTTCAAACGCGTGGACAGCGACCACGGCAGAAACTTGAGGCTCTTGTTCGAACAGTTCATCGCAGCACAACACGGTCAATAGCGGGATTTCACAGAAATGAAAGCAAAAGTGAACTACACGTATCTGAGTTCTCTGTACTTAGCTCTGGTTGTATTGCTTGCCACACAAACGTTTCCGGCGCTGGCTCAAAACGAAAACACAGAAAAAGCCGATGCCGTTATCACTGGAGCCCCCATATATACAGTTGATGCGCAACGCTCCTGGGCAGAGGCGATGGCGATCAAGAATGGTCGAATTGCCTATGTCGGCTCCACCGAAGGAGCCAAGAAATGGATGGGAACGGCAACGAAAGTAGCAAATCTCAAAGGAGGCATGATTCTTCCGGGCTTTCACGACTCCCACGTGCACATCGCCGAGGGTGGATTAGAGCTTGAAGGCTGCCTTTTGCACGAGTGCAAAACAACCGATCAAATCTACAAAGCGGTCGAAAAGTACGCGCAAGAACACAAAGACGCGCCCTGGATTTTGGGCAGTGGTTGGGCATTGCCGCTATTCAAGCTTGGAGCGCCTCACAAGAAGGACCTGGACAAAATAATCGCAGACCGTCCAGTGCTTCTCATGGCTGAAGACTGGCACTCAGGCTGGGCAAACTCAAAGGCACTAGCACTCGCCGGAATCACAAAGACAACTAAAGATCCCGATGGCGGGCGCATTGAAAGAGACGGCGACGGCGAACCGACCGGAACCTTGCGTGAATCCGCTGCCGAACTTGTAGGCAATATCGCCCCAAAACCCACTATGGAACAGCGCGTCAAAGCACTAAGAAGATCACAAAAGCTCGCCAACGGCTTTGGAATAACCTCAATTCAGGATGCACACGCCACAGAGGAAGTGCTCGCTACATATTGCGAGCTGGCGAAGAGTGGCGAACTGACCCTAAAGACGGTCGCCGCCCAAGACACAGATGCGAAAGACTTGCAGGTGTCGACACTGGTAGAACGCCGCAAGCGCTACGAAACCGGCCTCCTCCGCGCTCACAGCGCAAAGATTTTTGGCGACGGCGTAATTGAATCTCACACCGCCGCCCTGCTGAGCCCCTATTCGGATCGCCCAAAAGACCGCGGCATCCTCAATTTCGAACCCGACAAGTTGAGGTCGCTCTGCCAACAACTGGACAAAGAAGGCTTTCAAATTCACATCCACGCAATTGGAGATCGCGGCGTCCGAGAGGCTCTAAACGCTCTGGAAGCCGCACAACAAACCAACGGTTCGCGAGACAGCCGCCATCAAATCGCACACCTCGAAATGATCGATCCGCAGGATTTGCCGCGATTTCGCAAGTTAGGCGTTATTGCAAACTATGAGCCCTACTGGGCTTGGGCAGATCCTTATATTTTGAAAGGAACGGTGCCGGTACTCGGCAAAGAACGATCGTCGAGACTCTATCAAATTCAATCAATGCTCAATACAGGAGCTGTAGTCAGCGCTGGAAGCGATTGGACAGTATCAACGCTCAATCCGCTTGCAGCAATTCAAGTTGCAATTACGCGAAAGGGACTGGACCAAAAGTCCGGCGACGCCTGGCTTCCGCAAGAACGCACAACACTTCCTCAAATCATTGCGGCCTATACAATATGTGGCGCCTATGTCAACAAAGAAGAGCATGACACCGGCTCTCTCGAAGTCGGCAAGGCCGCAGACTTGATCGTGCTCGACAAAAACCTCTTCGAAATTCCACCGGAGCAGATAAGCAAAACCAAGGTGCTGCTTACGATTCTAAACGGCAAGGTCGTGCACCGCGACGAGTCTTTTACTTTGCTGAATCAGTAGCTGATGTCTCAGCCGCAGGCTTGGCCGCAGGCTTGGTCTCAGCCGCAGGTGTCTTTGGCGCATCTTGATTTGTCGACTCAGACTGCTTGGTCGGTTCAGACGGTTTGGCAGGCGCAGAGCCATCCAACGTATACGCCCAATCTCTCTGCTTCACGTAAGTTGCCTGCTTTCTCCAAACAACAGGGTCGTACCCGGGATTGATCTTGTCGAACATCGCGCGAGCGGCCGACCGATCTTCGGCTAAACACGCCAATTTGCAGTACTCATTCTGAATCCAGCTGGAATCAGGGTTCTTCGCCATCATCAGAGCAAAGCCCTTCTGAACACGCGGCCACGATATTTGAAATTGCTTGAAAATATTGTCTTTCGAATACCAACCAGTCGACTCAACATCCCAAACAATTTGCGCGTACAAAATATCGCCGGCATCGCCACCAACCTTATTGGCTGACTCCTCAGCAAACTTTTCCCACTCGCCCTCTTCCCCATGCCAACGCGGCTGCAGGCACTTCGCCTTGAGGAAATAAGCATGCTTGTACGTCGGATACTGCGCCACCGAACGCTCGAAAATCGCGTCATAGTCTTTCCGTTCGAAAGTCATGTCCTTGAGCAGCTCAAGTCGCACGAAATACCACCGAGGACAATCCGGTTGCATCCCCTCCAAAACCTTGAGAGCTTCAGCCTCTCGCTCACGCATCTTGCGCCAATTTTCGTCGTTGACATCTTTAGCCCAACCGCCACCACGCGCATGCCAGGCGTATCGCCACTTCAAATTCGCAAGCGCAACTCGCGCCGTCACCGACTCAGGCTTCTTATCCACCCACTCTTTCACAGCATCGACTCGCTGCGTCCAATCGCTCTCGCTCTTTAGCCCATCATGCGAAAAGGACCAATAGAAACTATCAAGCTTCCAACGCCCGTTTGCCATCTCGGCCTTACTCTTGCGCAACGCTTCTGCCATCTTATCCAGACCGTCAAAGTCCTTCTTGCGAAGAAGATCCGAAACTTTTTCTTTTAGTTCGTTCGAGAATCGGGTGCCTTCATTCTCAACTCTTTGAGGAACAATATCGGCTTTCGGATCAGTCGCAAGAGGCTTTTCACCGCCGCCGCCACACGCAGCCAGAGAAACGCAAATGAAGCATATTGCCAACAAACGAATTAACATGACACTCCCACTCAAAGAACTTCAGAGACTATAGTACAATCCTCGCCATGCAAGACACACAAAATGAACTGTCAAAAGTCTCCGGTCTCAAAGTCAAGCGTGCCGCCAGCAGTTTGACTTCTTTCGCAGTCGAACTCGACGATCGAAAAGGTTTGATTTTTGACGCAATCATCGACGGTTCGGCAACAGGCGTGACCGTCTCAGTCGTCGCGGCTGAAGACCTGCCTAAGCTCCATGAAGCTGTATGTTCGGTTGATTGGAGCTGGATTGAAAACAGCACCGTTGCAGAAGTCACCGCAGGAAGCCCAGCTGCAAAATTCAGGCTGGAACCAGTCGGAGTTATCACCGTTGGCTCTGGAATGTGGCAGGGCAAGCCATTTCTTTCGTTCCAACCATTTCGCCCGGCACGCTAGCGTAGAGTTTTGGTGCAGCACAAATCATGGAATCTTTCGACGTAGTCATAATCGGCGCCGGTGGTGCCGGAATGATGTGCGCCATCGAAGCCGGCAAGCGAAAGCTGAAAGTGGTTCTTTTAGATCACTCCAGCAAACTCGGACGCAAAATTCTCATCTCCGGCGGAGGCCGGTGCAACTTCACCAACATCAATGCCTCACCCGCCAACTACGTATCGAAAAACTCTCATTTCGCCAAGTCAGCGCTATCGAGATACACACCGGACGACTTTATTGGGCTTGTCGAGAAGCACCGCATACGATATCACGAGAAAAAATTAGGACAGCTTTTCTGCGATAGCTCAGCAGAACAAATAGTCCACATGCTCGCATTGGAATGCTCCGACGCGAACGCCCCCATCCGCCTCAACTGCCAGGTTCGAACGGTGACAAAGGTTGAGGACGGATTCACCCTGATTACAAATTCAGGAACCGTCAAAACAAAGTCACTGGTAATCGCAACAGGTGGACTTTCCATTCCGCAAATTGGCGCCACCGGATTCGGTTACGACATCGCAAAACAGTTCGGTTTGAAGATCGTGGAAACTGCACCTGCACTCGACGGTTTCAATTTCTCGCCTCCCGATCTCAAACGCTTTGCAGAACTCACAGGAGTTTCGGTCGACTGCATCGTTAGTTGCAACGGCGCTGCGTTTAGAGAAAACATTTTGTTCACTCACAACGGGCTGTCAGGACCAGCCAGTTTGCAGGCATCGCTGTATTGGCACAAGAAGATGCCAATTGAGCTTAACCTGCTGCCTGAACGCGACTCGCACGCCTGGCTCACGGAAGAGCGCACTCGTCATCCCAAAACCGAGATCAAGAACTTGCTCTCGAATGCACTTCCCAAAAGATTTGCAGAGAGATTTTGTGAGTTCCAGAAAATCTCAGGCACGCTGTCACACCTCTCAGAATCAGATTTGGTGCGACTCTGCGACAACTTGCATGGCTGGAAGATATTTCCGGATTCAACCGTCGGATACAAGAAGGCAGAAGTCACTCGAGGCGGAGTTGATACCGACGAACTCTCATCAAAAACGATGGAAGCAAAAAAGGTATCTGGTCTCTACTTCGTTGGCGAAGTAGTGGATGTTACCGGGCAACTTGGAGGCTACAACTTCCAATGGGCCTGGGCGTCAGGCTGGGCAGCCGGACAAGTAGCAGGGTAGCTACCAGTTGTACCGGCGCGCTCCGACTTTCGCGCATACGATCAAAGACTCCAAATCAGTCGCTTCGTCTGGCGCTCCAGCAACTCCGACGGAGAAGGCGAGACCCTTCTGTTCGTTCCAATCTGCCGGAGCAAGACCAACCATCAACGTAGCCAATCGATTGGCAAAGGTTCGAGCAGCTTCAAGGTCTGTTTCGAGCAACAAGATCGCCAGGCTGCCTTCCTCAAATATACCTAGCAAATCCTGCTTGCGTTTTAAGCGCCCCATCATTTGACTGACTTCAAATAGACCCTCGACTGACAATGGTTCCAACTGAGAAACAGATCCTTCCGGCTTGATGCCCAGGTTTACAACGATCAGTGCAAACGGCCTTTGATAGCGCTCTGATCTGACGAATTCCAGTTCCGTCATAAACAAAAATGCAGCGTACGTGTAGACGCCGACACTCGGCTCAAACAGGTAGTTGGCTACTTCATCCACTAACCCCCAAACCTGGGCGCTGCCCGCAGCAAGATGCGCACCGTCTTCCACCGGCACGGCCAGCCCGCTCTTAAGAAGATTGAATACCGCAGGAACCCATTGAGCGCGCACCAAATACAGTTCCTTCGCCAAGTCACCAATGGTGGTGACTCCATCCAGCAAGAAGTAGAGATCGGTCCAGAGTTTCGCATCGTTGGCAGGAGCAATGTTAATCAACTCATTCGGTCCGATTGCTTCGTTTTGCTTCTTCAGCGCAGTGTCTTCGGTAACACCCAAGTGCACGAGCTCTCGAATTTGGTCCTTGAATGTTGCGGCATCCGAGAGCAAAACATCAAGTTTCTTTGTGATTGTGGCCTTCGGCGGTCTGGGCCCCGAGATGATTTCGAACGTTCCTTCACGCCAGGCCAAAAGCTCGATGATTGCGAAATCTCCGCGCAGATCTCCAAGCAAACAATGCACTGGATTTCCATGGTGGAAGTAGGCAACAGCCTCTTCGCCATTGTCGTTAATCGCAAGTTTTCCGGTTAGTCGATTGGTGGCAATCGATCGCATAACGTTTGCGATGGGAAGCTGCGTCAAATCGCCATCGGCGACTTTCTGCTCCACTACAGGAATTGGCACTGCTGGAATGTGCGCACCGGACATTTGCTGTGCGACAGCAGAAGACTGGCTCTGCCCCAACTGAGTCTGAGGTGCCGTTGAACGCTGCCCCCAATTGGGAAACTGGCTTGTGAGCTGCCTGTGCACCCATCGCGGGTCGTTCGAATCGTTGTGCCATTCTACGGTGGCATTGCCCTCTTCCAATCTGTAGAGCCACCATCGACAGCTGCCGGTAGGGTCTTTGATTACTTTGAGGTCAAACGAGCGAAGCTCATCGCCAAAAAAGATATCGAATGGCTGACCAGGACGGCGAATCGAATCCTTGAGCATGCCGTCAACCTGATCGTAGGAGGGCAGGTTCGGTTGCTGCTGCGATTGTTGGCGGCGCTGCTGGTCGTTTAGCATACGATCCTTAGACTGGGGTACCTGCCACTAGGTAGTGAATCACAAACAGGCTGAGGTGTTCAACCACGTTTGACACCCTCAGTAGTCAAGCTGGCGTGAACTTACTTTTGCCAGCGCACGAGTATATATTCCCCGTCTCGAACGACAACCTTGCAGGTTCCGCTAATCGATTCCATGAAACCTTTGGTTTTTACCTTGCTGAGAATATATGCCGAATTCATCCCTCTCAAATGTTCCGTCAGATAATGCATATCCGGTGCATTGAAGACCTTGCGTTTGGCATAGAAAGGGAAGCCTGGCTTGCGTGTTCCGAATATCACGATAGGTTCGCCGGAGACCCCGGCATAGTGGGCTAGTGCAGGAATCGGGCCTTCCCAATGATTCGAAAGAACCGGGATGATCTGCGATGAAAAATGCACTACAGCAACGGTGAAAAGACCACAGAACAACGCGATTCCAGCTTGCGGTTTCCAAAATCGCATCAGAAGGAGACTGATTAAAGCAATCGTGCTTGCGAATGCAGCAAATGCCAAAACTGGCTCCGAGAGCCCGGGCGGTGCGCCGCTCAACCTCTTAAGAGCCCAGTTAGCGATCAAAATCGCAGCGCCGAAGATGCAGGCGAGCAAGCCCATTGGCGCCAACAAACGCATTCTCTCGTTCTTGTTGAGAGCAGCATCAATCTCCAGCGCCACGAGAATCGCAATCGCAGGGAACGCCGGAAGTGTGTAGGGCAAAAGCTTCGACACACTCGCACTGAAAAACACGAGCGTAACGCCGGCCCAACAAAGCGAATAAAGAAGCAGTTCTTGACGAACAGTCAAGGAAGAAACCGTACTTATAAGAGAACCCAAAAGCTTGGGTCCATAGCCGGCCCCTTGCTTCGCAGCTTGAACAATAGGTGCGATCGAACGTGCGATTGCACACGGCAAAAATACAGACCATGGGAAAAATCCGCCAAACATGGCAGCCACGTGATACCACCAACCATGTTTGTGCGCATCCACAACACTGGTAAAGCGCTGGAAGTTCTCACGCATGATGAACTCTTGGAAGTACGCACCTTTGGTCACGACTATTTCGGTGACAAACCATGGCAGTGAAATCGCGCCCACAATGAGCGCTCCGACAACCGGACGATAAAGCGCGATTGCCTTGAACAGATCACCTTTGACAGTGTGAAAGACGCCGAGAACGAGCACCGGCAATACAACGGCGACAGGTCCCTTTGTCATAACGGCCAGTCCGAGCAAAACGTAAGCGGTCCACAACCACAGAGCTCTGCCAGTTTTATAGAAGGCGTAGAACCCCATGAATCCACAAGCCATGAACAACGACAGCGGAGCATCAGTGATTGCTTCGCGCGATGTTCCATAGAAAAGCGGTGCTGTCAAAAGCGCAACAGAGGCTAAGACTGCGCTTCTGCGCCCAACGAATCGATTCAAAAACAGAAAGGTCATTCCAACAAGAATGGCGCCACATGACGCTCCAAAGAAGCGCGCTGCAAACTCGGTGACACCAAGAAGCTGAAAACACCCTGCCATTGCCCAGATACACAACGGCGGTTTGGTGAAACGCACAACATAGTTGAGATAAGTCGTTATGTACTCGCCACTTTCCAGCATCTCGCGAGCCGGCTCGGCATACAGAGCCTCGTCAGGATTGAACAGCGGAAAGGAGCCAAGTCCGTCGAACAATACAAAACATGCAACCGCGAAAACCGCCGTAAATTGAAGCAGCAGGCTCCAATCAAACTTGCTCGAAGGAGTTGAAAGACCCGCACCGGTGCGTTCGCTTTGAAGTCTCGAAACGTCCGGTAGAGTGGCAATATCTGAATGTATCGCCGCGGCTTTGCTTTGGGTATTGAGTTGTGGTGATTGAGTGCCGGAAGACAATTGGGTTCCTCTTTTTAAGTCTGAGCTATTTCTCAGTCTGGATACAGGCGGAAGATTATCAAGAATATAGTTAACTTAAACGTTGAAAAGTTGTCCCATTGCCATTTCTAATGTGAAGCTGTGGTAATGTCGTTAGACGTCATTCTGCCCGTTCCCTTCATTACCAGGGGGTTTTTGGTTTATGGAAGTTTCACGTCGTTTAAAAGCTATTCCGCCTTATGTCTTCGCCGAGCTCGATAAGCGGCGCCAGGCTGCCGTGGCTAAGGGCGTCGACGTAATCAATCTGGGAATCGGCGATCCCGATCAACCGACACCGAAACATATCGTCGAAGCGATGAAAACGGCACTGGACGACCCGATAAACCACCATTACCCACCGTTTGGCGGCACCAAAGAATACAAAGAAGCGACCGCTTCCTGGTGCAAACAACGCTTCGGAATCGAAATCGATCCCACCTCAGAAGTAACATCTCTTATCGGTGGAAAAGAGGGTATTCACAACACGTTAATGGCTTTCGTCGATTCCGGCGATGTTGCCCTAATTCCAGACCCAGCCTATCCTGTATACAAAACGTCAACGATTCTTGCTGGTGGAACACCACATTTCATGCCTCTTACACCAGAGCGTGATTTCTTGCCGGATCTGGACGCGATACCAGAGGCAGTGGCACAGAAAGCTAAGATCATTCTTCTCAACTATCCCAATAACCCCACCGCGGGTGTCGCCGATTTGGCTTTTTTCGAGAAAGCCGTGGCTTTCGCGAAGAAGCACGATATTCTCCTGTGCCACGATTTGTCGTATTCAGAAATGACATACGACGGCTACAAAGCCCCTTCAATCTTCGAAGTGAAGGGCGCTAAGGACATCGCGATCGAACTGCATACGCTGTCCAAAACATACAACATGACTGGCTGGCGTATCGGCTTCGCGATCGGCAACGCACCAGCAATCAAAGCACTTGCACAAATCAAATCAAACATCGATACTGATGTTTTCAGAGCAGTGCAAATGGCTGGAATCGCGGCTTTCACAGGTCCCACAGATCACATCACCTATTGCAACAACCTCTACATAGAACGCAGAGATCTTGCCGTCCAACGACTCGGCGAACTTGGTTGGAAGGTGAAGCCAAACAAAGCCACCTTCTACATGTGGCTGAGAACGCCTGAGGGCATGTCTTCCGCAGACTTCTGCTCACATATGCTGGATACAGCAGGCATTGTTGTTCCACCAGGAACCGCCTATGGTCCAGGAGGCGAAGGATTCTTCCGTATGTCTCTTTGCGCAACGAAAGAACGGCTAGCCGAGGCCTTCGACCGCATGAAGAAACACTCCATAACATTCGATATGGGCAGGGCACGGGTTTAACGCACCGAGAAAGCTCTTTACAGCGCGGTTGCCGTTGATTTTTGATCGCAATAGGGAATAAGATTTCAGATCTCCCAGCGATCGGTGGTACATGCTACCAAAACGGCAAGACACGCCAAAAGCAGTGCAGTTTTTACCAAGCGGACCAACACTGTCTGCCGTTAGACAGGTTTTGTCGCAAGCGCTGGAAAATCTCGACCAACAAATTGAAGTTTTCTGGACGTCGACCGATCGATCTGTCGAATATCGCTTGACCGTTCGGTCAGATCCGATGGGTGGCGACCCCAAGTGGCAACTCTCGTCAGGAACAGGTCGACAAACTGAGCCTTTGTGGGTCTTCGCATGCTGCGACGCCCTTTTGGTGTACAACAGAATCTCGTCGTCATTGGGTCAACCCAATGTTCCTGTTCAGGAGAAGTTGTTCGAAGGTTCGCCTATTGCAGAAAGCGACACTGATGCACTCTACTATCAGCCGCCCACAACCATAGACGATCAAAAGACGTCGACAATGACCTTGCCGATTGTCTCAACTGATGGCGTTTGGCCGCGCAGCACTACGGCTTTGAATGGAGACTTAGCCTTCATACAAATTTCCGCGCTTTTGCAATCCATCTCGTTGGCCAAAATGACAGGCAAGTTGGAAATTGACAGCAACCTCGGACCGGCCGAGGTCTTTTTCGAAGAAGGCAAACCGGTGCATGCCACCACCCCTGACACCATCGGCGACGAGAGCATTCTAGAGCTCGTCACATGGAAAGAGGGAAGATTCTACTTCCAGCCAAAAGTGACTAGCCCGAAAACCACGTGCAAGGGGAGTCTGGACAACCTGATCATTCAAGGTGTTCACTTGCTGGACAAACAGAATTACTTGAAGAACGCTGGATTGCGACCTGAATCAGTCTTGGTTAGAACTCGCCGCGATGTCTTCGGAAAAGAGCTCGAACAGATGCTCTTAACGGGTGCACCAGTAAATCTCGATTTGCAAAAACAATTCTATGATGCCATCGATGATCGAACACCGGTCGTTAAGCTTGTAGAAAAACTGGGATTGTCGCGAAAAGACTGGGTACTGATCGTCTGCAATATGATTACTTGCGGTCTTGCAGTTCTGTCCGATGATGCTTCACGCGGGCGCGGCGGCAGACCTCCGCTCGAGCCCAAAAGCGTCGACAGTGCCGCTATTCAGGCTGTGATGATGAGCTTGCGACGAGCCGATACCGGCATGTTCAACTTCGCCGCATTTTTGTATTTCTTAGAACAGGAGTACTTCCGCGGACACCGCGCAGGCAGCCCGCTTTCAGTAATCATTTTCGATTTGCGTGTGAAGAGCGGCATGCAAGAAGTCATTCGAGAGCCACTACCCTCGATGGCACTACGAGAAGCCGTATTGAGAATCAACCAAGTCAAAAGACATAACGATCTTCTTGCACACTATGAATCATTTGAGTATGCATTGCTCTGCCCTGAGACCAAGGGCGAAGGCGCCAGAACATTCGCTGCACGAATCGTGCACGCGCTGACCATGACACCGCTTGCACCAGGAGTGGAACCACGCAAGTTGTCGCTAGCTTTTGGTATTGCATGCATACCAGAAGACTTTATGGAACTGAGCCTTCTACTATCGGCAGCCGAGGAAGCCAAGAACACTGCGATGGTTGGCAATAACCCCGTGGTTCTCTATAGAGACTTAGCTTAAGTTCACAGAGTCGGCTTCGCCTTGAGCAGCACACAAATGTGGCGAACAGTTCACTGACCTCTGCTGCTTTTTTGCAGGTTCATCAGGAACCCGAGTCCAACTTTTCTGTCTATAGTGCCGAATGCGCCCAACCGACAACACCATTTGTTTAGGCGCCGTGCTTCGATTGGGTCAACTTTGGAAAGCGCGACCAACGCACAAGGAAGGGAACCCAATGAACGAAGAAAAAGAGATTCAAAAACAACTCGAAGAAGCGAGAAAACAGCGTCGTGAACTCCATGAACGTCTACGAGAAGCCGAGTCTCTAGTGAAAAAACTGGAAGTCATTTTGACTAGTCTGCAAGACGACATGAACGAACAAATCAAAAAGTCCAATAGTTGAGCTTCTTTCGGAGGAAAGGAAATGACAGAGCGAAAGTCACATAATCACTTGTACAAATGCTTAGGTCAAGTCGTAAACAAGCGTCGCAAGACCATGAAAATGTCTCAACAAGACCTTGCTGAAGCCTCGGGACTCGACCGAACTTTTATAAGTAACATCGAGCAAGGCTCAAGAAACCCCAGCTTTCGTTCGATAGCACATATCGCAACCGGACTCAAGCTTAGATTCTCCCGTCTAGTCGGAGAGTGCGAGCAGTGCATGAAGCGTTGTGATGAAGACGCGGCTTAGTCCGCTTGGTGCCCACCCGTGGCGCTCACTGGGTGCAGTTTCGCAAATAGTCTACAGGGGTTGGCACAAAACGGTATCGGGTTAACCAGACTGCAAGCCAATTTAAGTACAAGAAAGTTTGTAGGAAATACGAAAGAAACTTGGAACCAGAAGGGTCAACGCCCGTCTAAAAACGCGAAACACAAAAATGTGCGAGGAGCGGTACTTAGCTTACAACCAGCCAATGAGGGGGCTTCCCCACAGAGAAGGGTTGTAGCACCTTAAGAGAATAAGTCCGCCTCTCGCATAAAAACAAAGTGGTCCTAGACCTAGAAAGGTATCTGGAATGAATCATGGAGATAACAATCAACCGCTGAGGGAGCTGCAGTGGCTTGCGCACTATTTCCGCAAACACGGTCATGAACGTAAGTCGCGGGAAATCTTCGAACAGCTCAAACGCATGCGCATAAACGCGCAATACTCGCTGTCCAATACCGACGATGCAAGCGACGTAATTGAGATGTTCGACAATGACGAAGTTCAAAAAGAAGGTGGCTAGGTCGGAGTTATGAAACTCCGATACCTGCTACAGATCGTCAAAGCAAGCACCAAGCGAAAGGAAATCACAAAGGCCGAGTTCGCCCGCAATCAACGCCAACATATTAAAGAATAGAAGAGCAGTCCGGCCCAATGAACTGCTCCTCTAGTGTTTTGCGGAAATGACTGCTCAACACCAACCACATATATTATTTAGGTTGGACTATTGGTATTTCCGCTGAAGGGATATATCCCAGCATTACTAGTTCTGGACAACCAATTTTGATAATTTTGAATCTGTGGGAAATTCAGATTCAGATACCGCATTAAGAGCTCTACGGCGCCGCGTTGCAACGCTTCGTAGCCTCCCAGCATCCCTTAACGATGAGCCCGAAAGCAAAAGTAGCCTTAAAAACCTGCTCCTTTTGGCAGGGCTGAAAATTCTCGACTCAAGGAGTTTGCTGGGCGCATTAAGCCCCAGTATGAGAGCGGAGAGGCTCTCCAAACTTTCCACACCTGCGATTTTGCACTTGATGGAACTGCTCCATGAAAAGGTTGAGCAGTTCCATCCCATTAAGAACAGTCTCAACCGAAACACCATTAATGTTTGCGAGTCGCATCTGAGTCTTGTGCACGCAGCCGAGCTTGCGGACCTCTGGTGCCAAGAGAGCAGCCTCGGATACATCTACCAATGTTTCAACGAGCCCATCAGAAAAGCTGCACAAAGTGGCATTCAAACCTCGAATAAACAAATCGCGCTTTCAGAACTGATTGCATTCACTCAAATCTACACACCCTCATGGGTCGCGCGTTTTCTTCTAGAAAACACGATTCTGCCGATCTCAAATGTTGGGTTGGAACGGTTGAGATTGATCGATCCAGCTTGTGGTTCCGGTCATTTCTTGATTGAAGCATTCAAATTCGTTCACGCTCTGATGCTTGAGGCTGGCTGTTGCAGCATAGATGCAACCAAGCATTTAGCAACCAAAACAATTGCGGGAGTCGACATCGATCCCTTCGCGACATGGGTGACCGCCCTATCTTTGGGTCTATTGGTGCTCGCCCAAGACGCTGATGCTGACTACAGTTTCGACAATCTAGCGATTGCATCGAGCGAGGGTCGTGCCACGTCATGCAACCTTCTTGGTTCTCTAGCGAAAGACTGGCCGGCCGCGCATCCACTCTCAAAAAAGTATCATGTGCTCGTTACCAATCCGCCATACATCGGTCGGAAGCTGATGAGCCGCGAATTGAAGACACTCCTGAAAAAGCACTATCCTGACTCATATCACGATCTATGCACGGCATTCTTACACCGCGCTGCCGACCTAGTGGAAGAGGGCGGCAAGGTTGGCTTCATCACTCAGTCGTCACTAATGTACCTGCCCAGTTACGAAAGACTTCGCAAGGGGCTCGTCGGCGCATCCGAAGATTCGTCCCTCAGATTGACGATAGCTGTCGAAGCAGGTCCTGGAGTCTTTCCGCTTCAAGGCGGCGAAAAAGTAAGCAGCATGCTCTTGGTTGCAACAAGTGAAACGCAGAATTCTGAAGCATCATCGGCGTCACAAAACACTTGCAAATTTATAGACTTGCGATCTGCTCGCGACAAAGAGGCTGCTTTGAGCGAAGACAGCGGACCCAAGCACATTTATGAACGGTCGCTTCAAAAATTTGGACCGCAGTTGAGATACGCATTCCACTACTGCAGCCCGGATGCAATCTTCGATTTGCTCGCTAATGCGAAACAGCTACAGCAACTCGCCGAGTTGAGACAAGGGTTGGCAACCACCGACAACAATCGCTTTCTTCGTCTTTGGTGGGAGGTGAATCCCGACTCGCTCGGACAAAAGTGGCTTCCTTACGTGAAAGGCGCAGGAGCAGAGCGCTGGTTCTCTACACCGCGCCATGTCGTAAATTGGAAAAATGATGGCTCCGAAATCAAAGCGACCGTCAAAGAGGCTTATCCGTATCTAAAGGGAAAAACAGCATGGGTAGTGAAGAATGAGAGCTTTTACTTCAAGGAAGGCTTGTCGTTTTCTTTCGTGAACACTGGTCGCATGGCAGTTAGGCTCTTGCCGCCCGGTTGCATTTTTGACGTAGCAGGCTCCGCAATTTTTCCTGCACGCGCGGATGACAGAATGGCTTTGCTGGCATATTTGAACTCGTCCCTAGTTTCAACGGTTGCCAATCTTCTCAACCCGACCATAAACTTCCAAGTCGGAGATCTCAAACGTCTTCCTGTCCTAAATTTTTCCAAAGTGGAAAGGAACATCTTACAAGAAGCCGGTCAAGAGTGCGTTGCACATAAAGAAATGCTTTCGAGTTTCTCCTGTTTCCCTTTTCTCGACGCACCGGATTTGGTTCAGCAAGCGATCTATGGCTTAAGCCCCGAGGAGATCTTCCATCAATTCAGTTCAAGGCTAACATCTATCGAGAATACCTTGCAGTCGTTGGAGAGCCGAATCGACGACACTGTGCTTGCAGCGCTCACGAAGTCAAACGGAGTATCTTCAAGTGACGCGAAAGCAATTGCTTCGTGGTTGCAAATCGAAGAAGAACGTACTTCCTCGATCGCCAATCCGACCACCCGCGACTTTGCTCAGAACCTAGTCACTTCACTGCTTGCACAGTCAATAAACTTGGATTTTCCAGGCAATCAGAGCTCACTCAATGAGCGAATACTTCTTCTGGATTTCAACAATCGACATCACTTAGCAAAAGCGCTTCAACTAAATCAGACAAACTTGCAAGTACTCGAAGAACTCCTAACAAAGCCTGCTTCAGAGTATCTCCGCTTCGAATTCACTCGCCATCTCATGAAACAGTGTTCTGGCGTGGCACCTATTGTTGCGTTTCATCCCGCTGATTCAAAACTAGGAGTCATCGCTTCTCTACCCGCAATTCACAGGCTTTCGAATGGAAAGCAAACGCCTGTTGTGACGAGCCTTGACGAAGAAAGCAACGGTGCTTGTCATCAGTTAGCGCAGCAGATTCTAGCACCTGCAATTCTTGCGTTGAAGTCTGATCCCGATGCGCACGGTAAAGCTGTAGTTCAATCACTGGACTCGAAGTTAGTTCGAGAAACCAATCCACGAACCCGCAGCAAAGCACACGCAACGCATGACGCGTGATCCATGATCCGCGATCCATGATCCATGATCCGCGATCCGCGATCCGCGATCCATGATCCGCGATCCATGATCCATGATCCGTGATCCCTGGCAGGTGATCTGAGGTCTAGTAGTGCGCAAAAA